>CAZJTZ010000003.1:0-167936 GCA_964549105.1 uncultured Nitrospirales bacterium
AATGTAAAATTAAATATCCAGACCTTACAAAAGTAAGAGGAAAAAGTTTTCCTATTTGTTTAAAAAAATTTGATAAATATTATGAACAAGGAAAATATTTAGAAGCAAGGGTTATTCAAGGTGCGGTGCAATCTCTTGTCCCTGCTGAAGAAGAGACGATTGAAATAAAAGAAAATAGTATTGTTACAAATGTTACTATACCCGATGAAAATTTTATTGCACCTACTCCTGATATTCCTTATTTTCATAGTGTCGAAGAACAAGAGGCTTTTTATAACAGTAAGTTTAACAATACATCAGACCTGTCATTAAAGGAATCTTTTTATATTTCTGGGAAAACAATAATCTTTGTAGTCGTATGTGTAGTAATAACAATTATTGCTATGTTTATTACGCGAAAATATTTTGGCTGGGGATTGTGAGGAATATCAGAGACGAAAGGGTAATTTCATGTTACCATCAATTCATATTTTGGATTATGATATAGAACTATATAACATTTTCAATTTCCTTGCTGTGTGTATGATTATTATTCTTGGTATTCGCTGGAATTACAAATATGGACCAAAATATCCTATTGGGATAAGTATCATACTTTTTGTCGCACCATCTGCATTTATACTTGGCAGAATCATTTTTTTTATCTTCCTCGCTGCTCCGAGTATAAAATTACAATTTTTTAATTTTCAGGAAGGAGGGAGCATGTTTATAGGTGCTTTTTCTGGTGGACTACTTGGTGCATTACTCTATTTTGAAATTAAAAGAATTCCACTTATTAAGGGTTTAGAAATCTTGATTCCTTATACACCCATTGGTGGTATATTAGGGCGTATTGGCTGTTTTTGTGCAGGTTGTTGTTCCGGAACGGTTTCTAATTCGCTCTTTGCTTTGCGTTTTCCCCAGGGTAGTGCTGTTTGGGCAGAGCAGTTTTCTAATGGACTAATCTCTTCTAACCAATTCTTTTCGTTACCTGTTCATCCTACACAACTATATGAAATAGCAATGTGGATTATTATTGCTTTGATACTAATTCCACTTCGCCATAGCAATCCGCGTAAAGGTGTAATCACACTGTCTTTTTTAATATTCTATTTTCTCAGTCGTTTTTTTGAAGACTTTTTTCGTGCAGACTACCCTAAAATTTACCTGGGTTTAGACGGTATGCAATGGCTGGCTATCTTAACAATACCATTAAGTATTTTAGGTTTACTTATCCTTTATCAAGACACATTATTTTCAAAATTAATAGTTAAATCTGCAAAAAAATAACCAACGCTGGCATGATGATATAGAAAAAATTTAATGATTTTGAATACCCTCTAACACTTTTTATAGTAAAACCATAAACAAAAGAAGATTTTAAAAACTTATTTTAAGTTATATATTATCTTTATTTTCTTGATACCATCAGGTCTAAGTCTTCTAACAGTGCTTGAAGGTCTTCTTCATGCTCGACCTCATCTTGAAGTATTTGTAGAACCATATTATAGGTTACAGGGTCGCCTTCTTTTGTTTCTTTCAAAAGAGCATTATAGGTCTGAATGGCACATTGTTCACCTTTAATATTTTGGTTTAATAATGTGCGGACATACGGGTCACTTGGAGAATCATAACCACAATTTGTCATATCATACCATTGTTTTGGACTTTCCACAGGTGTGCCACCTAATTGGATTATCCGCAGGGTTAACATATCCGCATGCCGTAGTTCATCTGTGGCATGTTGTAAGAGTTCGGCTATCACGGCTTCCTTCATAGGTCCTTTGGCTACTTTTGCACCCAACCAGTATTGATAATAAGCAAGCCATTCATCGGAAAATGCCTTGTTTAACAGGGTTAATAACTTCTCAACATCCATTTTCACTATCTCTTTACCTTTTGTTCCCATATCTTATCCCTTTCTACTCTGGTTTAAGGTTATAATCTTCACTTGGTAAAATAATCACACAATAAAATATATCTTATAAAAGAAAATAAATTCAAATGAAAAGCAGAACGATAGGGATTATAAGCGATACACATGGGAATAATATCCTCATGGAAAATGTATGTTATTCTTTGAAAAATGAAAAGGGAGTGGATACCATCTATCATTTAGGAGATAACTATGAAGATGGGATTTTTCTGTCTTCGATGGGATACAATGTAAAAGTAGTTCCCGGTTTATGGTGTGACCAGTTCCATGATTGGAAAACACCCAAGGTGATAATTGAAGAAATTAATCAAGTAAAGATAGCCTTTGCCCATACATTAGAACTAATACTTAAAAGTTCAGGAAAAGATTGCAATATCCAATGCTTTGGACATACGCATATTCCAATTGTTAAGATAGAGAATAAAAAGGTATTATTTAATCCCGGGCAGTTAAAGAGGAATATAGACAGAGCACAGGAAGCAAGTTTTGGTATAATCAGATTTGACATAGACTTAATTCGTTTTGAGATTATATCTGCATTGAATATGCAGAATGTTCTATATCAGACCCAGATAAGTTATGATTTGTTAAACTAACAAAACTTAAAGTATAGTTAAATAACAATTAACAACAAATTAAGGAGAAGAATGATGAACCGAATTACTCTTACTCCCATTGTTTTGAGCATGGTTGCTTTTGCAATACCCTGTGTTGCTCAATCCTCAATGGCGCCCGAGAATTTGCGTGTTGAATATTTAACCAACTACATAGGTATAGATACGGCTATACCTCGTTTTAGTTGGATTTTACCGGACAAGGGATATAATGTTTTTCAAAAGTCCTACCAGATACAAGTAGCAAAATCTATGGATGCACTCAATCAAAACAAACCCGATGTTTGGGACTCAGGAACAGTAGAGTCAGGTGAAAATGTTCATATAGAATATGCAGGTCCTCCTCTGGAAAGTTTTACAAGATACTTTTGGCGTGTGTGTGTTACCTTTCAAAATGGTGAAACGAGCAAATTTAGCGAGCCTGCATACTTCGAGACCGCTTTTCTAAATCCGCAAAAAGAAATGACTGCTAAATGGATTAGACATCCAGAAAAAGATGAAGAACCTGTAAAAGATGATAATAGAAAAGAATGGGAACGGAAAAGAATTTCTCCCATGTTGCGGAAAACATTTGAAATAACCAAACCCGTCAAACAAGCCCGTGCTTATGTATCAGGTCTGGGCTATGTGGAACTTCATATCAACGGACAAAAAGTAGGAGACCACATTTTAGACCCTGCTTATACCGTTTTTGAGAAAAGGACTCTCTATCTAACTCATGATGTTACACCCTTATTAAAACAGGGCAAAAACGCCGTAGGTATGATGTTGGGACACGGCTGGTGGAAGAAAACCTGCACAGGCTGGTTAGAGCTACGAGTTGCGTATGAAGACGGTTCAGTTGAAAAGATAGTTACCGATGAAACATGGAAGGCAAGCACAGGACCTATCGTAAGTGAGAGTTTATACCATGGCGAAACTTATGATGCACGATTGGAAAAGGTTGGCTGGGATACACCTGATTATGATGATAGTCAATGGTTACCTGTGGCTATGTCAGAGCATATTCCAGAAAAATTGGTTGCTCAAGTTATGCCGCCCATTCAGGTCGTTGAATATCTCAAGCCTAAATCTATTACTAAAAGGAATGACGGGGGACCGAACAAAGATGAGGAGGTTTACATTGTTGATTTCGGTCAAAATATGACAGGTGCTGTGAAGATAAAAGCACAGGGTCCAGCAGGAACACAGATAAAAATTCGTCATTCAGAACTACTATATGAAGATGGTAGAATAAATGTTGAAAACATAAGGAGTGCAAAGGCAACCGATATATATACCCTTAAAGGTGAAGGAGAAGAAGTGTATATGCCTCGCTTCACTCAGCATGGATATAGATATGCAGAAGTGGCAGGCTATCCCGGCGAATTGACTCCCGATAAAATCGAAGCACAAGTATTTCATACAAATTTTCCACGCTCAGGTAATTTTGAATGTGACAATCCGCTTCTGAATAAAATTAGAGATATCGTTATCTGGGCTATACGCGGGAACAATATGAGTATCCCGACTGATTGCCCGCAAAGGGATGAAAGAATGGGCTGGATGGGTGATGCGCACCTCGCAGCAGAAGCCACCATAATGACTTTTGATGCTGCCGCATACTACCAGAAATGGCTATGGGACATCGCAGATTCTCAAAGTCCTGAGGGTTATGTCCCTGACACATGCCCATCAAATATTTGGGGTGACAAAAAAGGTTCGCCTCCATGGGCAATTGCCTATCCTCTGGTTACCTGGTATTCATGGAGATACTATCAGAATCATCGTGTCGTAGAATTTCACTATGACAACCTCGTCCGTTGGTTTAAGTCAATGGAAAAAGATGAGAAAGATGGTCTTATGGAATATTGCCACTACGGCGATTGGGTAGCACTGGAAAGTTCTCCTATGGAACCCATAGGCACAGGTTGTTATTACTGGACAGCGGTTGTTTTAGAAGAACTTGCCGGAGTTTTAGACAAGCAAGATGATATTGAATACTTCAAAGCAAAGAAACAGAAAATTGCTGAGGCGTTCAATGCTAAATACTTCGATAAAGAAAAGGGATTTTATCGTTACGGCACACAAAAAGATGGAAAACCTTATGATGGCACACAGTTCCAGCAGATATTTCCACTATTCCTCGGAATTGCTCAGGGTGAATATAAAGACCTTGCCCTGAAAAAGTTAAGAGAGGAGATAGAAGTGAACAGGAATGGACACCTCTATTGCGGAATTTTAGGTGCTAAATATGTCTATGATGTTCTAACCGATGCCGGAATGGCTGACCTCGCATATAAAGTAGTTCTGCAGAAAGACCTACCAAGTTACGGCTACATGATTGAATTAGGTGCTACAACCTTATGGGAATTGTGGGAATACAAAACAGGACCTGAAATGAATTCTCATAACCACCAGATGTTTGGAAGTGTGCTTGATTGGTTCTTTGGTGGAATTGCAGGCATACGTCGTTTACCCGAACCCGGATACAAATATTTCACTATCGCACCCAAGGTATGGGAAGGACCGTTAAACTATGCTCAGGCTTATATAGATACTGTGCGTGGACGTGTCCTGTCTCGATGGGATAAAAATCCTGATGGTTCTCTTACTATGACGGTAGATATACCACCCAATAGTAAAGCAAAGGTTGTTGTTCCTAAAAAGGAAAATATGTCTGTTGTCGCAAAACCTGAAGTTAAACCGATTACTTCCGAACCACTTCAGGAAATATTTGAGTTAACATCAGGAACCTATCAGTTTTTAGTAAAATAAATTGATAAAAGAATGAAGAACAAATGCTTCAAGAAGGGGAAGTAAAATACTGTCCCACAACAAAAGAAGTGTTTTCCAAACACTATACACACAACTATAATGTTATTAAAGAAAAACTTCCCCTTCTTGAAAATTTAGACCTTGATGCTATTCATGATATTCGAGTTATATCAAGAAAAAATCGTGCCCTTTTCCGTGAATTTAAGGATTGCATTCCGCCAAAGGTAATGAGAAAATGTTGCAATGAAATGAAAAGTGTGACACGACTTCTGGGACAGAGAAGAGAATTAGATGTAATTAGACAACTCATCATTTCGTTAAAAGATAAAAATCCAGACATAATAGATGACGCTTTTTTTTCAGAATTTCTTGTGTTTTTAGATAAAAAAAGAGAAAAAGAAAAGACAAATTGCTATGTAGCCAAAAAAATTCTTGATAATTGGATAAATACAAATGTTCCCGGGAAACAAATTCAATTTTCAAACAATTTTTGTATCTATTTGCATGCTAAAAAGAGAATATTTTCAAGAATAAAAAAGATAAAGGATGCTTTTAAAATAATAAGAGATAAAAAAAACCCACTGGATAAAAAAAATCATCAGTTCCGAATTATGCTAAAAAAAACGCGATACATAATGGAAATATATTATAATATATATGAAAAATCAATAAATAAGTGGTTAACTTCGTTTAAAGAAGTGCAGACCCAATTAGGGGAATGGAATGATTATAGGATTTTACTAACAGAAATAGAAGGGTATACAGATAAAAAAGAATTTTTTAAAAATAATATCAATATTGAAAGAATTCAAAACTATATAAACGAATTGATTGTCCAAAAATTAGAACAATCCAAAAAAATTATGGATGAATATTTAACAAACAATTTTATAAATAAAACTAAAATGGAAATAAAAGAAGTATGTAAAATGTATAAATGTATGTATTAAAATAAGGCTAAAAACTAATGCGGAGAAAAACAGTGGAAGATATTTGGAAAAGATTAGAAAAGAATGAAGACCTGCCCACACTTCCTGTCGTAATGACTAAATTAATTGATGCAATCAATGATGAGAATAGTTCAGCATCAGATTTGACAAAAATTATGGAAAATGACCCTGCTATGTCTGCACGAGTATTGAAAATGGCAAATTCTGCTTTTTATGGTCTTCGTTTTCAGGTAGATAACTTAAAAAGAGCCATTGTCGTTCTTGGGTTTGAAACGGTGAGAATGTTAGCATTGAGCACAACAATCCTTGATTTATTTGGGGCAAGAAAACAATTAGCCTTTGACCCAGAAGACTTCTGGCTACATTCTTTAGGTGCAGGAAAATCTGCACAATTATTAGGAATGAAGATAAAAACAGAAATAGTTCCTGATACGCTTTTTACTGCAGGTCTCTTGCATGATATAGGGAAATATTGTTTAGCACTTACCTTAAAAGACGAATATAAATCAATCATAAAGAAAGCAATGAAAAATGAGAGGCCCCTCTATAAAGAGGAAAAAATAAATTTGTCAATAACTTATGTAGATGTAAATAGATGGCTGGCAGAAAAGTGGCATTTACCTGCATCACTTTCTTACCCGATGATATATCACAATCAACCTGAAAAAGTTGGGAATAAATATCCATTAGAAACTTATGTTATTTATCTTGCAAGTGAAATGTCAAGGGCTGGGAATTTCGGTTTGGCAGGCGACTACTTTGAAGTAAATATCAAATTAAAAACATCGCTTTTCCCACAAATAAATGAGGACATAATAAAGGAAACAGGAGAGGAATTGGAGGAATTCTTAAGCAACGCAAAGAGTTACTTGTCAGAATTTAATGTATATAGTTAGTTATAAAAAGGAAACTTGCATTTTTTTGTTAATTAAGTCTTCTTTAATTATGAAATTATTTAAAGGTTTTGTCTTTTAGAAAAGATAATTGTTGAATAAATGTAGTGTAGAATTCGTTTGTATAAATGAAAAAAGAAAGGAATAAGATATGAAAAAGCATGTAATTCTTCTTACCCTGATTGTTGCTGTATTATCAATTGTAATTCAAGGTTCAGGTTGCCAAACCTATGGAGAAGCAGGAGGATTAGGTGCAGCAATTGGTGCCGCCACAGGTGCAATTATTGGTAATCAATCAGGTCATTCCCTTGAAGGTGCTGCCATTGGTGGCGTATTAGGAGGGATTGCAGGTTTGGTTGCTCACGATATAAAAGCACAAAAGGCAAAATCTGCTCAAGAAACAGCCCAACAATATAATTATCAACCTGCTCAAGGAGAAAGATTAACATTCGAGAGGGCAGAAGTATTACCTAATGTAGTGACTCCTGGAAATACAATTGAAACAACAATCCAATATGCACTATTAGGCACAGGCTCTGGGACTAATGTAACTGAATCACGAAGTTTGATGAAAGGTGACCAACTCGTATCAGACCTTTCCACATCTTCTTTCACAAGAAACGATGGTACCTGGGTAAGCAGTCAAGAATTTAGGCTTCCCGCAAATTTAGCCCCGGGACAATATACAATCCTTTTCCGTGTTTCGACAAACCTCTCGTCTATTTCAGGAAGAGCCAATTTCGTGGTTGACTGAATATAATGTTCTATATGGCGCCTATATGTAGGTTTTAAGCAAGTTGTTTATTCGGGCTTATCCGTGAGACTGGGCAAAATCTTCCATGAATTGTGCTAAGGCGACACAGCCTTCGTAAGGCATAGCATTATAGATAGAAGCACGGCATCCACCCACGGAACGGTGTCCTTTAAGCCCATGCAAGCCCGTTTCTGTTGCTTTAGATATAAATTCCTTTTCAAGGTTTTCATCAGGCAAACGGAAGGTAATATTCATTCTCGACCGTGATTCCTCTTTTGCATGCCCACGATAAAAACCATTACTATTATCAATCACTTTATATAAAGTCTCTGCCTTCTTCTTATTAATCTCCTCCATTTTATCTAATCCGCCTATACTCTCCAATAACCATTTCAAAACAAGTCCAATAATATAGATACTCCATGTCGAAGGGGTATTATAAAGTGAATTGTTCTCTACCATTAGGCGATAATCAAGCAGAGATGGTAATTTTTCAGGAACTAATGGCAACAAATCCTCACGAATAACTACCACAGCAATCCCTGAAGGTCCTACATTCTTCTGTGCACCAGCATAAATCAAAGCATATTTTGTTATATCTATCGGACGAGATAAGAAGTCAGAAGACGCATCACAAAATAAAGGTTTATTCCCTACTTCGGGTTCATTAAAATATTCTATCCCTTGAATAGTCTCATTAGAGGTAAAATGAACATATTTTGAATCAGCAGATATGTTTAGTTCCGAGGATTTAGGAATACGAACATAATTTTCTGCTTTCCCTGACCAGGCTTCTCTTACACTTCCATGCTTTTTGGCTTCACCCATCGCTTTTGATGCCCATGAACCCGTATTAATATAATCTGCACTTCCACCATTCAAAAAATTCATGGCTAACATAGAAAATTGCATTGTTGCCCCACCCGGCGTAAAAATAACCTTATAAGAGTCAGGCATATTCAGAAGTTTTTTGATTGAATTTTTAGCACCTTCCAGAATTTCATCAAAAATCTTTGAACGATGACTAATTTCCATGATAGACGCACCAGCACCCGGATACACTAACAATTCTTCCTGTGCTTTAAGCAAAACAGGTTCAGGTAGCATAGAAGGACCTGCAGAAAAATTAAAAACACGACCCTTTAACATATATATTTCTCCTCTAATTAAAGTTAAGAGTGGAATATGAATCCAGTTTTTAGTAAAATGAAGTCCAAAATTTATAATTTCAGTAATTTTAACACATATTTAACTAAAATTTAAAGTAGAGTGAAAAAATGGATGAAATCAATCTATATAAGCGTGAACCCGTTCCATATAATCCACAAGAACCATTTTACAAAGGTGTAGAAGCAGAAACAGTAAAATCAATAAGGAAAAACCCAATTCATGTGGTTCTGGACAATTTAAGGAGTGCCTACAATGTAGGTTCAATTTTTAGAACAGCAGATGCAGGAGCAGTTGAACATATATACCTTTGCGGTATGTCTGCACATCCACCCCATAAAAAAATTGAAAAAACTGCCCTGGGTGCCCATGAATATGTGGCATGGAGTTATTACGAAAGAACAAAAGATTGCGTCTTGCAACTTAAAGAGAAAGGGATTCCTATTGTTGCCATCGAGATAACTGAAAATTCAAAATCATTTTTTGATTATCCATGGTACTCACCTGTGGCAATTGTATTTGGAAACGAAGTAATGGGTGTTCAAGAAAAAGTATTAAAAATCGCTGACGAAATAATCCATATTCCTATGTTTGGCTATAAAAACACTATCAATGTCGCAACCAGTTTTGGAATTATCCTATACGATATATTAACCAAATGGAATTGTAAAAAGTAAATTATTAGATTTGGGCTTTTTTTATTTTGACTTTTTTGCCAGTTTTTGCCGATTCATAAGCGGATACTGTTACTTCAACGGCTCGTAAGCCGTCTAATCCTGTGGCAAGGGGGTCCCTTTTTTCCTGAATAGATTTTATAAAATCTTGTATCATAATCAAATCGGAATTGTCACCCCAAAAACTCCACTCTGCTTTCATTGCAAAATCGCTATAGACATTCAGTTTCTGGTTGAATGCGTCCACATATAGCACGCCTTCTGTGCCAATAAATTCCATCGTCACATCACCCCAGGTTGGAAAACTTTTAGGCCGGCTCCAACTTGCAATATGTGAGATTTGTATACCGCCATCCATTTCCATTTGTAAGCAACCCATATCGTCCACATCAAATATACCTTTGTGCACCTGGTTTCCCAATTCACAATAAACATCGTTAAATTCTTTTCCTAACATCCATCGGAGCAGGTCAACCACATGGACAGTATGGTCCATGACAGCACCGCCACCAGAAAGTTCTTTTTCTGCAAACCAACCGCCGGGATATGTGCCATTATTTGTGCAGGAAATAGAAAGAAGCGTTCCTAATTTTCCAGATTGAATGTATTCCTTTGCCTTTACAATAGAGGGAATAAACCTGCAAGGGAATGCAATTCCCAATCCAACGCCTGCTTTTTTACATGTTTGTATTATAGATGTAGCATCCTCAATTGTAGTAGCAAGGGGTTTTTCGCAAAGTATCCATTTCCCTGCCGATGCTGCTTTCTCAGCCAAATATTTGTGCTTTGTATTTTCTGAAGGAATAATCACACCTTCTAAAGGTAGAGATAAGAACTTATCTATGTCAGCAACATATTTAGAATTGAATTTTTTGCTTGCCTCTTTACCCCTATCCGGAGCATCGTCCCAGATAGCCGTAAATTCAACATCGGGTAGTTCATTTAGACATTGGGCATAACTATATGCGTGTAGGTGAGCAAAACTCATGATTCCAATTTTAACCATTTCTATCTCCTCCTATAAATTCACAGGTTGTTTTGTCTTTGCTGATTTTAAACAAGCATCTACAATCTCTACTGCTTTTAAGGCATCTACTATGGATACTCTCGGCTCTTTATTGTTCTGAATCCAGTTTATAAAATCTTCCCACTCTTTTTGGTATGGACTTTTTGCTACAGGACTTTCAGGAACAATTGTTCCAACGGTTTGATTCTGATTCCTCTGCTGCAATTTAAGTGAACTTTCCATATTATCATAATATATCAACCCGTCAGAGCCACATACTTCTACCTTAACATAAAATCCAGAGGGATGTGCCCATGAACCGATAAGCAATGCCAATAATCCATTTTTCATACGCACTGTGACTTGTGAATAATCTAATGGCGCACAATCCTTTTGAATCAAGTTTTGACAATATACCGTCTTCACCTCGCCAAAGACATATCGTAGCCAGTCAATATCGTGTATCATGCAATCAAAAGTAACGCCACCGCTTAAAGAGAAATCGCTAAACCAATTCTTTGCACCTCTGGGTGGCATTCCGCCACGATACATCTTGATAAACCCTACTTCGCCAATTTTGCCTGACTTTATCTGTTCATGAATAGATTCAAATTCATGGAAATAACGAACCACATGTCCAACAAACAACTTGGTTTTGTTCTTCTCTGCTTTTTGAATAATTGTTTTGCATTCTTTAACAGTTCTGCATAGTGGCTTTTCACAAAAGATATGTTTGCCACTTTTGATAGCCAAATCAAGCATAGAGAAATGAAGTGGCGTAGGTGTGGCAATAGCCACAATATCCACATCTTTACTTTTGACGACATCTTCCCAATTCTTTACGAACCTGGCATTAAAATCTTTTGCTAAAGATTTACCTACCTGTGCTACTGCGTCGGAACATTGGGCGATTTTAAGTCCGCACTGTTCAGCCATTGTTGCATGTAGCCTACCCATCGTGCCACAGCCGAGAAGTCCAACATTCATATACTATTCTCCTCTAAGTTAGTTAAAAAATCTGGCAAAAAGATTTAAAACATATATTCTTTCCATTTTAAATTCTTATAAACTTAATTGTAATTGAACTGACGATTGATTTTTCTTTTGCATCTTATTATTTACATGTTGTATTAATCTTAAATCATTTATACCGAATCTTTCAATAAAACTTTTGGCGAAAGATTTATAATTGCTCTGATATGTCCGACTGATATGGTTAATGTAAAACTCCATATTCTCCGAGTTCAAATATTGACATAAAAGGTTTAAGTCTCCATCAAATTTAATACAATACCCAGCATAAAAAGTATATTCTTCTCTTTCCCAGACCATAAAATTTGGTTTTAGGTTTATTGGTGATGTTAGTATCTTTTTGCCAAATGATGTATCAAGCCCCTGAGACCTACCAAAGGCATACCAACATACTGGATTTGGTTTTCCTTTGTCCCGATTGTCGAGAACTTCTTTTATTGTCTTAAAATACTTATAAGTATAAGGAAATCTTTCTTTTAATTCTTCTTCTTCAATAATAAAATGCTTATTACCTACTTTCTTATAAGGGAAAATTATAAAACGATTTTGGTCTTCGTTGGGATTTTTTAGAACGGAAACTTTTATAATCGGTTTTAATATTTCCTTTTCAGTTTTGAAACTTCTTCCATCTTTTAATCGAATTTCTGCAAACTTTTCTGTAATTATCGGATTTTTAAAAATATAATAATCATCTGCTAATGTGGTTATCCCAACATGTATATTTGCAATTTTACCTAATGGCAATCCCCTTTTCTCAATGTCATTTAGTCTTTTAAGGGTATCATTGGAGGCTAAAATCCAATTGTTATCATTTAGGTTTTTGATGTCTATTTTGTCAATATAATCTATATTTATTTTATTGCCTTTGAATAAAGAAAAACACTTCCCTTTATGGCTTTTATTTAAAATAGTAATTAAAGAGTATGTAGTTGCATTATCAAATAATTGGTTATACTCAAAATCAATAAGTGTTTCTAATATCTGGTGATATTTTATAAAGTTTCTCAGTTTTTCACCTGCTTTTGTTTTAATCCATGTGTTTGGAGTGATATAGCCAAGTTTCCCTGTTTTGTTTAAGAGGTAATAACCCAGTTCAAAAAAAGCAATAAAAATATCCGTAGAACCTATATTACACAATTGCCAGGAATTTTGAATTTTCCCCCTTCTTTGTATTCCAAGATGTTGAATCCTGATATAAGGTGGATTGCCAACAACAAAATCAAAGGAATCAAAAAACTTTCTAACAAAAGAATAATCTAAACTGTCTGCTCTTAAAATATTCCATTTTATTTCTTTTAATCCATGCTTTGAGGCGATATCATCAAGAATAACAACACATTTTTTTATGGCTTTTTCATCTATATCAAAACCGAAAATGTTATTTTCAATTTTGATTTTTATCACATCATTCCCTATCCCTGCTTTTTGAGCATCTTTAATAAACCTTATAAGTATTTCACTTAAAAAAGCGCCTTCCCCACATGCAGGGTCAATGATTTTTTTATCATGTATATCATCTTTGTAATTCAGATTATCTAAAATTAACTCAACAATCCATTGAGGGGTATAAACAATACCATTAGTTTTTTCCTCATTGGTTTTCATAATCTATGACTTTAATTTATATTGGCAGGTAAGTGTGCAAAATTTTCTAAATGGCGGAGGGTGAGGGACTCGAACCCTCAAGCCCGAAGGCGCCGGTTTTCAAGACCGGTGGATTACCGATTATCCTAACCCTCCATTTCTATTCTTTTCACTAAGACAATATATATACAACAATTATCTCCCATATTTCAAAATAGCCTATTGAAAAGACTTTAGCAACTCATCAATAATAAATGGCACATCCTCTTCTTTTACTCCACTATACCAGATTCCCTCAGGATAAACCATAATATTGGGACCGTGTTCACATTTACCTAAACAGCCCGTTTTTGAAACGCGGACGAATTCTCTCAAATTTCTGTCGCGGACAGCCTGTTTAAGTTTAGATAAAATTTCTTCACTTTTACGCATGCCGCAAGAAGGGGTTGAACTGTCTTCTCTCTTATTTGTGCATACAAAAATTATTTTTTTATAAGGTATAGGTTGTTTTAACATGTTTTGTTTTCCTTAATTTATCTAAACTTAGATATATTATACTTTATAATAAAACGAATTGTGAAAAGGTTAAGTTTCCGTTATAGAAATAGGAGATGAATACTATGAAGGTGATGGCACTTCATAAACAAGCACAAATAGATAACAATCCACTTGTTTTAGAGGATTGGGATATTCCAGAAGCAGGTGATAAGGAGTTGCTGGTAAAGGTAAATTGCTGCGGCATTTGTAGAACTGACCTGCATATTATAGAAGGTGAACTTCCCCTAAAAAGGAGTCCTATAATCCCCGGACACCAGATAATAGGTATTGTTGAAAAGGTAGGTGAAAAATGTAGCAAATACAAACAGGGAGATAAAGTCGGAATTGCCTGGTTAAGGAAAACCTGTGGGACATGTTCCTTTTGCAAAAGCGGCTTTGAAAATCTATGTGAAAACAGCCTGTATACGGGCTATCATGAACACGGAGGATATTCGGAATATACATTAATAGATGAAGACTTTGCTTATGCACTTCCTGATAATATAGATGATGTGAAAACAGCACCATTTCTTTGTGCAGGTATTATCGGATATCGTGCATGGAAAAAATCGAAAATAGTCAGAGGGCAAACATTGGCTTTGTATGGTTTTGGTGCTTCTGCACATATCATTTTGCAAATAGCCATAGCACACGGTGTTAATGTGTTTGTAGTTAGCCGGGGAGAGAATCATCAAAAGTTAGCCCTGCAATTAGGAGCAGCCTGGGCAGATAGCGACCCTTCAAAAATGCCAGAACTTCCAAACGCCTCAATCATTTTTGCACCCAACGGTAATTTAATTCCTCCAGCGTTAGAATATCTTAAAAAGGGTGGGCGACTTGTTCTGGCAGGGATATATATGACAGACACACCTTCTCTGGATTATGAAAAACATCTCTTCTATGAAAAGCAGATAGTTTCTGTAACATCAAATACACGAGAAGATGGAAAAGAACTTTTTCGAGAGATTTTGAATATTCCAATTGAAACTCATGTTGAACAGGCTCCATTAGAAGAAGCAAATCAATTATTACAAAAACTAAAACATGGGACAATAAATGGAAGTGGTGCACTTGTAATTGGCAAGGATTAATAATAAAATAAAAACATAATTGTTTATTTCTGATTACTCTATGAAAGGAAAAATGATGAGCAAAAAGGCATATCAGTTTTTGGCATTTGATTTGGGTGCTGAAAGTGGCAGAGCCATTTTAGGGACTTTTAAAAACCACAAGATTGAATTACAGGTGATTCATAGGTTTAAGACTGAAGGTTTAATTATGCTGGGTGTTCGCCAATGGGATTTAGCCCGAATTTATGAGGAGATGTGTTTCGCCTTGCATAAATGCGCTAAAGATTATACAGAGGATTTAGATGGAATAGGTGTTGACACCTGGGGTGTAGATTTTGGTCTGATTGCTGAAGATGGTTCTGTGATAGGTAATCCTGTTCATTATAGGGACAAGCGAACACAAGGTATAATGGAATATGCCTTTTCAATTGTGCCCAAAGAAGAGATATATAAAATCACTGGGATTCAATTTTTACCATTCAACACACTTTTCCAGATTTTAAGTTTGATAAAAGCAAAATCGCCTTTTCTAAAAATAGCCCATTCCTTGCTTCTTATGGGTGATTTATTCGGCTACCTTTTGAGTGGTGTTCAGTCATGTGAATATTCAAATGCTTCAACAACGCAAATGCTAGACGCAAAGGAACGGACATGGAGTAAAACGCTGATACAAAAGTTTTCCATACCTTCCCATATCTTGCAAAATATAGTGCCACCGGGAACGATATTAGGTGGATTGTTGCCTGAGACTTCACATTTTACGGGGATTTCACCTGAAACCCCTGTTATTGCTCCTGCTACGCATGATACCGCATGTGCCGTTGCTGCTATACCTATTTTGGATACATCTGGACCCTGGGCATATCTATCCAGTGGGACATGGTCATTATTAGGGACCGAACTCAATGAGCCCAATATAACTGTTGAAAGCATGGAAGCAGGATTTACCAATGAAGGAGGCGTAGGGAATAAAATCCGATTCTTAAAAAATATTTATGGCTTATGGCTTGTTCAGGAATGTAGGCGAATCTGGGAAAGGGAAGGTTCATCTATTTCCTATGATGAGTTGACTAAGGAAGCAGAAAAGTCAGAACCATTCAAGGCTCTCATTCCAGTAAACGAACCTCGCCTATTAGCCCCAGAAAATATGCCCCGAACCATTCAAACAATATGTGAAGAGTTGGGATTTCCAATACCCAAAACAAAAGGTGAAATTGTCCGTTGTGCTTTAGAAAGCCTTGCCTTAAATTATCGCCAGACCATAAAATCGCTGAACAAGTTGTTAAGCCATGACATCAAAAAACTACATATTGTTGGTGGAGGTGTGCAGAATAAATTGTTGTGCCAGATGACAGCAGACGCATGCAATATACCTGTGATTGCAGGTCCAGTGGAAGCAACGGTTTTAGGGAATATAGGTGTGCAAGCCATGGCAGTCGGTGCGATTAAATCACCACAGGAAATAAGGGAAGTTATAGCGAATTCATCTACCCTTGAACAATATAGTCCCAAGAATCCAGAACTGTGGGACAAATGGGACATATAAACTATATTCAATATGCAGTCATATAAACATATAATCATTACCTCTGTCCTATTGATTTCTCTTTTATCTTTTTTATCCTGCTCCTATCATCAGACTATTGACAATGACCAACTCTATGTAGGCAATGGTGCAGAGGTGCAGGATTTAGACCCTGCAACTGTTTCTGGTGTAACAGAACATCGCGTTCTCAGTGCCTTGTTCGAAGGACTAACCTCTCTCGACCCTAAAACATTACAGCCTATCCCCGCAGCAGCAGAATTCTGGGAAGTATCCGATGATAAGAGAATCTATACATTTCATTTAAGAAAGAATGCATATTGGTCAAATGGAGACCCTGTTACTTCAAATGATTTTATCTATTCATGGAAAAGAATACTCTCCCCAAAGTTGTCCGCTGAATATGCGTATTTGCTCTTTTGCATAAAGAGCGCAAAGAAGTATTATGAAGGGCAAATAGAAAACTTTGACGAGGTTGGGGCAAAGTCCATTGACGACTATACCTTACAAGTCGAACTTGAATATCCCACACCTTATTTCTTAAAAATGCAAGTCCATAATATCTGGTATCCTATCCACAAAAATACAGTAGAAAAATATGGTAAATTTGATGAAAGAAACAATCCATGGACACATGCCGGTAGGCACACAAGCAATGGTCCTTACCATTTAGTAGAATGGGTTCCCAATAAAATAATTAGAGTAGAGAAAAATCCTTATTACTGGGATAAGGAGAATGTTTTTATTCCAAAAATATCCTTTTATCCTATTGATAATCAGATGACCGAAGAACGACTTTTCCGTCTGGGTTATTTAGACCTGACCAGCACTATCCCTCTAAGAAAATTGGATTATTACCGAACAAATAGGCCACAATCCCTCCTTTTACATCCCTACATTGGTGTCTATTATTATCGCTTAAATGTAAAAAATCCACCTTTGAATAATAAACTTGTAAGGAAAGCATTAGCCTATTCGATTGAGCGTTCCCAGATTACAGAATACATATTGAAAGGGGGTGAACAACCTGCTTTCTATTATGTTCCCGGAGGGATAGGCTCATATCGGTCACCCGAAAAAATTAAATATGACACTGAATATGCTAAGGAACTGCTTGCACAGGCAGGTTATCCCGATGGTAAAGATTTTCCTTCCGTAGAGATTCTGTTTAATTCATCAGAGGCGCATAAAATAATTGCAGAAGCAATACAAAGAATGTGGAAGAAAAACTTGAATATTGATGTAAAACTTTTAAATCAAGATTGGAAGGTATATCTTTCCTCATTAAATCAATTGGATTACCAGATTGCCCGTTCCGCATGGATTGCGGACTTTCTTGACCCTATTAATTTTTTAGAATGTTTTTTAAGTTATAGCGGAAACAATCGAACAGGCTGGGCAAATCAGCAATTTGACAATCTTGTAGAAAGTGCTTATAAGGAAATTGATGAGGATAAGCGAAACCAACTTATGTTTCAAGCAGAAGAGATATTGTTAGATGAATTGCCAATTATACCCATATATTTCTACACATGGAAAATGTTAATATCAACAAGAGTCGAGAACTTAAATCCAAATGTTCTGGGTTATATCCATTGGAAAGAATTGAAAATCAAGGAATAATTTCTTTGGAAAATAGACCATGAGACGATACATTATTAGAAAACTGTTGTTATTTATCCCTATTTTATTGGCTATTGCCACATTGACCTTCTTTCTAATTCGTTTAGCACCCGGGGGTCCCTTTGACCGTGATAAGAATGTTCCCGCAGAGGTGCAACAAAGTTTAGAACGATACTATCACCTTGACGAACCGCTATTGAAACAATATTTCCGCTATTTATATGGGGTTGTGCGATTTGATTTCGGACCCTCTTTTAGAAAACCCGGTTATACCATTAATGAATGGATTTCAATGCGACTGCCTGTGTCTATAGAATTGGGGGTATATAGCCTGATTTTTGCATTGGTGATTGGCTTAATCTGTGGAACTATTGCCGCCTTTTACCAGAACACATGGATAGATACTATTCTCACCTCCTTTGCTGCACTTGGGATATGTATCCCTGCCTTTGTATTAGGACCTATTCTGGTGCTTATCTTTGCTTTGCACTGGGAAATATTCCCTGTGGCAGGCTGGGACTTCCCTCAACAAAAAATACTACCTTCTATATCTCTGGGCTTTATGTATTCTGCCTATATTGCTCGTATTATCCGTTCAAGCATTATCGAGGTGTTGAAACAGGATTATATTAGAACCGCTGTGGCAAAAGGCTCTTCGCCAACAAGAATATTATTCATTCATGCACTAAAAGGCTCACTACAACCCTTAGTAACATTTTTAGGTCCTGCTATTGCTGGACTATTGACAGGCTCATTTATTGTGGAAACCATATTTCAGATTCCTGGTTTGGGAAGAGAATTTGTAGAAGCGACTTTTAACCGTGATTACACAATGATTATTGCAATAGTGCTGCTTTATGCAGTTTTAATCCTCATTTTTAACCTAATTGTTGATATTATTCAAGGCTATCTTGACCCAAGGATTTCATACGAATGAGATTTGGTATAAATAAATTATTTTCACTTTTACCTGAATTAAATTTGAAAGGCAGGCTGTCCTTATTTCTTCTAATATTGATTATTCTGTCATCTTTTATCTTTCCAGTATTATTAAGCACAAGTTATGAGGAACAAAATCTCCAATTGGGTGCTGTAAAACCTTCATTGACACATTGGTTTGGAACAGACCTTCTTGGAAGGGATTTATTCATAAGAACCTTATACGGGATAAGGATTTCATTTTGGGTAGGATTGTGTGCAACCGTAGTCGCACTGATAATTGGAGTGACTTATGGCTCTTTATCCGGTTATGCCGGAGGATGGCTCGATACCTGGATGATGTATATTGTAGACATTCTATATACAATGCCTTTCACGATGTTTGTAATTATACTCATGACATTTTTTGGGAGAAATTTTTATCTACTATTCATTGCTATTGGTGCAGTGGAATGGCTGACTATGGCAAGAATTGTTCGTGGCAAGGTTATGTCCATCAAACAGCAGGAATATATATTTTCAGCAAAGGCACTTGGCTTCTCAAATTCTCGAATATTGTTTAAACATGTCATTCCAAACCTGATGAATATCGTCATTGTCTACACAACCCTGACAATTCCACAGGTGATTTTATTAGAAGCCTTCTTGAGTTTTTTAGGGTTAGGGGTGCAGCCTCCGATGTGTTCGCTTGGCGTATTGATTCGAGAAGGGGTGGAAGTTATGGAGGAATATCCGTGGCTAATTATTTTTCCCGGTATTATTTTTGTTTTTACCCTTTTACTACTGAACCTATTGGGCGACAGTCTACAAACTGTAAGTAATGAAAAAGTAGGATAAAAAAATTAGGATAGATACTAGAAACCTTGATATAATTAAAAGAGATACTATATTGTGGTTGTTATATGAATATACAAAGTAACAACTTAATAAATAATCCGTTAACCTTTTATAAATTAGACCCGGGAGAACCCGGAATCGCACCACCTACACCTGCTTCTAAAAGTGTCTTTACCGTCTTTTCACAAGAGGCGAGAAATAGACAAAGATTGAAAGCGGAAGCAATGATGGAGGGGAAAGATGTTGTATTTCTAAATACGGAATATAAGGTAAGGAAGAATGGCTCTTACTACACGCCCGTAGGAGGCACAACAACTATAGTAACAAGAGATAGAGAACAGAAAAAAGAAGATTCATTAGAATTGGATAAAAGCACAGATAAAGATAAAAATTCTACCTCAAATGTTAAACAAATAGACCAATTAGATATTAAAGAAAATTCACTTAGAATGGAACAGAAAAAGTTAAAAACTCAATTAAGGTCTGCTGATGGGGAAGAAAAACAGAAGATAGAGAAGAGACTACAAGAAATTGAGAATGAATTAAAGAAAATACAGCAATTAAAAGAAGAGAAAGAAGACAATTCTGATACTGCAAACAATAAAAATGCCCTCTTTGGTCTATCTGAGTCTTTGAATAATCCTGCTGGACAACTCATTGATTTGTTAGTGTAGTAATGGGTAGTTATGAACCAATCCTCTGTTGATAGAATAAAAGCAGAAATTTCAACATCTGAAATAAAAGCCACATGGTCAGTAATTACAGGCAATCTCGATTCTCTTGTCTATTTGCCTGAAAACTTTGAGTGGATAGGTAAAAGCGAATTTAATGTCCATTCTTATAGTAGGGATAAAGATAATATTTATGATGAGATTATAGATTTGGATTTCTCAGAATTTTCTGATGAAAAATCCTACGGAATACAACAAATAATTTATTGGACACATAGTAGATTAAAATTAAATTACTATGCGTTATTGGGTGTTCCTTCTATTTTTCTCAAAGGAGAACGATTGGTCAATGCTTCCAATACAAACGATTTTAAATCTACTTATTTTCGTATCAATCTGGATAAAGAAATAGATAAAGTGAAGTTTGATTTGCTGTCAAGTCAAAATAACAACGAATATGACCTTGCTTATATCGAGACATATACAGGAATTGGCTTGCTCTTTTATGCAATGAATGGAATTGAAATAAGTGTAGAAGATGTAGAGAATAAAGGATGTCTATCTATAAGTATTGGGGCGCAACAGGAAACAAAAAGGGAAAGTAGTAATTTGTTGCAATTGTCCCGTGTGTATATTTGCCCTTACAAAAGAGGGAAGGTTGATGATTTGTTGTCATTACATTCCCATTTATTGGATTCACTTGAAAAATATGAAAAATGGCTTAAAGATAAAAAAGAGAAATAAATAATGTTAAATAATTCACTTGTTGAGTTAGAAATAACTAAGGTAGTTAATGGTGGATATGGTTTAGGGAGAATGAATAATTTGGTTTATTTAGTCCCTTTTGCATATCCGGGTGATAAGGTTCTTATAAAAAGTTTTTCCACTAAGAAAAATATGGTCTGGGGTGAGATTGTAGAAATAATTGAAAGTTCACCCGTTAGGGAAGAGAAACGATGTCCTCAAATGGGCAATTGTGGGTCATGTATCTGGGGAATGTTAAATTACCAGAAGCAAATAGAATATAAAAAACAAATTTTGCAAGAAAATATTTGCCATTATATTAAGAAGGATAAAAATGTAGAAATGGTCTATGATGAGACTTACAAATATCACTATCGAACAAGGGTTATATATCATGGAGACGGTAATAATTTGGGATTTTATAAGTTTCATTCAAAAGAGATAGCAGATGTTTCGGCTTGTGTTCTGATAGATAAAAAAATAGAGGATATAAGGAGAAATCTGACACAGGAAAAGATAGTTGGAGAAATACATATAACAGTAAATCCGTATACAAATGAATATCTACTGTATACTCCAAAATTAAACAAAAACTTAATAAAAAATTATAAAAATGTATATGACTATTCAAACAATGGAAACAATCGAAAATATTTTTTGTTCAATAAAATACCCATTGTAAACGGTTGCTTTGCCCAAAATAGTTTGTTTCTAAACGATATCTTAAAGGAGCAGGTTGGTAAATTCCTTAAACAGGGGGAAAAGATTTTAGACCTGTATTGTGGTAGTGGAAATTTTACAATAGATTTAGAACCAGATAAAAGTGTCGTAGGTATAGATATAGACCCATATACAGTTGATAAGGCAAAAGAGTATTCAAATTTTGAGTATGTAGTTGGCGATGAAAATTTAATGAATACCTATCTTCAAAAGGAAGATTGGGACATTGTGCTTTTAGACCCACCAAGAACAGGAGCAAAAATGATAATCCCCTCACTGAATAAAGCAAAAGCAGATACAATCATATATGTTTCATGCGACTCCGTAACAATGTGCAGAGACATAAAAGAACTCTCTCTAAATGGCTGGGAAATACAAGAAGTAATTGGCGTTGACATGTTCCCTCAAACACCGCATATCGAATGTCTCACAGTCTTAAAGAAATAAAAGCATTAACTATATTTATTGTGGATTTGGAGGAGGAGGAATTGTGACATCAGGAGCAGAAGATTCTGCTGGAGGAGGTGCAACAGGCGGTTCAGGGGGAGTAGGTGCCGCAGGAGCATCTGGCGGTTGAGGTGGTGCTGGTGCAGGAACTTCCGGAGCACCAGAGTTCTTGAGCGATATATATATTTTGTCATATTTATATGTGATTGAAATATTAGGAAATGCCGCAGCAAAATCTGTTTGCAGAAACTTGTAAAGTGAAGTCCCTGCTGGTATTTCAAAACTTTTCTTTCGTTCTCTCTGTGGAATGGTCTGGATAGATTGGTCTACTTCCAGTTTAACGCCTGCTTTTTGTGTTAACTCTCCAAGAATTTTTAATAGCCCTTCATTATTATAAGATATAGTCTGGTCAGATAAAGGTGTTCTCATTTTTTGATTAAATTCCTGAGATAGTTCTTCTCCCGGAATAATGTCTTCACTTTGTTGTTGCTTCGACAATATCTCTTTCTGGTGCTTTTCCCTCAAAGGGTCTATATTATCATATTCAATTGACTTTACCATTCGTCTTGGCAAAGTCATGGGTTCAATTTTTTCATTTACCTGCACTTCAATCTTATCTGGAAGTTCACGAAGTACTTGAACGCCCGTTATTTTTTTACCTGATTTAAGGTAAATTACATCACCAGGAAGGACTACTTCTTCCTCAGTGGGAGGTTTAGCCGTATCTGGTTGCTCCTGTTCGTTTTCTTTAGAAAGTTTTTGTTTTTGTTCGGAATTATTAACGGGGTTTTCTTGTTGTGCATAAACAAACACTATAGGAACAACCAACAATATGATAAGTAACTGACAACACGCAGAATTAAATTTCATATTCATAATATTAGCCCTTTACCAAAATATTTATTTAACTAAATATATTTTATATACAAAGTTTCTCTATTTTCAACAACAATATCATTTTTACAATGTATAATATATATAGACGAAGGAATTGCAAAGTGCTTAAGATTTTAATAGTTAGTAATAATCTCAAAACAGAGATGATTATTAAAGAACTTGAATCGTTAGGACATGAAGTAATCTTTTTGGATAATCTCGATTTAGTAGAAGGATTAATTTTGAATGAAACTTACGATATCATGTTTATTGATTATAAAGAGTCTCAAAAATTATCAAAAGAAGCGGTTAAATATATCCGTTATTTTTCACAATCCCCATACGAACTACCTGTCTATGTGTTATTTGAAAATTCAAGGAAAGAGGTTCCTTACACTGATAGGGAATGCTACTCAGGAATTTTCCCTTACGACCATAGTATAGACATGGTCAATGAATTTATATCTTATTTCCAGCCATTGAATACAAGGTAATATTAGAAAGTATATCCGACATTGATACCAAGTATATTTGTTCCCTCGTTATCATCTTTTAAGTTTGCATTTGATATATGACCAATACGAAGAACCATATCCCAGTTTGGGCAAAATTTATATCCTATGCCAATTGCAGAAAAGAAATTAAGATTTGATGAGTTTCCCTCAAATTTATGTTCATGTAAACAAAGAATCTCATGTATTTCTGTAAAAACCCCCTTTTCCTGATTTTCTGAAAAAAAGAACCTGAATGCTCCACCCACACCAAAACCAGCCACATCTTCAATATTATTTTCTTGAATATATCCGAAGAAAGGCATAAGTCTTAATGAAAGGTTTGTCTTTGGAGATAAATCTTTTCCAATGTCAAAAATTGAGGAAAGTAATACTCCATCCGATTCATCACTATCATGTCCAACTCGCATAGAAGAACCCAATTCCATACGAAGTTTTAACTTATTTGTTTCTTCTTTGCATATTTCATCAGAAAATATTGATTGACAAAATGAGACAATAAATATAAAAATGAGAAAATTATTTATTTGTAAATAATATATTTTTTTCATAAAAAACCTTATATTAATTGTATTTATATATTATAATATATTTATCGGTAATGTCAAAAATATATTATATAAAATTAGCCGAACCATTTTTTTATCCAATTGGCGACAATCTCCGGCTTTTCTTGTGGTGCAAAATGACCTGTCTCAGGAATTTTAACTAAATATGAAGAGGGTATTTGTTTTATTTGAGGATAACTCAACGGCAGCAAATAACTATTTTCTCCATACATAATTAATACTGGAATTTTTAATCTTTTTAAGTTTGAAAACCAACTATGTGGATTTGAAGATAAATATTGGAAAGATTCAATTTTTGGAGAGCATTTCAAAAGATATTTATCTTCATTATCCGTATAAAAGCCATGTTTTACAAAAATTTTCCAGACATCTTCTTTCCAATCCTTATATGGATACTTATTTCTTAAACTTTCTAATTCCTCGTCAGACTTAAAGACGCCACGCCTTTTTTCTGCTACTTTAGACATATTATTTCGTTGAAAATCAAAAGTATCAGGACCGACAATAGGTTCAATAAGTATTATCTTTTCCCAATGTAATATTTTTTGTGTATGTATAACTGCTTGTGATAGACAGGCTCCTCCAAAAGAATGGCCCACACCGTAAACGATGTCAGATTGGGTTATTTCTTTTATATGATTAACTAAATGAATCAAATCACTTAAATGCTCGTTCCAATCATATAACTTTGCATCTAAGGGTTTACTTGAATCTCCATGTCCTCTTGCATCATAAGCAAAACAATGATAATCGTCCTTTTTAATAAGTTTAGCAATAGTTTGCCACAGTAAGCCCAAACCTCCAGTAAAATGGCAAAAAATCAAAGGTGCTCCCTTGCCACCAAAATCATAAAAAGATAGTCTTATATCTGAATTTATTTTGATAAATTTCTGTTTCATTTTTGTATAATGACAACTCTACAATGTAGTATTTATGTTGTATTATAAAAATTTTTAAAGGGAAGGAGAAACTTACAATGGATAAGAAAAAAGTTTCGCGAAGGTTTTTTATTGGAAGTGGCTTGGCTGGGACTTTAATTGCTTTAGAAGGGGGTAAGGTCGTAGCAAAGAAAAAAGAAGAAAAATTCCCGGTGGGAATGCAAAAATCAGAAACGATAAAGGAAAGCAATTACACTTTAAAAATTCCAGGGAACCCAAAGTCAATACAATTTTTACAATTCACAGACATACATTTTAATCCCTATCGTAGAGATAAAAATATAGATAAATCTACCAGAGAAGATATTAAGAAAATTATAGACCTTACCCAACCTCATTTAATCGCTATAACGGGTGATGTATGGAATGAGAACGCTTTTGGAAGAGGACTTCAATATCTTGAAGAATCAGTAGGATTTTTTGGTTCTCTGGGTGTCCCTTGGTTTTATACATGGGGAAATCATGATGTATTAGCAGACTATTCTAAAGGACATGATTTGTTATCTACCGCAAAAAATTCTATGTATCGTGGTGGTATTAATGAGGGTAATTATGAAGTGATTATTACAAGTGACGATGATAAAAAACTATGGAGGTTTGTGTGTATAAATAGTAATAATCATGGGATTAGAGAAGAGCAAAGGAAGTGGCTTGACCAGTGGTGTAATGAGAATGCAAATGTTATAGTCCCAACATTTATGGCATGCCATATCCCTATATATCAATATCATACTGTCTGGGAAAACAAATTAGCGTCAGGTGTTAAATTTGAAAAGGTATGTTATGAAGAAGAACGAGGCGAATCATTTAATTGTATAAAGAAAATTCCCGGATTAAAGGCGTGCATTTGTGGTCATGACCATGTAAACGATTATTCAGGAGTGTTAGATGGGATTGACTTAATTTATGGAAGAGCAACGGGTTACGGTTCGTATGGTGCTGACTATGTTCCCAAAGGAGGAAAACTTTATATATTGTATCCTGCTACAGGAGAATATGAATGGGTTTCCATTACTTCTTCAAATAAAAGATGGCATCCCCAAAAGGGTGTTCAGATAGAGAAAAAGGAAGAACTCCCCTGGCAAGAAGACCTTAGAGAAGAATAGATTATTCCTTTGAACTGTAAGGATTCTTTTCATTGGATTGTTCAACAATAATAACAGGTTGGGCTACATTACCCTTATCGGATTCATGGATAAGGAACTCCACTGTTTGTCCTATGCTTAACTCCTGAAAATTCTGACTGTTTACTGCAGAATAATGAAAAAAAACATTATTTGGAAAATCTGGGCAAGAAATAAACCCATATCCTTCTTTTAGTGAATGTATTTTACCTTTGTAATATGTTTTTGTCTGATTATTTTTTATTTCCTCTTTCAATTCAATAAATAGATTCAATATTTCAGGGTCTTCTCTTTTCAATCCTTCATCAATCAAGGTGTGCATGTGTAAAGGATAGGTAGAGGAGTTTAAAAGTTCTGCTGAAGTTAATGTGCTTTGTTCGTTGCCTGTTTCATCCGTATACTTAAAATCCCAGCCTAAAATCATTACTTTTGCGCCTGCGGAGTGTGCTTTCTTAACGAGAGGGATAAAATCCGCATCTCCCGTTATTAATACAAGTATGTCTAATTCTTTATGAACAATGGATTCATAAGCCTCTAAAGCAAACCATACATCAATTCCTGTTTCATGTCGTTTCTCACTTTTTGTTCGTATCGGCATGTAGTGAGTAACAATCCCCTCGCTCATTAATATATCTTCAAAAACGCGTTCTGAATATAATCTATCTTCCAAATCTGCTTCTTTGGCAGGCAACCTACCTCTAAAAAAATGTGCTGTTACTATATGCACATATTTAATATCAATATTTTCAAATTCAGATATTTTTCCCTGTATAAATTTGTGCAACCCGCCTATGGATATTCTTTTTTTGGGCGGATGAACATATCTGTAATAAGTGCTTACATGGAAGAAAAAATTACCATCATAGAAAATGCCGACTCTGATTATATTTCCGTTTCTCATAATACTTTTTCTTTTATTTATGTGTTTTTTTGTATGGTTTCTAAATACAATGACTCATATTGAGAAATTATTTTATCCACGCTAAAGTGTTCTTTCACTCTTTCTATACTTTTTCGCCTGATTTCTTCTTTTAATTTCTTATCAAATAAAATTTGAATAGCCCAATTTGCCATCGTTTCAATATCGCCTACTTCACATAAAAAACCCGTTTCACCATGAACAATGACTTCTTGTATGCCGCCACTTTTTGTAGCGATTACAGGAACGCCAGAAGTCATTGCTTCTAATGCTACCATACCAAAACTTTCATGTTCACTTGGTTGAAGCACTAAATCTGCATGGGGTAAGAGTTCCTCTATATTAGGATAATTTCCTATATACTTTATTTTATCTAAAATCCCAAGTTGACGAGCCACCCCTACTGAAGAAATTTTTTCAGGGCCTTCACCTACCATTAACAACTGTGCATCAACTTTTTCTAATATTTTTGCAAATATACGAATAACATCTGTGACTCTTTTTACCGCTCTGAAATTGGATATGTGCATAACTATCTTTTTGTTTTTCTCTATCCATGGGATTCTAATTTTATTTCGCAATTTGAACCGAGAAGGGTCAACAAAATTATAGATTCTATGGATGGGTTTTGATAAATTAAATTCCCTTTCGGTTTCCTGTTTTAACCATTCTGATACTGCTGTAACTGCACAACTATTTTCCATTGTATATTTTGTTACCTTATACAAGGAAGGGTCTGCCCCTACAATAGTAATATCTGTTCCGTGAAGGGTCGTTATTAAACAGAATTTTAAGTTGTCAGGCAGCATACTTTTTGCGAGAAGTGCAGTGCTGGCATGAGGTATTGCATAATGTGCATGCCATATTTGGATAGAATATTGCTCGACTACTTCGGCTATCTGGGAAGCCATCGCCAAAAAATACGGAGGTTGCTTCAAAACGGGATAATTTACGGGTTCTACAAGATGGCAAAAAACCCTATCATAGTTCTTTTTCAATCGAAAAGGAATATCCTCAACAACGAAATGTATCTCATGTCCTCTTTTAGCAAGGGCTAAACCTAATTCAGTTGCAACCACACCACTTCCACCAGTAGAAGCATGACAACTAATTCCAATTTTAAATTTGTTCTTATTACTTTTCATATTATTTTAATAAATAATCAAACTCTAATTTTATGGGTTCATTTGTATATATTGTCTCTCCATATAATACATTTATTTTACTGCCCCAGTAAGCACAACGGTCTCGAATACTATTCCAGAACCTTTCCGAAGATATAAAAGTTTGAGGTCCTGAATAATCTGGATTAAAAAATTGGGAGCGATGTGCCTGCAAGGATTGTATCTTCTGTTCAAAATAATTGGAGACATCAATTACAAAAGTTGGGGTCTGGACTTCATAATAAGGATAATAATATAAGAGTGTTTGACAGCGATAAGGTTCTTGTCCTGTCTCAATTTTATGTAGTCCAGAAAGATAATTGGCTTCACGAACTAAAAAATGTGCGTTATGATGGTCAGGGTGCTTATCTTCACTCATTGTCGCAAGTATTATGCGGGGACGGTGCTTCCTTATGGCTTGAATGACTGCTATTTTTTGTTCCCCTACAGGTTGTATCTGTGAATCCTTCAATCCAAGATTTTCTCTTATTGAGACTCCTAAAATCTTACTTGCGTTTTGTGCTTCTTTCTGCCTTTCTTCAACCGTGCCACGGGAAGCCATTTCACCCCTTGTAAGGTCAATCATACCGACCTCGAATCCACTGCTTGCTGCTTTTGCTAAAATTCCGCCGATTCCTAATTCTATATCATCGGGATGTGCTCCAAATGCAAGTATATCTATCATAATTCAATGACCTCTATATCAAAATTAGTAATATCCATTTTCGTAGCGATTATTCTAATAAAATCATCGCCAAACTCTGAAACAAAGGAAAGAGGAGAATAGACCCTTTCCTGTTCAATACCATCAGGTAAAATTGTTCTTAAAATAGAAGAAAGACGCTTTTGAAATTGTTCATTTTTAAGTGCTTGTGATTTCAGAATAATATCAATCAATTTTTGTGTTTCCCCTTCAATCCGCGATAAAAATGTTTTGCCTTGCTTCTCAAAAAAACTATTATCAGTATTGAAAAGGGCTGATAGTTCTTTCAAGAATGCTTCAGTAGCATTTATATACCTTGTTTTGGTGTCTTCTATCTTTTCTTTTTCTTCCATTGAAATTGAATAAGATAGATTCTCCGTTTTTTGTTTATATAACTTTGGGATATCCTCTAAATTTATATTCATTTCAGACATCCATTTGCCTATTTTCATAGGTATCAAAACAAATCGTTTTCTGGGAAAAATAACGGGCATTTGTAATTTTAGAAACGAAAACAAATCCTTTAACTGTGCCCAGTATGCAATTTCTGCTGGACCACCTATATATATAATACATGGAAATATCATTTGTTGGTAAATACACCTTAAAATGAGGTTAGGGGAGAAGCGTTCTGGCTCGTATTTCAATATATGTTTCAATTCATCATTGCTATATTCTTTACCTGACCTCTCAGAAAGAAACACACCATTCACAAAATTTATTCTACTTCTATAATTATTTTCATCAAGGAAGAAGAAAGCATTTTCCAGTGACTTGTGGACCTGAAGTTTATAACCCATCTCTTTTAGCAAATCATTTGTCTTATTAAACTCATTGATAAGACTTTGATGATTTTCTATTGCAATTTCAATGAGACCTTGCAGAACCTTAAAATCGTTATTTTTATGAGGCTCAAACCAAAATAAATTTTCATTTTTGATTTCTTCTTTGAGAATAGCAGTAGACCAATCTGACAGGTTTTTACTATTTAATAATGAAGCAATAAGAAAATTCTCCCAGAACGAGGAATATTCCGAACCCTTTATTCGCTTAAATATTTCTGGTATTTTTTCTATTAAGGCATTTTTGTTTAATTCAAGTTTGTATAGAGGTTTTCCTTTCTCGGTCTCCTCAGGTTCATATACAAAAGGAAAAGTTTCATAATCATAAGTCAGAAAATTTATAGAGCATGCTTCTTGCCAGTCATGGTCCCAAGAATGAATCCAAAAAATCGGTTTTATATCTTTCCCACTTTCTTTTACTAAATGCTGGGATAACTTTATTAGAGTAATTATTTTATAGATTGTGTATAGCGGTCCACCAAAAATAGCAGGTTGTTGTCCTGAGACAATAGTCAATGGAGTGGATACATTTATATTTGAAGTCAGTTTCTCTACACCATCAATCGGCAACCAGGGATAGAATTGTCTTAATTCATCTCGAGATGATAAAAAATCTTGATAAAGTTTATTCATTTCTTTTTACTTATAATGATTAGCCTCAGACTCTCGTCTGTAAACTTTTCTTTCTGATAATCACCGTAGGTTTCTAAAATTAATAAATTTTGTTTTGCAAGCATTTCTGTTATTTCTTCTATCGAGTATATCTTAATACTTTCTGTATATGATGTCATCAATTGCTTATTGTCATTATAAACCTCAACCTTCTTTTTCAATAATTTTGAAACATGTTCATACCAACGAGTTTCATCAATGGTATAGTCCTGCACCTTCTTTGCAGTATGGAACATTTTTATCTTTTGTGCTTGTATAGGATTTAAATAATCAAGAAAAAAGTATCCGCCTGGTTTTAATACGGTGGACACCTGTTGAATCTGCTGAATATTTTCATTGTCGTTCTCAAAGTATCCAAAACTTGTAAATAGATTTAAGACGGCATCGAAAGTATTGGATTGAAAAGGCAAAAATCGGACATCACATCTGACAAGATAGATTTTATTTGAAAACAAATCTTTTGCCTGCTTTAATAAATCAACAGATAAGTCTGCACCAATGGTAAAAGGTATTTTCTGTTTTAGAAACCTTAAATGTCTCCCATAGCCACAACATAAATCCAGTATCTTACTATTTTCCTTTAACTTCAATTCCGAATAGACAAAATTTACCTGTTTTTCTGCCTCTTTCTCATCTCTATGTTGATATACAACGGGATACCATTTTCCAAAGGCTTCTAAATACCAATCATTATTTTCTTTATGATTCATTTTCGATTAAATAACATGCACTTTAATTAAATTGGTTGGACATGCAACTGCCAGAGGATATCCTGCAACGATGACAACTATATCACCGCGTTTGACTAAACTATTTTCAATCAAGGTTTTTTCTACTGTAAGTAGCATGTCTTCAATAGATTGCACCTCAGGCAATTTTATCGCTTGTACTCCCCAATAAAGTGCACATTGTTTTGCTACATATTCATTAGGGGTAAGTGCATAGATAGGCACTTTAGGACGAGAATTTGAGATAGCCATTGCCGAGTAGCCTGAATAAGTAAAGCATGCAATTGCCTTAATATTTAAAGCCATTACCAATTGTTTTACTGCTTTTCCTAAGGCAAGGGCACTGTCTTCTATTTTACTCTGACGCTTTTCCTCCTCTTTTTTTAGAGAAGGAAATTTACACATTTCATCAAAAGGACAGTCAAAATACTTCTGGTCTTTTTCTACGCATTGAATAATTTTAGCCATTACCTCGACAGAGGGTATAGGGTTTTTACCTGTGGCTGTTTCAGCAGATAACATAACGGCATCTGTCCCGTCAAGAACAGCATTAGCGACATCTGTTATTTCAGCGCGCGTTGGGATAGGTTGCTCCGTCATGGATTCAAGCATTTGTGTTGCTGTAATTACAGGTATTCCTGCAAGGTTACATTTGTGGATTAATCTCTTCTGAACTAATGGCACCTCTTCAAGAGCCGTTTCAACGGCAAGGTCTCCACGGGCTATTAATAACCCATCTGATACTCCAATAATTTCGTCTATGCAACGCAAGGCTTCAGGTCGCTCAATTTTCGATATAACTTTTGCTAAACTATTTTTTTCTTTTAATCGGTTTTTTATTTGAATTACATCTTCAGGCGACCTAACAAAGGATAGTGCAAAATAATCCGCACCTAAACTAATCCCAAAGTCCAAATCGTTCCAGTCCTTTTCCGTCATAGATGGAAGTTTAATCGGAATTTCAGGGAGGTTCATTCCCTTCCGTTCGCCAAGTATACCTCCTCTGATTATTTCACATTTAATATCCGGTGGTTGAATCTCTACTACCTTTAATTCCAGAGTCCCATCGGCTAATAAAATCCGATTGCCTACTTTTATTTCTTCCGGTAAATGAGAATAATCCGTTGAAATAACTTTTGAATTTCCTATAACGGGTTTTACCGTTATTGTTATGTATTCCCCTCGAACTAATTCAATAGGTTGGTGATTTTCAAGGAATCCCGTTCTAATTTTAGGTCCCTGCAAATCGAACATAATTGCGATATTCTTATTCAGTTTATTGCTGATAGTCCGAATATTGTTAAACATTTCTTTGTGGTTATCATGGGTCCCATGAGAAAGATTAAGTCTTGCTACATTCATCCCAGAGAGTATCAAGGACTCAATCGTTTTTACATCTTGTGTGGCAGGTCCCATCGTGCAAACAATTTTAGTTCCACGCATAAGAAGCACCTTAAATCACTGTTAAAAAATTAAATTTTATATGTTAAGTATCTGCATTTAAAGCCCGTTTTCAAAGGCTTTATAGATAGCCCTTATGGCTTTGTGAAGGTCTGGTTCATCAACCCCTACAAGGATATTCATTTCTGATGAGCCCTGGTCAATAACACGGATATTCACATGAGTGTTTGCAAGTGCGGTACATAATTTTGCTGCTACCCCGATATGATGATTCATACCCATTCCTACGGTTGCAATCATAGCAAGACCTTTTGTAAGGTTAACATCTTCCGTATCACATCTTTTCTTTATAGCATCAATAATAAGAGGTCCTTTATTCCCAAGTTCATTATTTCGGATTATAATGGACATAGTGTCAATTCCTGTGGGTATATGCTCCCAGCGGACATCAAATTCATCAAGCACAGATAGTACTTTTAGCCCAAATCCCTTCTCTTTGTTCATAAAAATCTTTTCTATGTTTATCATGCTAAAATCACCAAGACCTGCAATGCCACAAACAGGACCTTTTGGCACTCTACTCTTTACAATAAGGGTTCCCGGATTATCAGGCTGATTTGTATTCTTAATATGTATCGGAATCCCGGGCTCAAAAACAGGGAATATGGATTCATCGTGTAGCACAGTTGCACCCATATAGGAAAGTTCCGTAAGTTCCTGATAAGTTACTTCCTCTATTCTTTTGGCATTGGGCACAATCTTTGGGTCAGCCATACAAAAGCCATCTACATCTGTCCAGTTCTCATAGACTACGGATTTAGTAGCCCGGGCTACAATAGCACCTGTTATATCACTTCCACCTCTAGGAAATGTTTTTATAGAACCATCTGGCATTGACCCATAAAAACCAGGAATCACAAATGACCCAGAACCCTGTAAATATTCTCCAAGTATATTATATGTTTTTGTATCAAATAGACCTATTTCATCAAAGAAGATACATCTAGTAGGGTCTACGAATTTTGCATTCAAATATTCAGCAATAATTTTACCATTCAAATATTCACCCCTTGAAGCCATGTAATCAGGAGTATCGAAAACAGAAGCATTCTTTACTATTTCATCTATTTCTGAGTTAATATCCAGTTTCAAAGATAATTCTTTTACTATTGTATTGAATCTATTCCTGATTATCCTTTCTGGCTCTGAAGCATCTAATCCTTCATGTGCTATGTTATACCATAAGTATAATAGGTCTGTTATTTTCTTATCATTGGAGTCTCTTTTTCCCGGTGCAGAAGGCACAATATACCTCCGATTGCTTGAAGAAAGAACAATATCCCTAACCCTTTTAATACAACCCGCATCTGCAAGGGATGTGCCTCCAAATTTACAGGTAATTGCACTCATATATTAACACCTTTCCATTTTGATTTTTTTCAGAACTTTTAAGGAATAATATCGGTAAGTATTCTTCTTATGTCGTTCCAACTAACTAATACAAAAAGTAATAAAATTATAATAAGTCCTACTTGCTGGATTCGCTCTTGCATTTTTAAACTTAATGGTCTTCTCATTAATGATTCAATAGTCAAAATGAAGACAAGACTTCCATCTAATATCGGGATGGGTAGCAGATTAACAACAGCAAGATTTACACTTACTAATGCTACAAGTCCTAATAACCAGTCTATACCCATGCTCGCTGCTTTGGAGGTTGCATCGAAAATCATAATAGGACCTCCCAGAACTTTAGGGCTAACTGCACCTACAATCAGTCCTTTTAATACGAGCACAGTTTGTTTAAGGTCATTATAACTTCGCTTCAATGCTTCAGATAACCATTGAGTAGGTGGATAATTTACTTTCACAAGTCGTTCACCCAGTGCTACTCCAATTGCCTGAACAGAGTCCAAAGTCACTTTTAATTTTAAGGTTGAATCTTTTTCAAGCAAGCCCATAAGAACAGGAGGACGATATACATCTATTTCAATAACTTCTCCAGGGTGCTCCCTTTCAAATTGGTGTAGCCTTTCCATGGTAAAAGGTTCACCATTAATCTTTGTGATAATATCTTTTCTCCTTAGTCCTGTCTTCTTCTGAACTTCAGGGTCAATATCTGCTACTAATAAGCCCTTTTGGGCTTTATCTACATTTGTTTCTATTAAAGTCATCCCAAGCAATCTACCAACCGTAGTGGGGGTAACCTCGATTTGCTGCTTTTGCCCATTCCTCTCTATTACAAGTTTTAAGGGCTGGTTAGGAGGTATTTTTTCTGTAAGTTCTACAAATGTCGTTCTGTCAACACAAATACTATTTGCTGAAAGAATAATATCCCCTTCTTTTAGCCCTGCCTGCTCTGCAGGCATACCTTTAATTACTTCCTTAACCAGTGCAGAATAGAACGGGGCAACACCGTATCGTGGAACCTCGCTGTTTTCCATAATTTCTGGCTTTATAAACGAAATATATTGTTGTGTTGTATTATCTGGTTTTTCCCTTTCTAAAATTACTACATGCTCACCTGACGAGCCGCCTAAGGCTGCGTTGACAAATAAATCACTAAATTTTTTAACAGAACTACCATTGATAGATAAAATCCTATCTCCTGTTTTCCATCCTATATCATCAGGTTTCTCAGGGTAATTTTTCCTCTCTTTTCTTGTTTCATCATAAACAAAAAGAGGTGCGGTAAAGGCTGGACTATTTTCTTCTACTTTCCCAATTTTTGAATCAATTTCCATTTCTGGAAGCAGTGTTCCTTTTGCAACAAGAATAATATATATGAAAATAGCCAGAACAAAGTTCATAAACGGACCACTAATAATTACGATATATCTTTGCCAGAGAGGGCGAAACTTAAACCAGCGTTCTTGAGGAACATGTCCATAAGTATCTTCTCTCTCTTCATCATCCATAGGAACATCTTCCTGTCCCGCCATTTTTACATAACCACCAATAGGCAGAGCCCCAATACAATAGTCCGTTTCTCCTAATTTTATCCCAAAAAGTCGTGGTGGCATACCAATACTAAACTGGTCAACATAAATATTACAAAGTTTAGCAGATACAAAATGCCCCAATTCATGAACAAAAACCAAGATACTTAAAACAACAATAAAAATAAATATACTGAATAACATTATACTTTTCCTAAAAATTTATGTTAATTGGTTAATTATATCGTAGGATATTTTACGAGTTTCCTGGTCTATATGTAATATTGTTTCTAAATTATAATTTTTGGGTGTATAGGATATTTTATCAAGCGTTTTTTGAACAACCTTATATATATCTGTAAATCGAATTATTCCTTCACAAAAGGCCTGGACAGCAACCTCGTTCGAGGCATTTAAAATTATCGGAGCAATTCCTCCTGTTTTTGCCACTGCTCTTGCAATTTGTAAACAGGGAAATTTTTTTGTATCTGGATAATCAAAAGTTAAATCGGATAATTCTTTAATATTCAATTTTTTCAAAGACGATACGGTTCTTTCAGGATATGTAAATGAGAACAATATCGGCAATTTCATATCCGTAGGCCCAAGATGAGCAAGAATATTCCCGTCCACAAACTCAACAAGGCCATGGACGATACTCTGTGGATGAATTACAACATCAACTTGTTTTTCATCTAAACCAAACAACCACATTGCCTCAATAATTTCCAATCCCTTATTCATTAGCGTTGCAGAATCAACACTTATTTTTTTTCCCATTTTCCATGTAGGATGTTTTATCGCTTCATCAGGCGTTACATCTTCCAGTTCTTTTACAGATTTTTTATAGAATGGACCACCTGACGCCGTGAGATATATCTTTTCAACTGTATGTATATCCTGTCCCATCAAACATTGAAAAATGGCACTGTGCTCACTGTCAACTGGAATAAGTTTTACAGAATGTTCATGCGCTTTTTGGGTTATCAATTTACCTGCCATAACCAGAGGCTCTTTATTTGCAATGGCAATGTCGTTTTTACTTTCTATCGCTGTTAATAACGGACATAGACCTACTGCACCTACTATCGCGGAGAGAAGAATATCTACCTTCAACGATGCTATCTGATTTAACCCTTCTTCTCCATACAGAATATTTAAATCCTTAAACTCATCTTTAAGTTGAGATACCGCATCTAAATTATCAATGGCAACAAATTCAGGTTGAAACTCCTTTATTTGTTTTCTCAACAGTTCTATGTTTGAATGAGCAGATAATCCGACCACTTTAAATTTATCAGGGGAAGAACGAATAATCTCTAAAGTATTACGACCAATAGAGCCAGTCGAGCCTAAAATAGTTATTTTCTTTTGTAGAGTGAAATTCATTGGCATATAGGGAAAATATTTATACTGTTGAAACTATGTTTTTGTATTTAGAACGAATTCGTTCTTTTAACATACTTCGTATCTCTTTTGCTGTCGGATACTGTAGTATTTTTTCTGCAAATACTTTTGCCTCTTCATAATCTATACTGGGAATTAAAGCCCTTATTTGAGGAATAGAGATGCTGGACATGCTAAAACTATCCAGACCCAATCCTATTAAAAGTTCTGTAAATAACGGGTCACTTGCCATCTCACCGCATATACTACACGGGATTTTTGCGTGTATTGCTGATGAAATTGTCATCTTCAACATTTTGAGAATAGCAGGATGGGCAGGTTCATATAAATGTGCTATATTTTCATTATTTCTATCTACTGCAAGAGAATATTGAATTAAATCGTTAGTCCCGATACTAAAAAAATTACATTCTTTTGCTAATTCATCTGCAATTAAAACAGCCGAAGGAATCTCAATCATAATGCCAATTTCTACATCTCTCTTAAACGGAATTTTCTTTTGAATTAGATCTTCCATTACTTCATGGAGAATCTTTTTTACCTCACGAAGTTCTTCTACACTACTTATCATTGGAAACATGATTTTAATATTACCAGGGGTAGTAGAGCGTAACATGGCACGGAGTTGTGTCTTAAAAAAATCCTTATGAGCAAGACAAAAACGAACAGCTCTACATCCCAATTGCGGATTTTGTTCTTTAAAAAAACTGGCATAACTAGCCAATTTGTCCCCACCAATGTCTATCGTTCTCAATACAACAGGTAGAGGTGACATTGCTTTTGCGGTATAAGAATATTCGAGATATTGCTCTTCTTCGGTAGGTGGTTCCATCTTATTCAAAAACAGATATTCAGTCCTATATAAACCGATTCCAGCAGAAAGATATTTCACATTATCATCAACTTCATTCGGAAGTTCAATGTTTGCCATGACAGATATATTCTTTCCATCCTTTGTTTGGGAAGGATGTGAAACAATCGTCTTTTCATATTGGTGTATTTTTCGTGATAACTGTCTTTTCTTTAATCGTAGCCTTTTTATAGTATTTGAGGTGGGATTAATGTAAAGAGTTCCTTCAACGGCATCCACTGCTGCACCTTTTATAGGTGCAGTATAACTATCAAATATATCGCTTGCACCAACAATAGTGGGTATCTTTAAAGAACGTGCCAATATTGCAACATGGGAGGTGGTGCTTCCTCGTTCAAGAACGATAGCACGGATTTTATCCGGATGTAAACGAGCCGTTTCAGAAGGAGGCAAATCTTTAGATAAAAGAATACAGGGTTTCTTTATATTTTCAAGGTCGGGCCTCTTTTGTTTCAAAAGATTCCGAATTATCCGGTCAATAACATCTACAATATCCGCTTTTCTCTCTTCAATAAAGGGATTACCAGTTGTTTTTAAATCTTTTATATATTTCTGAGTAACATCAAATAAAATAGACTCAGCATTTATTAATTCTTCATAGATTCGCCTTTTTAGTTCAACCAATAGTGTTTCATCTTCCAGCACCATAAGATGAACATTAAAAATGTCTGCTTGTTGTTTCCCAAAATTTTCTAAAGTTTTATTATACAAAAGAAGTAATTCTTCTTTTGTCAAATCTATTGCAGATTGAACTCTCTTCAATTCTTCCTTCGGATTTTTTATCTTAAAACGAGGAATATTAACAACCCCCGGGTCGTAAACTAATGCTTCACCCCATACAATTCCAGGAGATACAGGTATTCCGCGAAATATCTTTTCCATTTATTCTTCTCCAAACCCGCTATCAAATATCTCTTCCAATTCCTGCAATGCGGACTGAGCATCTTCTCCATCAGCAATGGCTATAATTTCAGCATCTTTAGGAGCACCTAAACTTAATATTTGTAAAACACTTTTTGCATTTCTACGATTACCATTGTAGATAAGATATATATGAGCATCATATTTCTGCATGGCTCGGACTATCATGGCTGCAGGTCTAGCGTGAATACCTAATGTATTTACAACTCTAAGTTCTTTTTCCAATTGTTTTGTATTCATTATCAAATTCGCTACAATGATTTGATGTTTACTGTTATAACAATATCTATATCTGAATCCGGATAAAATACCTTTTTCCAACAAGGAAGAATAATATTTCCCTGATATACCTTTTCCTGACCATTTTCTGACTGACTTACAGTATATATAGGAAGATTAAAAACACGCGATTCTTCACTGAAAACAAATTCAATCTCTAACCCTTGCCATTCATCTCTTATCGAAATATGGCTAAGCCCTACTTCATCCCCTAAATCACCAAGTCTTCGTATTGAAAGAGCCTTATCTCTGGAATACAGGAAACGGTCATCATCAAAACCAGTTAAGAGGTTGAAGCACCACTCTGAAGCAAAGTAGCCATCAAATTCCCCCAACGAATTGTTTGCAATGTTATATTTTACCGTAAATGATACTATATTTTCACTCTGGTCGGGGTTTAAAGAAAATGTTTTTAATACCTTAACATCCCATTTTAAAGCGTTAATATTAACTATGCCACATCCCTCAAATTGAAGATTTCCTTTGTCCTGTTGAAATGTATAAGAACCGTTACATAAAGACCACCATTCCTCATAATCATTGTTTTTTAATGCTTCAAGAGAAATATTTAATGGAAGAAAATGTTCCCGCATCGAACTCCTTATATAACTATCATATACCAAAAAATTCTCTAACCCCTTTTCTTTGACTTTTACTAATTCATGAATACTTTTATGCCCTTCTTCCTCAATATTATGAGATATGCCTTTTTGAAACAGATTTTCATGATAGGCTTCTTCCCTCCTTGAAAGTGTATTCATACAATTAAATAATTTAGGCTTATAATCTAATTCAAACATCGTGCCACCATTCTGGGTGCTAAAGAAAAAAGTTGCTCTTTTCGTATCCAATATCACTTCTGGATTACCGTCGCAGTTAAAATCTTCTACCTGGCAGGAATAGAAATCCGAAGGTAACTGCTCATACTCATCCATTATCTTTTCACTCTCAATAATATTATTATATATGGCAGTCCTGAGATGGTTTAGATACAACCCACCGAAAATGCCATGCCAATAAGCACAGTTACACTGACCTTGAAATAATTTCCTCTGTGCCCTTTTAAGTAAATCATTTTCTTTATCCATTGAAAACAAATGATGAAATCTTTTGCTGGTCTTTAACATCCGTTTCTGCATATTGTTTGATTCTTCATATTTGGACAGAAACCCTCTCCAAAAACCGCCTCGAAAATACCTTGACGCCTTTTCCCATAATCCTGGATTATTTTGAAGTTCTCTCTTTATCCTCATAAATTCTTTTTGTGACTGAGTAGGCAATACCCATTCCATCATTTCATGATATGAAGCACAGGGCAAATAAACTCGACCCAACGGAGGACAACTATCTAAATGCTCAGAATAACTAACCGATTTTAGCCAATCTCTTTCTTCTTCTAATGATTTAAAAAAATTGAACAGCCATTTCTCTTCATATACGCTATGGTAAGTGCCAGGCCAAGTGCCAAACTTCTCACCGTCATCATGAAAAACAGCACAAGCATTGGAATATGTATTTGCCTTTTCTCTTAAAAAATCTATCGTTTCCGATATAGGTCTAAAAGGAATGGTATATCTTAGTTTTTCAAAAATAGGAAAGACTTTAACTGTAAAACCTTCATGCTCAGTAAGATAATATCCAAACAATTCTTCTTTATTCAGACCTGCACTGAAAAAATGAGTATCGTCAATAGCTGTGTATTCTATTCCTGCACGAGATAGAATCTTTGGAAAATAAGGTTCCCAAACCCTTTCTGCTATCCACATCCCACGCGGTTTTATACCAAATCGCTCATTAAAAAAGTTCTGCATATAAAGGATTTGATTATAAGCATCCTCTTCAGGTATAGAACAGATTAAAGGCTCATAAAACGCTCCACCCATAAGTTCAATCTGTTCATTTTTCACAAACTTCTTAAGTAAATCATAAAATTCTGGATGCTTTTCATCTAACCAGTCCCAGAGAGGTCCAGATATGTGTAATGTCGTATGGATATGAGGAAACTCTTGCAAAACTTCGAGAAAGGGTAAATACGCCTTTTGATAGGCCTCTTCAAAAACAAATTCAAAATTCCCTACGGGTTGATGCGAATGGAGTGCAAAAATAAAATTTAATGGTTTCATTACTACTTCCTATTTTACATTTGGGCGTTTTGATGATGCTTGTTTTGAAAGTTCTGCAAATCGCAGGTCAATATCCACTCCTAATTCTCTCATCCGACACTTCAATGCGGCTGCCTCAACAATTACAGCCAAATTTCTGCCCGGGCCTACAGGAACTTTCAAATAAGGAACTCTTACATCTAATAATTGTTTTACTGGCCACTCATCAATAATAATGTGATAATCTTCCATCTTTTCAACGAGCTCTATAATCAAGCCTACTTGTTTCCTCCTTCGTATTCTACCTGCTCCATACACAGATAATACATCTACTACCCCGATACCTCTTATGTGCATATAATGTTCAAGTTGAGGACTACTTTCAGCAATCACAACATCTCCAAAACCTTTTCGTAAACGGACCACATCATCAACGACAAGACGATGTCCTCTCTCTACAAGTTCTAATGCTGTCTCACTCTTACCTATTCCTGATTCTCCTACAATAATTACACCAATACCAAAACAATCAATGGCCGTTCCATGAATAGTTGTTTCAGGAGCAAACTTTTCCGCAAGAAACAAAATAGTTTTGCTTATTACCTGGTCCGTGGTTGAATTGGACTGCAAAACAGGAACCCCATGCCGATTACATAAATCTAAAAAGATTTGAGGGGGAACTAATGAACGAGATAGTAAAAAAGCAGGAATTTCAAAAGAGAACATATATTGTAAACGGTTTTCTATTTCAGACGGGGTTAGTCGTTCGATGTAATGGATCTCTGTATTCCCTAAAACTTGAATCCTATCATTTGCAAAATATTCCAAATAACCTGTTAACGCCAACCCAGGACGGTTTACATCCGCAGTAAAGATTTCCCTTCTGATTCCCTGAAAACCGGCTATAATTTTCAATCCTAATTCAGAAAAAATAGGTTCTTCAAAAAGTGAAGCGAGATATACAGATTCCCTTTTTCTAAAATTCGTTTGTAAATCATGTTCCCACATTCATTAATCTCACTGTTTGGAGAACTATCTTTATATTTATAATATCAAATTAAACATTAAAATTGAGGCTCAATCAGTCCATAAGTACTGTTGCCCCTTGGATACAATACATTTACCTGTGAAGTTTCAACATTAATAAACACTAAAAAAGGCTCTTCCAAAAGTTGCATTTGAACTAAGGCTTCATCTACCGTCATAGGCTTTAATGTTATTTGTTCTCTAAATATTATTTCATGAGGTAGAATCGCCGAAGTATTCTCTTCCAGTACTTCCGTTTCCTGTGTCGGTTCCTCTCTTAATTCAAGTATTGCATGCTTAAATTTTCTTGAGTTTTCGTAACTACGAGGCTTATGATTTGTTATCTTATCCTTAAACTTGCGAATTTGACGGTCCAACTTTTCTATAACTGAATCTACGGAAGCATACATATCTGGAGATATCTCTTTACTATGTATTCGCATCCCATTTGCATTTATATTTATCTCACATATATGCCTGTGCTTTTCTACATCTAAAACAACATTGGCATCTATTATCTTGTCAAAATGATTCTCCAACTTTGTTAGGGCATTCTCAATATAACTTCTCAGAGCATCTGACATCTCCATGTGTCTTCCTGTAATGTTCACCTTCATTGCCTTTTTCTACTCCTTCTTTTAGTTTTAATATACCTAATTAATTATTATAATGGAGAAATGATAACAAAGGGTAGAAAAATAGTGCAAATGATGGAAACTCTATCTACTATCTGTTTATAATCACATAACATAAAAAGTCTACGCATTTCTTGTATGATATACACTTTAATATTTATAAAAACATAAAAATAGGAATAAGACTTGTTTGTATGAAATATACTAAATCCACAATCTTTTATTTATCCCTACTTTTGCCTGTCACTATATTAATTGTTCTTATATATAAATTTGGATACTGCTTCCCATATTGGGACGAAATCTTATATCTCCCCCTATTCGACAAACTAAACCAGGGCACGCTCTCCATTTATGATTTGTTCGCTTTCCAAAACGACCATAGACCTTTTTTCCCAAGAATCATTACTCTTATACTGGCAAAGTTAACCTCATGGAATGAATTAGTTATTCTTTATTTTAGTGTGGCACTTGTTGTCTCCACTTTTTTAATTTTTGTATACATAATAACTTCAAAAAAGAAGGAAGAAAAATTAGAACTTATAGAAAATAGGGATAAGAAGCGAACGACACAAAATTATTTAGTAGGGTTGTCTATTTGTTTCATATCTCTATTTCTCTTCTCCTGGTCCCAAATGGAAAATTGGGTCTGGGGGTTACAGTTAATGGTATTTATGACAAATTTTTTATACGCTTTAATCCTTTTTATTTTTACTGTATACGAACTTAATCTATTGACCTTATCTTTGTGTGTAATTCTCGCCACATTAGCATCATTCTCATTTGCCAACGGGTTACTTATATGGTTTACAACCTTACCTTTGTTACTTTATAAAATATCCAAGACGAGGGGAAAGAAAAGTCTGTTGTTATTAATATGGATACTCTGCACCGTAACCGTTTATATATTTTATTTTACCCATTATCATCCTCCCAAAATTACAGCCACCAATACCAATACAGGGATAATGCACAAAATACAATACTTCTTACTTTACATAGGAAACCCCATATCCGGTTTTGTTTTTACACCTCCCTGGCATGGTAGTAAAAAACTTCCAGATATAAATATTCTATCTTATATCTTTGGTATCATAGGCTTACTCTTATGGATATTGTTGCTTTATAAAACAAGGGAAGTAAACATTAAAAAAGAGAAGGTTTGTAAATTTGAAAAAGGTATGCAAATATTATCACAAGTAGAGAAAGTCAAGCCCAATATAGAAGAATATTTTTTCTGGTTAAGTCTTTCCTCATTCGCTTTACTTAGTGGTATTTTAGTTTCCTTTGGTCGGTCAGGGTTAGGTTTAGGACAGGCACTATCATCAAGATATATCACTATAAGTGCATTATTCTGGTGTTCGTTGATAGGCTTGCTGAACTTTTATATAAAAAATTCTGAGAAATCAGTCGGTCTACGACGAAAAAACAAGTATATCGAGAGATTAGCATTAGGCATTCTATTTGCAATTTTCATTATCTTAAATTTCACCCCCATTTATATAAATCAAGAGTGGCATCAAATAGCCCGCTGGAAAAATTTAGGTTGGTATGCTTTATGTTCAGGATATAATGGCAAATTATATTGGACAGACCTTTGGGGTAACTATGACTTTACTTCGCCTCAGGTTATACAAAAAGAGATTTTTCCAATCTTTCATAAATATAATCTGGCAAGTATTAACCACTTTAAAAGGGAAGAGGTTAAAAAGCAACTGGCAAAAATTTACCTTAATGAAGCCAATTATTTTATTGAAAATAGGTTATGGAAGCCTGCTGTTTGTTATCTGGATACTGCAATCTATTTAGACCCATCTATCGCCGGGGTAGAAGAGATTAAAGGACGAATACCTCCCGAGAATTTTACACTTTATGAAAAGTATCAAAAAGGGACAAAGTAAGTAAATTTATCTTTTAATAATGGATATTGTCTCCTTTTTTTTGATATTATAAAGGTCATTTCATTATGTTTCCTGAACCAATAAAAACCCGAAATTTTTTATAATTGTTTTTGGAGTATGAGAATGAAAAAACAAGTTTTTGATGATGTAGTGCCTTCATCTCAATTTAAGTTTTCTGAAGCAGAACGCGAAACTATTAAATTCTGGAAAGAAAACCGAATATATCATAAAAGTTTAGAACAGAGAAAAGGTGCACCTCGCTTTGTATTTTATGAAGGTCCACCAACTGCCAATGGACTACCACATCCAGGGCATTGTTTGACAAGGACAATAAAAGACATTTTTCCCCGTTATAAAACTATGCGTGGTTATTATTGCGAGAGAAAAGCAGGATGGGATACCCATGGACTCCCTGTGGAGATAGAAGTCTGTAAAAATTTGGGCATATTTGATGGCGGTAAATCTGCAATTGAGTCTTATGGCATTGAAGCATTCAACAAAGCCTGTATTGATTCTGTATTCCGCTACCAGAAAGAATGGGAAGAAATGACAGAACGAGTCGGTTTCTGGGTTGACCTGGAGCAGGCTTATGTAACCTATCATCAATCTTATGTCGAAAGCGTATGGTGGGCATTAAAGCAATTGTTTGATAGAGGCTTGCTCTATCGCGGTCATAAAGTAGTATGGTGGTGGGCTCAGGGTGGAACAGCACTATCCGCAGGTGAAGTCGGTGAAGGCTATAGGGAAACTGACGACCCTTCTATTACTGTCCGTTTTCCTTTAACCAACGAGAGCAAACAAAAGATGGGTTTTAACGAGTTAGATGTCGTTAGTTTCTTAATCTGGACAACAACTCCCTGGACCCTTTTGAGCAATTGTGCCGTATGTGTAGGTTCTGATATTGAATATGCGTTGGTAGAGGTCGAAAAAGACAATAAAAAAGAATGGTTTATAATTGCAAATGCTGTCGCAAAATCTATATTGGGAGAAGATATAAAAGTCAAGAAAACATTCAAAGGCTCAGATTTGGTAGGACTTTCTTATGAACCTCTGTTCAAATACGATATACCACAAAAAATCGAAGGAATAGGGCCTTCAGACAAACATTGGATAATCATTTCGGGTGATTTCGTTGATATTGAAACAGGGACAGGTTTAGTTCACATTGCCCCTGCTTTTGGTGAAGATGACTATAAGGTATGTAAAGAGCAGGGGATTGGTTTCCTATGCTTTGTGAAACCTGATGGCACTTTTGACGAGAGGGTTACAGATAAAGACCTGCATACAGGCGAACCGTTAACAGGAAAATTCTGTAAAAGTGCAGATAAATCTATTATCCGTATTTTGAAAGAACGGGGACTGTTATTAAAACAGGAACAATTTCGGCATGCGTATCCATACTGTCCCCGTGCGGATGATGACCCATTAATACAGTATGCTCGTCAAAGTTGGTTTATTCGCACATCTGCATTCATTGATGAATTTCTTAAAAATAATAAAAAAATATCCTGGCAACCTGAGCATATTCGTGATGGACGTTTTGGCAATTTCCTCGAAACAAATGTAGATTGGGCATTATCTCGCGAACGATTTTGGGGTACACCGCTTCCTATATGGATATGTGAAAAAACAGGTTATATGGAATGTATCTCTTCCTATCAGGAACTTCTTTCAAAGCCGGGAATTGAAGGTATTGAAGTTTGGGAAAAGGCTAAAAAGGAGAATCCAGACCTGAACGAGAACTTAAAAGTTCATAAACCCTATATAGATGCTATTACCTATCAAAGTCCTAAAGACCCCCATTCTCGAATGAGAAGAATACCAGAGGTTATTGACTGCTGGTTTGATGCAGGTTGTATGCCTTTTGCACAGTGGGGATACCCTTATGCAAAAGGTTCAGAAGAAAGGTTTTTGAATAACTTTCCTGCCGATTTCATAAGTGAAGCCATAGACCAGACGCGTGGCTGGTTTTACGCACTTCTGGCAATAAGCACCATACTGTTTGGAGACAAAAAAGAGTATCCCCACCCCTTCCGTAATTGTGTATGTTTAGGACATATACAGGGTGAAGATGGGTATAAACTTTCTAAAAGACTAAAAAATTACAAAGAACCACAATATGTCTTTAACAAATATAGTGCCGACGCTCTACGCTGGAGTTTCGTGGCTAAAAATCCACCTACCACAACAACAAGATTTCAAGAAAAACTAATTGAAGAACTGCAAAGCGATTTGTTAATTCGCTGGTATAATGTTTACAGTTTCTTTGTAATTTATGCAAAATTAGATGGCTTTACTGCGGAAGGGGCCCCAATAACAATACTTAAAAGTGTTGCAGCCAATCCAAATGAGATAACCGAAGAATTATATACACCTTCCAGCGACCCTATCCAGGCTTACCGTCCCTGGGAGGAACGGTCTGAATTAGACCGCTGGATACTAAACGAAATGAATAGGGCAATTGTCCAGGTTAGAACGGCTCTCGACCAATATGAAACATATCCCGCCGCAAAGGCAGTTTTCGATTTTCTCGAGGGTTTGTCCAACTGGTATGTCCGTAGAAGTCGTCCAAGATTCTGGGAAAGTGCCTGGTCCACAGAAAAGGCAGACGCCTATTGGACATTGTTCGAATGTCTGATTAATCTTGCCAGAATGTCCGCCCCCTTTGTGCCGTTTTTCTCCGAAATTACCTGGCAGAACTTAACAAAACCATTAAAAACCGCAACGGAAAGTGTCCATCTGGCTACATTTCCCGAAGCCAATCCCAATGAAATAGATAATACCCTACTCGAAAACATGGCTCTTGCAAGAGAAGCCGTTACATTAGGTCTAAGTGCAAGAAGATTATCAAATCTTAAGGTTCGCCAACCCTTGGCAAAGTGCGAAATTGTATTGTCTTCACCTGAGCTAAAAGACAAAATAACACCTTATCTCGATATAGTCATGGAAGAACTAAATATTAAAACAATTGAATTTTCAGACCAACCTGAACTATATGTCAACTATGAGGTAAAACCAAACTATAAATTGTTAGGACCTAAATTAGGAAATAAGGTAAAATCTCTGGCAAAAGAACTGTCTATCGCTAACGGAGCAAAGATTTACCACGATATCATCACAAACGGAGAATATATGGTTGAAATCGAAGGCGAAAAAGTATCGCTTAAAGAGGAAGACCTGAATGTAAAACTTATTCCCAAAGAAGGTTTTACCGCTTCGCAGGGTAAAAATATGGTAGTTATTTTAACCACCACCATTACAGAGGAATTAAGAAAAGAAGGCTGGATACGCGATGTAATTCGCGAAATTCAGGAGTTAAGAAAGTCGAAGCAACTCCCTTATGATAAAAGGATAGAACTAACCCTGATAACTACCGATAATAGCCTTAAAAACGCTTTAACTGAATTTAAAGACATGCTTTCAAAAGAAGTATTAGCGGTAAATATCCGATTTTCAGAGGAAGAAACATTAGATACAAAACAAATAGATATAGAGGATATACCCTTAAAAGTATCTCTCAGGCCAGTGAACTAATCAGGTAAAATTACTTTAACAATTTTATAGGACCTGTTTTGTAAGGACCGCTCCCTAAATGGTAAACTTTAACCTTTATCAGCCCTTTTCGGCTATCCAATGCCTTCATAGATGAGCGAGACAGGTCAATTACACGACCTTTGATGTAAGGACCCCTATCATTCAGTTTACAAATAATTGATTTTCCATTTGTTTCATTGACCACAAGGTAATAATCGCCAAACTTACCAAAAGGCATGGCACAGGTAAACTCGTGGTCCTTAAAACGCTCACCAGAAGCGGTAATAATCCCTGTTTGGGCTGTAGTGTAATAGGAAGCAATTCCTTCAATACAAGGCTGCATCGGTTGAGTTGAAATTACTAATATCGCTAGCATTGGGAACATATCTTTACTCCTTCTTTTTTGGAGTTTTGGCACCGGGATTTAGAATTCAGTTGTCTTTAAACTCAATATTAAGCAATTTCCTCCTTACTTGTTCAAGGGAAACCACTGAAATTCGTACCCGGTCCCTTTCTTCTGTCCCATAAAAAGGTAATTTCCAGTGAATTTCGCCTAAATTATCACCTTTTAGTATAAGGTGAGTTTCTTTCTCTTCTTGATGAGAATACAAGATTAAACTGTATGCAAAAGGAAATTTTAGCAGATTTTCATTAGCCCTGTCAAATAAATTTTCCAAATCTTGACGGTTTTCAACAGGTGGAAATACCTCCCCATGAATAAAACTTTTCATTCTGGCTTGAACCATTCTATATATAATCATGCCACCAGACTGTCCATCAAAGACAGCAATAGACTTACCCTGTTGACTCAGCACTTTGTCTAATGCCTTTTCAAGTGAATAATTCTTGCCCGGAAGTACTATACCCGGTAAAAGATTATGAATTTTTCCTTCCATCTCATCAAGTATCTCCTCTGCTTTTTCAGGACTTTCTCCTTTAACTGCAAGTCGAATCTGAACACATTCAGGTGAAGCCAGCAGCCCGATAGTAGGGGAGGATGAATACAACAATTCCCCTAATTTATAGTCTACCCTTGACTCTCCAAGTCCATAAACCTTTAATACTCTTATATATATACGGCTTTCGAGTTGAAATGTCTTCTGCAAAAATGGAACAACAGACTCTTCAAACATCGGTTCTAATTCAAAAGGTACCCCAGGCAAAGAAATGATGTATTTAGAATTGTATTCTTTTATAATACCCGGTGCCGTTCCAACACGATTGGGTATTGGCATAGCACCTTTGGGTAACATGGCTTGCTTTTTATTATTTTCGGAGACTTTGATGCCTTTCCTTTCCAACCGTTCAAATATCTTTTGATACAACTCAGGATGATATACCAGAGGACTATCAGTGGCTTCCGATATACTTTCGCGGGTTATATCGTCAACCGTAGGACCCAATCCACCACTACATATTACCACATCACATCGAGACAGACTTTCCTTAATTACATCAACAATTCTACCTTGATTATCCCCAACCGTAACCTTTCGATACACATCTACACCAATTTCCGATAGCCTTCTACCCAAATAAGCAGCATTCGTATCAATTATTTGCCCAAGCAAAAGTTCTGTCCCAATCATTACCAATTCCGCTTTCATATCTTACTCACCCTTACTTCCTATTATCTAATTAGCAATGTTTTTTCATAAAAAGAATTATAGTATTATATATTAAAGTTTTACTATAAAGATAAAACATGACAACTACAATAGAATTACTACAAACACAAAAAAATCCACCAGAAGAATTGGGACTATATATCCATATCCCTTTTTGTAAGAAAAAGTGCAGATATTGCGACTTTTTTAGTGTCCCCGTGAATGATGGTGTCCCTGATGAATATATCCATACATTATTAGCCGAGTTAGGAGATTCACCCTACAAACATACCTTAAAGAGCATTTACATCGGAGGTGGAACCCCGTCACTATTAAATATAAAGCAAATTGAGAAAATTGTCAGTCATGTAAATAAATTATTTAAATCAGATAAACCTGAGTTTTCTATTGAAGTTAATCCTGACGATATAACAGAAGAGTGGGTAAAAGAATTAAAAGGAGTAGGTATTAATAGAATAAGCATAGGTGTTCAGTCCTTTTGTGATACAGAATTACAATATTTTGGGAGACGACATGACGCAAGCAAAGCAAAATTAGCGTCTGAAACTATTGCAAAATATTTTGATAACTGGAGTTTAGACCTTATTTTTGGAATTCCTGTATCTACTGCAAAAAGATGGGAAGAAAATTTAAGTATTGCAGTAAGCATAAGCCCAATACATATATCAACTTACAACTTAACTTACGAACCAGGAACCCCATTATACAAAAATAACTTAAAAGAAAAGATTGATGACGATACCTGCCTTGAATTATATAAAATTGCTGAAGAATATCTGACAGAAAAAGGATTTGAACATTACGAAATATCGAACTTTGCAAAACAGGGATACAAGTGCAATCACAACCTAATTTACTGGCACAACGAAACTTACATAGGTATTGGTGCAGGTGCTTTTTCTTATATTGGAAACCTACGCTGTATGAATATACCAAATATCAAAGAATACATAAAATATCCCGGTGAAAAATTTGAGGAAGATTATTTGACCAAAAATGAAGTGAAAGTCGAAACACTTATACAACATTTTCGCCTGTCTAACGGAATTGATGAAAAAACATATTTTGAAAGATTCCATTCAACATTAGAAAATGATTTCGGGCAAGCCTTAGATAAACTGACAAATAGAGGTCTTTTAGAGTATAATCAAGGTGTTTATAAACCGACAAATCAAGGTTTTTACTTAAACAATGAAATTGGAATAGAATTATTACTTTGCACAGATAAAGACAAATAAGTCATAAAAAGGGATAAGAAATGTCAAAGAACATAAATTTTTTCTGTTTGATATTGGGTTTTCTTGGGGTTGTTTCTGGTTGTGAAGGTGATAAGGAACAGATAAAAGAGGTAAAAGTAGAACCATTACTCCCTTCTGCTGGGACATTTACTCAGGAACAGGGTAATACAGACAGTATTCCAGCAGACTCTACTCAGGAAGGTCTTCCCACAAACGAACTACACAAGAGCCTTATAGGGACTTTCTGGCGATTTGAAGAATTTGATTTGAAGTTTTTAGATGCTAAAAAGGTGCTTGTAAAGGGAGGCGTGGTCAACAAACTGTCTCCGAAAGGTATTGAGGCAGAATATAAAGTCTATGATGATGGAATTATAGAAATTATGGTATTGGGCATGATAAAAACAGGCATGTGGGACGGCAAAAAACTCGTCATAGACGGCTTAATCGGCACAAAAAAAGAGTAGAAACAAAATTGCCCATAAATCGCTGTTGTTCGCTAAAAGATTTGAATAAATACTATTAGTTTTTGTAATAAACAATACATAATCTTTTATGATGTAGGACACTGCCTAAAAAGTTAATATTCTGGGGTCATGACTCAAACACGAAGCATGAAAATATAAAAATGACTGGGGCTGTCCAAAAAGTCTATTTTTGAGAAATTTGCAAGAAAAACTGATGGCTATTTATATTGTTATATGATTATTTTAAACTGCTTTTGTAAGTTTATGGACCAACAAAGTTGGCTTAAATTTGACTTTTTGGACAGCCCCATACTCTTCAGAATCCGATGCTATAACTCTTTGATTCCAGTAAGTATCGGATTGGATGTTCAAAAACATTACCAATGTCGCAGATATAATAAATGAAAAATAAGTTACTATCTACTGCTACAAAATAAATAATATTGAACCCTCTATCTTAATCTCTCAAAAATCCCCCTAATACTTTTACCGGACAGGTGTACCCATAAATAAATGCTGAAAAACTTATCTTCCATTAAAAATAGAAATGTTAATATCAATCAAAAAGATTTCAAAACATCTCTGTTCTCCATAAGTCATGTAGATGAATCACCCCCATAAGTTCATTCTCTTCATTTACAACTATTAATGAAGTTATCCTGTTGGTCTCCATAATTTTTAATGCCTCAGTTGCTAATGTTTCAGGAGATATAGTAATGGGTGGACAGTGCATACATTCCTTTGTCGTCATTTCTAATAAATTCCCAAATTTTTGTAACAACCTCCTTAAATCTCCATCTGTAATAATTCCAACCACTTTTTCTTTATTGTTAATAACGACAACCATGCCTAATCCTTTAGAGGATATTTCTTTGACGGTCTCTCTCATTTTCATTTCAAAATTTACAACAGGAATATCAATCCCTGTGTGCATAAGGTGTTTTGCTTTGAGCAATTTTTTACCTATTTGACCGCCAGGATGGAATTTCCGATATGCCTCTTCATTGAACCCATCTAATTCCATTAGTGCTACGGCAAGAGCATCTCCCATGGCTAGGGTTAATGTTGTAGAAGAGGTTGGAACAAGACCGATAGGACATGCCTCTCTATCAACAGATATATTTAGAACCACATCACTATATTTGGCAAGTTGTGAATTTAAATTTCCACACATACTAATCAACTTTACTCCAATCCTTTTAACCAATTGGATTAGGTTAACAACCTCTTCTGTTTCACCGCTATAGGATATTGCCAGGACAATATCATTCTCTGTTATATTTCCTAAATCCCCATGCACAGCATCGGTAGCATGAATAAAAATAGAAGGATAACCACAGGAAGCAAAAGTTGCAGAAATTTTCTTACCGACTAAACCTGATTTACCCAAACCCGTTACAATAATCTTTCCCGTAGCATTGCGGAGTAAATGAACACTCTGGTCAAATTCTATCCCTAATCTTTCGGATGCCTTTTGAATTGCCTGTGCTTCTATATTTAGAACTCTTTTCCCAACATTTCTCATCTGTTTTCTCCATGTATACAATGAAAAAGTCGGTTCCACTGTTCAAGATAGGTAGGCAAGTCTTCTAAGCGAATAGAATTAGCACTATCTGACAATGCCTTATCTGGATTTTCATGCACTTCCACAAATACACCATCCGCGCCTACTGCAATTCCCGCACTTGCGATATATGGAGCGAGTCTACGGTCTCCCCCTGAACCATTAACACCTGCGCCTGGCTTCTGAACACTATGGGTTGCGTCAATAACAATAGGAAAACCGAATTCTGACATAATAGGTATTGAGCAAGGGTCCATAATTAATTGGTTATAGCCAAAACAACTGCCTCGTTCCGTTAATATAATATTTTTATTTCCTGTGGAAATAACTTTTTCAATTATGGATTTCATATTCCACGGTGCAAGGAATTGCCCCTTCTTTATATTAACCGGTTTTTGAGTCTGACCCGCAGCAAGTAATAAATCCGTTTGTCTTGACAGAAAAGCAGGTATCTGAATGACATCCAGGACCTCTGCACACAATTTTGCCTGCCATGTCTCATGTATATCTGACAAAACAGATACCCCAACAGATTCTTTAACCTCTTGTAATATTTTTAAACCTTCTTCAATTCCCGGTCCTCGATAAGATTCCAAACTGCTCCGATTGGCTTTATCAAAAGAAGCCTTAAAAACAAAATTAACTCCGCTTGCCTCACATATTTCCTTTAATTCTTTAGCAATAAAAAGTGTGTGTTCCCTACTTTCAATAACACAGGGACCCGCAATTAGCAATAATTTATTTGATGGGATACAAGTATTATTTGCTATTTTAACAATATACTTGTCCAAACTAATCAATTCCTAATATTTTTGGTATGTTTTCTATGAAAGGCGGGTAAATTAATCCCTTTTCTGTAATAAAGGCGGTAATATTTTCTGCAGGTGTAACATCAAAAGCAGGATTATAAACAGATATATCTTTTGGGGCGGTTCTTTTTCCGTTGAAAATACAAATTTCGTCAGGATGCCGCTCTTCAATAGGTATCTGTGTCCCACTGGAAATACTTAAATCAAATGTAGAAGCAGGTGCAGCCACATAAAAAGGTACCCCATGATGTTTTGCCAGAATAGAAAGAGAATAAGTCCCAATCTTATTTGCCGTGTCCCCATTCTTTGCAATTCGGTCTGCACCAACAATTACTAAATCTATTTTCTTCTCTTTCATGACTTGACCTGCCATGTTATCGCAAATAAGGGTTACAGGTATATTGGCATATTGCAATTCCCATGCCGTAAGCCTTGCACCTTGAAGTAGTGGACGCGTTTCATCAGAAAACATAGACACTTTTTTCCCTTCTTCAGATGCAATATAAATAGGGGAGAGGGCTGTCCCATATTCACCTGTTGCTAACGCTCCTGCGTTACAGTGAGTTAACACCGTTGAAGGACTTCCTATAAGAAAATTACCAACAATACCAATCTGCCTGCATGCTTCTACTTCCTCATTATAAATGGTAAGAGATTCCTGCTCTATTAACTTAATAAAATTTTCCAGAACCTCATTTGAAAACATTTCCGCACATCTTAAAATTCTGTCAATAGCCCAAAACAGATTTACAGCAGTAGGTCTCGTCTTTTTTATAGCCTCTCCAGATTTCAACAAAATCTCCATTGCGTCCTTAGTATTTTTAGGCTTTGTGTGGATTAGAATTGTCAATAATGCAAACCCGGCAAAAATACCCAGAGCAGGGGCACCTCTAACCTTTAATGTCTTGATAGCGTCCTCAGCGTCTTTCTGGGTTTCAATAGTAATATACTTCAATTCAGTTGGCAGCAATGTCTGGTCTATAATCCTCAATTGCTGATTTTCCCAGACTATTGCTCTTATATGTGATTGCATAATGTCACCTGACTAATTAATCTTGTTCTGAAAATATTCTTTCCGTATTCTCATCATACATCAAACATTTATCAACCATTTGCGTCTCTTCTTTTGATATAGGCATAAATTTTCCCCATGCCTTGACAAGAACTTTATTACTCCCTTCATCAATCAATACGCTTTCGGTATTTGCTAAAAGCCGATGCTCTTTGGCTATCCAGGCTTTTACTAACAACTCTTTATTTAAAGGCACTCTTTTCAAAAAACGAACTGTGAGTTCTGCCGTAACACACATTCTCTTAAAAAACCTGGCAGCAGACCAAGCCATTGCTTCATCTAACGCTGATGATACAATACCACCATGAACATATCCAGGATAGCCTGTATGTTTATCCATGAAACGAATGGGCAAGAGAGTAAATTGCTCCTGAATATATAATTGTGATTGCAGTCCAGAAGTATTTGCAATCCCACAGACAAAACCATAGGGAAATATCGGTAATTTTTTTAAATCCATTTTTCTTCCCTTAATCTTGTAGTTAAAATAAAATGAAAGTTGTTATATTATAATTAAAAACATCATGGAAATGTATTGGTAACTGTTTAGATAAAGAACATCAAATAAAGGAACTTTAGAATGTTTGAAAAAAAATATTATTTAGTTCTATTCCTGATTATTTCAATCATTTCTGCTATTCTTTCCAATTCCATTTATGCGGAAGAAGGTCTGGTCGCCTATTGGAGTTTTGATGAAGGTAGCGGTAGTGTCGCCAACGATTATTCTGGGAATGAAAACAATGCTCGTGTGGTTAATGCAAAGTGGACAGAAGGAATAAGCAGTAATGCTATTTCCTTAAATGGAAATGAATATCTTGTTTGTGGCGATGGATTAGAACTATGTTTCGTTTTTCCTGCTGATTACTCAATTGAAGCCTGGGTTAAACACAGCAATAAAGATTTTCAAATTTACCTTTCCAAATGGACAGGGTCAGGCTCGAAGTCTGCCTGGTGGTTGGGCTACTATGAGGGGGTTGTGCAGTTTGGCGACTATTATGATGGTGGACAGGTCTGTGTAAAAGGAAGCGATATTGCGGATGGAGAATGGCACTACATAGTAGGTGTTCGTCAGGGGTCAGATTTGTCCCTCTATATAGATGGAAATAAAGTAGCAGGAGGAAAAAGCCAATGTAAAGTTGCAGGGTATAATGTCGCTCCTGTAAAGATAGGAGGATATGGTTTGGGAGCAACACTTCATTCACCATTAGTAGGAAGTGTTGATGAAGTCCGAATTTATAATCGTGCCATAAGTGAGAAAGAGGTCCAAGAAAGATACCAACTCGTAAAAAGTGGAACTAAACCACCAACCTTAACACCAATTGCTAATGGCTTACCACTTGAATTTTATTCCTCAGTAAATTTATCAGAATTTTATAATGTAAATGAACCAATAAACTGTTCAATTAAACTTGTAGCAAGCAAACCTGTTGAAAATAAAATTTTCACAATTCGTATAAAAAATTCGGAAGGGAAAATAGTAGAAGAAACAAAAAATATTGCAGAGTTTAATAATGGCAAGATTAGTCAGACAAATATAACCCTACCATCATTAGAAGAAGCCACCTATACACTTGAAGTGGAAATAGATGGTCAGAAAAAAATTGAGAAAAACCTAATTGTGAAAGATATAACACCAATTGTGCAAGAAAATAGAACTATAATAGAGCAAAGGGCAAAAACAAGTCCTTTTTACAGGGGTATTGTATCTGCTTATGCAGGAATGAAATATAAGCAGGATGGAACTCCTGATAATGATGCAATGATATCTCTATTAAAAGACCTTGGCGTCAATTGCTATACCTATCTGATATGTTCCCGTTCAGATAAAGAACTTTTTGCTCTAAGTGATTTCTGTGATAAGGCATTAAAAGAAGGAATTGAGATATGGGTGTATCTGGTTCCTCCGACTGAAGCACCTATTGACATAGACAAACCTATCGCAGAAAGAAAGTATCCGCCTTTTGATATGGACTATTTGAAATGGTCAGAGGCGATAGCGAAAATCTCACTTGAACATCCAAATATGACACTATGGATGATTGACGATTTTGACGGAAACCTTTCCTTCTTCAATCTTGACTACACAAAACAAATCTACCAGACTTCCAAAAATATTAATCCTAAACTGCTTTTTGGTGTTTGTGTCTATCACGAGAGTTTAAACAGATTTGCAAATTCTGGCTATCTTGACTTTACTGACGCACTTTTATGGGGCTATCAACATAATTCTTCTACATACTTAGATTGTGGGCTAAACTGTAGCACCCTTCCAACGGAGATTAATGATTATCTCAAAACGGGGAAAATAGCCATTCCCTGTATATATTTTACTCCTCATTCCTCATGGCAAACAGGAAGACCCACAAAAGAATATCTCGAAAAAGCAATGGACATCGCTTTCCAACAAGCAGGAATTGTCTGGGTCTTTACTACCCCCGCACCAGGCAGTATAAACTACGATGTAGTCAAAAGTTTCACAAATTCTCACAAACTCCAAAAACTAACAATAAACAATCAGTAGACATTATTTTAGACTCAATTATATTGAATCTAAAATAAAATATATTCCGAAAATATAAACACAACTTACAAAAATTCCTATGAAAACATACACTTGCTCTTTTATAAATAACAATATAAAAATTCAAAAGGAAATTAAAGAAGAAATTCAAACATTATCAAAAGAGTTAAAATTTAGCAATTGTGGAGTTGCAGAAGTCTCTTCAACACTAGTTTCCCACTTACGAGAATGGGTCAAGCATGACTATAAAGCAGGTATGGATTGGTTCAGTAAAAGCATAGATTTTAGAGAGGATATATTGAAATGGTTCCCAGAAGCACAATCTGTAATAGTCTTTACTTATAACTATTATCATATATGCAATATGTCTCCCATAGCCTTATATGCACATGGCGAGGACTATCACAAAATAATTGAAGACAAAATTAAAACAATTATTGAGTTCTTAACTGAAATAATTGAAGACTTCAAATTTAAAATTTCTATTGATACGGGTCCTGTCCACGAAAAAACATGGGCAGTTCGTGCTGGAATTGGTTGGCAGGGTAAGAATACCCTTATTATTAACCCTTTTATGGGTTCCTGGTTCCTATTGGGAGTTTTAGCAACAAACTTTAAATTACCACCAGATACAGAAATTAAAAATCAATGTGGAGACTGCGAACTCTGCATAGAAGCCTGTCCAACAAAAGCACTATCAAAAGAAGGGTATATTGACTGCAACAAGTGTATCTCCTACCATACTATTGAAAACAAAAATGACATCCTTCCATTAATCCAACAAAAAATCAAAGATTCCTTTTTCGGTTGCGATATTTGTCAAAAAGTATGTCCATGGAACAGAAATTCAAAGGCGTCTATAGATAAAGAACTTTGCATTATAGATAATCTAAATTTAAAAATGTTGTCAGAAATAAGAGAAGAAGAATTTAAAACAATATTTTCAAAAACACCAATAAAAAGATTAGGTTTTAAGAGATTTCAGCGAAATATTCAGGCTTATCTTAAAAATATGGAATAAGAGATATCAATAACTCGTTATCATTTATAATAATATATTTGTTATAATAAAAATCATTACGCAGTTGTAAAAATGGGGGCTTTATATCAAATAATATGGTGTTATTTGCCTTCATTTATAGGAGTAGAAGTATATGAATACAAAATTTGAGATTTTCGACACAACATTACGAGATGGAGAACAATCTCCTGGCGCAAGTATGAATGTTCAGGAAAAATACCAAATGGCTTTGCAATTAGAAAGACTTGGCGTTGATACAATTGAAGCAGGATTTGCAATAGCTGCTGAGCAGGAATTTGAAGCCATTCAAAAAATAGCGAAAGCGGTAAAGAAATGTCGTGTTGCGTCACTTGCACGAGCCTTAAAAAAAGATGTGGAATGCGCTGCGAAGGCATTAGAACCTGCAGAAAAACCAACTCTACATATTTTCCTTGCAACCTCTGAAATTCACATGCAATATAAATTAAAAATGACTCCTAAAGAGGTATTAGAGAAAACAGAGGAATCTGTAAAACTTGCAAAAAGTTTAATCCCAAGAGTTGAATTTTCAGCAGAAGACGCAACTCGTTCCCAGTGGGAATTCTTAGTAGAGGTCACAAAAACAGCAATAGACGCTGGTGCAGATGTTATTAATCTGCCCGATACTGTTGGTTATATCACACCAAGAGAAATTAGAGAAATGTTTGAGTATGTGATTGATAAAGTCCAACCCCCTCAACATATAGTCTTTTCTTGCCATAACCATAATGACTTAGGCTTAGCCGTAGCAAATGCTCTGGCTGCTTTAGAAGGTGGAGCACGACAGATTGAATGTACTGTAAACGGAATAGGGGAGAGGGCAGGCAATACTTCTATGGAGGAGTTGGTGATGGTAACTCATACCCGTCATGACATCTATCCATTCGATTGCAATATTGTAACTACAGAACTCGTGCCTTCAAGCAATTTGCTGAGCAAACTAACAGGCTTGAAAGTTCCCTATAATAAGCCTATCGTGGGACGAAATGCGTTTGTGCATGAAGCAGGAATACATCAACACGGTGTCATAGCAAATTCAAAAACTTACGAAATAATAACCCCTGAAATGGTCGGGAATGTCCGTTCTAAATTAGTGCTTGGGAAACATTCAGGTAGAGCAGGTTTAGCAAAAAAATGTGAAGAATTAGGATACTCTATGAATGATGAAGAATTGGGCAAATTATACGAAAAATTCATGGCTTTAGCAGAACGCAAAAAAGAGATATATGACGAAGACATCTTATTGCTAATTGTTTCATTACATCAAGAAGCGATTGAAGCATATCATTTAGAAGAGGTCCGAACCGCTGGTCATGACCCTTACACTGCATTAGTAAAATTGAGAAAGGGCGAAGAAACATTTATGGACACCGCTATTGGAGACGGTCCCGTAGACGCCGCATGTAAAGCCATCGAACGGATTACAGGGGTATTAGGACAATTAGAACAATTCGATATTCGTGCTACTACCCCCGGAAAAGATGCTATGGGTGAAGCAACCATAGTTGCAAAGTTCAATGGTAAAAGTATTACAGGAACCGGTTCAAGCACAGACATTGTCGAGGCTGCAGTAAGAGCATACCTAAGCGCAGTTAACAAATATATCGCTATCAAAGATGTAATAAAAAACTAACTACTATCTATAACATTCATATCTCTTGATAAATTAAAGGGATTCTTGTTATAATATTTCTCTAATTTTAATGGGGGACAATAACTCGTAAACTTGTTAAATAAAGGAGAATAAAAGTGAAAAAAGGTATCCATCCTAATTATGTTGAAGCAACTGTAAAATGTGCATGTGGCAATACATTTAAAACCCGTGCCACTAAACCAAACATCAATGTTGAAATATGCTCAAATTGCCATCCATTCTACACCGGTAAACAAAAATTTGTTGACAGTGAAGGAAGGGTAGAGAGATTCCAGAAAAAATATGGGAAAAAGGCTGTTCTAAAGACTTCTCAATCCACACAAAATTAATTCATTCTATCATAAGGCAAAATGGATACCCTACTGCGTGATAAAATATCTACCCTTGTAGATGAATATGAGCGACTAAATCAAAAAATGGCTTCTCCAGAAATTGCAAGCGACCCCGAAGCATATCGGAAACTTGTCCGTGCTCAAAGGGATATGGAAGAAGTCGTCCAGAAATATAGAATGTTTGAAATAAAAGAGAGAAATCTTGCTCACGCAGAGGAAATGTTAAGAAAGGAGACAGACCCCGAACTCCTTGTATTAGCACAAGAAGAAAAAGATACACTTCAAGAACAATTAGTAGAACTCGAAAAGATACTCCGCATTTTGCTTCTTCCAAAAGACCCCAATGATGAAAAAAATACAATTATAGAAATAAGAGCAGGCACAGGTGGGGAAGAAGCAGGCTTATTTGTTGCTGACTTATATCGTATGTATCTAAGATTTGCAGAAAAAAAAGGCTGGAAAGTAGAACTTTTAGATTCACATCCGACAGAACTTGGTGGCTATAAAGAAATCTGCTTCCAGATTTCAGGAAATCGCGTTTACAGTCAATTAAAATATGAAGGGGGTGTCCATCGAGTCCAGAGGGTTCCAGAAACAGAAGCACAGGGTAGAATCCATACCTCTGCCGTCACAGTTGCAGTGTTACCAGAGGCAGATGAAATTGATATTGACATTGATTCCAGAGACTTGCAAATTGATGTATATCGCTCATCCGGTCATGGTGGACAGGGCGTTAACACCACCGACTCGGCTGTCCGAATAACACATATCCCCACAGGAATTGTTGTAACCTGTCAGGACGAAAGGTCTCAGCATAAAAACAAGGCACGTGCATTAAAAGTGCTCCGTTCCAGGCTGTTAGACATAAAAACACGCGAGGAACAAAATTCAAGGTCAGAACATAGGAGGATTCAGGTAGGCTCTGGTGACCGTAGCGAACGAATTAGAACTTATAATTTCCCACAAAATCGTGTGACAGACCATCGAATCGGACTCACCCTTTATTCACTCGATAAAGTTTTAGATGGAGAACTACAATCTATAATTGACGCCCTGGTTGCTGCTGACCAGGCAGACAGACTCGCTGAAACAGAAGTTTCTCCTGCAAAGTAAAAGTTATGCCCCCTCCTCTATGGGTAATTCTTAACCAAATTTCAGAAGAGTTAAAACCCGTCTCTGACAATCCCCATTTCGAAGCAGAATTACTTACTGCCCATGTATTAAAAATAAGCAGAGCAGAATTATTGAGTAAGGTAAAAGAAAATCTAGAACCGTCCTCAGAACTATATCAATATGTAGATAGAAGAAAAAAACACGAACCTATCGCATATATACTTGGCTATACAGAATTCTTTGGACTCAAAATACAGACCAGACCCCCAATCTTTATCCCACGACCTGAAACAGAATTACTTGTTGAAGAATCACTAAATATAATAGAAAACTCACAAAATAACAAGGTTAAAGTTTTAGAACTATGCACAGGTACGGGTTGTATATCAATAGCCATCTGTCTCAATGTAAATAAAACTATTGATTGCACAGCCATTGATTTAAGTAAAGATGCGATTTCTCTTGCACAGGAAAATGCAAACCAAAACAATGCCAAAATTCAATTTATAATAGGCAATTTATTCCAACCTCTTTCAAATATCGAAAAATATGACCTTATTGTGGCAAATCCACCATATATTTCAGAAAACGACCGAGACAGATTACCATCAATCGTAAAAGACTATGAAGACTCATTGGCACTTTTTTCTAAAAATGACGGTTTAGATACAATCCAAAAAATATCACAACAAGCAAGGCAATACTTAAAAGAAGGTGGCTGGCTACTCCTTGAAATTGGTGATAACCAAAAAGAGCAAGTTGAACAAATATTCAAAAAAAATGGATATAATAACATAGAAATATTGCCCGACTTACAAACCTTACCTCGTGCCGTTAAAGGAAAATGGAATGGTTGAGTCAGATTAAGGGAAACTGATATGGAAACATTTCAATACAACAGAACTATACGCGAGATGCCGTTAGATGATAGACCTCGCGAAAGATTAGAGCAGTTAGGTCCTGAAGCACTCCGAGATGCTGAACTTATTGCTGTCCTATTTCGAACAGGAACAAAAGAAAAAAGTGCAGTTGGATTAGCCGAGGATGTATTAAAAAAATTTGAGAATCTCCGTGTCCTCTCACAGGCAAGTATAGAAGAAATTCAAAAAGTAAAAGGTGTGGGTAGAGTCAAGGCAATAGAATTGAAAGCCGCTTTAGAATTAGGGAAAAGGCTGGTTAAACACCAGAGAGAACCCATCAAAAAAATTAAAAAACCTGCTGATGTAGCCGAACTACTGATGAATACCTTCAAAGATTATGAAACAGAATGTTTCACCTGTATTCTGTTAAATATAAAAAATGATGTTATCAAAATAGAAAAAATATCTCAGGGTGGAATTGATAGCACTGTTGCAAATCCAATGGATGTGTTTAGACTTGCAGTTCGTATCAGTGCCCCAAATATCATTATTACTCACAATCATCCATCAGGCGACCCTGAACCCAGCCAAAACGATATTGAAATTACAAAACAACTCAAAGAAGCAGGAAATATTATCGGCATTCAACTCCTTGACCATATAATATTTGGTGATGGAAAATATGTTAGCCTAAAAGAAAGGGGATTATTTTGAAAAACAATCTGATTAACGCATGGATTATCGGAGCAAAATATTACATACCTTGCCTTATCATAAGCATATTACTTTTATATATAGGTTTTTCATATTACAAGCCATTAATACCTATTGGCGTAGCACTACTTATCCTTTCTTTATTTGTTATATCTTTCTTCAGAGATTTTCCAAGGAATATTACAGCCACCAGTGATGAAATTGTTTCACCCGCAGATGGGACTATTGTTGAAATTGGAGAAATTGAAAAAACAGAATATTACAATGGAAAATGTTTAAGGGTATCTATATTTATGTCAATCTTTAATGCCCATGTAAACCGTTCTCCCTACGATGGAGTTATAAAAAAGATTGTCTACAAAAGAGGACAATACATGAATGCAATGAAGAGTGAGTCAAGTGAGTTTAATGAATCAAATGCAATTTTTATAGAAACTGAAAAAGGGGATATGACTGTCCGACAAATTGCAGGTGCCATTGCACGCCGAATTGTATGTCCGGTCAAAGAAGGGACATTTCTCAAAAAAGGTGAGAAATTTGGTATGATTAAATTTGGCTCTCGTGTGGAGTTATATCTACCAACCGATGTAAAATTATATATAAAGATGAACGAAAAGGTTTATGCAGGTTCATCAATAATTGGAAAGATAGAAAAAAATGTTAGCCAATAGAAGAAAAAAACAAAAAAACGGCATAAAAACAAATAAAAAAAGACCTATAAATGTATTAGCAAGCCTATTTACAACCATCAGTCTTTACTTAGGGATAGCAAGTATTTTCGCAAGCATTGGTTCCGAATTTGATAAAGCCGCATACTTTATCTTATTGGCTATTATCTTTGATTCTTTAGACGGAACCATTGCAAGAATGACACATAGCATTTCCGAATTTGGTAAGCAATATGATAGCCTGAGTGATTTAGTAACCTTTGGGGTAGCACCGGCAATTTTAATGTTTATGGTATATCTACCTCTACCTCTTGAAGGTCTTCACTTGCCTATAATACCTTCAGAAGCAGAATCTATCATTGGTAAGACAGGCTCGTATATGGCAATTATATATATAATTTGTGCCGCACTACGACTCGCAAGATTCAATACTTATGAAGTAGAAAAAAGAGATTCATTTAGAGGTTTACCTTCGCCTGCTGCGGGTGGAACACTGGCTTCTTTTGTGCTATTCCTGGATTATTTTGAACCCCGTTTAGAACTTCACACATTAGGTCCTCTGGCTTTTTATGCTTTAGGTCCTGTAACAGTTATCCTTGCCCTGTTAATGGTTAGTTCTGTTAGATACCCCAAGGATAGATTGAAATATTTTGTTTTTGCACCTAAATCTGCCTTCCTTACCCTTGCCATTGCAGCTTTCATAATAGCCATTATCCATTATGCAATGACCACTTCCATAGCCATTGTCCTATTTCCTATTATGCTTACTTATGTCGGATTCGGACTTGGTGATACTTTATATCAGTATCTTTCCACAACTACCGATAAAGAAAAAGAAAACCTAAAAGTTGCAAAAGAACCCCTTCCCAAAAATTTATAATGCCTTTCAATTGTTATTAAGATGAAGGATTTAAGATGGATATAATGATGTTTTTTAAACCTTATAAGTATAAATCCTTTATTTTTCGTTTATTTGAAATTTTTCTCGGCTTACTCTTTATAACATCAGCAATATTAAAGATAGTCGAAATCAATCGTTTTTGTATCCAGATATATGCTTATGGAGTTATTACTCAAAAGGAACTTCTTCCCTGGATAGCTACTTTAACAATACTTATCGAAATTTCCCTGGGCTTGCTTTTTCTCCTGTCCTATCCCTATCGCAAACTTACTCTATGGTTTAATTTAATATTACTTGTCACTTTTACAGGGTTAATAATTTACGGTTGGTTATTCAACAACTTAAAAGACTGTGGCTGCTTTGGAAAAATTGAAATGGGACCTGTGGAATCAATTGTCAAAAATTTAGTTCTTATCCTCATCACTGTGTTTTGTCTGTTCGGTTTGCAAATAATTAAAATCAAAATAGACATTAAGCATATTTTGCGATTCTATCTTCCCCTTATTATTGTATTATGTGTTACATTGTTTTTTTGTATTTATCAATTACAACAAGAGCAAATCTCTACCCACGATTCTTCATCAAAAGAAACAAGTGTATATGCTACTATGGATATTGAGATTGACGGAAAAAAATACGATTTAAGTAAAGGTGAATATCTTATTGCTTTATTCAGTTTCGGCTGCGAACACTGTGCCGATGAAGCACCTAAAATAAACAAATATATGTTTCTTAATGCTCTTCCACCAGTGATAGCCTTATGCCTTGAAGAATCACAAGAGGAAAAGGAAGATTTCACAAGTAAAGTTCAGCCTTTATTTCCTATTTATTCACTTGGGAATAAAGCCCGACTTTTCTTCAGCCTCATAGATAAAGAACCGCCACGATTAATTTACTTAAAAGATGGAAAAATAATTAAATATTGGGATTATACCCTTCCAACCCCTGAAGAAATACTTAGCGAATTACAAAAATTGAGATAAAAGAATGTTTATTCTTCTGAATAATAAAGTGCAAAAAACTTAAAGTTTTTGAAAAGAATAAATAGATTAGGATATGATAATACCCATATCTTGTATATAATCTTATAGTTGTCTTGTTCTTTTGCTCATATTGAATATCAACATTAAAGGTTTATTCTCTTATATGTCCAATAACACTTATGACTATGTAATCCAGACAAAAAAATTATCAAAAATCTACGATACCGGTTTCCGAGGGGAGCAAGTCCATGCTTTGAAAAACTTAGACCTCGATGTATTCCCGTCTGAAATTTTCGGTTATCTTGGCCCTAACGGTTCAGGTAAAACCACTACCATAAAATTGCTATTAGAACTGATTTTCCCTACCTCCGGTCAAATAAAAATCATGGGGAGAACAGATATTTCTTCCGCTTATGTAAAAAGGAATATCGGGTACCTCCCTGAAGGTTCTTATTACCCGGACTTCTTAAAAGGGGAGGAGATGCTCAAGTTTTATGGCCAATTATATGGTCTTACAGGAAAAGAACTATATAAGAGGATTGACGAAGTATTAGAACTTGTCGGCATGGCACATGCCCGTAAAAGAATGCTAAAAGGCTACTCCAAAGGTATGCGTCAGAGAATTGGACTTGCTCAAGCATTGATAAGCGACCCACAAATATTAATTCTAGATGAACCTACTACAGGATTAGACCCCATAGCAAGGAAAGAGATACGCGATATTCTTTCACGACTTAGAGATGAAGGGAAAACCCTATTCATTTCAAGTCATGAATTATTAGAGGTCGAGATGATTTCAAACCGTGTAGGTATTATATATGAAGGCAACTTGCTTGTCTCGGGCACATTGGACGAATTATTAACCTCAAAAGACCGTATCATAGAATTTGCCAATGCTACCGATAGAGAAGCACAGGAGATAAAAGACAAAGGCGTGGAAATTGTAGACCAGATAAAAGACAAAGTCTATCTTAAGGCTCGTGACGACCAAGAACTATTTGTCGCAATTGAAATTGGGAAATCCGTAGGCTTACATCTGGTAAGTATAACCCCTAAAAGAGAAGCCCTCGAAGAACTTTTTATTCGTGTTATTAGTTCAGCAAAAATAAAACGGAGCAAAAAAGATGAAGACGCTGCTTGATTCAATAAAAGGACCCTGGTTCATAGCCGTTTACACATGGAGAGAAGGCTTGCGAAGAAAAACATTGGTTGGCTTTCTTATTTTAAGTCTGCTCGTTATTTTTGGAGCAACCTTCATGACTTCCTTTATCAATCAAGCCACTGTCGGCGATGTTACCACCGATATGTCCCTACGATTAATTAAAGATATATGTGTGACAGCAATAACCCTCTTTGGAGTATTAATCACTATTTTTATATCCGCATCCGTAGTTCCATCCGAAGTCGAAAATCATGTGATATACACCGTCCTATCGAAACCTGTCCGCAGGTATCAATACCTTTTCGGTAAATTTTTGGGTGTCCAATTAATTATTATCATGAACCTTTGTCTAATGGGTGGACTTTTCTTTATTGCTCTGTATATCAAACAACGAATATTACCCACCTTACTTTTGTGGTCTGTATTCCTGACCTACTTCGAATTTTTAATTGTTTCTGCATTAACCTTTGCCGTTGCCTGTGCTTCAAGTTCTTCCGTCCTTCCCACTATTGCAGGGCTATTTATTTATATAACAGGCAGCCTTACGGAATACCTTAAAGATGTATATAATCGTTCAGGACAAACAGGGGAATGGTTCGATTCTTTAATAGGTTATATCGCTTATATATTGTGGAATGTTTTGCCCAATTTGCAAAGATTTAGTCTAAAAACAAAAATTTTAGAACTACAACCCAATGACCCACCTACCGATGTCCTGATTCCTCAATTAGTTCTTTATGGACTTATCTATGCTGTATGTGGATACATCCTTGCATATTGGATTTTCAGAAAGAGAGAAGTATAAATAAAAAATGACAAATAAAAAAATTAACATCATATTGCTAATTCTTTTTATAGCGTCTGTATTATTGGGCTCTTATCAGGGGAATCGTGTTGAATATTTAAGAGAATGCGAAGCCTTTTATAGATGGCTTCTTGCCGTAGGCACCCAGGAAAGATTGTTCCAGAGTTCAGAAGGTGAAGAAAAATCCGAAAAATATGTAGACATGAATCTTTTCCAAAAAGTTTCCGAAGTGGCTATCCCAATATTGAAAGAAAATGAAAAGACAAAAAACCTCATTGATGAAACACTTTCAATAAGTGAAAATTTTGCAAATATAATCGGCGATATTTCCAATGACCCGTTTATATGGCAATTATCTACAAGAAAAGAATTTGCAGATTTGAGAAAGGAATTTCTAAAAAATTTAAGAGAGAAAAAGATTCAATATAATAGAGATATAACTTATGCCGAGGCACAAGCCAGTGGCGTTAACATTTTTAATCTGTTTTTTGGATTTAGGAAAATTGCTGCAAGTCTAATCTGGTTAGAAGTGGATAGATATTGGCACCAGGGATTACTTCACCGAATGGTTCCTTTAATGAGAACCTGTGTGGCATTAGACCCCAATTTCGTTGAAGCCTACCTTATCGGTGCCTGGCACCTGGCTTATAACGCTACTGCACAACTTCCAGATACTCCACAACATCTAAAAAAATGGAGTCAAAAATATAACGCTTGTGTAGGGGAAAAAGAGTCTTTTTACTACTTAGCAATAGATTTCTTGAAAAATGGAATTCGTAACAATCCAAGAAATTACAAATTATATTTTGACCTTGGTTTTGCAATTTATAAAAATAAAATGAATGATTATTCCAACGCTGTTCGCTATCTAACCGAAGCCGTTCGTGTGCCTCATGAACGCTGGGTAAGAAGACAGTTATATATCTGTCAGGAAATGAACGGACAATATGAGGACGCCTTGAAAGGTTGGGAAGATTACAAAACACGGTTTCCGGATAATCCTGTGGCAACTCGTTTCATATTGAGAAATCAAGGTAAAATTTATGAAATGAAAGCACAAGAGTTATTAAAAGAAGTAGAAAAAATAAATGATGAACAAAGCAGAAATGAAAAGATAAAACAGGCAAACGATTATAAAAAGCAAGCAAAAGAAATATGGCTAAAATTAAGCAAGGAAGAAGGTGACCCTTACGGAGATTATCGCCTTTCACTGATGGAGGCTATGGACCTATACAATGAGGGGAGATACCTCGAATCTGTCGCCGTATTAGATAAAGCACGATGGGAAAGTCCAGGTAATTTTGATGAAGCCTCTGACTTAATTATCAAAATTAAACAAGAAGCCAATTTGCCTCTTACTGTGTCAGAAAAGAAAGCAGTCCTCCGAAAAGTAGAAGGCGACCGTTGCCAGGGTATGCCATAAAAAGTCCCAGCAACAAGTTAATATAGATAAGGCTACGATGAATTCCAAATATGAAGAAATAAAGAAAAATATAGAACTTATAAAAGAAAAAATAGACCGTGCTAAAGAAAAAAGTCTTTGCAAAGAACAAGAAGTTACTATTATTGCTGTTACGAAAACGGCACAGATAGAAGACATTCAGATAGCATACAATTTAGGGATACGGCATTTTGGGGAGAATAGAATCGAGTCTGCCCGTGAAAAAATAATTCACTCTCCCAACGATATACAATGGCATGTAATAGGAACAATACAGAGAAGAAAAATACCTACTATTCTGGAACATTGCAAATTTATTGATTCCGTTGATAGATATGAAGTAGCAGAAGCCATACAGAAAAGAGCAATTGAAAAAGGAATAGAAACCCTCCCAATCCTATTGCAATTGAATATTTCAGGAGAAGAAACAAAACATGGCTTCTCTCCATCAGAATTTGATAGCGTTTATGAAAAAGCCAAAGAATTTAAAAATCTGTTTATCCGTGGTCTAATGACAATCGCTCCAATAAATGCAGATGAAAAAGCATTAAGAGAAATATTTAGCACATTAAGAAACATCGCCCAAAAGTATAACTTAAAAACCCTGTCAATGGGTATGACAGATGATTTTGAAATAGCCATTGAAGAAGGTGCTACCGAAGTGCGTCTGGGTAGAGCCATTTTTGGATAGGTAAAAATAAAACTATAAATATCTTATAGGAATTTATCAAATGATTGCAGAATTGGAAAAAATAAAGGAAATGGCATTACAAAAGATTAAAAGTTCAGAAGCCATAGATACCCTTGAACAAATTCGCGTTGAATTTCTTGGTAAGAAAGGTAAAATTACTGAAATTCTAAAAAAATTAGGTTCTTTAACACCAGAGGAAAGACCCAAAGTTGGTGCTGTTGCCAATGAAATTAAGGAAATTATTACCAACACCATTCAAGAACAACACCAGATTGTTTTGGAAAAAGAATTACAGAAGAAAATAGAACAGGAACAGATAGATATCACTCTTCCAGGAAGAACACTGGGTTGTGGACATATACATGTTATTAATCAGGTAATGAATGAAATTGTAGATATTTTTATACAGATGGGATTTCAAGTAGCAAGGGGTCCAGAGGTTGAAACAGAATATTATAATTTTGAAAGTTTAAACACACCTGAAGACCATCCCGCACGCGATACCCACGATACCTTCTATATAAAACCCGGCATTGTCTTAAGAACCCATACCTCACCTGTGCAAATGAGGGTTATGGAAAAAACAAAACCACCGGTAGCCGTAGTAGTTCCTGGTAGGGTATACCGTGTGGATAACGACGCAAGCCACAGTCCTATGTTTAACCAGATGGAAGGATTACTGGTAGACGAGGACATTACATTTACAGACCTAAAAGGGACTTTGATGTATTTTGTCCATAATTTTTTTGGCAAAGATACTGCTGTCCGTTTTCGTCCTCATTATTTTCCATTCACAGAACCATCGGCAGAAATGGATATATCCTGCACTGTTTGCAAGGGTAAAGGTTGCCGAGTCTGTAAACATAGTGGGTGGCTCGAAATATTGGGCTGTGGAATGGTTCACCCAAAGGTATTGGAATATGCTAAATATGACAATGAAAAATATCAAGGCTATGCCTTCGGTTTTGGAATAGATAGAATGGCTATGCTGAAATATGCCATACCTTCTATCAATTTACTTTTTGAAAATAACCTAAAATTCCTGGAGCAATTCTAATATGAAAATATCTCTAAACTGGCTAAAAGAATATTGTGATTTACCTGTTAATCCAGAGGAATTGGCTGACCAGATGACAATGTTAGGATTAGAAATTGAAGCCATTGAAGATGCAGGTAAAGAAATTGATAAGGTGTTTGTAGGACAAATCCTTGATATTCAACCTCATCCACAGGCAGATAAACTTGTTGTGTGTAAAACAGATATAGGCAAAGGTGAGCCCCTCCAAATAATATGTGGTGCAAAAAACATGAAAGTTGGCGATAAAGTGCCAACGGCTATTGATGGTGCTACCTTACCCGGTGGATTCAAAATTGTAAAAAGGAAAATGAGAGGCGTCGAATCGTGTGGAATGATGTGTTCCAGTGCTGAACTTAAATTAGACGAAGACGCACAAGGATTACTTATATTAAATCCCGAAACCCCTATTGGTGAAGATATAAAAAAGATATTAGGATTAAATGATGTAATATTTGAGATAGAAATCACTCCAAATAGGGGAGACTGGGCATGTTACATAGGATTAGCCCGAGAATTATCAGCCTTCTATAATGTGCCTCTGAGACTACCACAATTTAGTCTAAAAGAAATAGAAAAACCTGCATCAGACTTATCCAGTGTTACTATTGAATGCCCCGAATATTGTCCGAGATACGCGGGAAGAATCATACAAAATGTAAAGATTGCTCCCTCACCCGATTGGCTTCAAAAGAAATTACTCACTGCGGGACAAAGACCTATAAACAATATCGTAGATATAACCAATTATGTGCTATTAGAATCAGGACACCCCCTTCATGCTTTTGATTTTAATAAATTGAATGAGAATAGAATTGTAGTCCGACTTGCCCGAGAAAATGAAACCATACGAACTTTGGACGGTGAATTAAGAACATTAAATCCATCTCAAATGGTTATCGCAGACGCTAAAAAACCACAAGCCTTAGCAGGAATTATGGGAGGTGCTGATACTGAAGTTGACGAAAACACGACTAATGTGTTTTTAGAAAGTGCCTATTTTGACCCTGTATCCGTCCGAAGAACTGCCCGTGCTCATAACCTACTCACTGAGGCTGCTCAACATTTTCAACGCGGTGCAGATATAGAAATGGCTATATGGGCTATTAATAGGGCTTCATACCTTATGCAGGAACTGGCAGGGGGAGAGGTTCTGAAAGGAATATTGGATGAATACCCAAATAAAATCAAACCCAAAACAGTAAAATTGAGATATGACAGAACGGTAAAAAAAATAGGGGTAAATATTGATAATAACCAACAAAAATCTATTCTGCTCAAATTGGGATTTTCAAAAGAAAACGAGAACGAAAAAGAAGTAACCTTTGTTTCTCCAACATGGAGACATGACATTTCCCTTGAAGAAGATTTAATAGAAGAAATAGCCCGTTTTTATGGTTATAACAAAATCCCCGACACACTCCCCAAAATTAGACAATCAGAATCCGTTTTTGATACTTCATTTAAAAAAATACACGAAGTTAGGACATTATTAGCCTATAAAGGCTTGACAGAATGCTTTTCCTGGACATTTTCTAATCTTGAATTTATGCAACAATTAAAATTCCCTGACAAATATTTGCATACGATAGAGTTACAAAATCCATTGTCCAAAAATTTATCTACAATGCGAACCTCTATCATACCCAATTTGTTAACCACAGCCCAGAAAAATCATCTGGAAGATACCATCTCTATTTTCGAAATTGGACCTGTTTTTCTACCTTCTGAAAATAATACATTACCCTATGAACCACAAAATCTTGGTATATTATTGTCAGGTATGTCATGTCCTCGACTCTGGTGCTATAAAGACCGTAAACCGTTCGATTTCTATGATTTGAAAGGAATAACGGAAGATATTTTTAATGAATTAAATATCTCATATAGGATAGAGAGATTAGATATTCCCGTTTTCCATTCTGGTCAATCACTAAAATTCATTGTCCAGAATGAAGAAATAGGAATATTAGGAAAATTAAATCCTAAAATTGCCCATGACCTTGAAATAAATGACAATACATATATTTGTGAACTCAATTTAGATAAATTATTAACTATTATTCCAAAGAAAAAAGTCTATAAGACTATTTCTGAATTTCCATCTACATCCCGCGATTTGGCTATACTTGTAGACCGTTCTCTTCCTGTAGCAGATATATTTTCTGCCCTTAAATCAATAGGGGAGGGGATACTCCAAAAAATGGAAGTGTTCGATGTCTACACAGGAGAACAGGTTCCCAGAGACAAAAAAAGCATAGCATTAGGTTTTACATTCTGTTCTGAAGAAAGAACCCTTACAGATAAAGAAGTTGATAATATAATGAAAGAAATAATTGAAAAACTTCAGAAAAAATTTAATGCCCAAATCAGGTAAATCTTTATATGGGTTTAGACGAAACCATAGATGAGTTTAATAATCGCTGTAAAAAATTGAATAATCTTGTCGCATCATTTTCTGAAAAATATGATAGTTTAGAAACCAAATATGATAACGCTCTCAAAAATTTGTGGTCTGCAAAATCACAGATTACCTTATTGCAAACAAACTTAGAGCAATTAGCACTTACCAATGAAAAAACCAAATTACTTTCAAAAGTTCTTGAAGAGATTTTAGATAGAATTGATAAAATAGAAGAAACTATCAAAAATATAGAATCGGAATTCTTAGAATAGAAAAATATGCCAGAAGACTATATTAAAACCAAAATTGCCAACACAGATGTAGAAATTCCTATATTTATTAATCATGAAAAGACAAATGAAATAATAAAAAAGATTGAACAAAGAATGGTGGAATTGACAAAATATTATCAGGTAACTCGGACTCAAATGTTTGCCTTACAAATTGCCTATGAAAGTATGGTCGCATTAGAAATAGAAAAAGAAAAGTCAAAAGAAAAAGAAAACGAAATAGAAGGACAGATTCGCTCCTTAATCACAGTGGTAGATGAAATTATCCATAAATTAGAAAACCGATTGGAAGAAGAACAATAAGATAGGTATTTTTATTTATGGTCTTTCTATATATTATTATACAAGAAAAGATTTCTTGTTTCCGCCCAAAATGACAGGGGAGAAGTAACCTCTCGAATCGAATAGTGAAAAGTTTATTCTTGCATAATTGTTATTTAAAACCATTTTATATAAATCCATTTATATATCTTTTGTCTTTTGGAACATCTTACTTGTCGTTTTTCATTTTTACATTCTAATTTTGATTTTTCCGTTTTGTGGTGTCATTTTGGGCGAAACAAAGAATTATAAGACTTATATGTGATGGGGAGTATATTGAAAAAAGTTAAAATGCCAGTAAAAGTTTTAACAACCTTAATGTCCGATAATATATATTATGTTTCATTTTTATATACAGTAAAAACTGTAAGTTATACCAAACATATAATAATTGTTAAGGCAAAAACAGTATTTGTCAAATAAACATATAACAATAAAAATTATAATTATTTAATAACATACTGAAATATAATTGTTTAAGATTTTAATACTTAGTGTTATGTTTTTATAATTTATAATAATATCGGATTGCAAAAAACAAATGCTAATAAACTATTTAATTTTGGACATTTCCTATGTGTTAATAAAACTACATCTGCATTAAACTATGGACTAAATGTAAAAGAAAGTCTCGATTGTCCATAGTAAGATAATTAAATGTCCCCCCCATTCTCGCAAAGGATTTGTTAAATCTGAGGTAATATTCTGGCCTGTCCATTGGAGGTTCACCTTGAGACCAGTCCCATTTTGATTCCTGTAAATCAACTACTGTAATGAAATGGTTTTTTATTGGACTACTTTTCTGAATTGATACATTTTGAGACATAGACAAAGATTTTTCAAAAACCATAGGTGACATTACGGCTGAACCTATGCTCATATATATCCCATCTTCTAAATTTAAAACAGAATTGGCAAAAGTCAGAAAATCCCTTTGTGCGGCTCTACCAATAGCAGAACAGCAATTCATTGGGTGGGTATAGATAATATCATGCCCTATCATAGGGTGTGCTGTAAAAGGTACTTGAAAACGAAAAGCAAACGCCTGTAATCCAAACTTTTTATAGGGATGTGGAACACTTAAAAAACCTTCTTTTAATGAAAATTCGTCTATTTTCGTTAATAAATCCGCAGCAGAAGCACAACCTTCAGGATTTTCCTCTATATTTTTTTTGATGTATTCTATAAGTTCCTGCTTAGAAGGGATATATAAGCCTTCATTCTGGACAAAAGCACCCACAGATTCTCCGTATCCCTTTCCTTCATAAGCACCAACAACTATGGACAGGTTAAGATAGAATCCTGTCTCTTCCCAGATACCAAACTCTCCCCTACTTACATTTGTCCGAACATCCTCGCTACTATGTCCCTGATAACTAAATTCCCAGTCATGAATAATACCTGCCCCATTTGTTGCAATATGGGTTACCCATCCATGTTCAATCAGATACATAATTACTGGGGCTAATCCATTTTTTATCGCATGGGCGCCAAAAACTAACATTCTTGAACGATTGTTTTCCTTCGCCATAATCAATCGTTCAACTGTCTGTTGTAAAATCTTTTTAGACAAGTCATTTAATGAGGTTTTAGGTTCATCTTCCGGATAAACAGCATTTTTTTCAATAAAGACCTTATCTTTCCTATGACTTAAAGGCTTAAATTTTATCTTAAATCGGTCAAATTGTGGATAGGACATATTGTTTTTTTCCTTATATTAAAAGTTGAAAACTTAAAAATCTGTTTTTTATTCAAAATAAGCATTGTAGAGACTATTTTATCGCTACTTTTTTTATTATTTATCTCATTTATATCTAAAGGCTTAGTCCCATATTCTTTTAATATTTCAAAACACAGGTCTACATCATCTGTTAGAATATAATCTACACCTGCTTCTGCAAGTTTTTTTATAATTTCTGGCTTCTGTGCACTAAAAAAATTGACTTTAATTCCATTTAAATGAGCAAATTCCACATCCTCCTTTATATTTTCAAGTCCCTGCATTGCATTAATTTGTATGTAATTTGCTTTTAGTATTATACCCCTTTCAACAAACGCCCTTTTCTTCTCAGATTTATCTGGAAGCAAACATATTTTCATTTCTGGCACTTTCTCTCTAACTGCTTGGACCTGTTTTTCATCATTGCAGGCAATAAAACATCTTCCTAACTGTCCCATCTCTTTCAATGTTTTGGCAACTATTCCCGTCGCAAACTCATCCCCGTAAACATGGACATTACAAAGAATCCCGTAAGGGATTATAGATACTACCTCTGCCAGAGATGGTACTTTTACCCCTGTAAATTTCCCATTGAACCATTTACCTGCATCTAATTTGTAAATTTCTTCACTGGTAAGTTCTGATACCTTGCCCTTACCATTGGTTGTCCTATTCACAGTTGAATCGTGCATAATTACTAAATGTCCATCTTTTGTCATCTGGACATCAAATTCAATCATCTGAACCCCTTTTTTAACTGCCGATTGAAAGGCAGGCAGGGTATTTTCAGGTGCATTTTTTACATCTCCCCTATGTGCACATACATAAGTCTCTCCATCGCATAATTTTGGAGTAAATAATAAAAAAAATGACAGAGAAAGTAGAATTATAAAAAAACTAATTTTTTCCTGACTTAGCAAGACTTTGAATAATTTTTGGCACATTTTCTATTGCCTCATTAAATTTTTGAATTTCTTTTCCACCTGCCTGTGCAAAATCTCTTCTTCCTCCTCCTTTACCTCCAACAATTTGAGCAAGTTTATTAACTATTTCAGAAGAGTTAAACCTACTTGTTAAATCATTTGTAACACCAACACAAAAAGTCACTTTATCGTCATATTTAATCCCAATAACAATAATGCCTGATTTTATCTTATCTCTTAGGTGGTCTATCAAAGTTCTTGCCTGATTTATATCTTCATTTTCTAATTGTAATGTAATATAGCTAACCCCATTCACAGTCTTGACACTTTTTAACAAATCTTCGCCTTCTCCGAGTAATGCCTGCCGTTTCCATTTTTCCAATTCCCTTGACAATTTTTTATTTTCTTCTATTAATTGGTTTATATGTTCTATTAAAAGTTCAGGTGAAGTGTTCAAGGTTTCAGCCGCTTCTTTGAGCATTTTTTCTGTTTTTTGAACCCATTGGATAAAGGGTTCACCACATATAGCCTCAATTCTTCTTACACCAGCAGACACAGATGATTCTGATACTATTTTGAAACCACCTATAACCCCTGTTTTCTGGACATGGCAACCGCCACAGAATTCTGAACTAATATCATCAATCTTAATCACACGAACAATGTCACCATATTTCTCACCAAATAAAGCCATAGCCCCCAGTTTTCGTGCTTCCTCTATGGGTAAATATAAAACTTCCACAGGCAAATCTTTTCTTATCTGCTCATTAACCCATTGTTCTATGTCTAAAAGTCTCTCAAAACCTACTGCTTCAAAATGTGTAAAATCAAATCTCAATCGTTCATCTGATACGAAGGAACCGCATTGATGAACATGTTCCCCGAGAATATCTCTTAATGCGGCTTGCAATAAATGCGTTGCCGTATGATGATTTTGTATGGTTATTCTTCGTTTCTGATTAATAATTGCGTTGACTTCGTAGCCTATTTTTAATATTCCATTCGTTACCTTAACATCATGGATAAACAGTTTACCAAGAACCTTTTTCGTATCAACCACTTCAAGTAATGTTTGACCATCCCATCCCTCTAAAACGCCAATATCTCCCACCTGACCACCACTCTCAGCATAAAAAGGCGTTCTATCAAGGATTACATACCCTTCTTCTCCTGTTTTCAATTCTTCTACAAGATTATTATTTTTAACTATTGCAATTACTTTACCTACTTCTGAAAACTTTTCATATCCCACAAAATTTGTTTCACCATATTTAGCAAGAATTTGGTGATATATTGGAGATATTTCCTGTTGTCCACTGCCAGTCCAGGTTTTACGGGTAAGCTCTCTCTGCTTTTCTTTTGTCTCTGTATAACCCTTTTCATCTAATTCAAATTTTTCCTCTTCTGCCATATCTCTTACGATATCGAGAGGAAAGCCATAAGTATCGTGAAGTTTGAATAAAATATCTCCAGGAATAATGACCTCTCCCCTACTCCTCATGTTTTCAAAAAGTTCTTTAAGTATATCCATACCTCTTGAAAGAGTGTTTGCAAATCTTTCCTCTTCCATATAAATTATTTTTTCTATTTGTGTTCGTGTTTCAAATAATTCGGGATAATATTTCCCCATTCCATTAACTACCACCTTCGATATTTGAGACAAAAAAGGTTTAGTTAAGCCTATTTCCCTTCCAAAGCGAGATGCCCTTCTTAATAATCTTCGCCATACATATCCCCTTCCCTCATTTGAAGGGAGTATGCCATCAGCCGTCATAAATGATAATGCCCGTATATGGTCGGCTATAACTCGAAATGGAACGGGTTTATCTTGATAAGAGTAAGACGCAATCTCTTGTGTAGCTTCAATAATGGGGAAAAGAGCATCTATATCAAAAACAGTTTGTTTGTCTTGTAAAAGCATGCACATTCTTTCCAGACCCATTCCTGTATCAATTCCTCTGTTTTTTAAGGGCAATCGAGTTCCATCTAGTTGCTGGTCAAACTGTGGAAATACTAAGTTCCAGAACTCCAGGTATCGTTCATGAGGGTCATTTTCAGGCGTTGCGTTGGGGTCTACTTCTTCGCCTTTATCAAATAAAAGTTCAGAACAAGGACCACATGCTCCTGAATCGCCAGCAGGTCCCCAAAAATTGTCTTTTTTCCCCATTCTAACAATTCTATTATCTGGAACACCCACTTCTTTATGCCATATATCAAAGGCTTCATCATCCTCTTCAAATACAGTTATCCATATTTTCTCCGGTTTTATTTTCATAATTTCGGTTGAATATTCCCATGCCCAATGTATGGCTTCACACTTAAAATAATCACCAAACGAGAAATTACCCAACATTTCAAAGAAAGTCAAATGGCGAGAAGTCTTTCCTACCTCTTCTAAATCATTTGCCTTACCACCTGCCCTTAAACACTTTTGCACAGTTGCGGCTCTACGATATGGAAGAGGGACTTCTCCTGTATAATAGGGCTTGAACTGCACCATTCCTGCACTTGTAAAAAGCAAGGTTGGGTCATTTTTAGGAATTAAGGTATCACTTTTTTCAATTACATGTGCTCTATTCTTAAAAAATTCTAAAAAACTTTCACGAATTTCATAACTTTTCACAATATAATCTCCGTATTATTCTGGGAATTTAAATGAGGCATATAGAATTTTATCAAAATGTTTATCATGATTTACACAGAACAATATCCCCTTACATAAAAAGGAGAATACCCTCTCCCCTATTTTTCCTCTTTTATTGCTGGTTTTAAGATTGTTTTTAGGAATTAATTGTAAAGGTAAATATCTTCATGCTATTCTTATATTCACATTTTTATATGAAACCGTGAAGGGTGTTTTGTATATAAATACCATGTCTAATAACAATGAATAAAGAGAGAAAATATCCGTTATCTTCTGGGAATGGCATATTGAAAATTGCAAAAAAGATTTCTATCATTTTATTCCTATGTGCGATTTCTGTCGGGACAATACTTTCTTTACCGCACAAACCCTGCTATTGGCAAGACGAATTTCGGACAGGTGTTGCATTTTTAGGGGCTCAATCAATTAAAGAATTTTTTACTGTTAAGAACAGTTTTTTTCCAGAAGTAGCACCTGTATATCCTTTTTTGCTCTACACTGTTACAAATTATCTTCATATTGACCCCAATCAATTTCGTTATTTTTCTGTTCTATGTATGATGTTATGTGTGGTATTCTTTTATTTGACTATATCTAAATTAATAGAACCTAAAACTGCTTTCCTGGCTTCTATTTCATTGTCCATAATTCCACTCCATTTATGGTATAGTCTTTTACTTTTGCAGCATGTTCTTGCTTTTTTATTTTGCACTATCTCGTTCTATTTATTTTTACATCTTATTGAAAAAGAATCCATAAAAGGAACAGACATATTCCTTATTTCTTTTATAAACTTGCTGATTGTGCTTACCCACTATATGTTTTTCTGGATACCATTTACAGAATGCTTGATTTTTCTATTGACTAAGAAACCAACCCGAGACCGTGCGTTATTTATATTGATAAATATTGTTATTGTATTTAGCACGGTTGTCCATATAGTAGTTATCAACCATAAATTTTCCATAGCCATTCCCCCTTCAAAGAATTTGAAGCAAACATTGTTTACCATACTGAGTGTATTGGATTTTGCTTTTATTTCTACAAATTCATGGTCAGTTTTCGTTCAACCCTTGTTCTTTAAACATACCCCTATGCCATCATGGCTGGTATCGCTTCTTTATCATATTCCTATTTATATTGTGATTGGGGGAAATATTATTGTTTCTATATTGATGTTGTGGATGTTTTTTAAAAAATTGCTTACTATTTTTAAAAAGAAAGTAGTAGAAGTAGATGCCGTTTTTATTTTATTAATCTTTGGAATTTTCACCCCGTTTCTTTTTGCATTAATACAAGTTATAACAGGTTCAGGAGCATTGGAGGGACGATATTTTTATATTTCCTTTGCTTGCAAACTTGCCCTATTATATTTCATTGTTGGACAGATAAGGAGACGAAGCATACGACTATTTCTGACCTTCATAATTCTTCTCTTTTTTATACATCACTATCTTCTGTATAGGACATGTAATTCATATACAGATTGGAGAGCGTGTATTCAATACTTAACGGATGAGATGTCAAAAGATGATATTATTGTTGGCGGAACATTTGAAGTATCTGCGACATTAAATTTTATATGGACATCAGAATTTAATCAAACAAAAATTCCGCCTATATTCTATACTTCATCTCCTAAGTCTGCAATGGAAGGGGTTTCCTTTTTACAGAACAGATTTCCTCATTCTAATATATGGCTTGTTTATAGTATGAAATGGACAAGTAAAGTCCCTTGCATAATAAGGGAAGAACTGAAAGAAAACAACCTTGTCTTTCAAGGAAAATTATTTCTACCTTTTGAAGGAATTGCCTGTTATAAGATAGTGAAAAAGCAAGCAGGAGATACAACGGCAATTAATACAGAAGACCCATTTATATCATGTCCGATGGGTTATGACTGGGAACAGGATAAGAGAGAAATAAGAGAGACAATAGAATTCCTACTAAGTGATATAAAGCCTCTTTCAACTGAAAAAGAACCTTTGGCGGATTTGTTTTTAATACCCAAAGAAATAGGTGGAAAAAATACAATACTACTGGTGGGTTTTCAATTATCGGCATTAAATAGAACAGATATGATAAAAGCATTCTATAAAAAGATAAATCAGATAGGAACAGATGTGGATATAGGCCTAATTTTTGGTTTAACAGACAAAGAAGATTTCCCATTCGTAGAGCAAGAAATAAAAAAGTTAAAAAAACAGAAGCGTATTATGGCGAGTTTAGTAGAAATTCTCTGGAAGGATTACTCAGAAAAAAATTACCCTGAACTTATAAGGAAATGTGAAGAACTTAAAAGGGCAGGTTTTCCGTATGCTTTTCCTCTATTAGATATAGCCCGATTAAAATTGGCAAATATAGAAAGTCCTTTTATCTCAACAGGTTTGTTCCCACTAAATGACTCTGCAAGAACATTATTTTACAATGAATAAATGTTGTAATGTTACATAAGAAGCAATAGTTAGAACCTTGCAAGTTTGTATGATTTATGCAATTCTTTTTAGGAATCAATTGTAAAGGTAAATATCTTCATGCTATTCTTATGTTCACATTTTTTATATGAAACAGTGAAGGGTGTTTGTATATAAATACCATGTCTAATAACAATGAATAAAGAGAGAAAATATCCGTTATCTTCTGGGAATGGCATATTGAAAATTGCAAAAAAGATTTCTATCGTTTTATTACTATGCACGATTTGTGTTGGGGCAATACTCTCTTTACCGCACAAACCCTGTTATTGGCAAGATGAATTTTTAGCAGGAGTTGCATTTATAGGGTCTTCTTCTGTTAAAGAATTTTTTACTGTTAAAAATAGTATTACACCAGAAGTAGCACCTGTATATCCTTTTTTGCTCTACGCTGTTACAAATTATCTTCATATTGACCCCAATCAGTTTCGTTATTTTTCTATTCTATGTATGATGTTATGTGTGGTATTCTTTTATTTGACTATATCTAAATTAATAGAACCTAAAACTGCTTTTTGGGCTTCAATTTCTTTTGCCCTAATTCCACTTCATCTCTGGTATACTCTTTTGCTATTACCACATGTTCTTGCTTTTTTATTTTGCACTATCTCGTTCTATTTATTTTCACACCTTATTGAAAAAGAATCAATAAAAGGAGTGGACATATTCCTTATTTCTTTTATAAACCTGCTGCTCGTGCTTACCCACTATATGTTTTTCTGGATACCATTTACGGAATGCCTAATTTTTCTATTTACTAAGAAACCAACCCGAGACCGTGCATTATTTATATTGATAAATATCGTTATTGTATTTAGCACGGTTGTCCATATAATAGTTATCAACCATAAATTTTCCATAGCCATCCCTCCTTCAAAGGATTTGAAGCAAACCTTACTTACTGTATTAGGTGTATCAGATTTTTCTCTTCTTTCTACGAACTCTTGGGCTGTTTTTGTTCAACCCTTGTTCTTTAAACATACCCCTATGCCATCATGGCTGGCATTATCTCTTTATCGTATTCCTATTTACATTGTGCTTTGGGGAAATATTATTGTTTCTATATTGATGTTGTGGATGTTTTTTAAAAAATTGCTTACTATTTTTAAAAAGAAAGTAGTAGAAGTAGATGCCGTTTTTATTTTATTAATCTTTGGAATTTTCACCCCGTTTCTTTTTGCATTAATACAAGTTATAACAGGTTCAGGAGCATTGGAGGGACGATACTTTTATATTTCTTTTGCTTGCAAACTTGCCCTATTATATTTCATTGTCGGACAGATAAGGAGAAGAAGCATACGACTATTTCTGACCTTTGTAATTCTTCTCTTTTTTATACATAACTATCTTCTGTATAGGACATGTAATTCATATACCGATTGGAGAGCATGCGTTCAATACTTAACGGATGAGATGTCAAAAGATGATATTATTGTCGGCGGAGAATTTGAAGAAGTAGCGACATTAAATCTTGTATGGACATCAGAATTTAATCAAACAAAAATTCCGCCTATATTCTATACTTCATCTCCTAAGTCTGCAATGGAAGGGGTTTCCTTTTTACAGAACAGATTTCCTCATTCTAATATATGGCTTATTTACTATATGAAGTGGACAAATAAAATTCCTTGCGTAATAAGAGAAGAACTAAAAGAGAATCATTTTGCCTTTCAAGAAAAGTTATTTCCATCTTTTGAGGGAATTGCCTGTTATAAAATAATGAAGAAGCAAGAGGAAGATATAACAGCAACTAATGTAGAAGACCCGTTTATCTCATGTCCGATGGGTTATGACTGGGGACAGGAGAAAAAACAGATGAGGAGAATATTAAAAATTCTTTTTGGAAAAAATAACTATACACCAGAAATGGATTTATTTTTAATGCCTGAGGAAATAGGCGGCTGGAATACAAGATTACAGATAGTTCTTCAGTTATCTGCTATGAACAGAACAGATGTGGTAGAGGCATTCTATAAAAAAACGAAAGAATCAGAGTCAGATATAGATGTAAGTCTAATTTTTGGTTTAACAGATGAAGAATACCTTCCATTAGTAAAAGACGAAATTAAGAATTTGAAGAAACGGAAGCGTATTTTGACAGATTTAGTAGAAAATTTGTGGAAGGATTACTCAGAAAAGAATTATCCTGAACTTATAAGGAAGTGTGAAGAACTTAAAAGGGCAGGTTTTCCGTATGCTTTTCCTCTATTAGATATAGCCCGATTAAAATTGGAAAATATAGAAAGTCCCTTTATCTCAACAGGTTTGTTTCCATTAAATGACTCTGCACGAAAATTTTTATTTAAATAAAAGATATTATAAATGTTCCTTGTTACCGCTGGACAAAAAGGTCAGTTTGATGCAATATGAAATAATAATCTAAAAAATAAGGGGTTAAAGATTTCTATTTATATAGAGAAACCTTTAACCCGAGTTATAGTTATTTTTTGAGTTTATCTTATATTATGCAGTAGAGCGTCTAAGTCTGATTAGAGCAAGGGCAATTAGAAAAAGAGTTAGTATTGTAAATAAATATGGGTTGGACAGAGGTAATTTTTTGTCTGTTACAATAATTTGAATAGTATATGTTGCCTTTTGATTGTTATATGTGCAGATATATGTCCCGCTGTCTTCGGGTTGAGCATTATAAATTAGCAACTTCTCACAATGTATTCCTGATATTCTTGAATTATTACTTATATCTGTTCCAACCTTACTCCACACAAAGGTTGCATCGGAAGGCACTTCTTCGCCAAACAAATCAAGACAAATATTTTCACCCATTTGATATATAGATTTTCTTTTGGGGGAACAGTCTGGACATGTTTCTTGCTCCTTTCTAACAATTAAATATCCTGTGTTATTTACTATAGTCAGGATAGTATCCGAATAAGGATTGTAGAAAGCAGAGTAATACCCCTGATTGTTTGCAGGGTCCCATACCTTAACAATTGCACCTGTGTCTGTATCAACTTCCTGAATACCACCGGACAACATAAATCCTTCTGAACCTGCGATAATCAAACGATTATCTGCTGTTATACCTGAAACACCACCTGTAAAATACATGCCAGGACTTCCTATTAATATTCCGTCAGTTTCCCAGTCAAGGGTTGTGTGGCTATTGTATGCGTTTATCAACTCAGATATTAAGAATTTTCGTAATTCTCGAGTATTTCCATCCATGATGTATACCCAATCATTGTCAATCGCCAGGGTAGCAGAATAAGCATAAGGGGGCTTATCAATTACCATGTCTTTACTTGTTTTTTGAGGTTTCGTTAAAATCGGTTGGCTTTCATAATTGCTTTTAGTGCCAACAGATAGTATATGTATTTCACTTCCTGAAAAATCTGATTTTGTAATATCAAGTAGTAACAAGTCAGAAGTTAAGAAAATGCCATAATAATGGGGTATATTCGCAATAATAGATGAAGTTGTGAAATCTTGAGGGTTATTTAAATTAAGCATATATAAATCCCCAAGGTAACCCTGTCCAAGAATGGCTTTTTGCCCATCTGGACTAACTGTTATGAAGGCTGGGTCTCCCTGGTAATTTGAGGCAATTAATGAATAGGCATCACTCTTGGGTGAGATTTCCTTATATACTTGATTCCCATTCCAGATTAAAAAGGTTCCATCGCTTAACGGTGCAGAGGTTATAAAATAAGAACCGGGTGCAGGTTGGGGCACATTTGTTAAATGGATTATAGATTCAGCATTTGCTACAAGAGTAAATAGAAAATAGGATACAATAAAAATAGGTATGTAATTACGAGAAAACATGTTGTTATCCTCCTTCTGGGGTTAAAATACAATTTGGTTATTTTTTTTGATTTCATGTAAGGTGGGAAAAGCAGGCAGGGAGGCTTTTTCATAGAAGGAGAAATGCCATTCCCGCAACAACCTTTCCGCGAGTTGTTACAGTTTTGCACTACCCACTAATGCAGGTCTTCTGGCTTCTGGCTCTTTCTACTTACCAGTCCTTCCCACTCTTACGAGCAGTGGTTTTCTCTGGTGTTCGTCCCCAGTTACAGCAGCGGGTCTGCGACGGACTCTCACCGTACTTCCCTTAACATCAGTTGGGTTATTTATATTCTTTTCACCTCCTTTCTACAAGGTTTTAATCTTGTAGAAAAATTTTACATTTATGACCTATTCTGTTGCAAGTTCTAAAATTTTTTGTGGTATTTTGTCCAATGACAGTATGTAATCTACAGCGTTCAGTTCTATAGCTTCTTTAGGCATACCAAATACTACACAAGAAGATTCGTCCTGAGCAATTGTCTTGGCTCCCTGGTCATGTAGCATTTTCATTCCTTCTGAGCCATCTTTTCCCATACCAGTCATTATTACACCAATTACATTTTTACCGCCGTATTGTGCTGCGGATTTAAATAAAACATCTACGGAAGGTCTATGTCGAGATACTAATGGCCCTGACTTGACTTCTACAAAATAATTTGCCCCTGACCGTTTTAGTAGTATGTGATAGTTTCCCGGCGCGATAAGTGCTCTACCCGGAACGATAGAATCACCGTTTTCAGCCTCTTTTACTTCAATATCACAAATTTCATTTAGTCGGTTAGCAAAAGAGCGGGTAAAATGTTCAGGCATGTGTTGAACAATGGCAATTCCAGGAGAATTTTTTGGAAGAACTCTTAGAACCCTTGTTAATGCTTCTGTCCCACCTGTAGATGCACCTATGGCAACAACTTTATTTGTTGTTTTTGTTAGTGAGAGTTTTTGATTTGCTGTATGAATAGCAGATTTTGCTTCTTTTTTTTGAACGCGAACATGAGCCGCCGCTTTTATTTTATCTATTAGTTCCACAGACATATCTCCCACGGTATAAGCGGCGCCAGGCTTGCATAATACTTCAACCGCACCTACTTCAAGGGCTTCCATAGCCAATTCACCCCCTTTCGGGGTAAGAGAAGAAACTATAATTACTGGTAAGGGATAATATTGCATCAATTTTTTTAAAAAAGTTATTCCGTCCATTCTAGGCATTTCAATGTCTAGAGTGACTACATCTGGTTTCAATTGAACAATTCTATCTCTTGCAACATAGGGGTCAGGTGCAGTTCCTACTACTTCAATATCCTGGTTTTTTGATAGTTCCCTTTGCAAAATACTTCTTACCATAGCAGAATCATCTACGATAAGAACTTTTATAGGTCGTGTTACCCCTGGAATGTCAATCCCCTGCATATTTTATTCTCCAATTACTATAAAAATTTCTCTCAATTTTCTATGTCCTTTCATATTCTACAGATACATATATTGGATAGTCATCCAGACTTGACTGGATAAAATTTTCATTGTTTTTAATTTCTTCCCATTCTTTTTCATCAATTTCTTTTACAGAAGGGGGGCTAAGTTCAAAAATAGGTTCGGTACCCGCTATTGTTGTTAGCAAATTTCCACAAAATATATTTAAAAATTCACATAAAGCATCTTTGGGTTCTATTTCCAAATCAATTTCACTTTCATCTATTCCGAGAACATTGTTCATTATATCGCCACATAACAATTCTGGGGCTACCATAATGATTTTACCTTTATAGGGTCCCAAAAAGGACATCTCTGCCTTTACATAGGGAGGAGACGATTCCAATGATTCTTCCATATCATCAGCGAACATAAATGCAAAATTTTGAGCAACATCTGTTAAAATTTGTTTTACCACTTCTCTATTGGATTCATTCATCTTTAGAAACTCCTAACAATTCTACAATTAAATCCTTTAGTGATTCTGGGGTAAATGGTTTTCTGAGATAGGCTTTGGCACCCTTTGATTTTAACTCTTCAATCCGTGTTTCACTTCCTTCAGTAGAAATGATTACTATGGGTGTGGTTTTTAGTAAGTCATCTCGGTTCATTTCATCAATCAACTCAACTCCAGTCATAATAGGCATGTTTATATCAGTTAATACGAGGTCAATCCAATTATTCCGAAGAAGTTCCAGTGCCTCTTTCCCATTTCCAGCATGATATATATTTCCTATCTCTATTTCTGATAAGCGTAATGTTTTTTCTATAACGGCTTGAACCGTCTTCGAATCATCTACAATAAGGATATTTATGCTCATTAAGACTTCACCTCCTAATTTATTTGTTTCATAAAGGAATTTATTTCCCATATAAGTTTACTGAGAACGGTTTCTATAACTCGCATATCTAAATTTAATCTATCAACAGAATTTGCATTGTTGCTGTAGTTTAATCCATCTATTCCTGAACCAATACCACATTCTAAACACAGATTACTTGCAATGTGAACATAGTCAGTTACTAATCTATGCTCTTGCGGAGCATTATCCGGGTCGTGATGATACAAAACCGGTTCCACTAAATTATCAGGGAAATGCCATTCTTTCATTAGTAATGCTCCAACTTCTGAATGGTCAATTCCTAAGATTTCTCTCTCTGCCCTTTCAAATGAAATTTTTTCTTCGTAAGCCTTTTTGATTATCGGTTCGGCATCTATTTCTATGAATGTTCCCAATACAATTTTGCCTATATCATGGAGTAATCCAACTGTAAAAGTATGAGACGGTATTTCTTGTTTTAACTCTTTTCCCAACAACTCACATGCAATTGCTGTTCCTATTAAATGTCTTATTAACTCACCAGAAGGCAAATCATATCCCCGTAATGGTTTTAAGGCTAAGGGGAAAATAGCAGACGCTATAATAAGTTGCTGAATTCTATTAATACCCAGTAGAACAACGGCTTCTCTAAGAGTGCTTATTGCTTTGGGTCCCGCAAAATATGCAGAATTGGATAGTTTTAAAATATTTGCAGTTAAAACTGGGTCCTTTTCAATTTCTCTTGCTATATCCAAAACATGTGCCTCAGGTTCATTAATCTTATTTAGAATATGGAAAGAATTTGTAGGAAAAGCAGGAACTTCCTTTATCTTCTTTATAATATTTTCTCGATTGTCCATCTTATTTCTCCCTCATTTCAATTCATATTCCTTTCCTGCACTTCGAATTAATATTTTCCCATCGTCAACATGAAAATACATTGTTCTGGCTAATGTGCCCCCAATGTCTTCGGCTGCAATAAGTAGATTGTTTTTCCATAAAAGTTTTCGTACCACAATATAGTTTCTCTCTCCTATACGGAACATTCCATTATCATCCAACAAAACGGCTCCGCCGGCAACTCTTGCTACGATTCTTTTCTTATCCGCCCCCATGTTCAACAATGTTTGTAGCAATATAGGTAACCCCGTATCCACGAACATAAAAGGGACTTCTCTTGCCCGTTCTGGGTCAACTTTTGATAAAGGTAGCATACAATGTATTAATCCACCTATTTTTTGAAGAGGGTCGTATAACGCAACTCCTACACAAGAGCCTAAAGAATAAGTCACTAATATATCTTCAGGTTCCTTAGAAACTTTCATATCTGATATATTTACAGTTACTAACAAAACAATAAATCCTCAAATAAAAGTCATTTTTTATGGTTTGTAATAAACAGAAGGCTTCACAATTTTAAAGCCTATGTGTGCTGATGTAATACTTTCAGAATGTCCTATAAACAAATATCCACCTGGTCTTAATAATCTATATATTTCATTTATCAATATATTTCTTACCTTATCATCAAAATAAATCATTACATTTCTGCAAAATATTACATCAAAAGGTCCCTTCATAGGATAAGGGGCATCAATTAAATTTAATCGTGAAAATGTAATTACCTTTTTTAGTTTATCTCGTACTGCATACACCCAGTCATTGCCGACTTTTCTTTTTTCAAAATATTTTTGAAGTATGTAATTGGGAACATTGTCAACTTTGTGAGAATAATACTCCCCTTTCTTGCACTGTTCTAAAACTCGTGTAGATATATCTGTTGCAAGTATTTTTAAATCAACAGAATTATTTAGTGCTTCTGTTGCTACTATTGTCAGTGTATAAGGCTCTTCCCCTGTGGAACATGCTGCAGACCATATACGAAATTTAGTCTGTCCTGACTCTTGCCATTCGATTAATTTCTCCTTTAAATAATCAAAATGCTCACTTTCTCTAAAAAAATGGGTTACATTAGTGGAAATAGAATCTATAAGTTTAATAATTTCCTTTCCCGATTTATCGTTTATTATATATTCATAATAATTCCTAAAATCGTCAAGGCCTAAAGTTCGTATCCTTTTAGATAGTCTGCCCATAACCAGAGCCCTTTTCTGGTCACCTAAATGAATACCACTTACTTCATATATTAATTTGCGAAATTTATTAAATAATTCATCATCCATAAGATATTTTTATTGTTCTGGAAGTTTTAATATCCAGTCATCCTTACGAATTTGGTAAACTTTTAAAACTATCATATGTCCTGTGTAAGTATTAAATACAATTTTTCGGCCCATAGTTCCCCCTACATCTTCAGAAACGATTTTTATACCCTTATTGATTAATATCTTTCTTGCTATCTCTATATTACTTTTGCCAATGGAATGATTATTTGTTTCGAATGGAGGGTCTCCTCCACCTACAATTTGAGCAAGAAGGGATTTTTTTTCTGAGCCTGCTTTTTCCATCATCTGAATTAATTGGAGTGTTGCTATATTACCATAGTATAGAGTTGCTTTGGCTTTAGATGGGGCTTTGGGATAAAGAAAATGGTTCATTCCTCCTATCTTTAGTTTCTTATCCCATAAACATACAGCCACGCAGGAACCGAGAACTGTATATAAATTTATTGGTGCACTGGGAAGATAGATATACCCCGGTTCAATATATAACTGTGGAAGAGATGTCATATCCTTTGACATTTTGTTCTGATTCTTTTATCTTATTGCTACTTATTTTTGTTTAACACTTCTTGTATTTTTCCAACAATTGTATTTGGTTCAAATGGCTTTATTATATAATTTGTTGCTCCAGATTTTAATGCTTCTAATACTCGACCTTTTTCCGCTTCTGTTGTAACCATAATAATAGGCATTGTCTTACCCATCTCACGAATTGCTTTCAATGCATCAATCCCCAGCATATTGGGCATGTTCCAGTCCATTAAAATAATGTCATAGTCATTTTGTTGAACTGCTTGAACAGCTTCCAATCCATCGGAAGCCTGGTCAACTTCACTAATATTTGCTCTTCCTAACGCTCCAATAAGAACTTTTCTCATTACAGCGGAATCGTCAACAACCAATGCTCTCATTTATTACACCTCTCTTCATTTTTCAGGTTCAAATGTAACTCGTAATGTGAATGGACCTAACTCGCTATCGAAATTAATTTCTAACCACACAGAATTGGTTGGATATTCTACAAAAAAATCTCCTCCCCGTACTACAGTGGGTAAACTTAAATCTAAGGGTTTTTCGTCCCCAGTATTCATTCTTGCCTTTGCACCCCCGGCTATAATGTTAACCATTTCCGCAATGGCGTCAGATATCGTGTCATCTATACACTTTATATTTGTATTTAACAATTTATTTACATTGCCAATGCAGTAGAAACAGGAAATGCAAGAGCTACCATACCTCTAACTCTACCACTAATTCCGATAAGTGCCATTATATCCCTTGGATTGGTTGAAGACTTTGCAATACCTATCTCTTTCCTTTGAGCCTTTACATTTAACATCGTATTAAACAAATCATAAACACTCTCAATGAAAGGATTTATATTCTCAACTTTCATAACAAACTACCCTAACTTTCTTTTATTATATTGTTTATTTATAACTTCGACTGTCTATATAGAACTCAGTCCCTGCATCTCATTTGCAGTCAGAACCTTATCTATATCTAATAGTATGACTACTGTATCCTTTAATTTACCCATTGCCAAAATAAACGCAGTATCAATATTTGTTCCAAAAGAAGGTGGAGGTTCTAATTGATTCTCTGTGATGTCAACAACTTCTGAAACTTCGTCTACAAGAATGCCCATCGTTATAGGAGTCCCTGTCCCCATAACTTGTACCACAATGATACAGGTGTGGTCTGTATCTTCTACCGTTTCCATATTAAACTTTTTTCGAAGTTCAATTACAGGAATTACCTTACCTCGAAGGTTAATTACGCCACGAACAAAATCAGGTGTCCGAGGAATAGATGTTATGTTCATCAAGCCGATAATCTCCTGCACTTTTAATATCTCAATGCCATAAGTCTCATTGGAAAGCTTAAATGTTAGATATTTACCGCTCAAAGAATTTAAATCATGTTTTCCTGTTGTTTCTATTTGTTCACTCATAATTTTTCTCCTATCTTGTAAATTATGTTTTTGTTTTATATATTCTACTTATACAAAGGTCAATACTTCATCAGCTAATTTTACTATACCACCTATATCTAATATTAATCCAACCTTACCGTCAGGCATAATTGCTCCTCCAGCAATTCCAGGAACTCCCTTTAGTGCATCTCCTAATGATTTTATTACAATCTGTTGTTGACCTAAAATCTCATCTACCAGTAAACCTATTTGTATGTTACCCGTTTCAACAATAACAATTGTTCCATCAGAATGTTTTTCCACCGCATTGGAAATATGAAATAACCTACCTAGTTTATATACATTAATCAGTTTACCATGAAATAAAAGAACTTCTCCTTTTCCAATAACAGTATTAATATCTTTTTCTGTAGGTCGAATAGAAATAAGGATAGAAAGGGTAGGAATAATATATCGCTCTTGTCCTACCCGAACTACCATACCGTCTATGATTGCTAAGGTTAGCGGTAACTGAATGGTAAATACTGTACCCTTGCCGGGTGTAGACTGAATATCTACATGGCCGCGAAGGGCCTCTATGTTCTTCTTTACTACATCCATTCCTACACCTCGTCCAGAAACCTCTGTTACTACTTGTGCCGTAGAGAAACCTGGCTCAAAGATAAGATTCCATACTTCACGCTCGGAAAGCCCTTCCTCCGAACGGATAAGTCCTTTTTCTAAGGCTTTTTTTATAATAGCCTCACGATTTAGCCCAGCCCCGTCGTCTTCTACTTGTATGTGTATGTTTCCTCCTGCGTGAAATGCCTTTAAATATATATTTCCAACAGGGGGTTTCCCATTCTTTACCCTTTCCTCAGGACTATTTTCTATTCCATGGTCAACAGAATTTCGAACCATGTGTACTAATGGGTCGCTTATTCTGTCCACAACAGTTTTATCTAATTCTGTATCTTCTCCAGCAACATGAAATTCAATTAATTTCCCTGTCTTTTGGGATAAATCACGAACGAGACGAGCCATCTTTTGAAATGTCCTTTTTACCGGAATCATACGAAGAGACATTGCCATCAATTGTAGTTCTCTTGTTATCTTATCCAACTGGCTTACATGTCTTGCCAGGTCCGTATTTAAATCCTCCTGTAGTTCGACTTCTCTAACTACCATAGATTCTGCAATCACCAGTTCCCCAATCATATCAACCAATTGGTCTAAACGGTTTGCATCTACTTTAATAGCTTCAGACACTGTAGTTTGAGGAGACAAAGACTGTGCCCGCTGTGCCCGGAGTGCTTGTGCTATCTCTTTAGCGTCTGATTCCCCTGTCTTGATTAACAATTCCCCTAATTTTGGAGGTTCTAATGACTGTTTTTGCTTTTCCAGAGCATTCTTTATCTCTTCCTCTGTAGCATAACCTAATTCAACTATAATTTCCCCTATAGGTTTGTTCGGAAAATCTTTCTGCTGTATTTCCAGTGATTTTTCCAATTGTTTAGAAGAAATAATGTTATATTTGACTAATATTTCGCCTATTTTTTGTGGTGTTTCTGGTGGTTTTTGAAGTGTCAGGGTTTGTTCAAGAACATCCTGCGATACAATACCTGATTCAACTATAATTTCACCCAATTTAACCTTATTCTTTTCAGGTTTTACACGACTTATAGATGGTCCTTTTTTACCCTGTAATACCAGATGAATTTTTTCAATGAGTTCACCTGAATTTTTTCTTGGCATTACGGGTTCACCTGTAGACAAAGCCTTTCGAACTTCTTCAATACATTCTGTCAAAGTATCTACCGATTCAAAAACAACATCAATTACATCTCCAACAAGCAAAAGTTCTTTTTTTCTTGCACGGTCTAATAAATTTTCTACTTCATGTGAAATTTGTTTAATTTCATCGAGCCCTAAAAAGCCAGAAACTCCTTTTATTGTATGAAAAGCACGGAATACTGCATTTAATGCATCGACTTCCTCTGGATCAGTCTCCAAAGTAAGCAAATGAGTATTACAATTTTCCATATTCTCTCCTGCTTCCTGAACAAAATCTTTTACTAAATCAAGGTCACCTTCAAGCACTTTTGGTTCAAAAGTTTTCAATTTATTTGATTCTTTAGTAAAAGTCTGTTCTTCTTCTTTCCCTGATAATTTTCTTTTAAGTTCGGTCGGGAAAGGAGGCATTATTCCTTTACCTGCAAGGGCATCAAATTTCTTTTTTAACCAATCTTTTAATACTAATAAATTATCAATTAACTCCGTAGTTATTCCCTGTTCTATTTGGCTTTCTGCAAGATGACATAAATTTTGCACATCGTTTAGACCTAAAATTCCTGACTCACCCTTTAGGGTATGTACTTTTCTTTTTAATTCAGCCGTTGTTTCCTTCGCGTTTTCTTCATTACCAAAATTTAACAAGAGTGCTTCCATTTCTTCAAGATTTGAATCCTGTGATTGTAAGAACTGCTGAAAAATTTCCATATCCACATTTTCCGGAGGCTCATAAGTAACCTGTTCATTCTCTAATTGAGTATTCTCCTTTTTTGTTAATAATTCCTCCGGGTATGAGATTTCATTCTCATGAAAACCATTTACAATAATTTGTTGGAACAAACTTACTACTTGTGATATAACTTTTAATGCCTCTTCTGGTGCAGATATTTCTTGTAAAACAATTTTTTCTATCCAGTCTGCAGAATTTTCTGCCACTAATGCTGTTTTCCCAAATCCTTGTTCTTTAGCCCAGTCTCTTATTTCAATAAGACATGTATGCATTTGCGCTAATTCTTGTAAATCACTGGGTCCTGCAAAGACTACTAACTCACTTAGTTTTTCCAGAGTTTCTTGTAAAGATTTGTTCGCCATATTGTCTTCCCATTAAACTATTTATATATTTTATCTTATTATAATAACAAATTATCTCAAAAATTTATCCAAATATTTTTAATTATATTTTTCCCCCTATTTGCAAAAAAAATAAAATTGTTTTGAAAATTCTGTTGAAAGACGGTAAATTCTCCTTACATTTCTATTTTTACAAATTCAGTTCTCTTCAATCCTGAAATTAGTTCATGAGCACTAATAATATACCATCCTAAAACTTGATTTTTTGGAATGGATATAAAGACTTCCTTGCTTTCGTTTTGTTTGACATTAATTAATTGTGAAAATAGAGACTTTCTTTTCTCCTGGTCCAATTTAAGTTCAAGATATATCCAATACTCAATGTCTTCATCTTCTTTCCCTGTAATCTGTAGTTTTATAGGTAGCCGATTTCCTGTATTGACAGTTTTAGGAAGGGTTAGTTCTATCGTGTTTGTGATTTTGGGACTACAACTTAATAAAGTGGGTTTTTCTTGTTTGATATTTAACTTAATCTTTTTTATATTTCTAATATCTTTCTCATTTAAAAGTTCTTTTACCTGTTTTTTTTGAAATAATTCTGGGTTTAGTGTTATCTCTTTATTAATAGATACAGGATTAATATGTGGTAACCATGCAATCAGTTTCCTATTGTTAAACGAAAAGAACTGTCCATCAATCCAATCACCTTTTTTCAAAAATAAACTCTTTATATTATTGTCATATAGAATTTTTTGGACAAATATAATTTTTCTTTTTACAGAATCCAATGGTTCTGTTTCTATATTTTTTGCCATACTTTCACCATATATAAAGATATTACTCTTGTCTAAATTTTCACTTTTATTATAAGATATGGTAGAAGTTTCTTTGCCTTTTATTAATTTCTCCACCAAAATTCCCAAATCATTTAATTTTTCATTAATATCTACTGTTTTATCTATCATGACATCGCCTCCAATTATTCCTGGTGGAATATCCGCAATTATTACTCCCTTCTTCAAAAATTCTGTAAATATTTCCACCTCTTCTTCCGATAACCAGAGACAGCAAGGAAGTATCACAGCCTTCAAGTTTTTTGATGACGACATACTTTCTTTACTAACAATAACAGGATTTATCCCTGCACCATTAAGAATTCGTGCAAAATTTACCAAAGAATTTTTATAACTATATTCAGGGAAAATAGAACTTAAAAAAAGATTTTCAACAGAATAATAAATGCCTACTTTCTCATCATAATCGGGTTGCGATTGGAACAGTAAATCTCCATATCCTTGTTGTAGTATTTTATGAGTTTTGTAGAATGAGGAAAAGGATTGAGTAATGGTATCATTTCCATTAATTATTTTAAGAGGTACAGAGTTTCTTGCACTTCCAGTAGGGGAAAGAAACCATACCCCATTTGCTTGGTTTAATATAGCCATCCAATAATCCCACGCTAATTCTTCTGGTTTTTGATTAGGATTGGCAAAATCTAAACTTATCCAAAAGGATTTATTGTGCGATTTTATGTAAGGCATAAGTGTAAAGGATAAAGGTTCAGGAGCAAACACTACCCAGTCCATAGAATTGATAACGCCCAGCCAATCTATACCGCGTATTGCCTCATTGCCGGGATAAATTCGGAAACCAATTGGGGTGTCAGGGAAAGTCAGTTTCAATTTATTTTTTAAAATAGTTTCAAAATTTATGAAACAATCTGCCATAAATTTTTGATATTGCGTTAGAAATATTGGAAAATTATGACTTAACAAAGATTGCCGAATACTATCAGGGTCATCCTGAACAAAGTTATGATGAAAAATTTGCATCCCACTTAATTGGATAAATTCCTTAAATTTATTAATACACTTGTCACAATAGCAGACCAATTCATCTGATTGAACCAAACAATTATTCTTTCCTAGTGAAATAGCAGAGGGAGAGGGTATTATAGATGTCTCACTTATTTTCGTTAGATTATTTTTGACTATATTTGTGTAATTTTCATCATTAATACAGGGCTCTCTCTGGTTATTAGAAGTTGCAATATTTGTTGTTTCTTCTGCCATTTGCACTATTAAAGGTTGATAAAACCTTGTTTGAGTTTCTTCCTTAAATTGCTCAATAGGGAGATATATCCCTGAATTAAAGTTCAGTTCAAAAAGTTTTGCCATTTGTAATTGGTTATATTCCCTAATACTCGGCAAGTAGACAAAATTTTTCCATTCTTTTTTAAATATTTTTCGTTGTATGGGAATAAACAAGGAACGACATGAGAATAAGGTTGGGTAATTTGTCCCCAGTGTGGTTATTTTCATTGGGGCACCCCAGACATTTATTTTCAAATAGTTTCCCGTAAGGTCAGCAAAGTTCAAAACTATTACGACTTGACTCTCTTTGCCTTTTACTGTTTTTGTTTGCTCACAAATCAAATTCCCTTCTGGAGATAGTGATGATGAATAATTATCAATCCCCTGAACAATAATTGTCCCTTCCCTGTTTTCTAACATATTTGACAAAATATTTATTTTGAGTGAGATAGAGTCATTGGGGTAAACAAATTTTTTATTTGTTTCAACAGAAACAATTTCGGGCCATGATGAAAAAGTAAATCTTTTAGTAAAATAGTCGACAATCTTTTCCTTTTGTGTCAGCCATACATCCAAAAAATAATTTCCTGCCCCTATTGGAATTTCGACCTGAACAAGTGCATCACCTTTTTTTTGAATAGATGGCTTAAATTCATATTGTTGAAAATGTAGGTAATCCTTTTCTCTCCGTATTTGTATTTTGATGTGGTCAATTTTCTGTTTTCCGTTTCTCCGAATTTCAATATAAAGAGGATAGGTCCCTAGTCCCAAGAGAGATTGATTTAAGTTTTGAATTGCTACTATTGGAAGTTCTGGTGGAATTTCCTCCTCCACGGGTCCCGGTGGTTTTGCATCCGTAATATTCAATATTTTGCTATTTTCTGCAATTTTAGTTGTCCAAAGCATAAGAGAAATAATACCTGCCCACGCATTTTCAAGATAAATCATCTCTCCTACTACTGCTTTTTCAGGCAAAAGCACATGATTTTCTACCTCATTTAGATAATTCCTAATGTATACTATTTTTCCTTTTTCATAATCTACACATCTAACGGAAATATTTTGGGCATAAGTTTTTATCTCTGGATTGTTAGCGGAAAAAAGTTGCAACCATCGTTCAGCAGGAACGGAGTCTGGTTCTAAATTATCAATAATCTCTACTATTGGAGACGGCTCTAATGGTGCCTTTAATGTTGCAGGGATCAGGATAAGTCCTCGACCTTCACTAATTTTAGTTATAATTTTTTTGCATATATCATTTGGAAGAATACCTAAATCAATTCCTGCAATAATAAGCAAGTTCCAGCGTTTATCCAATTGTTTTTTTATCGTTTGAATAATATACTCATTTTTTTCTTCTTCCTTACACCACATACCCCACAACGGGTCACAACCTAAATGTATAGCATCTTCTGCTGTAATTAGTTGAACATTACAATCTAATCGTTTCTTAAGTTCTACAAAATCATGAGAACAATAGCGTGGGGCGATGGCAAGGATTTCTATAGTTCCTTCTTCTAACGGTTTTGCCCACGGAGTTGGATATGTATAATCAGGAGTAGTCAGAAACTCTACACCTTTTTCCTTTTTTTCAAACCATCCAGAAGCGTAAACCGAATTAGTAGTAAAAGCCAAAATAAATAAAAATAAAATAAATATTTGCAATTTATATTTATACATGTTTTATTATTGAACTTATAAATTTGAAGTAAGTTATAGTATTCTTATATATCATAATAATTACAAGAATAAAATTTATAGTAATAAAATAGGAGATATATCTATGCAATTTAACAAAATTTTATTTGCCATGTCTATTTTATTGGTGATTTCTTTTCTTACCATTTCTGGTTGTGCAAGAAAGACCCCTGCTGTTACCGAAGTTATTTTTATGATAGCAAAAGACGGTCAGCCTCAATGTTCTATTGTAATTCCTGAAAATTGCATTCCATCTGTAAAATATGCTGGAGAAGAATTGCAACGGTATATAAAAGAGATGAGTGGTGCAGAACTTCCTATAATCACAGATTCTTCTCCAATTCAAGGAAAGGAAATAATATTGGGGAAAAATAAAAGATTGGACAGTATCAGTTATAGTGTTGATTGGGAAGGATTGGGTGAAGAAGGCTATAATTTGAAGGTAACACAGAACAATATTATTATTGCAGGTGGAGAGCCTCGTGGAACTTTATATGGTGTATATGGGCTTTTAGATGACCATTTAAACTGTCGCTGGTTTACACCAACAGTTAGCAGTATTCCCAAATTAGAGACGATTGCCTTACCCTTGTTTGATGAAATATTTATACCGCCATTAGAATATCGTGAGCCTTTTACTATGGATGGTTTTATTGACGGAGATTGGTGTGCACATAACCGAGCCAATGGGAATACTTGTCAACTTACTGAAAAGCATGGAGGGAAAATTGTTTATTGTGGCTTTGTTCATACCTTTAATTCACTTGTTCCTCCAGAGAAATATTTTGATGCTCACCCTGAGTATTTTTCTATGGTAGATGGTAAGCGGATTAAGGAGAAAACTCAACTTTGTTGCACAAATGAAGAAGTAATACAAATTGTTATTGAAGAAGTAAAAAAGTTAATGAGAGAACATCCTGAAGCAAAAGTATTTTCTGTTTCTCAAAATGATTGGTATAACTTTTGTGAGTGCGAGAAATGTTCTGCAATGGCAAAGGCAGAAGATTCACAAATGGGGCCTTTATTATATCTTGTAAACAGCGTGGCTCGTGCTGTGCGTGATGAGTTTCCCGATAAAATTGTAGATACCCTTGCTTATCAGTGGTCACGAAAACCACCTAAAACAATGAAACCTGAGCCGAATGTTGTTATCCGTTTATGCAGTATTGAATGTTGTTTCGCCCATCCCTTTGAGAATTGTGTGTCTAAACAAAATCGTGAATTTGTAAAAGATGTAGAAGGCTGGTCAAAAATTTGCGACCGTCTCTGGGTTTGGGATTATGTAACTTCATTTAGTAATTATCTTGTTCCTTTTCCTAATCTTAAAGTTCGTGGTCCCAATATCCGCTTTTTAATAAGGAATAATGTAACAGGTATATTCGAACAGGATACCTACACTACTTTGCATGGTGAATTTAATGAACTTAGTGCTTACCTGAATGCTAAATTGTTGTGGGACCCTGCTTATGATGAGCAATTAGCAATAAGTGAGTTTGTAAAGGCTTATTACGAAGATGCAGCCCCATATATTATGGACTACCTTGGGTTGATACACAAACCGGTACAAAAGCAAAATCTTCATATGAATATTTGGGTTGGACCTGATGGAAAACATATATCTCCAGAACTTTTGAAACAGGCAGAAGTGTTGTTTGACAAAGCAGAAGCGGCAGTAGCAAAGAATCCTGATGTTTTAGAACGCGTTAAAGTCGCAAGGTTAAGTATAGACTATTCAATTATAGAAAGAGCACGGAAAAGAGATATTACTTTCAAAACAAAGAATAGTGACCCATCAATGGTAACTCGTGCTAAACGATTTTTTGAAATTGCTGAACGCAATCAGGTCACACAATACCGTGAAAGTGGAAGCATGAGTGATTATAAAAAAATGGTTGAAGAATGGCTTGGAAGTTCTTTATAAAAAGAAAATAGCAAAAGCATTTTGAAGGTGTCTTTTCCCGTTGGCACTAATGTAAAAAAATGAGGTAAAGGTAAATTCCCTCATTTATTCACTATTGTAGAAAATATTGTATTGTCTGCCACAAAGGCTAAGGACTCTTCCCCATTTTTTAGCAGATATTTCTGATATAATTCATTTTTTTCTTATAGAAAAGTTCTTTTTTATTTGTTTGTCTTGTGTTTCTTTTTCTAAATTTTGTTTTTTTGCTTTTCCATCTTTTTTCCCCTCGCTTTTATTTGTTTCCTTATTCTTTGATGTATCCGTTTTAGTTGTATTTTCTATAGAATTATTTGATTCTTTCTTCTCATTTACTTCATTTCTTATTGGGGGTATGTTTAATGCTTTAGGTAAGACATCATCCTGTCGAGGATTTTGCATTGTGAAAGAAAATTTTCTTTTGTCTTTTAATCCAGTAGGAATTTCTCCCGGTAATCCCGGGGTAAATATTCCCTTGCCCTGCAAACTCGGCTCTTTTGAATTTTCATTCTGTTGATTTATTTGATTTGTGTTTGCCAGACTCTCTTTAGGTCCTAAAACTACAAAGGTATGCTCTCCCGTTAATGTTCCTTCTATAAATCCTTCAAATACATTTGCGTTTTGATTTTCTAATTGTGTCCAACCCTTTGTTTCATCAAAAGAGTAAAGAAATAGGCTGTTCAAATTATCAGGTAAACACAAATCATTAGGAATGTATATTTTTATTAAAAACTCTATATATGCTTCCTTGGGTATATATTTGGGTGTAAAAAACATAGAAAAGGGAATAAGTCCATCAGGCAAACTTTTTGGAAATTCCATATCTGACTGTATACTTGCTGTTATTTTTGAACTACTAACACACCGAATTTCTCCAACACCTCCTTTAGGGATAAAAACCAACCGTCTACCGATTCCCTGTTCCGCAAAACGATAAATCTCCTCAGGATAAAATCGGGTTTTTTTCATTTGTTTCTGACTGAATAGATTCCACTGGTCTTTATAATGTGGGGATTGAATAGATTCAGAATTACCAAAGGGCATAATAGAATAAGATTCGATTACAGGTCCCAACCTGGTAACCATTGCAAAACCAATACCATAATTTATAGTTCCCCATCGGTCAGAAGGAGGAAGTTCGGATAACAAAAGCGATGTTCCACCTGTTTCGCTACCACCTATCGAGTATTCGTCAGAGCCTCTTTGTATTCGATGTATTTCTCCCCAGGTTATATCAACTGTATTTCGGTTATTTTTCATGTACCGAACAGCCTCAGCCAATGCTTCTAAACATGGCTCTTCTATCCCTTTTTTCTTATTCATTAGTGAATAATAAGGTTCTACTTCAATACTTGGAATACAGTCATTTTGCTGACTAAAAAAATGATTCCATAAATAAAAAATAACGGGTGCGGTTGCGTCCTGTTCCATACGGAGATTCCAATTACTCAAAATTTGAACCGCTGCGGGCAAATCGGGATGAAATGAAGGTAAAAGTTGAGTGTTTGTATTTGCAATGTTTAACAGTTGCGGGAGTACCTCTACACCCAGACTGGATAAGTCATCTAACAATAATGATTGAAATTCTTGTAATGACCTTTTATCTGTCCGTAATACGCTTCTAATTCTTCGGCTTACAACATTTTCCGTATCCCTGATTAATCGAACCAAAACATCCGAGGGTATTGCCTTTATATCATCTGTAACTGTTGTGGGAGGACCTCCGCATATTTGCATATAGCCAGAGGAAGGGCTCTGTATTGACGGGAGAAGTCCGGGAGCAATCAAATATTTCCAAGCCATAGGATAATATTTTGGAGATACAGGTGCTGTCCAATTTATGTTCTGTATTTGTTCAACTTCTCTTTCTGACAATCCCGGAGGTATTTCCCTGGAACCTGATTTTGCAGAATAAAAATAATAGGACTGATTAGAGCTATTCATATATAGGATATGAAAGGCTGGGAGCTGATGAAGATATACCGCCTGTTTAAATTTATCTAACGAATTAGCACGACCCATTTCCCATAGTTGAAAAAATACCCCAATATCTTCATATCCACCTATTTTCCATGAAAAAAATTCTTTCCCCGAATCTAATAGAAGAGGGCCTCTTTGTGTGATGTGAACCGGTGCGAATCTTTGTTCTAACCCATTAGGAGTTTTTACATAATATCCATCACTTTGAGATAGATATTGTAAAATTAATAGTGACTCAAAATCCTTTCTGTCAGGTGAATTAGATATAGATTTGGGGTTTCCACCAAGATTGGGTTCAGGCTTTTCCAAAAAAACATCAGCAAAATCTGCTCGATTAGGTGTTATGCTCCATGCGTGTCTTAATGAATGCCCCTGTATTAGTATAGGTAATCCATATAAAGTGCAACCATAAACATTATAATCTCCACATATAAGGTGTGCCTCATACCAACGAAAAGGTCCTTGATAAAACTGATGACTACTCATTGCAAATAGTGGGACTTTTTCGCGACTTTTTTCGGAAGAAACGGTAAAAGCGAATCCAGATTTTAATGCAGGGGGTCTTTTAAAAAAAGTCGGTAAATCCATGGGTGCGAGGGAAACGATAAAGGCATGCCATAATGAAAAAATATCTTGAGGTTGAACCCCATCTACCCATTCCGGGAGTTTCTCGCGATTTTCCAATATCCAGGCGTTAACTCCTTCTGCAAACCCATCACAAAGTTCTCTCGTAAACGAGTCGCAATTCTCATACGCCAGTATCCCAAAATATCTATGACCAACTTGTATTGAGAAACGGTCTGAATCTTCTTCTACTTCTCCCAGTACCTCTGCAAGCCTTCCGTTTGCTAAACGATATGATAATAACATCGGTTCCCAGTGGTCTTGTGCCTGAGTATAACCCAATCCAAAGCCAAGGGTTCGTGGGTTAGTGGCAAAAATATGAGGAACCCCCCAGTTATCTCTATATATTTCAAGATGCTCCCAATAAGTTTCAGTCCAATTTTGTGCATGCACAACTTGAATAAAAAAAATATACAAAAGAAGAAAGAAAATCAAATTTTTTTTGTTTATATTCTTTATCTTCAATTTCATTTTTCCTCTAAATAAAAAAATATTATGTCTATTATATAACGAAGCATGCTCATAAGAAAGATGGGGCTCGATGTAGAATGTTAGGCTGGTATTCTTGAGGAAGGAGTGGAGAGAGGAGACAGATACTCTGCCGTTGCTAACATCGAGCCCACTTTAACAAAGAATAGTAGCAATATTATTGCGAAGCGGGAGGCATGCATGAGAGCAGGTTTCTTGGCTGCAGGTATTTCTGGGGAAGGAGTGATGTGAGGCAGAAATTTAACACCACTTTTTGCTTCACCATGCCTCCCGACAGGGCGGGCTATATTTATATTCTTATATGTATAAGTTAACTTACTCATGTCAATTCTTTCCAAAAACCTCTTTAAACGGCATTGACGATGAATCTTCTAAATCATCTGAAACAATTTCTATATGAAGTATCTTTACTTGTTTTAGAGATACATTCTGAGGAATGGGAATAGTAATTTCACCATTTAACGATGTCATCCATTCATTTGTTATTTTATACTTAAATAAAGGCTTCAAATTATCGTCAGAAGCGTAAATTGTAAAATTGGACTTTTCAATCGCTTTTTGTTTATCCCATCTAAGAACTAACGAAGATATTTGTTTGTTCTGAATAGGAACTACAAAAACCTGGGAAGCAGGAGTTGATATTGGGACGGGTTGTGTTGATGCGTAAGTAGTCATAATTTTGTTCAATGTTTTGTCGGATGGTTTTATTTTGTCTGCCCATGCTGTAATGGTTTTAGAATCACAACTTTTTACTCCAGATACAAATCCATCTTTCTTAAATTGGACCTGTTGGTCTTCTTTAAGAACAACAAATTGGTTTGCCACTTCTACCGTGACTTCACCACGAGATACAGTCGTAATACTCTGAATGGAATTAACTTCTACTTGGAATTGCGTACCAAAAACGGTTACAACACCTTGAGGGACATTTACCCGAAATACTTTTTTGTTTTTTCCAATATCAAACCAAACTTTCCCCTTCTCTATATTGATTGTCCTTTCATCTATTATTCTTATCCTTGTATTGTCTGCTAACTTTAATGTCGAATTAGCCAGCAAATATAAGAAAACTAAAGAGTCGTTTTGTGTCTCTATATAATTATCACCTTTTAATGAAGTAGGAACACCTTCATTCATCTGCTCATTTACATTGCTATCAATGACTGAACTTTCTCCCAGAATACTAATTGCGACCCCAATTTCTTCTGCATCAACGATTTCATGATAAGGCCAACGCGTAAATATAAAAATTCCCAAAATAGTCATTGCTGCTAATGCCAGGTATGGAAATAGATTAGTAAATGAATACGGACTTTCATCTTGATTCTTAACCCGTAGAGTTATTTGATGGGTTTGGTTATTACCTGGCTCTACTTCTGGTAATCTTTTCATTATTTGTTCTTCTAATGATTCATTTAACTTATAGTGGTTTAGAGCTTCATAGAGGACTGCATTACTCTTACGAAGTAATTCAAATTCTACTTTGCAATGTTCACATGTAGACAGATGCTCTTCAATTATTAATTCTTTTGCTCTACTTAACTCGCCATCAAGATATGCCTGCATTTCTGGCTCTATTTGCGAACATCTTGCCATTCTTGCATTTCTCCATTATTGTTATCCATCGTCTCCTGAAGTTGCTTTATCGCACGATGCAAAATCCCTTTAATTTCTCCGGGAGATTCTCCTGTAAATTTACTAATTTCTTCGTAATTCATTCCTTCTAAAAATTTTAAAACCACTGGAAGTCTATATCTTTCGGGTAATTGTTCTATAGCACTTTTAATTTCATCTAAAGATAAATTGTAACTCTTATATGTGTCTTTTTTTTGATTCAGTGGAATAATCTTTTCTTCTTCATATTCACTAAATACTTCTTTGTTCTTTTGAATATACTGAAGTGATAAACGAATGGTTATTTCTTTAAGCCATTTCCCAAATCGTGTAAAATCTTTTAATTGGGATAAATTTTTAAACGCAGTTATAAAAGCCTCCTGTGCAATTTCTTTTGCTATATTCACACTCTTCACATAATAAAAGGCTGTTGCGTATACTGCTCTTTCGTAATTCATCACTAACTCTCGAAATGCTTCAGCGTTTCCGCTCAAACATTCATTGATTATTTTTATTTCCTCGTTTATTTCATTCATATATTTATTGTTAAATGAGTGTTTTTGTTAATTAGAAAGAACGAAATGTTCCATTATGGAACATTTACATCGCAGGAAATATAATAGTCTAGAAAAATCCCTTCTCGAATAATTACATCAGGACAAGATAATGCTGGGATTAATAGCGATTCACCTCTTTTTATTTTTATATTATTATCAAAGATATTAATACAAGTTTCACTTAGCCCTAAAATAATATGGAAAGTATAGTAACCGTTCCAAATCTCACTTTCTTTATCTACTGACCAATACCTGGCAACAAAGTAAGGAGATGAGCATAAGTATTTTTCAAGTCCAAAGGCATGATGAATTTCTACTTTATGTGCGGAAACGAATGCTTCTTGTTCCTCTATAGAATCAATTGCCTTTTTTAAGTGCAATTCTCTCCCCTGTCCGTCAAAATCCAGACGATTCCAATCATACAGACGATATGTAAGATTGCTATTTTGCTGAATCTCTGCCAATAAAATACCCGGACCTATTGCATGAACCATTCCTGGAGGGATTAAATAATGTTCTCCTGGTTTTACATACACTTTATTCAATAATTGTTCCACATCCCCTTGATGTTGAATCTCCTTTAATATATGTTCCCTTTTAACATTTTTTTTGAGCCCCATATAAATAAAACTGTTAGGTTTGGCTTCCAGAATATACCACATTTCAGTTTTGCCCAAATCTTTTTCACCCAATTTTATTGCCTTTTCATCACTGGGATGTACCTGAATAGACAAAACTTCATTGGCATCAATTAATTTTAATAGAAGTGGGAAAGCAGTAGGATATACTCCTTTCCTTTCTGTACCAAATAAAAATTCTGGAAATGAATTTACTAAATTTTTAAGTGTTTTACCTTTTAACTCACCTTCCACAACGGTGCTCTGAAACTCTCCCCTATCGGATATTAGCCATGCTTCACCGATGGGTTCGTTAGTGGGTATATCTTTATTCAAAAGTTTTGTCAGAGCATAATTTCCCCAGGGCTTACAGAAATAACCTTCATCAAACTTAAAATAATACGCATTTTGAGGTTTATTTATCTCCATTAGTAAAACTTTCTACTTTCTAATTCTTCACAATTTTACAATGAGATTATTTTTATATACTTTGATATTAATTCAGGACCGAACAAAAGGAATATAAATCCGCCTAAGGAAAGATAAGGTCCAAAGGGAATATAATGAGCCTGTAACGATATTTCTATCTCTTCTTCATCCTCGTTCACTTTGGCTTTTGAAGTTGTTTTCCCATATTGTTTTCTCCAAACCCAGATAGAGAGAAGTGCAATTAAAAGAGAAAACAGTAAGAAAGCAATAATTAAATAAGAAAAACCTCTGACAATCTCTACTGGAAGCCTGTCAGATTTATACAGGGTAAGGAAAAGGATAACTCGTACTATTAGATAAATTGAGGATAAACCTAAAAATAAACCTGTAATTGGCTCAATCGGATAGTAATCATTGCTATCACCTTCCATTTCTTCCGTTTCAGACGGAGTATCTTCTTTTTGGAATAATCTGTAATATCCAATGATGAAAAAGCCCACAATACTTCCCATCATAGAACCAATCATCAAACTTCCCAAAACGCCCTGCCATCCCAGGAAAGCACCCAACATACTCAACAATTTTACATCGCCAAAACCCATACCTGGTTTTTTTAGTAGAAGAATCACTATTAAATCCATAAGACATATAAGAAGTGTTCCAAGGGCAACTCCATCAATTGCCTCTAACGGATGTTGAACGAGTAATCCCTGTTTTGAGAAAAACATTCCTAGCAATGAAATACCAATACCCAACACTATACCTGTTAAAGTTACCTCATCAGGTATGGTCCATGTTTGCAAGTCTTGAATAACAACAACCACCAGACCAACCGAAAACAGGCAATATACAATAGTGGCAAGAGAAAATCTGAATTTTAAGTATACAATCATGAAAAGGATAGCAGTAAGTAGTTCAACAAGGGGATATTGAATACTAATACTTGCTTTACAATACCTGCACTTACCTCTAAGAATTAGCCAACTAAAAACGGGTATGTTATCATACCACGCTATCGGATGTTGGCATTTAGGACAATGTGAACCCGGTCTTAAAATAGACTCTCCTTTCGGAAATCTATAAATACAAACATTACAAAAACTACCAAATACTGCTCCAAACATACCAGCAATAATTGTAAACAGAATACTAAAGGAATCTAAATAAAATATACTTTTCATCATTGAATCACTTTCCTCTATACAGGTTTTTGGTATAAAATATGACACAAATAAAATAATTAGTTTAACTTTATTGTGTAAGTTCCTTATTATAAACAATAAAAAAATACATTTCCTATTTTTGTAATAGAAAGAAAAGTAATGAAAATCTTGTTAAGAGTTGTTTTTTTATGTTGTCTTTTATCACTTCCAGAAATATCACAAGGATATGCGGAAGAAAATGAAGTATCCTCGGAGATAGACAAACTTCCCAAACATGTTCAAGATACCATTGTTCAAGTGGTTGACAGATTACAACCGGCACTTGTGCGGATTCATGTGGTTGAAAAGTATTATATGGAAGGTAGAGAGTTAAAACAGGAAAAGTATGGAAGTGGTGTTGTTGTAACTTCTGATGGATATGTGGTTACCAATCATCATGTAGCAGGTAAGGCATTTTTTGCGGATTGCACTTTCTCCAATCTTCGTAATTATTCCTTAAAGTTAATCGGTACGGATGCGCTAACGGATATTAGCGTCTTAAAAATTATTACAGATAAGCCAGAGGATTTTGTATGTGCGTCTTTTGGTGATTCTGATTCTGTAAAAGTTGGAGACTATGTCCTGGCTATGGGTTCGCCTATGGCTTTAAGTCCATCGGTTACATTGGGAATTATTAGTAATAAACAAATGATTCCTCCTTATAAATTAGAAAGTTTTGAAATATTTTCAGGTGAGAATGAGAATGTAGGAAGCCTGGTATGCTGGTTAGGGCATAATGCTGAAATTAGTCCCGGCAGTTCAGGAGGTCCCCTTATTAATATTCAGGGAGAAATCGTCGGTATCAATGAAATTAAATATGCCCTTGGTGGGGCTATCCCTTCCAATCTGGCAAAAAAAGTAGTTAATGATATTATTAGAACAGGCAAAGTTATAAGGGCATGGGTCGGATTAGAGATACAACCCTTAACAGAGAAAGAGGCATCGAAACAAGGAGCATTAGTGAGATATGTATACCCTGATTCACCTTCGGATAAGGTAGGCGTAAAGACAGGGGATGTCCTAACTAAAATAGATAACAATCCAATTGATGTGAAATATATGGAGCAGGTGCCTTTGGTTAATAATATCTTTTGCTCTCTGCCAACGGACAAACCTACAAATTTTTCTTTTGTCCGCAATACAGATGAAATAAATGTTCTTGTTCAACCCATTCTTTATGATTATCCCAATCCAGAAGAGAAAGAGTTAAAGAACTGGGGTTGCACTGCAAAAAACTTAAATTGGCTACTTGCCTTAAACAAAAATCGAGACGATGTAAAGGGGGTCTTGATAACCTCTATACGAATTGGAGGGAGTGCGGCTCAGGCAAAACCTTCCCTACAAAGCGGAGATATTATTGTGCAGGTTGAAAAAGAACCCATTTCGTCTCTAGATGACCTGGAAAATAAAACCAAAACCTTTATGGAGGAACAAAAAGAAAAATTGCTTGTAGTTGTGGAACGAGATAGAAACAAAATTTATTCTATGATAAAAATAGGCAATCCGCGAACCAATGAACCGATTCGAGAAGCAAGCAAGCCATGGATAGGCGTTGATGTCCAGGTGCTTACTCGTGAAATTGCTGAAAAAATAGGTGTTGAAGAAGGGGGATTTATAGTAACCCGTATTTATCCCGTTAAAGCAGAAGGGATTCAAGACTTAAAAGTGGGGGATGTGGTCAAAGAAATAGAGAATGAAAAATTTCATGCAAGTAGAGTTGAAGAGTATGAAGAATGGAGAGAAAGGGTTCGTATCTTCTCAATAGAGCAGAAAATTAACCTTTCAATAATACGCAATGGCGAAATGCAGCAAATCCCTGTGCAACTTATAAAAGAACCTATTCCACGAAATATGGTGGAAAAATATCAGGATGAATGGCTGGAATTTACGGTAAGGGAACTGTGCTTCTATGATTATGTTGATATGAATTTGAAAGAAGATATAAAAGGAGTCTTTATCGAACAAGTAATATCAGGGGGTTGGGCAAGCCTTGCCAAATTAGAACAAGGGGATATTATATTATCCGTGCAAAATGAACCTATTGAAAACTTAAACACTTTCAAAGAAAAATTGACAAAAATCAAGGAAAATAAAATTGACAAATTTGTGTTCCAGATACAAAGGGGGGTTCAAAAATATTTTGTTCAGATTGAAGTGAGATAGATAATCACCGTAAAAGGAGATATATTATAATGTCGTCTCTTAAAGGACTAAATGCTCTTATAACGGGTAGTGCAAAAAGGCTCGGGAAGGATATTGCCATCCGTTTGGCAAAAGAAAGTGTAAACCTTGCTCTTCATTATAATACATCTGAGAAAGAAGTTAATGAACTGAATAGTGATTTGCAAGCATATTCAATTGAGACAGTTATAATTAAAAAAGACCTGAACGAATCCAATGCAGGTGAACAATTATTCCACCTGGCTATTGAAAAACTTAAAACAATAGACATCCTTATTAATAATGCAAGCATATTTCCGACACAAGATATAAAGACATTTTCGTATGAGGATTTAATCTCTTCAATCAACATTCATGCATGGGCACCATTACAATTAGCGAGGTGCCTTCATCAGCAAGATAAAGAAGGGGTCATTATTAATTTTTTAGATTCTCGATTATGGGATTTTGATGCACATCACGCTTCTTACTATGTAGGAAAACAATTGCTCAGAGTCATAACCCGTATGTTAGCGATTGAACTTGCACCCAAAATAAGGGTAAATGCTATTGCACCTGGACTAATATTACCTCCTCCCAATGAGACAGAGGAATATCTTAAAAGATTGAGTAAAACAAATCCGCTCCAGACTTACGGAAATATAAATGATGTGGTAGAAGCAGTTATTTTTCTATTAAAATCAAACTTTATTACAGGACAGGTTATTTTTGTAGACGGTGGTCGCTTTTTATTAGGGAGTATAAACGATGGAACAGTTTGACAAAATTTATATCCGCGATTTGCAGGTTCGGTGTATTATTGGCATAGAACCTGAGGAAAGACGAGAAAAACAGGATATACTTGTAAATATCATTCTCTACACTGATTGCACCATTCCCGGAAAAACAGACAATATAAATGATGCCTTAGATTACAAAAAAGTGAAAAAGACGATCTTGAAGTCTATTGAGAACTCTTCATTTTATCTTATTGAAAAGTTAGCAGAGGAAATTGCGGCAATCTGTCTGTCTTTTGAAAAGGTCAAGGGCATAACAGTTACTATTGATAAACCCGGTGTATTAAGATTTGCCAGAAGTGTTGCGGTAGAAATTACACGGATGAAAAAATAAATTTTTTATGTTATGGATAACAAATTTGTATATATAGGAGTTGGGTCAAACATTGAACCAGAAAACAATATCCTGACTGCACTTAAAATTCTCCAAAACTATGTAATCATAGCAGACATATCGCCTGTTTTCATTACATCACCGATTGGAGGAGACCCAAGACAACCTGATTTTATGAATTGCGTCATTAAAACAGAACTAAAAAAGACCTTTACTCCGTTAGAATTTAAGTTTAATATACTTCGTCCAATAGAAAAGCAATTAAAAAGGATACGAACAGAAGATAAATATATGCCAAGAACCATAGACCTCGATATTTTGATTTTTCAAGATATGATTGTTGAGAACTCAAACATAAAAATTCCCGACCCTGACATTTTCAATAGGGATTTTTTATTTGCAGGTTTATTATACTTAGAGCCAAATATTACCGTTTATCCAAAGTGGACGCCTTTAATTTCGTTAGTTCCCAATTACCAAATAGATAAATTAACAATAAACTGTAAGTTTACAGAAAAGTTATGGAAGGAGTTTTTGATAAATGAATATAGACCGGGTTGCTGAATTAGTCCGTGAAATGCTAATTGAGATTGGAGAAGACCCAGATAGAGAAGGTTTGAAGAAAACACCTTACCGTGTTGCGAAAGCATACGAATTTCTAACCTCTGGCTATCGAAAAGACCTGCAAAGTATTATTAACAATGCCGTTTTCGAAGCAGAAAGCAATAATATGATTATTTCACGAGACATTGAGATATATAGTCTGTGTGAACATCATATACTGCCCTTCTTTGGACGCTGTCATGTGGGTTATATAGCAAAGAAAAAAGTGATTGGACTTAGCAAAATAGCACGAATTGTTGATTTTTATGCGAGACGATTGCAAATTCAAGAAAGACTGACAGCACAAATAGCAAGGGCACTTATGGATTATACACAGGCGGAAGGCGTAGGTGTTGTAATGGAATGCAAACATCTCTGCTGTATGATGAGAGGCGTAGAAAAGCAGAACTCTGTTATGACCACTTCCTCTGTTCTCGGTAGTTTTCACAACGACGATATAACACGAAAAGAATTCCTCGATTTATTACAGAGAAAGATTAATTAAAATAGAACATATTTGTTTCAATAATCCCTATATGATAAAATAATTTATTGCGGTGGGCTTGTAGCTCAGGTGGGAGAGCGCCGCGTTCGCAACGCGGAGGTCAGGGGTTCGAGCCCCCTCAGGTCCACCATATTCTATTCCCTCCTCAACTTCCCATCAAATTATTTTTTGGCAGAATTTTTTACCTCTCTTATTCCTTTTTATAAAAAGCTGATAAAATTGTTATTTATATATATTTCTTTTGTGTTAGAATTAGAGAAGAGTTTTATAAATAAAAAAAATTGGAATATAGAGGAGATATAAACAATGTTAAGAACTTATCCCAAAAAAATAAATTTTTACCTTGTGGTTTTTTTATTCATTTTACCGATACCTACTTTTGCCCAGTGTTTCCAGAACCAGTACGATATTGATTTTATTGCTCACTCTCTGGACAGTATATTGGGGGATTTTTTGCCTACCTGGTTTGATTATATAGATGAATATAATAATCCTGTTCCTGGTGCGTGGCGTCAAGTAGAGAATCAAACAAGTCCATATTTTTCTAATGCAGATAACGATGGAAATGGAATTTATGATAATGACCAATTTGATATGTTAGGAGCAGTGATAGATGGTGATATTACGCGGGTGCTTGGAAATCTTAACGCAAGTGAAATGCAAACGATAAAAAATGATTTTATTTACAATAAAGCAGTAGTAGAGTCATTGCAACTTACCATAAAAAATGTTCAAGTAAAGGCAATGGGAATGACAGGAAGTGTCAATGTAACTACGGGAGACGAAGATGTATGTGTAAAACTTGGGATTACTACTTTATGTGTTAGTCAATTTGTAAGTAATTTTGAAGGTGTTCCTACCCTCTGGGAATTATTGGAAGATGCAAGTCCAATATTCAAAGATGCAATGATTAATTTAATTGCTGGCTATATGACAGTTGGAGAAGAAGCAGGGATTAGCCATTTAAAAAGTCTATTTAGAGTAATTATAAATACAGTGTTAAAGGACCTACTCCCTTCATTATTAGCAGATTTAAAAACAGATGACATAGAAATAAGTTTAGAAGCAAGTGGAATTCAAATCACAATATTAGTATATGGGACAGAAATAGATAACACAATTAATAATTTTGTAGGCAATTTTAATTGTTCTAAATTTCGTTGCCATCCGGAATTATTATCATCAACAGGGGACTTAAATCATGATGGACGGAGCAACTACAATTCTTATACTTTAGCAGGTATGAACCGTCAAGCATGGATGGAAAATGAATCTATTCAGAATCCTCCATTGCAAATAGCTACTCAACCTCAATCTCAAACAGTAACATCAGGAACGCCTGTAACATTTTATACTGAGCAGGTTGGTGGAGAGAACAATGGTATTCCACAGGTATATAAATGGGAAGAAATTAAGATAGACGATTTTTCAACAATCGGTAGTCCTACCTACAACTCACAATTAGAACTATCTTATCCTTTACCCACAACTGACCCAAGATATTTCACAGTTACGATATGCGATAGTTTGTGGACGAGACGCTCTGCCCCTGCAAAATTGGTAGTTCAATATGGACCATTAGAAGTTACAGAACAACCCATCGGAGCACAAAATCTTGTTCCTGGAGAAGACAGTTGTTCTATGTCTATTACGGTTCGAGGGGGTAATGCTTTACCTACCTATCAATGGCAAAAATGGGATGGCTCTAATTGGATTGATTTATCTGGTAGAACACAAAGAACAATCTCATTTAATCCAATACAATTAGAAGATGGAGGTTCATATCGCTGCGTCGTGAGTAGTGGAGGAGAACAGATAATTTCTCAAACCGCAGAAATAATTATCTTGAATCGTATTCGATTTGCCACACCATTAACTGGTGGTGGTGTTTACATTGGCGAAGACTTTACATTTGTTCCTGATATTACAGGGGAACCTGTTGGAACACTTCAATATATGTGGAAGTTTAATGATGTTGCTATAGAAGAAAATACAGGACCTATATTGACAATTTCTAATGCACAAATAAGTGATATGGGAAATTATACATGTGTTATTTATGATGATGTTTATACTATTACCTCCAATCCTGCTTTCCTTGAAGTTGCTGACCATATAGCAATTACACAACAACCCGTTTCTGGTGCAGGAATTATTGGACACGAATTTACCTTTACTGTTACTGTAACAGGTGGATTAGGTGGAGTTCATTATCAATGGGTTCATGATTCCGTATATGTTGGACCGGATTCACCTACTTTTATGATAAGTCCATTACAAGAAACAGATACAGGGACATATTGGTGTATCGTCTCTGATGCAAGAGAAAGTTTAACCTCTGAACAGGCTACCTTACAGGTATTTCCTCCATTTAATTTTGATGTGCAGCCTCAGGGGGCATTAAAGCATTCAGGCGAAAGTCATACATTTACAGTCGCCATATCTGGTGGTTCACCTCCCTATACATACAGATGGCGTAAAAATGGTGCTAACCTTCCTTATACCGACTCTGTTTTAACTCTGGAAAATCTCCAGCCTTCAGATACGGGGGTCTACACCTGCTTTGTATCAGACCAGAATGCTGGCGCTTCCAGTGCCCCTGCTTATTTACAGGTTGCCAACTGGATGTCATTTATTCAGCAACCTGCTTCTACAACAGTATATAAAGGTTCAACGCATACATTTACAGTAGTTATTGATGGTGGATTAGGAAATGTTGAATATCGCTGGTTCAAAAAATTAGCCGGTGGAATAAATATTAATTTAGGTGTAAATTCTCCTCAATTAGTTCTTTCTAATGTTCAACCTGAAACAGCAGGGGATTATTTCTGCGAAGTTCAAGACAATTTCGAAACCGTAACATCTAATATAGCAACGCTTACAGTTGTAGATGCCTTGACCTTCTCACAAAATCCAACGGATACATACTTGTTTGCAGGTGGAGACCTCACATTTCAGGTAACAACCGTTGGAGGTATGGGGACTATTACTTATCAATGGTATAAAGATGGAGTGCCCATTGGAAACCAATCAAATATACTTTTTGTTGCAAATGTAACATATAAAGATGCAGGTATTTATTGGTGTGAAGCAACCGATGCAGTAAAAACAACAAAATCAAGTTCAGCACACCTCTATGTATTAAGACCCATTCCTGCCGAAGGCATGTTCGTAATTGCAAATCCGATTAATGGAGTTCAGGTTGTTCCTGCGGTAAATACTATTGCAACAGGACAAGCCTTTGGAGTTTTACAACCTGTCTCTGGAAGCGATAATTACACCCTTTCATTGTCTGGCTCTCATTCTGTGGTAAATCCGACAGGTGCGACGATAAATAAAGGTCTACCCGGAGTAAATGGGCCTGTTGTCTTTAATATGGGAAATGCTTCTAACCTCTCCTTTTATTCCGTGATAGAAAACAGTAAAGCCGCTGAAATAGCGTCCGGCTTTTATTATGTCATTATCACATCACAATCCTATCCCAGTGGGGAAATTCGTGGACAATTGCAACTTATGACAACGCAAAGAAATTTAACTGTTTCTACTCAAGGTTCAGGGACTACGGACCCATCACCCGGAGTCTATCCATATTGGGATGGGGAAATTGCAGAAATAACTGCTGTCCCTAATGAAGGTTGGGTATTTCAGAGTTGGAGTGGGGATTTAGATAAACAAAACCCAACTTCGCCAACTCTTCAGTTAAATATGATAAAAGACCGCAGTGTAACTGCTAATTTTGTCGAGGTAGTTCCAGAAGGTGAAGGGATTGTCGAAGGTGAAGGAACAGTAGAAGGAACTCCGGAAGGGACGATTGAAGGTGAAGGAATACCCGAAGGTGAAGGAACAGTAGAAGGAACTCCGGAAGGCACTCCTGAAGGAACAGTCGAAGGTGAAGGGATTGTCGAAGGTGAAGGCACTCCCGAAGGAACAATTGAAGGAACAACGGAAGGTAGTCAAGAGGGAGAAATCCCATCCGAACATTCTGCTGATAAAAACAAAGACCATAAAATAGATTTAGGTGAATTATTAAGAGTAATTCAAATATTCAATTCTGGTGGTTATCATTGTGCTGAACCTCCTGATTCGACAGAAGATGGGTATATTCCCGGATTTGATGGCGACAAGTCTTGTAGACCTCATGCAAGCGATTATGAACAAGATTGGAGAATTTCTTTAACAGAATTATTGAGATTAATCCAGTTCTTCAATATCGGTGGTTATCATTTATGTATTGGTGAGAGTGAAGATAACTACTGCCCAGGACTATAAAATGTGATGTATTTATTTATAGAACTATTCAATAGCCGCAGGCTTCAAACCTGCGGCTATTATTATAAAAATTTTAGATTTATAATATTTAAAATGTGGTAGATGGTAATTTGGAAAGTAAAAAATGAATATTAAATTTTTTCCTGTCTGAGACCATATTTCTCTGCTTTATATCGAACCTGGTCACGGGAAATGTTCAATAGTGCACCTGCACGGGTTAGGTTCCAGTTAGTTCGTTCTAATGCCTGTCGGATTAAAGACTTTTCTACATCCTCGAGAGGACAGCCCGATGGAGGTAATAAAACAATCTCGTTGTTTGTTGTCCTTACTCCTCCGAAACTGACTCTTCCTAAAATAATTTCATCAGCCTGTATTGTGTCATCTTTGCCTAATAAAACAGCCCTTTCAATTACATTTCTCAATTCCCTAATGTTTCCAGGCCAGTGATAAGAAAGAAGTTTTTCCATCGCTTCATTAGAAAAAATTTTTCTATTTCTTCTGAACTCTTTATTAAACAAGTTTAGGAAGTGTTCTGCCAGTAAAGGGATATCCCCATATCTTTCACGAAGTGGTGGTAATACGATAGGGACTACATTCAGGCGATAAAACAAATCTTCTCTAAATGTTCCTGTGTGCACCATTTCTTCCAGGTCTTTATTTGTTGCCACAATCACACGGACATCTACCTGAATATCTACCGTCCCTCCTATTCTCTTAAAAGTCTTCTCTTCGAGGACACGAAGTATTTTCGACTGGACAGACAACGGCACATCCCCTATTTCATCCATAAAAACTGTGCCATAATTGGCAAGTTCAAACAATCCTTTTTTTAAGTGGTCTGCCCCTGTAAAAGAGCCAGGTTCATAGCCAAAAAGTTCCGATTCAAGCAAATTTTCGGGTAAGGCTGTACATGTGATATTCATAAAGGGATAAGCGGCTCGTTCCGATTCATAGTGAATTACGCGGGCTGCTATATCCTTACCTGTTCCACTTTCACCTAACAAAAGAATGGTAGTACTCGGAGATTCTGCCACTTTTTTTATTATCTGTTTCACTTCCTGAATTTTTGGACTTTTACCGATAATATGGTCAAGATTGAATATTCGTTTGCTTTGTTGTAGACCAACTTGAAAAGAATTCCGTAAGTGCAATTGTTCAATAGCCCGTTCTACACGGAGTATGAGTTCTTCAATTTCAAAAGGTTTACTAATATAGTCAAAAGCCCCATTTTTCATGGCTTCTACTGCATTGGAAACACTTGAATAAGCCGTGATAATCAATATTGGCACACCTGGCTGTTTTATCGTAATATCTTTTAATATATTCATTCCATCACCATCGGGAAGTCTCAAATCCACAATAGCAAGGTCAATAATTTTTTTATTGATAATCTGTTTTGCTTCTGCAACTGTTCCTGCTTCTTCTGTAATAAACCCGAGTTGATTGAGTTTCTCCATTATATTCCATCGGATTAGTTTCTCGTCATCTACTACAAGTATTCTCCCACGCATAGTTTTTCCTTTATTCTTTGGGTAAGATAATAGATATACATGTACCTAAATCTATCTCACTTTTGATTTGCAACTTCCCACCGTGACTCTCAATAATTTTCTTGGTCATCGTTAATCCTAATCCTGTTCCTTGTGTCTTCGTCGTAAAAAATGGCATTTCTACTTTCTCCAGATATTTTCCCTCAATGCCTATTCCGTTGTCCTTTATCTCAATAATTTGTGAGCAATCTTGTTCATAAATTTTAACATATATTTCCCCTCCATTGGGCATAGATTCCAGACTATTTTTTAATATATTCCAGATTGCTCTCGGGAAAAGATTAACATCAAGCGGTATAATGGCTTCTCCTTCCATAATAAAAGAGACCTTTTCTCCAATGGGGTCCTGTAATAAGCACAATCTATACTGCTCTTCAATCAACTCTCTTATAGAGATACGAGTCTTATTTACATTATATTTTTTTGTAAACTCCAATAAATTTCGCAAAGTTTCTTCCAATCTTGAAATGGAAGAAGCAAGTTCTTGCGTTATGACTTTTCTTTGTATTACATTTGTTTCATCTTGCAACAATTGGAAACCGCCTTGAATAGCACCAATCATATTTCTTAACTCGTGGGCTAAACTTGCACTCATCTCACCTAAAAGTGCCAACTGCTTCTGTTCATTTAACTTCTCTTGTATCTCTTTTAGGTCAGTAACATCCCAGATAACCCCTATAAAAAAGATTTGCTCATCTCTCACATTTTTCTGAAAACGGATATGCAAAAACTTTTTCTCATTTTCCCTGGTATCAATAGGTTCTTCAATTTCAAAATGCTGTAAAACTTCAGGACTTTGACTTATTTTTTCTATAAAATCACTTAAACTTTTTATCGGCAATATATCCAAAATATTTTTATCCACTATCTCATCAGGGTTAAGTCCTGTTATTTCAGTGATAGTTGAGTTTGCCATCTTTACAAAACCTTTACAATCAATTTCAATAATAACGCAGGGAACCGCATTAATAATAAATCTAAAATATTTTTCTCTTAAGGCTAATTCCTCTACCCATTTGGATTTTTCTTCAAGTAACTTATTGATTTTATATGCCATACGATTGAAGTAGACGATTAATAAAGCAATTTCGTCATTGCTATCAATATTGGGAATTGAGGTAATATTTTCTCTATAAGTTGAGTTTCGTATATTCTGGGTCAGATTTTGTATAGGCGAGATAATTTGCTTTTGGATTGCAATCCATAGCACAACAATTCCAAAAACTATGATAAGAATAAAACCTACAATGCCGCGATATTGCATCTTTTCGCTGGATAACAAAATATCCTGTTGATGGATTATATTTACTAATAAAAGTGGCCGATTGAAAATATCATAAATGGTATCCCAAACTAAAAGATTTCCATCCTTATCTTCTATCAATGATATGTCTTTACCATTGGAAGTTTTGTAAATAGCGGTACCCGCAATCAACCCCTCTCTTTCACTATAAGGATAAATCTTAACCTTTAACATAGCCTGTCGATTTATGTCTTCCCAGAACTCCGCTGTTATTAACTTACCCATTATCAAGGTTCCGTGAGGTTCTCCCTCTATCTTACTATTTAAAATCCGGTTTGAAGCCACCGCTATAATTCCATAGTTAGTAGCAATCAACCCATATTTACCCGCCTTAATATCCTCAAAATTTAACAATGGATGAGTCAGAGCCATTTTGGGAGTAGAAAATTCAGAGGGCAATCTTTCAGTCTGTTTCTTTTCAAGATTATACCATTCTCCAAATACCCTCTCACCTGCATTGTTAATTATTAAAATCATATTTATATTATTCCCCTCGTAAGTTTGAGGGAGGAGATTCACTCTAATAAATGTCTCATTTCTGTTCATTACAAATTCATAAGTATCATCCCACCACGCATAATCTGCACAGGTTCTATTTAAAAATAAAAGTTTCTCTTCTAATGAATTATGAAACCCCTCCACTTCTTTATATGCTAAATCTCTTTCAAATTGGGACAAGGTGGGTTTAACTACCCAGTCATAAACAAAAATATATCCAAACAATAGAAATGCCCAAAAAACACTAAGAAGTAATATTATTTTATTTGTCAATTTCATTTTAATATAGTTTTATTTCATCTCATTCCAGGATTCAGTAAATATTTTATACAGGTCTTCCACTGTAAATTTACCGTATTGGTTTCGGAAGCGATATTTATCTTTGTATATATCCTCTGAAAACTTATGTAATTCATCAGAAGAAATGCCCCATGAAACGGAATGATATGGAAAATCAATTTTCTCAAAAAACTTCTTTAAAGCATTAACAACAGACTGTTCAGGTGCATTGTCATCAAATACATCTCCGATAGATTCAACAATCATTTTTACCTTTTCAGGTAACTCTTTTACATTTCTCTTAAACATAGGTATAAGAAATAGTGCATTAGAAATGCCATGCGGTATCTGATAATTTAATGTATAATAATAACCGAGTGCATGGACAAGGGTAGTTCCTGTCTGGGCTATAACAATTCCAGAAAGCATTGAAGCATATAAAAGCCAATATCTTGCGTTTATATCATTGAGATTATCTAATACAATAGGAAGCCATTTTGATATTAACTTGCAAGATTCGACAGCAAGGTAATCGGTTATGGGGGTTGCCTTTTTAGAAACCATTCCTTCCATAGATTGGCTTAGAGCGTCAAGACATGTGGATAAGGTAACCTTTTTGGGAAGTGTTAATGTTAGAGTCGGGTCAAGTAAAGCAATCTGAGGAAAAATTTTAGAATCTGTGATTGTTTGCTTTGCATTTGCTTTCCTATTTACTATTACTGCATAAGGGGTTACTTCACTACCTGTTCCTGAAGTAGTAGGAATAGCGAGTATAGGTAAGGGTGCTTTTTTGAATAACTCTTTACCAAAATATTGTTGGCATGGGCCATCATTATTTGCGAGACCTGCAATCACTTTTGCAACATCAATTGGACTTCCTCCACCTATTCCAATGACCCAATCACATTTATTATTTCTACATATTTGAACGGCTTTTTCGCATGTATCGGTAGTTGGATTTTCTTCGACCTCATCAAATACAACTGCATTCGAATACATTTCCAATAAATAAGATAGAGCACCATTTATTTTTGAACTTTGTTTTCCAGTTATGATACACGGCTTGTCCCCTAAATTTATTGCTAATGATGTAAGATTCTTTATTGCCTCAATCTGGAAAATAATTTTCGTAGGCATAATATATTGAAAATCAAGCAAGTGTGTTTCATACATAGACATACTTATTCTCCCAGAGCCTTAATAATTAATCGTTTTCTCCGTTGTCCATCAAACTCTGCATAATAAATCTGTTGCCATGGACCCAGGTCAAGTTTCCCCTGTGTTATGGGGACTATGACCTCATGATGAATTAATAAACTTTTCAAATGAGCGTCTCCATTGGTTTCACCAGTTGCATGATGACGATAGTCAGACTTATATGGAGCCAACTTTTCAAGCCATTCATCAATATCCTGAATAAGTCCCTCTTCTGCATCATTTACATATACCCCTGCGGTTATGTGCATTGCAGAGACGAGAACCATACCTTCCTGAATTTCGCTCTTCTTTACTACTTCCTCTACTTTATCTGTGATATTAATATATTCTCTATGCCTTTTTGTGCAAATAAACAAATACTCAGTATAACTTTTCATTTCACTCCCTTCATATTTTGATTTATATTTTATCAAAAATTTAATATCCCCTATTAGTATTAAATCAAATGAGCAGTCCGCCATATATTTAGCATTGAAGTTTTCTTTATATTTTTGTTATTATTACATTCTAATCAAAATTCTTCTTTTTGATACAACCTTCTATTTTCCATATATTATAGGATTTTTACTTAATGACAAAATTCAAAGTAGCATTAATCGGATGTGGAAATATAGGTGCAGATATTTGTATTGCACTCCAGAAAGGTAATATTTCTGCAGAAATAGTAGCATTGCATGATATTGACGAGAATAAAGCACAGGTATTAAATAGGACCTTTCATTTAAACGCAAAATTTTGTGACTTAGAAACTGCCGTCTCCTTAGCAGATTTTGCTATTGAATGTGCTTCTTCTTCAGCAGTCGAAAATGTAGTTCGTGCGTGTATCAAACACAGAAAAGATTGTCTTATCATGAGCCTAAGTGGTTTACTATATAATTTAGACCTTATTAAAGAGGCGAAAAAAAACTACATTAGAATTAAAATCCCTTCAGGTGCCGTTTGTGGACTTGATGGTATAAGAAGTGCAATGGAAGCAGGTCTTCATCGTGTCATACTCACAACACGAAAACCACCTCAAGCCCTAATGGGAGCACCTTATATTATAGAGAACAAAATAGATTTGTCTGATATAAAAGAACCTACTACCCTATTTGAGGGTAATGCTTTTGAAGCAGCAAAGGCATTTCCAGCCAATATCAATGTTGCATGTGCTTTAAGTTTATATGGAGTAGGACCTAAAGACACTGCCGTCAGAATTATTGCTGACCCAACTATTACCGAGAACATCCATGAAGTTTATGCCGAGGGTGCTTTTGGAAAATTACAAACAACAACGACCAATCTTCCATCGCCAAGAAACATAAAAAGCAGTTATCTCGCATCACTCTCAGCCATAGCCGAATTAAGAGCAACGGTAGATGATTATTTTACTCATTGTTTGTATTGTCCACAAAGGAAAAGCGAAATTCAATAATAATATTTGATATAATATTACACTAAATTAAGAAATTAAAACAGTTAAATAGAAAGGGTATAAGAACAATGTTTGCTATTATTAGTTGTGGAGGAAAACAGTATAAAGTCCAACCCAATGACCGAATTCGCGTTGAAAAACTAAATGCGAAAGAGGGAGATTTGATTGAAATTAATAAAGTTCATCTGTTATCAGACAATAATCAATTGATTGTAAGTCCAGACAAGTTGAAGTCTTCCTCTGTAATAGTTCAAGTTCTTTCGCATGGGAAAGACAAAAAAATTCGTGTGTTCAAATATAAGAGAAGAAGAAATTATCACCGCACATACGGACACAGACAGTTGTTTACCGAAATACTTGTAAAAGAGATTAAAAGTTAATAAAATATATTGAGATATAGAGGAGAAAATAGTTATGGCACACAAAAAAGCTGGCGGAAGCGCAAGAAATGGTAGAGATAGTAATCCCAAGATGTTAGGGGTGAAAAGGTATGAAGGTGAACATGTTATTCCTGGAAATATCATTGTTCGCCAGCGTGGAACGAGAATTAAGCCGGGTAAAAATGTGGGTTTAGGTAGAGACCACACTATTTTTGCAATGGTAGACGGAGTTATAAAATTCCGTTATGTAGCCAAAGGGAAAAAATGTGTTGATGTCCTTCCTCTGGATATTCAACAACTCGATTTGAATAATTAGTATTTTGAAATTATTTTTTTTACAGAACTGGCACGGTGTAAATCGTGCCAGTTTTTATCTTAAAATGGTTTTATTATGACCCAACAAGGTAAAAATAAATTATTTATTGATGAAGTCCGAGTTAAGTTAACCGCTGGTGATGGTGGTAATGGATGTATAAGTTTTCGGAGAGAAAAATATGTACCGCGAGGTGGTCCTGACGGTGGTGATGGTGGTAATGGTGGAAGTATTTATTTTGAGGCGACTAATAAACTTCATACATTAATAGATTTGAAATATCATGCACACTGTATTGCCCAGCGAGGCTTACATGGAAGTGGGAGTAACAGGCATGGGAAAAACGGAAAAGACTTAATTATTTCCATTCCCCGTGGAACGATTATACGCGATTGGGAAACAGGAGAGATATTAGCAGACCTGAAAGACGAAGGTCAAAGATTTCTGGCTGTTCACGGAGGAAAAGGAGGACGGGGAAACTCAAGATTTGCTTCATCTACCCATCAAGTACCTAGATTTGCCGAAAAGGGAGAAAAAGGAGAGGAAAAAGAATTTCTTCTTGAACTAAAACTTATAGCCGATGTAGGAATAGTCGGACTTCCCAATTCGGGCAAATCTACTTTATTGTCAAGTATCACTTCTGCCAGACCTAAAATTGCTGACTATCCCTTTACAACATTAACTCCTAACTTAGGTGTTGTCTCTTTATCCGGGTATAGGACAATTACTATTGCAGATATTCCTGGAATAATCGAAGGTGCGTCAGAAGGAAAAGGTTTGGGACATGATTTTTTAAAGCATATTGAGAGAACACGGGTTCTACTTTTCCTTATAGATATGAGTGACCCTGTTCCAGAAAACACAATAGAAATTTTAGAACATGAATTAGAGTCCTATAGCCCCATGTTCAAAGAAAAACCAAAAGTATATGTATTTAACAAATTAGATATTACAGAAAATCAGAGCCATTTTAATAAACAAATAAAAAACAAAGAATGGAAAGTACCTGTTTTTGGCATTTCTGCTATTACGAAAAAAGGAATTAAAACTTTAATAGACACCATTTATAATCTTGTAGAAGAAACCCGAAACACTGAAATAGAAGAGTCCGAACCTTTAGAAACAAGATATGTTTATGAAGCCCCGTTTAAGATATATAAAGAGCAAAGTGGTTTTCGTGTTGAAGGGAAAAGAATCCTTCAAGTCGTGCAAATGACAGATATGGAAAACGAAGAAGCAGTGCAGTATTTACAAAAGGTGTTTTCTCATTTAGGATTGTTTCGGGCTTTAAAGAGACTTCGGGCAAAAGAGGGAGATATAATTTGTATCGGCGATTGTGAACTTATCTATTCAGGTGACATCATTTCGAAAAATACTGTTGAGAGCAGGGATAAGAAGAAACATGGATAAAAGAACTATTGTTATAAAAATTGGAACAGATTTAGTTAATAAAAATTTAGATGTAAAGGGAAATCCCCTTTCTCAAATTACAAAACAAATTTGTGAAATAAAAAAACAATACAATATAAATTTTATCATTGTGAGTTCAGGTGCAGTGGGTTGTGGCTTGTCATTATTGGGATTGAATAAAAAGCCCAACCGACTTTCAGCGAAACAGGCTCTTGCTGCAATTGGACAGGTAGAATTGATGAAAAAATACACAAAACTATTTCAAATGCATAGCGATAAAGATATTATCCCTGCACAAATCCTTATTACAAGGTCAGATTTAGATAATAGAATATCTTATATTAATATCCTAAACACCTTACATGAACTTCTTTCATTAAAAAATGTAATCCCTATTATTAATGAAAATGATACAATTGCAGTTGAAGAACTTCGTTTCGGTGATAACGATACCTTATCTGCTCGAATTGCGGTTCGTGTCAACGCACATTTACTTGTTCTTCTCACCAATGTGGACGGCTTATATACAGATAATCCTCAAAAAAGCTCAAACACACAATTTATATCTGTTGTGGAAAAGTTGTCTCCCGAAGTCTTTTCTTGTGCTCATGATACCGTTAGTCCTACTTCTGTCGGAGGAATGTCAACAAAGTTAGAAGCCGTTAAAATTGCATGGCACGCAGGTATTCCTTCTATAATTGCGAACGGAAATACCAGAGGCATACTTCAAAATATCATAGAGAATAAAGGAATATTTACCCAGTTTTTGCCTCCTTTAAATAAAATTTCACAACGCAAATCCTGGATTGCTTTTGGAAGAACCATAAAAGGAAAAGTCTTCATTGATGAAGGTGCCGTTAAAGCCTTGATAGAGAAGGGTAAAAGCCTTCTACCTGTGGGGATAAAACATGTCGAAGGAAATTTCAAAAGAGGAGATTGTGTTTCAATAATATCTCCTGATGGCTTAGAATTAGGAAGAGGTATTACTAATTTAAACAAAGAAGAACTTGTAAAAGTATGTGGAAAAAAGACTTCCGAAATAAAGAACATTATTCAGAATTGGTTATTTGAAGAGGTTATACATCGAGACAATATGCTCTTATTTAAAGATAATTTTACTGCGGAGGAAAAAGTATGAATATAAAGGATGAAGTAGAATTAATTGCACAAAGGGCAAAAGAATCATTTTATAAACTGAAAAGTATTTCCAAAAGCACAAAGAATCAAGCACTTCTTGAAATTGCAAAAGAATTAGAATCCAATACAGATACCATCATCAAAGAAAACAAAAAAGACCTCAAAAATGCAGAAGAGATGGGACAATCATCGGCTTTCCTTGACAGGCTTGAACTAACACCTAAACGGATACACTCTATGGCTGAAAGTGTAAGAGTCGTAGCAGCACTTCCAGACCCCGTGGGAAACATTGAAAATCAATATATACATCCCAACGGTCTCAAAATTGCCCGAATACGCCAGCCGATTGGTGTGATTGGTATTATTTATGAAAGTCGTCCTAATGTTACAATTGATGCTGCTTCCTTATGTTTGAAATCTTCAAATGCGTGCATATTACGCGGTGGTTCTGAAGCAATACATTCTAATCTTGCCTTAGCAAAGATATTTAATGATGCGGCAACCAAATGCGATATACCTAAGTTTGCTGTTCAAATAATTTCCACTACAGACCGTTCTGCTGTCGGCGAAATACTCAAATTAGACCGATACATAGATGTAATTATACCGCGTGGTGGAAAGGGTTTAATTGCCCGTATATATGAGGAATCGCGAATCCCTGTTATTGCTCACTTAGACGGTGTCTGTCATACTTATTTGCACGAAGACGCTGATTTAGATACGTCAAAGAATATCGTTATAAATGCAAAGTTGCAAAGACCGGGTGTATGTAATGCGATGGAGACATTGCTCGTGCATGAATCTTGTGCTCCTATACTGCTTCCGCCAATTGCTGAGGAATTGATTAATAACGGTTGTGAACTACGCGGCTGTCCAAGGACACAAATGCTCATTGATTGCAAACCTGCCACTGAAGATGATTGGTATACTGAATATTTAGATAAAATACTTTCAATTAAAATTGTATCCTCCATAGATGAAGCCATTTATCATATTAACCATTATGGCTCTCACCATTCAGACGCTATAGTTACCAGTGATTATAATGTTGCAGAAAAGTTTTTAGATGAAGTTGATAGTGCTACTGTCTATGTAAATGCCTCAACACGCTTTACTGATGGCTTTGAATTTGGGATGGGTGCAGAGATAGGAATTAGCACCAACAAACTCCATTGGCGCGGACCAATGGCTCTTGAAGGACTTACCACTTTCAAGTTCGTTATACGAGGGAATGGACAGGTCCGTGGTTAATCCATTAGATATAGGCCTATACGGAGGCACTTTTGACCCCGTACATAGTGTCCATATTGAGTTGGCGAGTATGGCTCTCAAATATGCAAATCTGTCTAAAATAATTTTTGTTCCTGCAGGCTTACCTCCACATAAAAGAGGAAAGGTCTTTGCCTCTTCTGAAGACCGATATAACATGCTTATTTTAGCAACAAAAAATGAACCCAATTTTTCTGTATCAAGATTTGAAATTGACCACACGGGACCTTCATATACCATAGAAACAATTAAATACTTTGAAAAACAATATGAGCAATGTCGAATTTCCCTAATCGTAGGTCTGGATACTTTAATAGACATTTCCAACTGGTTTCAGTCCGAAGAAATTATAAATAGAGTCTATAAATTTATGGTAGCCAACCGTCCTAATCATGCAAAACAAAAAATCCACCCTAAAATATTGCAAAAAACACTCTGGCTTCCTTTTGAACCTAAAGATATTTCTTCTCACCAAATTCGCTCACTAATCAAACAAAATAAGGACATACACAATTTAGTACCAACAGAAGTAGAAAGATATATCAATGAACGCGGACTATATAAAAATTGAAGAGGAAATCAAATATACATATTCTTATTATATCCAATATGTGCAAACTTATTTAAGTAGTAAGAAAACCATTCATTGCATTTCCGTCGCTTCTTATGGCTTATACATTACTCAATTCACTAATATACATATAGATAAAAGGAAAATTGCATTGGCAGGAATTCTTCATGACCTATCCCGGGATTTTCCTCATACAAAAATGATAAAAAAAGCAGAAGAGTTAGGTATTCCTGTCACTGAATATGAAAAGAAATATCCTGTATTGCTTCATGGACCTCTTGCAGCAAAGATTTCTTCTCTTGAATTAAAATTAGATGACCCTGAAATTTACGAAGCCATATATTGGCATACTACTGGAAAAGCAAATTTGGGTGTTGTAGGGCAAATACTTTATTTGTCCGATTTCTGTGAACCATTAAGAAATTATCCCCAGGCAGAGGAAACACGAAAAATTCTTACTACCCAAGGTTTTGAAGATGCTCTCTACTATGCTGCACAAGAGCGATTTCAAATAAATGTAAAGAAGAGAAACATTTCTCCATATTCATTAGAGTTTCTGAACTGGCTTAAAGATAAAAGGAATCAGATTATAAATGTCAAATGATATATTCAATATACTGGCTCCCTATTATGACCAGATTATGAATCGTGTCCAATACGATAAGTGGAAACAAACATTAGTGGCTACACAAAAAATAATGGGCATTGGCGAAGACCGTCCAGTGCAACATCTCGATATTGCTTGTGGCACAGGGACGCTAATCCACAGATTGTCAAAGCATGGATGGAACTCTATTGGAACGGATATTTCACCTGCTATGCTCTATACGGCAAAAAACAATTATCCAGATTCTCAGTTCCTCGTAAGTGATATGCGTTTTATACCTTTCCGTTCCCACTTTGATATTATCTCCTGTCTTTTTGATTCTATTAATTTTCTATTAGATGAAGAGGACATATACCGTTCTATCAATTCAATGGCTTTTGCGTTAAAAAATGAGGGTGTCCTTTATTTCGATTGTGTAACAGAACAAATGGTTAAACAATACTATAACAATACAAAATGGAAAGAAAACTATAAAAACTTTCAAGCAATCTGGGAATCGGCGTATAACGAGGACACAAAAATAGCGACATTAAGTATCTTGATTCAAGGGAAAGGCTGGTCAATCGTCAGACAGAGATTGTATCCGTTAGAGATTTACCTTAGTGCAATTAAGGAGGCAGGTCTAACTTTATTAGCATGCGTAGATGCCCATACATGGAATTATCCTACTCCCAAAACTGTCCGCGTTGATTTCGTTTGTTCCAAAGAACCATCAGACACATTAATAAATAGATTCAGAGAACTCCCCCAATGATATGGTATTTTTTCTATGTGAAAGCACCTCTTGTCCGATATTATGGCTTTAATATTAAGGAAGAAAGTAAATTGCTGTCCAAAAATCCTTCTTCTATAAATTTGGACTAAAAACCAATGTCTATTCATATTGATATATTATTGTTTTATATCGAAGTTATAAGTTTTTGAACCACCAAAATTGGCTCAAATTGACTTTTTGCAGGAACGCAAGGATTAAAATAAATGAAGACACTTAACTTTTAAATTTTCTAACAAGAAATGCTATTAATAAATAGACGGCTAATAAGGCTATTATTACACCTAAAATGATACCAAATAAAAAAGGATTGGACTGAGTATCTTTTGTATTTTCTGCTATATTTGTTTTTTGTGTAGGAGGCTTATTCATTGCAGTATTAAGGGCACTTGTATTTACTTTTTGCCCCGTATTATTCGTTTCTCCGACTATGAGATTTTTTTTCATTTGCTCTATCATTTCCTTAGGCATGTCACTTTTTTCCATCTGGTTAAATGCCTCTGCTCCACTTAAAATTTTAGTATCATCAGGCATTCCGAGATGAACCATGGCTAATTTTCTCTGCGACTTTGCAAAGTTATACATAGTTGCAAATTTTTTTTATGAATTTCTTCCCTGGGATTGTATTTTTCCATCAATTTTACAGCCTCATCATAAACTTCATACGCCTTATCATAACTCTCCCTTGTCATATAAGCATCACCCAGGTTCATTAACACATTTAATAAATCGGAAAAATCAGAATCATCTTTTATCTCTTTATCGCCAAACTTTTCTCGCAACTCTTCACCCAATTTAATAACCTCATCAAACTTTTCTAAACCTTTATAGACATTAAACAATTGAAAGTTTGTTCTATCTTCTAACCCTTCAGGATAATTTTCTCTATTTCTCCTTATGTCCTCTAACAAACTCATTGACTTCTGATAATCCCCCAAAGAGATAGCACTACTGGAATATCTATACACTACATCCCCATAAGATTGCGATTTCCTGCCCTCTGTATTCTCTACCTCTTTCAATAGTTCATCAAAGTAGCCATAAGCATACTCTTTGTCTTTTTGTGAAGTAGCAATTACAGATAAATCAGGTAGTAGAATTTTTTTTGAATCCAGACTGAGTTCATTCTTAATTGCATCGCCAACCGACATATATGCTTCTAACATTTCTTGTTCATTAAGGTTTTCAACCTTCTCGGTCTGCTGGCGAAGGACTGTCATTGCTGTTATATAAGATGATTGTTGTTCGGGATACTTTAAGGCACTTTCAGCCAGCAGATTAAAGGCTTCTTGATATTGACCGTTATTAAACAATTCCGTTGCCTGCTGATACTGCGGAGTTGTAATAACCTGTTGAAGTCGCTCCAATGTTTCACCTGCTACTACATTAACATAATTATCTCCTATTCCTGTTAATAAGAATAAACATACTACTAGATTCATCTTGTCAACTCCTATATTTATTGTTCATTTATAATAGACACAGACATTTAATTTCCACAATTTGGATTTAATGGGTCAACACATGAAGGACAATTAGGAGGGGTAGTGGGTATGCCACATACACCTAATACTTTGCACGGGTCTAATAAATATATTAGAGTAGAATATTTATTAAAATTAAAAGATGCACATACTTGTTGGTATTCACTACATGGAGTGTTTGGGTCTTTAGGATTAAAACATGCTTTAAGACAAGGTACTGTTCTAAGAATAAATCTATAGTATGGCCCAACCGCTAAAGAGCTTGTCTGGCATCTTTGCAAATGACATGTTGCTTTAATGCCCGCTTCTACTGTAATTTCAGTTGACCCACCATTCGAAACATTCCCGTCACTCAATAGACTAAACCACTCTGGTATATCTATCCCAAACTTTATTCCACTTTCACAAGTCCATGAACCAGCAGAAACGGTTTTTGACCCTATGTATAAAGAACAGATGTAATCAGGAGAACAACAATTGTATGTATCCTCGCAACTTGCCCATTCTACAGGCATAAAATCTGCTGACATAAATTTTTCTAAACCTTCAAATTTCAAACCAACTGCACCACAAATTCCACATGCAAAGCCACAAGATGGTGGATTTTCTGCATTTGTTAAATTAAGAGAAGAGAAACTCTAATGATTGTAGATAAATGTTTATTCATGACATTTCATCTTATGTTTAAGTTTTTAACAAATTTTGTAAATAATTAAACAGTTACTTTTTTTAGTGTAACATATTTTTTTTGTATTGTCAAGTTTTTATGTGTGTTCAATAATCATTTAACATTTTAATTTATTCGATTACTGCTGGTGTTACTGCAAGAAGTCAATTTGAGCCTTTTTATTAAATATAGTCTATGTCAAAAAATAAATAAAGAGCGATGAACAATCACATCTCAACAAATATATCTATGGATTTTTCTTTCAAGTTTTCTTTCTTTTTGATGTTATAAGGTTTTTTGCAGTGGTGCCAGGAGTGATGTAAAAAGATTAATCCAGTGGGGATTTCCAGTCGGGTGAAGGGACTCTCATTTTTTTAATCAATTCAAGCAATTCATTACATTTATCAGGAGAGGTCGAAGCAAGGTTATTCTTCTCTCCTTTATCATTACTTAAATCATACAATTCTGGTGTAGGCGTTCCAGGAGTATTTATTAATTTCCAATTGTCAACCCTCAAAGCCTGTTTAAAACCTCCTTCATAAAACTCCCAGTATAACGGTCTACCTTTGAATGAAGATGTATCCCCGCTGAACAAGAGAGGAACAAATGAAATACCATCAATCCCTGTCGGCGCTTTTGTTCCTGCCAATTCAGCAAGGGTAGGCAAAACATCCCAGAAAGCACAAGGAGTATCACATTTTGAGCCTGCTGAAATTTTATTTTTCCAGCGTGCGATAAAGGGCACACGAATACCACCATCATATAAAGCCCTTTTATATCCCTGAAAAGGTCCAGAACTTTTGAAGAATTCAGGGTCGGCTCCCCCCTCTTTATGCGGACCATTATCACTCGAAAAAATTATTACTGTTTTTTCATCTAACCCTAATTCTTTTAGCAGGTCTAAAATCTTGCCCACAGAATCATCCAATCGCGTTATCATTGCCGCATGGTTCTTTTGAGGCTGAGGCCAGGGTCGGTCAGAATAAGGCTCATCTGTTGGAACTTCCATTCCATTTCCTTTAGCGTTTCCTAATTCATTATTTGCATGTGGAATAGTAAAAGCCAGATATAAAAAGAATTTTCTATCTTTATATCTTTTTATAAAATCCACTGCCTCATTCGTAAATAAGTCATGGCTATACTGTGTGCAAGTGCCACATACTCCCGGGGTTTCTGACATTGTATTTCCTTCTATCTTAACCTTCTCGGTTCCCCGCCATAGAAAATCCGGATAATAATTATGGGCATGAACCTGATTTAAATAACCATAGAATTCATCAAATCCCTGCAACCCTGGAATTCCTGATGTTTCTGCTTCGCCCAGTCCCCATTTTCCTACTAAACCTGTAACATACCCCTGTGATTTTAACACCTCTGCAACAGTTATATCCTCAGGTGATAACGGAACATCGCCATTCCCGCGTATCCTTGCATGCCCGGTATGATAACCCGTCATTAGACAGCCGCGAGATGGTGCACAAACGGTGCTACCTGCATATCCATCGGTAAACATCATTCCTTCTTTAGCCATGCGGTCTATATTGGGTGTTAAAATATTCTCCTGTCCATAACATCCAATATCCCCATAACCCAGGTCATCCGCAAGAATAAAAATAAAATTAGGTTTTTCTGCTGTTTCTTCTGCCATGCAATTTTGTTTTGTTAAAAGGCTTAAACCAACACCCGCAGATACCGTTTTAACTAAAAAATTTCTACGAGAGCAACTATCCATAAAGACTATCCTTTGTAATAAAATTTGAACACCTTTTTTAATTAATAAGATTATATAAAATTAAACACCTGAAATACCTTTATGACTCAAAAACAGCAATAAGAATACCCCTCCTCTTCTATACCTCGTATGAAATGATAAATCAAATTTTATTGTTTTATAATATTAATTAATAATTCTTTCTTATAATTGAGGGGATACTCATGAGATTATTTGTTGAAGGTTCAAACTTAAAAGGCACTGTAAAAATCCCTGGTTCAAAATCTCATACAATAAGGGCTGTGGCTATTGCTTCTCTTGCTGAAGGTGAGAGTATAATAGAATCTCCACTTTCTTCCCAGGATACCCTTTCCGCTGTGAACGCATATCGCAGTTTGGGTGTTGATATTAAGACGGAGGAAAATTGCTGGATAGTTGAGGGTCGAGGTGGAGTTTGGGATATTCCGTCAGATGTTATTGATGTCAGAAATTCTGGAACGACGATGTGCATTGTTTTGGGAAGTTCAGCCTTAATAGATAAAGGAATGGTAGTCATAACGGGAGATAGTCAAGTCCGTAGAAGACCTATTGGACCTCTAATAAATTCCCTAAACGATTTGGGAGCAAATATCATTTCAACAAGGGAAAATAATCTTCCACCGGTTATAGTGCAAGGAAAATTAAAAGGTGGACAAACAGCATTAGAAGCCGTATCCAGTCAATATTTGAGTTCACTTCTAATGAATACTCCATTAGCCGAAAAAGAAACAATCATTGATATTCTTCTATTGAACGAGAGACCTTATGTCGAAATGACTTTAGCATGGTTGAAAGAACACGGAATAAAAGTAGAACATGATGACAAATTAAAAAAATTTAGAATACCTGAAAATCAAAAATACAAACCCGTTAACAAACAAATTCCCGGCGATTTCTCTTCTGCTACTTTCTTTCTATGTGCTGGGGCTCTACCGGATAATGAAGTAATTTGTCAGGGCTTGGATATAAATGATACGCAAGGAGATAAGAAAGTATTAGATTACTTAAAACAAATGGGCGCTGAAATTGAAATAGATAAAGACAATATCCGTGTAACGGCAAAACAGTTAAAAGGATGTGATATTGATTTGAACGCTACTCCTGATGCCTTGCCAATGATGGCTGTTCTGGCATGCTTTGCCTCAGGAAAAACCAGATTATATAATGTGCCTCAGGCAAGATTAAAGGAAACAGACCGTATCTCCGTTATGCGAGAGGAACTCACTAAATTAGGTGCAAAGATTAAAGAACTACCCGATGGATTGGAAATTGAAGAATCCCCTATGATTCAAGGAACTGTTAACGGTCACGGAGACCATCGGGTCGTTATGGCACTTGCCGTTGCAGCAACTATGTTGGGCGGAACTACCATTATTGAAGGTTATGAAGCCGTAGATGTTACTTTCCCAACTTTTGTTGAATGCCTTCATCAAATAGGTGCAACTGCCTACATAACGGATTAAATCTACATATAATATATACATATTCTATCTATAAATTGTAAGGAGAAAATTTTGAAATTAGTTATTATGGGTCCTAAGGGAGCAGGAAAATCTTCCGTTGGAAAATGTGTAGCACAAATTACAGGGCTAACCTATTTTGAAACGGATGAAATGATTGAAGATGTGTATTTTAAAACAACAGGCGAAAAAAAGAACTGTAGACAGATATTTATAGAAAAAGGTGAAACCTATTTCAGGGATTTAGAGACAAAAATTGCCCAGGAAGTTTCCTATATGGATTGGTGTTTAATCATAACAGGTGGTTCTATTATGCTTTATCCACCTAACCGTCGAAAAATCAGAAATGACTCCTTATTAATCTATTTAACTGCCGAAAAAGAAATTCTCTGGCAAAGAATATCTAATAATGGGATTCCACCCTGGTTGTCTGATATAGAAAATCCCAGAGAAAATTTTTTCAAAGAACTATCATTGAGAGAAGAGATACTACAACCGTTTGCAGATGTTTTTATTGATACTTCCACCGGAGAGCCTATAGACATTGCTCAACAGGTTGTTCATCGTATAGGAGAAGAACTTTCCATACATACCCGGTCTGCTAATACATTCGGAGAAATTATACGGATAACCACTTTTGGAGAAAGCCATGGTCCTGCAATTGGTGCAATAATGGACGGCATTCGGCCGGGATTAGAAATCTCAGAGAAAGATATTCAAAAAGAATTGGACCGTCGTAAACCGGGACAAAGTGCCATAACCACAAAAAGGAAAGAATCCGATAATGTCCATATCCTTTCAGGAATATTTGAAGGGAAAACCACAGGTGCCCCTATTGCCCTTATCATCTACAACGAAGACCAAAAATCACAACACTATGATGAACTAAAAGAAGTGTTTCGTCCGGGCCATGCTGACTTTACTTTTTATATAAAATATGGCATACGCGACCATCGCGGGGGTGGAAGGTCTTCTGGACGCGAAACAGCATGTAGAGTAGCCTGTGGTGCTATCGCAAAAAAACTGCTTGAGAAAAAAGGCGTTAAAATTATTGCACACTCTGTTGAAATTGCGGGGAAAGCCATTCCGCATAAAGGTTCTTTAGATAACATTGAAAACAATTCTGTGAGATGTTCCGACCCTGAAACAGCCAAAATCATGGAAGAAGAGATTTTAAAAGCAAGAAAAGAAGGAGATTCCGTCGGAGGTATAGTTCAACTTGAGATACAGGGTCTCCCTCCCGGTCTGGGTGACCCCGTCTTTGCCAAATTAAATGCAAGATTAGCAAGTGCATTGATGAGTATTGGTGCTGTCAAAGGTATTGAGTTTGGAGATGGCTTTGAATTGGCTCGATTAAGAGGAAGCCAATCCAATGACCCCATGGAAAATGGACAATTTCTAAGCAATCATGCTGGGGGTATTTTAGGTGGAATCAGTACAGGTCAACCCATTATCGTTCGCCTTGTCATAAAACCTACCTCATCTATCGCAAAACCCCAAAAAACAATGGATATACATTTTAACAATAGAGAATTAAGAGTGCATGGACGACACGACCCATGTATTGTGCCACGGGCTATTCCTGTAATAGAAAGCATGACCGCTTTAACTATTTTAGATATATGGCAGGTTCAAGCACGATTAAACCCCAATTGGGTAGAACAATGGGGAGACCCCTGCCAACCCTAAAACTCCCTTTTGATACTTACATCCTCTATCTGTTATGATTATATTAGAAATGAGGAGATTCTATGATTATATGCCCTCATTGTAATCAACAGAAAATAGGGTCAGGGAGATTGCCCGCAGATGTAGTTATGATACTACCCTGTCCACTGTGCCATGAATTTAGTATTGTATTCAGGAACAAAGCCATACCCATTAACCGACGGATTATCGAAAAAGGTTCAAGAAAAGAGCGGATAGAACATCTGGCAAGCATTGTAGAAATGTTTCTTGAACTTGCTATGCCAGAATTAGAACAAAGCAATACCAACGACAGTGAACAGATAATCTCCGAAAAAGAGGGAATTTTCGAAGAAGAAAGTAAAAGAATCTCTCCACGAAATTCAGAAAGCAAACAAATTTCCTCAGAAAGTAAATCAGCACCTATCTCCGCAGAAGAAGTAAAATCATTTATTGAAAAAGAAATTAACTCTATTAATGACCCAGAATTCTTCAAAAAATACTTCGGCAAAAGTTAGTTCAAAATTTACCTTCTTCTATAACAAGTCCTATTAATAGACACAATCCCTGTGCAAATTGTATTTAATTGTAAGTGTAGTAACTTTCTCTAAGTATTCCTACACATCCATATATATTCCAGACTTTTTTACTTCTGTTGGTCTTTTCAAAACCTCTTCAAGATTAACTTCAGGTAATTCCGGAGTAGAACTGATGATTTCTTTCTTGCCATCTGGATAAAGGAGAAATGTATCTTCGGACTTCACTCCCTTTGCAGAGGGATTCCATGCAAACGCAGAACCAAAGGACACCTCTTTGCCCAGAATGGATTTAACAAGTTTGGGATAATGTGTATCTAACACGGGAAATATTTCACCCGGTTTACCTTTACATGTCCTACTTGCATATCCCGTTGTCCCCCCTTGATGATGATTATGCCACTCATTTTCAGGAAAACCCATAACCCTGTATGCTTCTATATACTTCTCAAAAACATCCCCTAATGTTTTCCCCGGGACAGTTGCCTCTTGTACCAGCGCATCAACACTGCATATTCTCTTATAAGCATCTTTTATTTCATCTGAAATTTTTCCTACTTGTTTAAACCGCGTTAAGGAAACAACAAGCCCTTCTTTCAGAAAACAACTTACTACCATGACAATACTATTTATCTTCTTGCTCTCTCCATTAGATATCAGAGGCTTTTCCACAGGTAAAGGATGTCTATACTTCTCAGTTCGTTCATCGCTTGCAATTAATGCCACAGGGACAAGACAACCTCTTTTATGACCTTCATAAACCAATCTTGCTGCAACTTCTGCCTCTGTGCTTCCCTGTCGAATCTCTCGTAATGTGCTTACCATTGCTTCAGCAGCAATTTTCCCCAACTCTTTATATTTTTCCATTTCTATCTCTGTTAACAATGACCTTAATATTGCTAATTCATCATTAACATTTTTTCCAAGACTCCCGTCATCAGATACCCATTTACTCTCCCCAGTGATATGGAAATACTTCTTTACCGCCTCGGCTGGTGATGACTCAAACCAAAGGAAGGTAATTCGTTCACAGGGAAGTCCCGTAAGTTCTTCGTCAAAAATTCTTGGCTCCTCAACATTATTGCCCACATAATATACTCTCCCTTCCTTATTAACCAATAAAGAATTTGCCCCAAAATCTGAGTATTTCGATATATAATTTCTTTTTCCTCCTGTTGCCATTGCAAAGTTATCTACTCTTGATAATAAAACCCCTTCATAATTATTTTCATTTAAAAAGGCTTCAATAAGTGAAATACGAACTTGAAATAGTTTATTCTCCATTTGTAATCTCCTATGGATAAGTTATAGACAAAAGAACTATTGAGTTATAATAAAAATAGTGTTGAAAATATATTAGCAAAGAGTATTATGGATAACAACTTACTAAAAGACAAAAAGATTTTAATATTAGAAGATGAGATAGATGTTTTAAATTCATTAAAAATTCTATTTGAATCAGAAGGAGCAAAGATTATTTGCTCACAGTATGCTTCAAAGGCAATATCCTTAGCAGAAAAGGAATTACCTGATTTATGCGTTTTTGATGTTATGTTGCCAGATGAAAGTGGCATTCAAGTATTCGTAGAATTTAGAAACCATCCGTTCTTATGTTATACGCCTATTATTTTTGTTTCTGGTGTAAATTCATTCGAATTAGGAAACACATGGACTGCAAATAGTATTTCAGAAAAATATCAGGTCCCTCCTCCTGACGGTTTTTTTGATAAACCCTTTAACCCGGATGACCTTTTACATACTGTTTTTGAAATTGTAGCAAAAAAATAATAAGTAATGTTATCTCTTCTTCTCTTTTGATATAACTTTCAACATTTCCTCTGAGATACAAAATCGGTCCCTTATTTTGCCTAACTTCTTCCCTTTTTCTATTTCGACTGCATCAATTTTTTTCCATTCTTCATAAGTTATAAAGTTTATACCATTTGTATTCAAAAATTGTATTAAATCGTCTCGTGAGGGATATAGACACGGTCTCAGATTAGGAATGTCTTCTAATAAATTTTGAACAGTCTCTAAACTATCCGGTTTGTTATGACCAATAAGTCCCACAGGACCTCTTTTAATCCAACCCGTTACATAGATGCCCGGGATAATCTCATCATTTTTGATAACTCTACCATTTTTATTTGGAATAATACCCCTTGTTTCATCAAAAGGAATACCAGGAAATTTATTCCCTCTATAACCGACACACGAAATTACATAATTACAACTTAACATCTCAATATTAGAAGTTCCAACTGGATACTGCCGATTTTTAGGACCCTCCAGTATATTTTTCTCCAACATAATCTGTTCTACTTTCCCATTACCTACAATTCGTATAGGAGTTTTTAAGAAGGTAATATAAATTTGCTTTGATTTTTTAGGTTTATTACACGCAAACTTACTAAATATCTTAAATATTCTTTGTAAAGAAGAATTACTATCCACTTCTTCCTGGCTTGTTCTGTTCAACTTCAACTCATCTGGATTTATAATGATATCGGTATCTCCAATATCTTCCATTGCTAAAAGTTCATTTTCTTTAAATTTTGTTTGTGCAGGTCCTCTTCTTCCGACGATAAAAATCTCTTTTAATTTGCTATTTTTTAATGTCTCTATTGTTTTGTTTGATATATCCGTAGAGTAAAGTTCATTTACAGGCCTACACAAAATTCTTGCCACATCCAACGCCACATTTCCCATTCCAACAATTACAGCCCTCTCTTCATCAAGTTTTATATTCAACGAATGATAAACAGGATGACAATTATACCAGCCCACAATGGCACTTGCTGTATAACAACCTGGTAAATCTTCACCGGGAATGCCCATCCGTTGACTGGTCTCCATTCCACACGCAAGAATAATTACATCATAAAATCTTCTTAATTCCTCTAACGATATATCTACTCCCACATCTACATTCCCAAAATATGCAAACCGTTGATTTTGGGCTATTAAATCAAAAGCCCTGGACACATTTCTTATCTTTGGACTATCTGGTGATACCCCCCTACGAACTAAACCAAAGGGGTCCGGGTATCTCTCATACATATCAACTTCACAGACTTTATTCAAACGAAAAAGATGTTCTGCTGCAAAAAAGCCACTCGGTCCACTTCCTATAATTGCTATCCTATATTTCCGTTCGGGATGTAACACTTTAACTAAACTCCAATTTTTATTGTTGTTAATAATTGTCTATAATTATATCATTGTATTTTTGGGAGAAACTTTATGAATAAATTTAAGATGAATCGCAGAACATTTCTTGGAACTTCATTAGCCACTTCAACTGCTGCCATTTCTGTTGCACAGCAAAATTCTGAAGAAAACAAAAGTGTAGAAACAAGTAATTCTCTTCCTTGTGGAAACATCCGTGGCTTGAAAGTTAGCCGACTACTTTTGGGAGGAAATTTATTAACACATTTCACTCATAGTCGAGACCTTAAATATGTATACAATCTTTGTGCCCATTACAATACTCCTGAAAAAATAATGGAGACAATGCAGTTGGCAGAAAAGCATGGTGTTAATACTCTTACTATTCATACTGTTCCAGAGATACTGAAAGTACTTGAGGATTATCGTTTTAAAAAAGGTGGTAAAATGCAATGGATAGTCTGCCCTACGGCATCCCCAGATACCGATTTTGAACTTTACAAAGAGCAGGTAAAGCAATTAGTAGATATGGGATTGGATGCTCTTTATTTATGGGGTGTTACTGCCGATAGATTGACTCAGGAGAAAAAAATCTCCGTTATTAAAAAAGCCGTTGAATTGGGAAAAGAAAATGCCCTTCCTTCGGGTGTGGGTGCTCATAATCTTGAAGTAATTCAGATATGCGAAAAGGAGAAGATAGAACCCGATTTCTACATCAAAACATTCCATCACCATAATTATCCCACAGCACCCAAAAAAGAACAACTAACAGAACCTATTAGAGAGATTCCTGGCTATTGGTGTAGAGAGCCTGAAGAGACTATTCAAGTTATGAAAGATGTATCTGTTCCCTGGATAGCCTTTAAGGTTATGGCCGCAGGTGCTATTCCGCCAGACGACGCATTTCCTTATGTATTTAATAGTGGAGCAGACCATATTCTTGCAGGTATGTTTGATTTCGAAATTCAGCAAGACGCCGATATAGCAAGAAAAGCCGTTGAAAGTGTCAATCGTGAACGACCATGGAGAAGTTAAGAATTATCTACTTCTAATCTAATTATTGTGCCTACCTTTACTCTTAATTTCTTATAGGCTGAATCACAGTTTACAGCGATTTCTAAACGATTTGAACTTCCGTACAAACACAATGGTTTCCCCACTTCCACTTCACCATAACTCGCACAAAAAGGGATTTTATAAAACTTACCCGTCAATTTAGCATATAGGGGGAGTAAATTCTGCATTTCCTCTTTTCTTATATTTGTAATTGCATTACCAAATCGGTCTATATGAATTACCTCACCATAAACATATTTGCCCTCTATGGTAATCGGTGGAACACGAAGAAGGGTTATATTATCTACAATCGGTCCGCATTCTTCCCAATTACTCCCTTTTACTAACTGAATTGCAACAGGTACCATTATATCCCTACCATGAAAAGTATTACTTATTATCTTTTTAGATAACTCATATTGTCTTATATAACGAATCTCTGTATGTTTCTGTCTAATGATAAAAGTTGCAAGACCATTATCGGGACATATTAAAAATTTTTGATTATCACGAATTAACAAAATTCTTCGATTCGTTCCTACTCCAGGGTCTATTACGGCTATATGTATTGAAGGTAATTGCCAATAATTCCAGATTCTTTCAAGAAATAAAGCGCCTTCCATTATATTTTGCGGTTGTATTTCGTGAGACAAATCAACTACTTCAATATTGGGTAACGCAGAAAATAAAACCCCTTTCATTTCAGATACATAAGAGTCCCTATTTCCAAAATCCGTAAGTAATGTTATATATTTTATAGATTCCATCTTACCACTCCAAAAGAGATTTTTTGTTTTTACTTGTTATATTATAAATACTATCTACTACATATCAACGACAAGGAGAAAGTATTATATGAAAACTAAAATTTTGATATATGGTGCTTATGGTTATGCGGGCTTACTAACTGTTGAGGAATGTATAAAGCAGCAGTTGCCCATTATTCTATCAGGAAGAAATGAATCGAAACTAAAAGAGATATCTGATAAGCATAGTTTAGAATATCGTGCTTTTTCATTAGACAGCATTAACGATATTTCACCAAATTTAGAAGATATTTCTCTCGTAATTCATTGTGCGGGACCTTTCCAGTATACAGCTCCCAATATGGTATTAGCCTGCCTTGAAAAAGGTGTGCATTACACTGATATTACAGGTGAAATTGATGTATTTGAGTGGATAGCCCAAAAGGATAAGGAAGCAAAAGAGAAGGGAGTTATGTTATTGCCCGGTGTAGGTTTTGATGTTGTTCCCAGTGATTGCCTCGCATCTTATTTGAAGTCATTACTTCCAGATGCAAAAGAGTTAGCTCTTGCCTTTTATTCTAACGGAAAACCGTCTCACGGAACTATGCTAACAGGCATTGAAAGCATGGGAAAAGGAGGGAAAATCCGAAGAAATGGAATCCTTGAATCCGTTCCTTCGGGATATAAAACAAGAAAAGTAAATTTTGGCGAAGAAACAAAGTTATGCGTAACTATCCCATGGGGAGATGTAAGCACGGCATATTATTCCACACAAATCCCTAATATTGAAGTTTATATGGGGGTTTCACGAAGTATGAATTTTTTACTAAAAGGTATCAAATTGACTCAAAATATTATAGAAACAGAATCTTTACAGAGTTTTCTCAAAAATCGTGTTCCTGAAGGTGGACCTTCACCTGAAGAAAGAAGTCAAAACTATTCCCTATTATGGGGTGAAGTAAAAAATGAACAGGGTGTTTATAAAAGAGCAGGGATGAGAACACCAGACGGTTATACATTCACAGCCATTTCAAGCACCCTTATTGCAAAAAAAATCCTCGAAGGTAACTTTAAACCCGGTTCTCAAACACCTTCTAACGCTTATGGCTTTGACCTTGCATTAGAAATACCGAATGTTCAACGCTGGAATATTAACAACTAATTTCTATTGGGTTGCACTCTCTTTCTCAGTGAAATGTTCAAGAATAGCAGGAATTTTATCTGGGGTTACTTGACCAAAGACCTGGTCATTGATTTTTATTACAGGAGCCAATCCACAGCAACCCAGACACCGAGTTTCTTCAAGAGAAAACAATCCATCTTTGGTTGTCTCACCAAACTGAATGCCAAGTTCTTCTTTCAATTTATCAACAATTCGTTCTGCCCCTTTAACATAACAGGCTGTTCCCAAACATACATTAATAAGATATTTCCCACGCGGGACAATTCTAAAAAAGTGATAAAATGTGGCTACACCAGAGACTTTTGTCATAGGAACTTGTAGTAGTTCAGCAACAGCGTCCATCTGTGTTTCACCAAGATAGCCATAGTGGTTCTGAACCATTTGTAGCACTTTAATAAGTTTACTCTCTGGATTGGGTTCTTTTTTACATTCTTCAATATACTGAACCACATCTTCAGGAAGCGTTTTCTTTGCTAACTCTTCCACTTCCTTCCAATTGTCTGTTGATTGAACATTATGAGATGATTGTCGCATTATCGTATTCCTCTCGGTAATCTTGGGTGATAGTGTGTATGTAACAATTGGTGAGCCCTATCACTACCAGGGGCTTCCAAAAATTCTTTATATATCTGTTTTATCGAAGGATTATGATTTGAACTTCTAACTTTCTTCGCCTGGTCAATCGTATAAAGCGATTGTGCGCGTTTAGCCAACAATTCTGGGTCAAGAAAATGATACCCTTTCGGTGGATAAGGTTGTCCACCGCCACCAATACAACCGCCGGGACAAGCCATCACTTCAACAATATGATACTGTTTCTCTCCACTTATAACTTTGTTAAGTATCGTCTTTGCATTTGTTAAGCCATTAGCCACTGCAACATTAAGTTTAAATTTCCCAAACTTAACCTCAGTTTCTCTCAAACCTTCAACTGCCCGAACATCAGTAAATTCCATATTTTCAGGTGGCGATCCTGTGAGAACCTCATACGCCATTCTCAAGGTTGCCTCCATTACTCCACCTGTGGTACCAAAAATATCCGCAGCACCACTCGACTCTCCTAATGGATTATCAAATTCACCATCTGGCAAATCTCGCATGTCAATTCCATAACATTTAATCATCCAGATTAATTCTCGTGTAGTTAATACTGCATCGGTATAAGGAATGCCATCGGACATCTTATGTTCATCTCTGTCTGCTTCAAATTTCTTGGCTACACAGGGCATAACTGCCACAACAAATATATCTTTCGGGTCTTTCCCTGTTTTTTCAGCATAATAAGTCTTTAATAAAGCAGAAGTCATACTCATTGGACTTTTGCATGTAGAAGCATACGGGATTAATTCAGGATAAAACTTCTCAAGGAAATTTACCCAGCCCGGTGAGCAACTTGTCAAAATGGGTAGATGGTCTTTCTTCTGAAATCTTCTAATAAATTCATTGGCTTCCTCAACTATTGTTAAGTCAGCACCAAAATTGGTATCAAAGATACCATCGAAACCAAGAAGTCTGAGTGCTGTTACCATCTTACCTGTAGCCGGCGTGCCAGGCTCCATACCGAAACCTTCGCCTATGGCAGCCCGAATAGACGGTGCTGTCTGCACAACCACATGCTTCTTTGGATCGGCTAACGCTTCCCACACCTTATCTGTATGGGATTGTTCCACAAAGGCAGCCACCGGACACACCATAATACATTGCCCACACTGAATACATACGGATTCATCCATGCCAGAACCATGTGCAGGCATAACCTGAGTATAAAAACCCCGACCATGTTGGCTTAAATTATAAACTCCTTGAACCTCTGAACACACACGAACACAACGACCACAAAGAATACATTTTTCAGGTACACGAACAACCGATTTGCTTCGAGCATCTTTTGGTAACTGTTTCCGTTCTCCTGAAAACAGTCGTTCTCTTACTCCCAACGAATAAGCCAGATTCTGAAGTTCACAGTTCCCATCTCGTTCACATGTTTGACAATCCTGAGGATGATTATCCAGAAGCAATTCAACGATATCTCGTCTCGCCTGACGAATTTCAGGACTATTTGTCTTAATCTCCATTCCATCCCAGACTTTCGTACTGCATGCTGTCATGTAAAAATCAAAACCTTTTACCTCTACAATACATACACGACACGAACCCTGTAAACTGAGGTCAGGATGAAAGCATAATCGGGGAATTTCAATACCAATCCTTTCTGCTGCCTCCATAATCGTTATTCCCTCAGGAACAGACAATACACTGTCATCAATCTTTATATTCACTGTCTTTACTTCTATTGTTTCTGTTGTTTTAACATTACTCATGTTTTTATCCTCGATTTGATTTATCTCAATTTTACATCTTTTTGACTGCTTTGAATCTGCAGACTTCAAAACATTTGCCACATTTAATACATTTCATTGTATCTATTACATGCGCTTCTTTACGCTCACCAGAAATACATGGGACAGGACAATTCTTTGCACACAAAGTGCAACCTGTGCATTTTTCTGGGTCAATTTCATAATGAATAAGAGAACGACACTTCTTCGAGGGACATTTCTTGTCCCTGACATGAGCCAGGTATTCATCTTTAAAATAAGTTAATGTGCTTATAACAGGATTTGGAGCAGCACGACCCAATCCACATAAAGACGATTTTCTAACCAATTTAGCCAACCGAAGCAGTTTATCTAAATCTTCTTCTGTCCCTTTACCTTCCGTAATTCTTTTCAAGATTTCCAATATTCTCTTAGTCCCTTCTCTACAAGGTGTGCACTTTCCACATGACTCATCCTGGCAAAATTCAAGATAAAATTTTGCAACATCTACCATACAGTCATCTTCATCCAGAACTATCATTCCGCCACTTCCCATAATAGAACCCAGTTTGGAAAGTGTATCGAAATCAACGGAAGTGTCAAAATACTTTTCTGGAATACAACCACCAGCAGGACCACCTGTCTGAATGGCTTTAGCTTTCTTCCCACCGCTTATACCACCACCAATTTCATATACAATCTTCCTGAGTGTTGTACCCATTGGAACTTCGACAAGTCCCGTCCTCTGAATTTTTCCTGCAAGAGCAAATACCTTTGTTCCTCCACTCTTTTTACTTCCTATCTGACTGAACCAATCAGGTTCATAAACAATTATAGGCGGAATATTCGCAAAGGTCTCTACATTATTAATGACAGTAGGTTTTCCCCAGAGTCCGCTTTCAGATGGATAAGGAGGTCGGATACGAGGTTGTCCTCGCTCACCTTCAATAGAATGTATTAGAGCAGTCTCTTCCCCACATACAAAAGCACCTGCCCCTAATCGTATTTCAAGGTCAAAACTGAAATCACTTCCCAATATGTTCTGTCCTAAAAGATTATGCTTTTTGCATTCTTCAATAGCATAATTAATTCGCTCTACGGCTAATGGATATTCAGCACGAATATAAAAGAACCCTTTCTGGGCTCCAATTGCAAAACCGCCAATTATCATACCTTCTATAACACTGAACGGGTCCGATTCAAGCATGCTGCGGTCCATAAATGCACCCGGGTCACCTTCATCCGCATTGCAGACAATATATCTTGTCTTTTCCTTTGCTTTTCTCGCACTTGCCCATTTTACACCCGTAGGAAAACCTCCACCCCCTCTACCCCGTAACTTTGAATCAGTCACTTGCTTTACTACCCATTCGGGGTCATTCTTATCTAAAACCTCTTTTAACGCAAGAAAACCTTTATAGTGAACATAATCGTATATATTTTCTGGATTCACAACCCCTGCATTTCGAAGTGCAATTCTTGTTTGTTTGTTGAAAAATGCAACATCACCATATAAATTATAAAACCTTTGACTAATAGGTCGCTCTTTTGAGACCAACCTCTGAACCACTTTGCCTTTCTTAAAATGAGACTGTATTATTTCATCTATATCTTGAGCATTTTTTAACTTATATATCACATTATTGGGACGCACTAATATTTTCGTAACCCCCTCTTTTTTTTCTGTATTTGTGCAAAAACCCAGACAACCAACCTGTGTAAGCCACACTTCTTCAGGTTTCAACCCCGACTCTGCAAGTTTCATTTCAAACTGAATTCGGAGACCTCCTTCTATCGCACCTCCACAACCTGAACCATCACACATTAAAACATGATATTTACACACATCAGGCGTGTTATCTAAAAGACTTTCCTGAACTACCTTACCTCCAATAATATGTTCCATAAAAATTTTGTGAACCGTATCACGATTAACCATTTGATATTTAATAGGAAACTTTCCTGGAATAAAAACACCCACAATGGGTTCACAACTACAACGACCTGTGCAGCCCGTTTTCTGTAAAATTATATCCTGCTTCCCTGAAGATGCAATATGCTTTTGAAACTCTTCATATACAATTTGTGAACCTGCTGCATGCTCACATGTAGCCGAACCAACTCGAATTTGAATCTTCTCACCATAACCTAATGATTTTCGAAATTCTTCTGCTTTATTAAAAAGAGCATCGTAATTCTCAACAATTTTTGACATATAACATCTTTCTTAAATAAATAGTTTTTATTGTTTATTCTTCAATATTTATTTGCTCTATTATAGCACATTTTAAATGCCATTTTCAAGTTAAGTCTATAATACATAAAGGATAATATAATTTGTGAATCAGATAACGAATTACTATTCCTGTATACGAACTATTTCAGGGTCAGTAAATATATCCAAATCATCTCGACTGGTACTGGAAAATTCAGAAACAATTGCGCCCTCATCTCCTGCCTGAAACCAGTGCAATGTATTGGGTGGTATTGTATATTGTTCACCCGGATTCAATTCAATTTCATGCCAGACTGTAAAATAAGATTTTTTAGCACTGGGTATAATCGCTTTCGGGTTCTTTACAGATTCACCTTCTGTGTATAAAAATACCTTTCCCCAACGGCAACGAAAAGTTTCCATCTTACCTGGCTGGTTCTTCATAGGAGGATGTTTATGTTCCGGACATATCATTCTGGGAAGCATAATTAACTCCTTTGCACAATATCTATCTGTATTGACATACACCAGAATAGCCAGACCTAACTGCTCAAACATCCCTAAACCAAAGTCTGCTATTTCAATCCTTTCCTTCTCCTCAGGAGTAATTACAATACCACATTTCAAAAGCATTTCTGCTGCTTTTTCTCGAAAAAACTCAACATCTCTTTTCTCTAACATTTAAACCAACTCCTTTATTTAGAAATAACAATATACACAAAAAGTATTTATATTATACTATTATTCCTTTGAAACAAATAAAGAAAAGTGAACTTTTAAATAATTAATTTAGATGAATATTTATCATAAGACATATATGTCTTATTTTTATTTGTAAATTGCTATTAGTCTTGCTTAAAGGTTATTTCTGCTTGAAAGTTTTGATGTTTATTCCAAGTTTTTTTATTTTTGCTCTTAATGTATTTGCGTTTACTTGCAATAGTTCAGCACAGCCTCCCTTTCCATCTATTTTTCCGTTAGTTATTTTCAGAATATATTTAAGATAATTTTTATTAAATTCATCTAGAGGCAGTATCTCAAATTTTTGTGTATCCTTTTGGTTTGTCTCTGCTTGTTTTATCGTATATTGACCTAAAGCGTGTTCTATATCTAACTTCTTTCCGTTTCCAAGGATTGTAGCACGGTCAATTACGGAAGCAAGTTCACGGACATTTCCGGGCCAGGTATATTGGCATAACAATTCTATATCTAACTCAGTAGGATATACCACAGGTAGACTAAACCTCTGTGCAGATTTTTCTGCAAAATATTTTGCTATTTCGGATATATCCTCTTTTCTTTCCCGTAAAGGAGGTAAAACGATTGGGAAAGTAGAGATTCGATAAAATAGGTCTTCACGAAATTTCTTTTCAACTACTAATTGGGCTAAATCAGCATTTGTGGCTGCCACCAATCGAACCTCTACATGAATAGATTCTTTGCCTCCTACCCGTTCAAACCAACCATCTTGTAATATACGCAATAAACGAACCTGTGCGTTCAAGGGCAATTCGCCTATCTCGTCAAGAAACAATGTCCCTCCATTTGCTCTTTCAAACCAGCCAGAATGCTTTTCGACTGCACCTGTAAATGAACCCTTTTCGTGTCCAAAAAGTTGTGAATCTATTAATTCAGGTGGAATGGCACCACAGTTCACACGGATAATGGGCCCTTGTGAACGGTTTGAATTTTTATGGATTGCACGGGCTATGAGTTCTTTGCCTGTCCCTGTTTCACCTAAAATTAAAACGGGCAAATCAGAATTTGCTACTAATTTTACTCGTTCCATAACAAACTTTAACCCGGTATTCTCCCCAATAATACGGTCATCATAAGACTCTCTACCTAATTTTCTTAAAAGTGTTATTTTCTCTGCTTCTTCGGCTTTTCTTAATGTTTCTAATTCAATGATTCTCTTATGATTTGCCAATGCAACCGAAAAAGGTTCTATCAATTTTGATAATATAGCCTGTGTCCTTTCGTTTATAGGATAATTCTTTCTCAAAACGCATATCATCAATCCTTCAATATTATTTTTTATATATAGTGGGACGAGAAAAGCATAAGGAAATAGTTCTTGTTCATAAAAAAACGGAAAAATTTTTGTCAGGTTGCCTTTTCTATGTTTTGATGAGCCCTGCACTATCTCGCACATCTTAATAAGTTCTTCCATCTCTCTAACAAACCCATCATACACCGCGAAATGGTTGTCTTTATGCTTGACTTTGCTGTTGGATGCAGGCAAAAGTTCTAAAGTATTTAACTGTTTATCAAAAACAAAAATATCAATAGTCTCTAATGATGGTAAATACTTTTTAACCTCCGGCATGATATTTGATATAAAATGGTCTATCTTATTGTGATTTGCTACTTCTTTCCAGATTTTGAATAATGTTTCTTTTTCCATAATCTTCTCCACTAAATATCGTAATTATTTCATCATATATCGTAAAAAAATATTTTACATTTTTCAGAAATATTTTTCAAATATGTTAAATATTGCAATTACAGTGTATTACAAATATTAATCATCTTCTATAATAAATGGCACAGAATTTGCCCTTACTATTTTATAACTGAAAGGAATATCTATGTTTACAAAAAGATTTTTTATAGTCTGTTTATGTCTCCTAATCGCTGGATTTAGTTATGCTGAAACCATTAATTTGTTGAATGTCTCTTATGACCCGACACGGGAATTGTATAAGGATATAAACAAACTTTTTTCAGAACAATGGAAGTCTGAACATGGACAGGAAGTTGTTGTTCAAATGTCCCATGGCGGTTCGGGAAAACAGGCAAGGTCTGTAATAGAGGGTCTGGAAGCAGATGTCGTTACCCTTGCACTTGCTTATGATATTGATGCCCTTTATAAGATGCGAAACCTTTTATCAAAAAATTGGCAGACGAAACTGCCCAACAACAGTTGTCCCTATATCTCTACAATCGTTTTCCTTGTGCGTAAAGGTAATCCTAAAAACATCAAATCATGGGAGGATTTGATTCGTTCTGATGTGCAGGTTATTACGCCTAATCCGAAGACATCAGGAGGTGCGCGTTGGTGCTATCTGGCTTGCTGGGGCTATGCGTGCCACAAAAAAGGGGCAGAACATGCTCGTGAGTTTGTAAAGCAGGTATATCATAATGTGCCTGTCCTTGATACAGGTGCAAGAGGTTCTACAAATACCTTTTTACAGGGAACGGGTGATGTGCTTCTAAGTTGGGAAAATGAGGCTTTCCTTGCAAATCAGGAATCAAAGAATAGTTTTGAAATTATCTCTCCTGGAGAAAGTATACTCGCCGAACCTCCGGTGGCAGTGGTTGATAAATATGTTGAAAAACATAAGACACGCGAAATTGCAGAAGCATACTTGAAATTTTTATATACAGATGGAGCACAGGAGATTATTGTAAAGAATTACTACCGTTGTGCTAATGAGAAGATTTTTGCAAAATATCGTGATAAATTTGTGGATGTTAAATTATTCAAATTGTCCGATTTATATCCGGGTGGATGGGATGAAGCACATAAAATTCACTTTTCAGATGGAGGTATATTTGACCAGATTATGATGGAGCGTAAATAATAGGGTAAATAATGAAAAAATCATACAATACACGGTTTATTTTACCGGGTTATGGCATTTCTCTGGGTATAACCTGGTTTTATTTAAGTTTCATCGTTTTACTGCCTTTATCAACACTTTACATTAAGATTTGGGGAATTTCATTTGACAATTTTGTTTCAGCAGTATTTTCAGTCAGGGCATTAAAAGCATATCAAATATCCTTTGGATTGGCGTTTTTGTCTGCATGTATTAATTCCTTCTTTGGGTTTATAGTTGCATGGGTGCTGGTAAGGTATCGAGTTCCTTTCCGCGGTTTCTGGGACGCATTAGTGGATTTACCTTTTGCACTGCCAACCGCAGTAGCGGGCATTTCTCTGACCTGGTTATATGGACCCAAAGGCTGGATAGGTTCTGTGCTTGAAAGCTATGGCTTCAAAATTGTGTTTACTCCTATTGGAATAACAATAGCCATGATATTTGTCAGTTTTCCTTTTGCAGTGAGGACCATTGAACCTGTTCTGAAAGATTTAGACCCTGAAGTTGAGGAATGTGCACGCTGTTTGGGTGCTTCACGCTGGCGAATATTTCAAAAGATAATCTTTCCGTCTGTGTTACCCTCATTGGTAACAGGTTTCACATTGAGTTTTGCTCGGGCAATGGGTGAATATGGTTCTGTCATTTTCATAGCGGGCAATCAACCCCTAAAGACAGAAATCGCACCTTTATTAATTGTAATGAGATTAGAAGAATATGACTACCAGTCTGCCGCAGGTATTTCTGCATTTTTACTTACGGTATCATTTTTAATTTTGTTGAGTTTAAATTTCCTTCAATTCTGGAATAGAAAATATGCCGAAACCATATAGAAAAATTTTTATAAAGAGGTATTTAGTTCGCCTATTCAGGTTATCAGTCATACTTGCGGCTCTTTGCTTTATGTTGTTATTCCTCGTTTTTCCTCTGTGTGTAGTGTTTTATAATGCTTTTAAGGAAGGTGCATCTATTTACACAAACAATATAATCAGAAAAGATACTATTGACGCGGTTATTTTGACTTTGAAGATATTGTTAATTGTAGTACCATTAAATACCCTGTTCGGAATAGCCTGTGCCTGGTATGTAACCCGCTATTCATTTAGAGGGAAAAGGTTATTATTAACACTTTTAGACCTGCCGTTTACTGTTTCACCTGTGGTAGCAGGAACAGTCTTTGTTTTACTTTTTTCTGTTAATGGATTATTGGGCTCATTTATTGAAAAGTGGAATATACAAATTATCTTTGCATTTCCGGGAATGGTTCTTGCCACACTTTTTGTGACTTTTCCGTTTGTAGCGAGGGAACTTATCCCAATAATGGAGGAACAGGGACAAGAGATGGAAGAAGCTGGCAGGATGTTGGGTGCAAATGGGCTACAAATATTATTTAAAATTACCTTACCAAATATCCGCTGGGCTCTGTTTTATGGGATAATCTTGTGTTCTGCTCGTTCGATAGGTGAATTTGGTGCAGTTTCAGTGGTGTCCGGGCATATTCGAGGGAAGACAATAACAGTGCCATTAGAGGTTGAAATTTTATATAACGAATATAATTTAACGGGTGCATTTTGTGTTGCAAGCCTGCTTTGTTTTATTGGGATTATAACTATGATTTTGCGAAAGTGGATTGAAAACAAGGACCCGTTAATCAAGTATAGAAAAGGAAGTAGATATGGAGATTAATAGATAAGATGAGCATTGAACTTATACATGTTTCCAAAAAGTTTGGCTCCTTTCTGGCGGTAGACGATGTAAGTTTTTCAATACAACGAGGTGAATTACTCGCTTTACTGGGTCCGTCGGGTTCAGGTAAAACAACTATACTACGGATTATTGCAGGATTAGAAAAGGCAGATTCAGGGACAGTGATGTTAGAGGGGCGTGATGTGACAGAAGAAGACCCAAGAGACCGTGGAATTGGTTTTGTGTTTCAGCATTATGCTTTATTCCGACATTTAACCGTTTTTGAAAATGTTGCATTTGGATTGAGGGTTAAACCGCGTAGTGAGAGACCTTCAGAATCAGAAATCAGAAAAACCGTTATGGATTTGCTATCGTTAGTCCAATTAGATTTTCTGGCAGACCATTATCCTATGCAACTTTCTGGTGGACAGAGGCAAAGGGTAGCCTTAGCAAGAGCATTGGCGATAAGACCGTCAATTTTACTTCTTGACGAACCATTTGGTTCGCTGGATGCACGCGTTCGGAAGGAACTACGACGCTGGTTACGGAAATTGCATGATGAGATTCATGTAACAAGTGTATTTGTAACCCACGACCAGGAAGAGGCACTTGAAGTATCTGACCGTGTGGTTGTCATGAATCAGGGACATGTTGAGCAGATAGGCACACCTGAAGAGGTATATTTTTCACCTAAAACGCCTTTTGTCTTTCAGTTTTTGGGGGATGTGAACCTTTTCCATGCACGCGAATTGAGTTCAGGAGAAATTGTTTTTCTACCCAATGAATCAAGAGGCATAGAGAAGCAGGTTTTTGTTCGTCCAAATCAAATATCTATTGCATTAAAAGCATCAAGAGAGAATCCCATCTCTGCGAAGGTGCTGTATGTTAATACTGCGGGTCCTATGGTTAAGGTTGAACTCATTAATGGACAAAATAATCCTTTATTGGCTATGATAACGGTAGAAGAATATCAGCAATTACAGTTAAAAAAGGATATGACCGTTTTTATTGGGGTAAAGTCTCATCATACCTTTGAAGATGAAACAGATTTTTGATTTATACCTTATTTTTTGTATAATTTAAGCAGGGGAAATACAAGACGCGCCTGTAGCTCAGGTGGATAGAGCAACGGCCTTCTAAGCCGTGGGCCGTGCGTTCGAGTCGCACCAGGCGCGCCATTTTTATTTTTTCAGACTATAAGTTTCCTTCAAATTCTAAGGCGACAACAGTGTCATAGGGGTCGGGCTCTATTCCGGGGAGTTTAATAACGAGATTGTTCTTTTTTAGTGATGTTTCGATTGTTTTAGAGGTATCTTTCAATAACCATACCTTTACAGGTGATTTATCTGTTGGCAATACAACCTTGTCATTAGGTTTGTAATCGAATATATGGACATAAAGAATGGTGTGTCCATTATCGAGTTTCTTTTGAGTGCATCTGCCCCATGGCGTTTTTTCAAATGGATTGGCTATTGTGCCGTAGACGGATTCACTGTTTACTTTCATCCATTCACCTATCTCTTTGAGTCGTTGCACAGATTCAGGTGGAAATTCTCCAGTTGCCATAGGACCTACATTGAGAAGGAAATTACCACCCTTAGAAACGATGTCCACCAGAAGTTGGATTAGTTCCTTTGTTGATTTGAAGTTTTTGTCTACTGCGTTATATCCCCAGTGATTGTTCATAGTCATACAGGTTTCCCAGTCAACACCAGGCAAGCCTGTGGCTGGGACTTTTTGTTCAGGTGTCTCGTAGTCTCCTACATTTTTAGGTTCAGAAGTGCCTTCCATCCCTGAACGACCTGTATCAACACGATTGTTGATAATAATATCTGGCTGTAAGGAGCGGACATAATTATATAGGTCTACACCTTTTTCATGTGTCCATGTATTTTCCCATTCCCCATCAAACCATAAGATACCCAGTGGACCATAATTGGTTACCAATTCCTTCAGTTGTGCCTTCATGTATTCAATATAACGATTGAAATCTGCATTACCTTCGGGACGCTGTTCCTTTTCCCAGTCTCTACGGGGCAAATAATCAGGGTGATGCCAATCCATAATGGAATGGTAGAAACACATCTTAATTCCTTCTTCCTTGCAGGCGTCAGAAAGTTCCTTCAAAATATCTCTTTTGAAAGGAGTAGACATAACATCCCAATCTGTAACCTTCGAGTCAAACAAACAGAAGCCGTCATGATGTTTTGAAGTAATAACAATATACTTCATGCCTGCATCTTTTGCCATTTTGACCCATTCTTTTGCATTAAAATTAACAGGGTTGAATTGAGTAAGCAACTTTTCATATTCAGGCAGAGGTATTTGTGCCTCATGACGAATCCATTCTCCATAATGGTCTTTATCGCCCCATTTTCCTGCTGGAATTGCATACAAGCCCCAATGGATAAACAGTCCGAATCGTGCTTCACGCCACCATTGCATTCGCTGGTCTTTCTGCTCCTTTGATTCCTTTGTAAAATCCTGGGCAACTCCTAAAATAGGCAAAATGATGAGTGTTGTCAGGATTATTAAGATAAAGGTATAATTTTTTTGATTCTGTTTGAACATAACTCATTCCTTTTCTTTGAGTTTTTGAATAGATTCATTTTAAGATACTTTGTGTAAAGAATACAAGAAAATTATGCAGTGCAAATTTAATTTTTAATCTTGATTGGTTTCAGTGTTATAATTATTTAAGAGATAAAATTATGAAGGCTTATTTAAGTATTGGGAGTAATTTAGGAAGTAAGTTAGACAATATTAATGAAGCCATCAAAAAATTGAATAAGATTTTACACACAGAAGTAATCAAAACTTCTTATGTATATGAAACGGAGCCGGTTGGTAATTTTAATCAGCCAGTATTTTATAATATTGCGGTGGAGATTGAGACGGGCTTAAGTCCGCTTGAACTCCTGAGCGAAATAAAGAAAATTGAATCACAATTAGGAAGAACAACCCAGGAACGATGGGGTCCCAGACTAATAGATATAGATATTATTCTATATGGTAATATCTGTTGGAGTAATGAGCAGTTGGTTCTTCCTCACGCAGAGTTTAGAAACAGAAGGTTTGTTCTTCAACCTCTATTAGATTTAAACTCACAGATTATTGACCCCATAACAGGAAAAACGATTGAAGAGTTGTTATCAAGTCCAGAAGTAAAAGGAAATGTTGTAAAAACAGAGTTAAGAGTAACTCCTTGAACCGCTCCGCTTGGAGCCCAAACGGGACCGGGACGGATTCAGTAAGATGAAGTCACGGTTCGGGAGATAATAATGAATAAAGATACAATCTTATATTTTTCTACACAAAAGAGTAAGCATGAAAAAATAGTTGTATTAACTGCTTATGATTATCTAATAGCCCAATTAGAAGAAGAGGTGGAAGTAGACGCTATTCTGGTTGGCGACTCGTTAGGCAATGTGGTTATGGGTAAAGATACCACGCTGCATGTAACGATGGATATTATGACTTACCATACCTCTATTGTTTCGCATGCTGTTAAGAACATCCTCGTTATTGCAGATATGCCTTTCTTGTCTTATCAAGTGTCACCCGAAGAAGCCTTAAAAAACGCAGGGAGATTAGTTTCAGAAGGTGGAGCACACGCAGTAAAGTTGGAAGGACCTGTTTCCAAATATGGTGAAGCGATAGAAAAGATAATCAAAACAGGTATCCCCGTAATGGGACATCTTGGATTGACGCCACAGTCTATTCTTGAACTAGGCGGTTATAAAGTGCAAGGTCGTTCAGAGGAATGTAGAGAACGATTAAAAAGAGAGGCAAAAGAATTAGAGGAAGCAGGCTGCTTTTCAATTGTTCTCGAATGTATCCCTATGGATCTGGCTAAAGAAATAACAGAGAGTTTAACCATTCCTACTATTGGTATTGGGGCAGGACCTGATTGCGATGGACAGGTATTGGTATACACAGATATATTAGGTTGGGGAAAAACAAGATTTGCCAAAACATATATAAATGTCCGAGAGGATATAAAGAAAGCCTTTCAGGAATTTGTAAATGAAGTAAAGCAAGGAAAGTATCCAGAAGAAAAACACGGTTATACATAAAGGAGAAGACCTATGGAAATTATAAAAACTCCGGAAGAAATGAAAAACTGGTCTATAATCCAGAAAAAAGAGGGACATACCATTGGTTTTGTTCCTACAATGGGTGCACTTCATGAAGGACATTTAAGTTTGATGCATGCTTCGGTCGGCGAAAATGATACTTCAGTGGTCAGTATTTTTGTCAATCCTACACAGTTTGCTCCAGATGAGGATTATGAGTCTTACCCAAGGTCTTTCGAAAAGGACAATAAAATATGTTTCTCTACTGGAATTGATATAATTTATGCACCGACCGTAGAAACAATGTATCCTGAGGATTATTCTACTTATGTGGTTGTGGAAAAAGTATCAGAGGGGTTATGCGGGAAATCCAGACCCCATTTTTTCCGTGGAGTGGCTACCGTTGTAGCAAAATTGTTTAATGCCGTTTTGCCAGACCGTGCGTATTTTGGTCAAAAAGACGCGCAGCAATATGCTGTGATTAAAAGAATGGTAAGAGATTTGAATATGGGTATTGATGTTATTGAAATGCCTATTATTCGTGAATCCGACGGATTAGCCATAAGTTCAAGAAATCAATATTTAACACCTGCACAAAGAGAAAAAGCACTGTGTCTATCAAGGGGATTGTTCAAGGTAGAAGAAATGATAAAGAATGGTGAACGCTCCATTGAAAAGATAAAAAATGTATTAGCCTCAGAAATGGCTGAGGTAGATATTGATTATATTGAAGTAGTAAACGCCGAGACCATAGAACCTCTGGACACGATTCAAGGTGATGTGTTGATAGCCGTTGCTGCACGAGTAGGAAGAGCAAGACTGATAGATAACATAAAACTTAAAGTGTAAGAAAAAAAGGAAGGACAAAAGTGTATTTAACGCTTTTAAAAAGTAAAATCCATAGGGCAACAGTAACAGAAGCAGAACTGAATTATGAGGGTAGTATTACAATTGATGTTAAATTAATGAGGAAAGCAAACATTTTCCCTTATGAAGAGGTGCATGTGTTTAATATTAACACAGGCGACCGTTTCGTTACTTATGCTATTGAAGGGGAGGAGAATAGTGGTGTTATATGCTTAAATGGTGCTGCGGCTCGTTTGGGTCAACCCGGTGACCTGGTTATCATTGTTTCCTTTGCACATATACCTTACGAACAAGCCAAAGACTGGAAACCGACCATAGTTCGCGTTGATTCCAACAACAAGTCTATTTAATCACCTTCTCATAAAAACGAGGTAATTTTTCCTTTCCAATATTTTATCATGAAACTTCTGTTAAATTTTTGATATGATTATCTTCTAATTTTTTGTTTTTTAAAAGGTATAGCCATGACTCATAGAGAACGGGTTACTCGTGCCTTAAATTTTCAGAACATAGACCGAGTCCCCATGGATTTAGGGGGAATGGATTCAACAGGTATTAGTGCCTTTGCTTACCCAAAACTGGTCAATTATTTAAATTTACCTGAACGATTGCCTCATATCCACGACACGGGACAAATGCTTGCTTTGCCTGATATAGATGTCCTTGATATTCTCGACTGTGATGTTATTTCCGTTAGAATGGGCTTTGCTAATGGATTTATAGATGAAACTATGTGGCAGAATTTTGATTTTGGGGGTAGAATACCGGCAAAAGTTATTGATTCTTCAAGGTTCAGGGTTCTGGCAGATGGAACAGTCATTCAGCCCGAATCAGGGCTAAAAATGCCACCTAATTCTTATGTTTTTGATTCGGAACATGGTGGACAACCTGTATGCTTTGATAACGAATTGCCGGAACTTGGTTTAGCAAAAATTAAGCAGGACCTATACAGCAAAAAACTATCTAATGAGACAATAAAAAAAGTTGCAGAACTTTGTAAAACTATTTACGAAACGACAGACCGAGCTCTTTTTATGAATGGTCCTACACTGGGAATAGGGATAAGTAATTTTGGAGGGTTGGGTTATTTCCCTTTATTGTGCTTAACTGATGAAGAAAAGGTAAAGGAACTTCATGAACTTTTGCTAAATTATGCCCTTTCAGAACTGGAACGATTACTTCCCCATATAGCACCTTATATACAGGTATATATGTGTAATTCTGACGACTGGGGCATGCAAAACAATCTAATTGCCTCACCTGATATTTTCAAGAAGTTATTTCTTCCCTATTATCGAGAATTTAATCGCTATATACATAAATACGCTCCGAATACAAAAACATTTTTGCACAGTTGCGGAGCAGTCTACGATTTATTGGATATGTTTATTCAATGTGAGTTTGATATTATTAACCCTGTTCAGTGGACCGCAGGAAGGTATACTTATCATGAATGGAAAAAGAAATGTGAAGGAAGATTGGTGTTATGGGGCGGTGGAGTAGACACACAAAAAACCCTTCCTTTAGGGACAGAAGAAGAAATCAGGAATCAGGTTTCAGAAGTTGCTACCACTCTGTCAAAAGGGAGTGGCTATTTGTTTTGCGGAATCCATAACTTACTGGCTGAGATAGACCCGTGGAAAATTTCGTTAATATATAACACGGCAAAATCAATAGAGATATAAAATAATAAATATATTTTACATAATTTTAGTTAACATTGAACATAAGAAAAGCGTTTTATAAATGAAAGAAAGTGAAAACAAAAAGATAGATTTTACTACATGTTCAGATGAAGAATTAGCAATTTCATGGAAAAAGGGCAACCTAAAAGCATTTGAAGAAATTGTGCATAGATATCAAGGAAAAGTTTATGCAACTGCATATCGCGTAACAGGAAATCGAGAGGATGCTCTGGATGTGACACAAGAAGTTCTGGTTAAGGCTTATGAAAAAATAAACCAATGGGAACCTCGTGGAGCTTTTCTCCCCTGGTTGTTAAGATTGGCAGTCAACCGTTCTATTGACTACCTTCGTAAAAGAAAAAGAACAAGTCACGAGAGTCTGAACGAAAGTATTGCTAAAATTAGTGAAGAAGAAATTCACTCTGTTAGTTCACCAACAAATCCGTCAGATTTGGCAAGAGCAAAAGAAATTGATGATAGGATTCGTTTAGCAATGGGCAATCTATCAAAAACCCAAAAAACTGTATTTGCGTTGAGATATTATCAAGGATATTCTCTGAATGAAATTGCGGAACACCTGGGGTGTACCGTTGGAAGTGTTAAAGTTCATTTGTTTAGAGCATTACAAAAAGTTAGAAATGAATTAGGGAAGATTGATTTATGAAAGTGGAACTTACATCATGGCTTTATTGTATGTTTGACTCATGCAGTCATTACAAGAAATTAATTGTCTCTGCTTGCTGTGATGAAATAAGTGAAGATGAATCGTATGAAATAGAAGAGCATATAAAAAAGTGCCCTAAATGTAAAGAACAATATAATGAGTTGGTTATTTTTACAAAACAATTAAATCAAGTTCGTAATGTAATAGATGTTGAAGATACAGAGGAAAATATCAATCTTTTACCACAGGTAATAAAAGAAATTTCAAACAAGAGCCATAATTCCTCTCCCCTATTTCGACCCCAATTAAAAATGGCTTATGGCTTTACAATTGTTATCGCAGTATTTATTCTGGGAATATCAAGTATATTTATGTTAAGAGGAAAAGATGAAAGTAATAAGAATACGCTTGCTTCTTCTACAGCAGAAAAAAGTGCAGATTCCTCCTACGAAGGTCCCTTAGAAAAACAAAAAGAAAAACTTAAAGAAATTGTAAGAACAAATAGAGGGAAATCCATTGCAGGGCAAGCACTCCTTATGTTAGCAGATCTGGAATATACCTCATCGGAAAGGTATGAAGAAGCATATCAATTATATTCTCAATTGAGAGAAAATTATCCTCAAATCTTTTCATCTTCCACAGAAGCCGTATATCGGTATAACCTGTTAGAAGAAACAAAAAATGAAAAGTTTAAGCCTTTATATGCCTTAAATTCGGCTCTTACAAACAGTGATAATCCTATTCAGCAATTAGAAAAAATTGTTGCAAATTATCCGGGGACAATGGTCGCAAATCTTGCCGTTTCCTCAATGGCAGATTGTTTAAGTGACTACGGCGTTCAAACACCTGAAAAGAGGATAAAGGCACTTGAAAACTTAAAAGGATACTTAACAGAACCCACTGCGGTTGCCCAGGTAAATTATGTATTGGGTGACCTATATTGGAATCAAATGAGAGACATTGAGAAAGCAAAAACATTTTTCCAATCCGTTGCTAACTCAGAATCAAAACAATTATATCCTCTGGCAAATGAGGCTTTAACACGACTTGTCTCTTCCCAGGAGTAAATTGTCTATTTCCTTTCACAAAGGGTTCTTCGTTTATAATCTTGTAAATTGATAAGTTTTAAATCAAGGGATAAATTTACTATGATTGAGCCTAAAGGGTTTGAAAAGGAGTTTGTAAAAGAGGGTATTTTAAGTGAAGAGCAGGCAAAGAAAATCCGTGAAGAAGCCAATGAAAAAGGTCTCCCTATTAGCCAGATACTAATTCAAAAGGGAATTGCCTCTGAGGAAACAGTATATACCGTTTTGGCAAATTATTGTGGATTAAATTTTGTAATTATTTCTAAAGTAGAAGTACCTCAGGAATTAATAAATTCGGTTCCGGCTCGATTTTCTACTCACTATGAATTTGTTCCCATACGAGAAAAGAACAATTCATTAGTCATTGCCATCTCTGACCCTTTGAATGCAGGTTTGCTAGACGATATTCGATTGATATTAAAGAGAAGAATAGAGCCGGTTGTTACTACGCCCAAAGAAATTCAGAAGGCAATAAAAGAATATTATGGCGTTGGTGCAGATACCGTTGAGAAGATTCTGGTTAGTGAAGAACATGCTGCGGAAGAAGTTAATTTAGAGTCCGCTTCTGTTAGTGCAAATTTAGGTGATGAAAGTATTGACGCTTCCATTATTAAATTTGTCAATGAGTTGTTTGTTGAAGCAATCCGTGCAGAAGCAACCGATATACATATAGAACCGTTTGAAGACCATTTGCGGGTTCGATTCAGGATAGACGGTATTCTCCATACAGTTCCAACTCCACCCTCTATACGAAGTTTCCATTCTTCCATCGTATCACGAGTAAAGATTATGGCGAATTTAAATATAGCAGAGAAAAGGCTACCACAAGATGGGAAAATTCTTGCTAATTTAGGTGATGGACGATATGATTTACGTGTGTCTATTCTGCCCACTCCTCATGGAGAAACGATTAACATTCGAATATTGTCAAGAACTTCTATGTTTCTGTCTCTGGATAAACTTGGTTTTTTAGAAGATGATATAAAACTGTTCAATTCCTTCATAACAAAGCCCTATGGGATTATATTGGTTACAGGGCCTACGGGAAGCGGAAAGACAACCACCCTCTATGCAGCATTAGATAAACTTAACAGAACAGACCGAAAAATCTTAACGATTGAAGACCCGATTGAATACCAGATGCCAGGGATAACGCAGATGCAGGTGCATCCACGGATAGGTTTCGATTTTGCGACAGGACTTCGTTCCATGCTTCGTCATGACCCAGACATTATGTTAGTAGGAGAAATTCGAGATTATGAGACGGCAGAAATGGCAATTCGTTCCAGCTTAACAGGGCATTTGGTTTTAAGCACATTACACACGAATGATGCTCCGGGTGCCGTTACACGCTTGATTGATATGGGAATAGAACCTTTCCTCATTTCAAGCACAATGATTGCATCCATGGCTCAAAGGCTTGTCCGTAAAATATGCCCTGAATGTAAGATAGAAGACAATCCCGACCCGTATGTGTTGGAGGCAGAGTTTGGATTTCAACGCGAAAAACATAAAGATATGGTTTTCTATAAAGGCAAAGGTTGTGAGCGATGTCGTTATACAGGGTATCGAGGGCGTATGGCTCTTTGTGAAATTATGCCTTTTTCACCCACTATCAAAGAACTTACTGTCCAGAGGGCTACTTCTGTCGCTATAAAGAAACAAGCCTTATCCGAAGGAATGAAAACCCTGCGTGCTTCGGGCTGGCAAAGGATTTCTGCAGGTTTAACTACGGTTGAGGAGGTATTGCGGGTAACAGCAGATGCTGAAATTATGGAGGGGGCTCATGCCGGTATTTGAGTATGAGGTTAAAAAAGGACCTACCGAAATTGTAAGAGGAAAAATTGAGGCAGAATCCCGAAAAGCAGCGGTGGGCCGTTTACGCGAACTCGGCTATTTTCCCTTAAAAATTGAGGAAGCCCTTCCTACTGCTGTTTCAGATGAGAAAAAAGAGAGGAAGGGGTTCTCATTTTCAGGATGGGAAAGAATACGGCTAAAAGATAAAAACATTTTCCTGCGTCAACTGGCAAATCTTTTTGAATCAGGAATGGTTCTTACGCGAGCCTTAAGGACCATCATAGAACAAACGCCCAATCCGGCAATGGTTAAGGTGATTGAACAGATTTATGACGATGTGCAAAAAGGTAGCAATCTCGCAGAAGCCTTTGAAAAACATATTAACTTGTTTTCGCCAATGTATTGTAGTATGATTCGGGCAGGTGAAACAGGGGGTATGTTAGACGAAGTGTTGTGGAGAGTTGTAGCATTTAGCGAACAGGAAGAAGAATTGCGAGGGAAAGTCGTTTCTGCTCTTGTATACCCTATATTCCTATTAATTGCAGGAACCGCAGCCATATTTATTCTCGTATCTTTCGTGTTCCCTAAATTTATTGCAGTATTTGAAGATTTTCATGCACAATTACCCCTTCCTACAATGATTGTAATGAAGTTTTGTGGTTTTATGGGAAGTTGGTGGTGGGCTGTTATTATAGTCGGGGTTTTGATTGTTTTAGCAATATATTCTTATATTAATACACCTGAGGGGAAAAGACAAAAGGATATATTTCTATTAAGATTTCCGGTAGTAGGCGGCGTTATTGAGAGATATGAAATGGCTAAATTTGCACGCACTTTCGGGACATTAATGGACAACGGTGTTCCTGTTCTTACCGCCTTAAAAATTACAGCCGATACAATGACAAATACCGTACTAAAAGAGGAAGTGCGAACTATCCATGAGTCTGTTAAAGAAGGCGAAAGTATCAGTGATAGTCTAAAAAAATGCCCTCATTTCCCACCCATCGTGGTAAATATGTTTGCTGTGGGTGAAGAAAGCGGTCGAATTGGTACTATCGCTAAAAGAATTGCGGATACTTACGATATAGAAGTAGATAGAGCAGTAAAGGCTATGGTAACTTTATTTGAACCACTGCTGATTGTTATCATGGGTGTTGTTATAGGGTTTCTAGTTATAGCCATGCTTTTACCTATGCTTACATTAAGTTCGGCTATAGGAACATAATTTTACTTTCAAAAAAAGGGATTACTATGCCTAAAATGTTACCTTTGTTTATGCTTTTTCTTTTGTTATTCACGCCTACCCTCAAAGCAGATGACCTCTCCCCTCTTTCTCCCTACGACCTTCGTTGTGAATATTTAAAAGAACCGGTGGGTGTAGATGTTACAAACCCTTGTTTGACCTGGAAACTAAAAACTGATTCTAAAGAAAAAGGCTTATTCCAATCTGCATATCAAATTATTGTTTCTTCAACTCTTAAAAAATTAAATCAGGATGTTGGGGATTTATGGGATACAGGTAAGGTAAATGGAAATCCTTTCCAGGTAATATATCAAGGCGTACCCCTGAAACCTACTATGCGAGCATGGTGGAAAGTCCGTGTTTGGGAAAAACAGGATAGGGTATCTTCGTTTAGTGAACCTTCATTCTGGGAAATGGGTTTAATCTCAAATGAAAATTGGACAGGAAATTGGATAGAACCGTCAGAAGATTTATATCCACGAGATTTAACAGATAAAGAACGATTCAAATTTAATCCTGCCTTGTTATTTCGTAAAACCTTCTCAGTCGAGAAAGACATAGAAAGGGCAAGGTTATATATTACAGGACTTGGTTATTATGAATGCTTTATTAATGGTAAGAGGGTTGGTGACCATGAATTAGACCCCGGCTGGACAAATTTTTCAAAAAAGGTGTTTTATTCTGTCTACGATATTTCAGACTTAATCAATAATGAAAAGAATGTTATAGGTGCGCATGTAGGTTCAGGCTGGTATAATCCTTTACCCCTAAAAATGTGGGGTAGATATAATTTAAGAGACGCTTTGACAGTTGGCATCCCAAAATTAAGGGCACAAATTGAGATTGACTACAAGGATGGGACAAAAACTATTATTGGCACAGATGAGACATGGAAAGTGAACCTATCACCTGTTGTTAAAAATAATGTATATCTTGGTGAGGAATATGATGGCAGTAAAGACCCCAAAGGATGGAATAAAAATACATTATTTGATGATTCTAATTGGAAAAATGCAATTGTTCCAACTGATATAAATTTAGGTAAAATGCAGGCTCAACCTATTCCACCGATTAAAGTCGGACAAAAATATTATCCTGCCAGCAGTAAACAAATTGGGGAGAATAAATGGCTTGTGGATTTTGGACAAAATTTAGCAGGTAGAATACATTTAATTGTGAAAGGTGCACCAGGACAAAAGATACAGGTCAGGTATGGTGAACTGCTATATCCAGATGGGACATTAAATCCAATGACCTCTGTCTGTGGACAGATTAAAGGACATGAAATCCCTGAGATTTCTGATAAACCTTTTACAGCAGAACAGAAGGACATTTTTATCTTAAAGGGTGATGGTGAAGAAGAACTATTTACCCATTTTACCTATCATGGTTTCCGTTATGCAGAAATTGAAGGTTTAGCAGAACTGCCTTCTGATAAAAACCTATGGGCAGGACGACTTCATAACGCAGTAAATAAGTGCGGAAATTTTGAAACATCAGAAACGATATTAGATAGTATTCAAAAAATGTGCATAGAAACTCTGTTAAGTAATTTGCACAGTGTTCAGACAGACTGCCCACATCGCGAAAAGTTTGGATACGGTGGGGATATAGTTGCGGCAAGCGAGTTTGCCATTTTTAACTTTGATATGGCTGCTTTTTACAGAAAGGTTGTTAGAGACTTCGCAGATGAAATGCGTCCTAATGGCGGCTTTACCGAAACGGCACCTTTTGTAGGTATTGGGGATTGTGGGTTTGGAGAGGGTAGCGGACCGATTGCCTGGGGAACGGTTCATTCCTTCCTGCTCTGGAATCTATATGTATACTATGGAGACAAAGCCATTGTTGAAGAGCAATACCAAAATGCAAAGAAATGGATGGAACTGTTGCAAAAAAGTGCAAAGGACGGGATAATTACCCAATGTATTGGAGACCATGAAAGTATTGCAGAAAAACAGGTTGAGGTCACTGCTACGGCATATTACTATTTGAACGCTGTTTTGATGGAAAAGTTGTCATTTATTTTGGACTTTAAAGACGATTGTGAATATTACAAAAATCTTTCTGATGAAATAAAAAAGAAATTTAATGAGAAGTTTTTTGACTCTGCCACAGGGAAGGTAGGTATAGGTTCACAAGCCAATCAGGCAATCTACTATGCTTTCCAATTGAGTGACGGAAAATTTTCAGACCGTTCGAAAGAGGTATTAATAAACAATGTAACATCACAAGGGAACAAATTGACCACAGGGATTTTTGGAACAAAATATCTTCTCGGAACACTATGTGAATTGAGCCAACCTGAATTGGCTTATGAAATTGTTATGCAAAAAGAATGCCCGGGCTGGCGATATATGCTTGAAAATGGTGCTACTACCTTATGGGAACACTGGGAATTTAGCGATAATACCTTCTCACATAATCACCCTATGTTTGGTTCTGTTAGTGAATGGTTTTACAAATATTTAGGTGGCATTAGACCAGCAGACTTACCCCATTACTTTGCGTGTGGATTCGACAAAGTAATTATTAGCCCAACATTCACACTACCGCTAACAAAAGTTAATTGCTCTTATAACAGTGTCCGTGGAGAAATCATCTCAACCTGGAAAAAGAATGATAATGAGATAAATTTGAAAGTAGAACTACCCCCTAATTGCGAAGGCATTGTTTTTATACCCGGTACACCCAAGCATGTATTTGTTAATGACAAAGAATTGGAAAAAGACCAATTTTCATTCTATATAAATCAGGTCAACATAACCAACGGTAAATACACCTTCAAAATAGTGTATTAAGACCTCTGAAAAATTATTATCTGCTATCTTTTCCAAACGGCAGAAAGTCCCCATCGATAGTCAGATTTAAATTAAAGAATTTTACCGCAAAAGACGCAAAGGAAAACGCTATGACCGAAAGAAAATTTTTGGTGTTTTTTTTTGAATTATGTAGATGTCAGGAGACGGTAGGTTATAGGATGATGGAGTAAAAGAATCCTTGAAGAGAGTTTTATCTTTCTGGAACCAGCCTATTACTTTATCAGCTGGGCTTTTGTTATTTAATACCCTTTGCTTATTGACAAAATTATAACAGCGAAGGTATTTGTTTAGTGTATCCGTAAGTTGACTGTATGTGTTAAAGTGATGTTGTTTTAATATCTCTTCTATTCTACCATTAAAGCGTTCTACTTTGTCAGATGCGAACAATCGTATAGATTACAGGGTGTTTGA
>CAZJTZ010000004.1:0-162579 GCA_964549105.1 uncultured Nitrospirales bacterium
TCTTCTTGGATAGTTTTATTGAATACATGGGGTTCGTCCCAGATTTTTGTGCATAGGTTTTCGGACTTGTTCTGTGTATCCCATACCTTGTGCATGATTTTGTATGCCTCTTCTACCCCTTCAATAGGGAAAAGTGAATCTTTACTGCCATTGAAGAACAGCATGGGCTTGGGGCATGCCAATCCTGCTACATCGGGTATGTCCAGATATTGATATAGGTTGGGCGCCAGCATGGAATAGGCAGACTGTCCACGGGTCTGATTGTTGTCAGGCACGATTAAGGTAGGTGTAGTTGCCAACCAGCAAATAGCACAACCCACTTTTACATTATCCGACAAGGCACTCAACATCCATGTGCGGTGTGCACCCATAGAAAGTCCTACTGCCCCGATATGGTCGCTATCTACCTCAGGCAAACTTGCCAAAAATTCTGCGGAACGAATATCGTCCCAGGTGATAATCCCCAACCATGAAGTCCCCAGATGGAAAATATTTGAACCCAACTGCTGTTGATTTTCATACTTGCTACCTTCACATTCCTGCCTTGCACCCCAGAATAACGCATCAATCGCCAATACGACATATCCGCGTGTAGCAAGTTCGTCCCCGACAAATCTACCTTCATAACACTGCCCAACCCAATCCAGAGCATCTTTCATGACTTCCTCACTCTCCACAATAGGACGGACTACCTTCTCCTTGCCAATACTGAAATGGGCACCGTGGTCATGCAGACATATCACCGCTGGAAATGGTGGCGTCCCTTTAGGAATAAGCAGATATGCAGGAATCTGTTCCCACTCGGATATATTGATTTTTAACTTCTTTGCGGTATAACTTCCGCGGTCTTCTTCACAAATCCATTCGGGATTGAAAAAGGTAAATGGTGGGGGATAGCCTAATGTTTCAAAAACCTTCCTTTGTCCTTCTTTTTTCCATGCTCCGAAATCTGGAAACTTGCCCGGGTCATAACGGAGGGCGGGAACATAATTGCTTAAAAATTGTGAGGTAAATTTTGGTAATCCCTTTTCGATAGAACAGCCTCTATCCTGACTTTTTGGTGGTTGCTCTGGATGCTGTTGTAACCGTTGCAATAATGTCCGCAATTCTGCCTTTTTAGGGGATAATACACCGGAAGCATTTCTATTCTGCAAATAATAATCAAGGACAGAACTAAAATAAACCACGCCTTCGGGTGAAACATAATCGCCACAGGATATTTGTCCTTCTGTGTAGTCCCTTGTGTAGTCCCGCTCATCAAATTTTTTATAAATTTCGCCAAGATTTTTACCTGCTTCTACTTTGCCCGTGGCATATTCCCAGGCTCCAAGAGAACTCAGGACACATTGATTTAATGTCAATCCAGCAATTCGTGCTTGCAATACTGTCTCGATAGCGTCCAGACACAGTTCAAGGTAAGGTGATTTGCCATTCATCACCTTGCAGGCATTGGCTATCTGGTGTGCATGTTCTATACCCTGACTTATTATTATCCATGTGGAACGTGGATGGGGATAACGCCAGCCACCAGCAGGGTCTACTGTTTCTGCCATATATTTTGCCACGGCTTCAATGGTCTCATACAGGCGTGGCTCATTTGGATATTCCATATATAAATCAGGTAAACCTTGCAAGGCATAACCTAAAATATATGGTTTAGGAAAAGGGTTATTATAGCCTGTTCGGTCATCATCAATAAATGGCAACTCTTTTTGAAGTGGCTCTCCTCCCTGCGAAAACAGATTATCTTCTGACAATTTTTCTCGCAATTCCTGGAACAGACGCAATGCCTTTTCTGCATATTCAACTTTACCTAACGCCTTATAAAGCAGCATGAAATCCTTTACCGCACCTATATTCCGACATTCCCCTGTATTTGCGTGAACATGCTCCTTAGCATAACTAACCTGTGCATTCAGCGTGCTTGAATAAAACGGGTCTCCTGTTTCTTCATAAGCGAGCAGAAAATTTTCAATCCCCTTTGTGCAAAAAGTTACAGAATCATTGGAACGCCACATAAAAGTTTTATCGTCTGCATGTAGCTTCGGATTGTTTGCAGTAATATTGTTATAACGAGTTCCACCAAAAGTAGACTTATCAAGGTCACCCCACCATACAGAAAGTTGTGCATAGTTTTGACACCAAAGCATAAAGGTTTTCCGTATACCTTCGTTACAGGTTCTTAAATATTCATAAAAAATTTCCGTATTGTGGTTAAGACGATTCATACCAAAAACAGCATTCTGGGGCATGGTGCTGATATTCCCGAAGTCATCGCCATACAGTCGTGTTATCGCCATAGCGTTCCTATGCCAGCGAACGACCTCACGCAAAACTTCATTTTCAGGCTTGGGACATTCATTGAAGTCATATACAGCCCTGCACAAAGACACGGGGAAATCGGGTATTACAGGGGGTTCTAACAATTCGTTCCAAACAGGCAATTCAGAAGGACCCACATATACATTTGCCATTCGCCATGCCATTGGTTGATGTGGCACTTTATCAATATCTCTACTTCGCAGATAGACAATTTTCCAGCCTGTATCCGTTTTTTCTCCACTTATAACGCCTTTGCGCCATGCTGCTGCATCTGGAAAACAAATTTTATGATTGTCTGCCAAAAACGAGATTTCCTTGCCTGTATTCAAGTCGTATGTCCATGTATTTTCAACCTGAGTAATACTTCCTTCTATTGTCTTTGACAGACTCCCATCACCTTCTATTTCTATCCCAAATTCGGGTGCATAGCCATCCTCCTTTGCCCATCGTTGAAGAAGCACACGAATAGCAAATTGCCCCGTCGAACTTGCACGCAATTCTACAATTTTAGGAAACTGTTCATCCCACTGTAACCATCGAACCCACAAATAGTGCTCACCCCGTTCAATAATTTCCTCCTTTGTTTCCTGTGCCGATGTGTTTGACTGTGGAGAAAGCATTGAAAAAATAAGTTTATCTGTTCCATCCTTTTCAACAATTATTTTCGACCCATCAAAGTTAAATGTATTTCCACCGATTTGTAGCGGTTGCCCATCACTTTTCTGTGGAGACTCTTCATACTCCTTTCGAACAACTGTGTATTGCTTCTCAGACCCCTTAAATTCATCTACATAAGAAAGCATGGCTCTACGGATATACTTTTCACTACCTCCGTAAGTAGTAAGCACTCGACAATCTGCTAAAATTTCTGTCCCCTGTGAATTTAAATATACCTTACCTGTCGGTTTCATAAATCCATAAGGAAAAGGAACAGAAATTCGGACCAACTGCCTGACAGGCAAATCTACTTTAACCGAAAAATAAATTTCTGAAACGGCTGATATGTTTTTGGGGACTGCTTCACCCGATTCAACAGGGACAAATTGGAACTTTTGAAGCCACAACTCCTTCTGGGGCAGGTCTTCTGCAATAACAGTTATAGCACTAGAACAAAGAACGAAACTGAACAGCCAAAACATGAAACAAAATTTTTGTAATCGCCTATTCATAATACTTCCTTTCTGAATGATTCTCTAATACTATCATACTGCCATTTGCAAATAAACCCTGCTATTTATGTTACATTTAAGCATATTGTTTCACTTATTGCACCAATATTCTAAACTTTCAGAGAGTTGTGTATATTTATTGATATAGTTCATATTTTTTGTTATAATGGGTAATACAATGTAATACGAATAAAATGAAAAATCTCAACTTAAATAAACAGACACAAACCCTGAAAGTATCCATAGCATTATTCCTGATAGTGCTATGTCTGTCTTTATTTTCTTCTTTTCTTCATCATCACCATTTGACCTTTGACCATAAAATCCCTACAATCGTTTTTCCTGAAGAATCCTGTCCTATATGCTGGTTTATTCTACAAATAACTGCTATTGCTATCTTGATATTGCATTTGTCTCTTGTGCTGTTCATTCATAGTGGTTATGCTCCGATTAAATATTTCCTTCCTATTAAACATTACCCTCTTTTCTTATCTCGTGCCCCTCCTGTAACTGTTTAATTAGACATTCTATAATATTTAGCATTTATCTAAGACTTTTCTCTCAAAATGCTTGTTTTTTCTTATTATTTATATTATTATTTAATTTAGAAAGGATTAATCTATGAAAAAGCATGGTTTCACACTTATAGAATTACTTGTAGTGATTGCAATTATAGCCATACTTGCTGCAATATTACTCCCGGCACTGGCACGAGCCCGTGAAGCGGCACGCCGTTCTTCGTGTGCAAACAATCTAAAACAAATAGGATTGGCTTTGAAGATGTATGCAAACGAGGCAAAAGGGGAACGATTTCCACCTATCAAGTCCACAAATTGCGATGGCACACCTACAATAGGGCTTGCAACTATGATGGATATTGAGGTCTTATATCCTGAGTATTTGAACGATTATCAAGTGCTGGTATGTCCCAGTTCACCGTTTGCGGGACCTGCTCTGGAATTGTGGGATGAAGGGAAAAATCCTGCAACAACTTATCAGGAAGCCTTAGAAGAGGGGCATATATTGCTCAATGGTGTTTCAGTCCATAATAACGGAATTGTTGAACCATGTGAGGTATATGAACACCCGTATGTATACTTTGGATGGGCAATTCATCCAAGTTGGTTCCAGACAGAGAACGATGTTGGTTTTTTTAAGTTAGCCCTGGAAGATTTAGTAAGTAGTATAACGAATCCATCAAATACCACTCAGCAGTGCAAACAGTATGCTGACGAAGATTGGGTATTTCCACTTCTTACCATGCCTTCTATTTTTGCAGATATCAAGCAGGCATACCGTTTCCGTGAAGGGATTGAACGGTTTCTCATCACAGATATAAACAATCCGGGCAATGCAAACATGGCGCAGTCCGTTCTGCCTGTTATATGGGATGAAATCTCTGATGATGAGACCAGCCACTTTAACCATGTCCCTGGTGGATGTAATGTGCTGTATATGGATGGACATGTGGAGTTTCTGAAACATGTGCCACAAACAGTAGCGGGATTTGACAAAAATAACCTATTCCCTGTCAATATTGGTGGTATTATAATTCACATAGCCTCTCATTACGGGCATGACCATCCTTGATTTGTATGACTAAACCTTATTGTCAATTAAAAACTAATTAATATGTAATTATTAGTTTTTCTCCGGATAGACAGATGAGGATATAGGCATCATAGGACATATAAAAAACTTGTTGTTAGTGTTTATCTCATCACATACACTTACTTCACTATCACATGTATCTATTGCTTCTGCATTCGGGTCAACAAATACGGAACCACATTCCACAGCCATCGGATTGTCGCCATTCAGAGTGATGTTTGGAGAAGTAGTATCTTTAACATACACCAGCCGTGTTACTAGACTACTTGTATTGCCATCACTGTCAGTAACGGAATACTCTACTGTATAATCACCTACTACATTGCTATTTACATTGTTGATTGCTTCTATCTGGGAGGTAGATTGACCTGATGTCTGTATGTCCCAATAACTATTATTTACTGTGCCTCCGCCGATTCCTATCAGACCACCAACATGGGCAGTTCCCTCCACTAGACCCATGCTATAACAGTTAAATAAACTACCAGAGGAACCATACCCAATCAAACCGCCAACCGAAGCACTATACCCATTTACTATGCCTGTGCTAAAACTGTCTGATACTGTGCTTTCATCATTTAATCCAACTAAACCTCCGACAGAATTTTCACCCTTAATTAAGCCCATGCTTGAACTGACAGATATTGAACCGTCAGAAGCATTCCATCCTGTTAAGCCACCAATATAATCTCTGCCTTCAACTAAACCTGTTATAGAACTATTTAAAATTGTTCCTCCCTCATTCCAGCTTATTAAGCCACCTACATAATCCTTACCAGTAATCTGACACGCTTCTATTGTTACTTTTATTATATCTCCACCTGAAGCAACATGACTAAATAAGCCTATAAAATCTTCATTCGGGAGGTTAATATATAAATCCATTATCTTATATCCCTTACCATCAATTTTGCCCATGAACGGATTACTACTCGTCCCTATTGGTTTAATCCTGCCCCTCTGTTCCAATTCAATGTATCGCTTGCATCTATATCTCCACTTAGTTCATACACACCATCTAATAGATATTCAAAACTATGTCCTATTTTTTGCAACTCCTCAATATCGTCTATTACTATTACTCCACCAAAAACACCACAGCATAAAAAGAAACAAGAAGCATATAACAAAACAATACGGCCATTAAACAAACAAATAAGAATAAAAAGAATTAAAGGATTTGTTAAATGTGCTCATTATGTTTATATTTATATTTATTATTATATTTGCTTAATTATTTATAATCAATTATTATTAAATATGATAAAAATATACTATAATTATGCCATAAAAAAATATTTTTGCATAAACATAGAATTTTAAATTAAAAAAATATTTGAAATATATGATTTTATTGTGTCAAATTATTACCGTTGTCCATTAAAAAAAATAAGAGGCAACATTGTCTATGCCCGGAAAAATAATTATCAATACCTACTCATAAATTAAATCTTCAATATAAATATTTCAATAATTGTTTCTTAGTAGAACATAAATTTATGATTTAGAGTCTTTTTTTCTTAAAAAATTATTGATTTTATTGAATTTTTCTTTAATTATTTGAATTTATTTGGAATTTGGGAAAAAATTAAAAAATTTTGCTAAAGTTTTAGTTAAACTTGCCGATAAAATAGATGTAAAGCGGTAATAGAAAATTGAATACGCTGAAGTAAGAAAAGGTGTCCGAAAGGCATTGAAAGGAGGTGTAAATAACTTAAAGGCTATTCGGAACAAAAAAGTTTATACAATTGAATATGTGAAGTGCTTTGGTAAGTCGTAGGGACGCGACATATAACTGAAGCATGAAAAGAGTGAAATTGCTTTGATTAAGGGACAATCAAGGCGATAATGAAGCAAGGATGCAAACAAAAGTTAACTCATGGAGGAACTTATTATGGGACTTCGAATTAACACAAACATAGCCTCGTTGAATGCGTCTCGGGTTCTAAGGCGTTCTACGCTTGATTTGAATAAGACCCTGGAACGGCTTTCAAGCGGGCTAAGAATCAATCGGGCAGCAGATGATGCGGCTGGTCTTGCAATTGCTGAATCGTTTCGTTCGATTGTTCGTGGTTCAGGTGTAGCGCAGCGAAATGCCCAAGATGGTATTAGTCTGGTGCAGACGGCTGAAGGTGCATTGAGCGAGACCACAAACATTTTACAACGGGTGCGTGAATTGGCAGTTCAGGCGGCAAATGGAACACAGAGCACCACAAATCGTGAAGCAATTAACACTGAAGTTCAACAGTTATTACAACAGGTTGACAAGATTGCTCAACAGACAGAATTTAACGGTATATATGTGTTGAGCATAACGCAGACAGTTACTTTGCAAGTAGGTGCTTTCAGTGGGCAGACATTAGCAATTACTGTCTCGGGTGCAAAAACAAATGACCTATCTGTGAACTCTGTAAATGTGTCTACGGCGGATGGTGCAGTATCTGCCCTGTCTTTAGTGGATAATGCTCTGAAAAGTGTAAATACACTACGCGCTAGTCTGGGTGCTTATCAGAATCGTCTTGAATTTACGATTAATACATTAGCAATTCAAGAAGAAAATTCATCGTCTGCAGAAAGTGCAATTCGCGATGCGGATATTGCTCAAGAGACCATTAAATTTACCCGAAATCAGATTTTGGTAAATGCTGGGACATCTGTATTGGCGCAAGCAAATGTTGTTCCACAAACGGCGTTGCAATTGCTAAGATAAAACGACAATTGAATATTAAAGGGATAATTATGAACCAGTTATGGGCAAGGAAAGCCTCAAAACAGGGAACTCAAGGAGGATAGAACTATGGGACTTCGAATTAACACAAATATTTCAGCGTTGAACGCTTCGCGTGTATTACGGCGTAGCACGCTGGATTTAAACAAAACATTAGAGCAATTGTCCAGTGGATTGAGAATCAATCGTGCAGCAGATGATGCCGCAGGACTGGCAATTGCTGAAGGTTTCCGTTCACAATCAACGGGTGCGTCAGTTGCTCAGAGGAATGTTCAGGATGGCGTAAGTCTTGTTCAGACAGCAGAAGGTGCATTGAGCGAAACCACGAACATTCTGCAACGGATTCGTGAACTAGCTGTCCAATCTGCAAACGGGACACAAAGTGAGGACAATCGTAAGGCAATTCAGGCAGAAGTAGACCAACTTGTTAGCCAGATTGATAAGATTGCGACTGATACATCGTTTAATGATATAAAAGTCCTTACAGGACTTCAATCAGTTGTAATTCAAGCTGGATATTTACAGGGACAAACACTAACTATAGCCATTAGTGGTGCTACTGCGGCGATATTGAGTGTAAATTCGTTGGCAGTATCTAGTCAGGCTCTTGCAGCCGCAGCCATCACAACAGTTGATAATGCCTTAAAGACTGTCAATACTTTGCGTGCTACTTTAGGTGCCTATCAGAACCGGATGGAGTTTACTATGAATACATTGGCTATTCAGCAGGAAAATGCGTCGTCTGCTGAGAGTGCCATTCGAGATGCAGATATTGCACAAGTAACCATTCGGTTTACGAGGAACCAAATCTTAGTAAATGCAGGAACATCTGTATTGGCACAAGCAAATGTTGTTCCGCAGACAGCGTTGCAATTGCTAAGATAAAACGACAATTGAATAGTTAATAGGATAATTTATGAATCAATTATGGGCAAGGAAAGCCTATGAACAAGAGATGCAAGGAGGAAGAAAATTATGGGACTTCGAATTAACACAAATATTTCAGCGTTAAATGCTTCGCGTGTATTACGGCGTAGCACGCTGGATTTAAACAAAACATTAGAGCAATTGTCCAGTGGATTGAGAATCAACCGTGCAGCAGATGATGCCGCAGGACTGGCAATTGCTGAAGGTTTCCGTTCGCAAGTGTTAGGAACGGGTGTAGCACAGCGGAATGTTCAGGACGGGATAAGTCTTGTTCAGACTGCAGAAGGTGCTTTAAGTGAAACCACGAATATATTGCAACGCATGCGTGAATTGGCTGTTCAAGCCGCAAATGGCACTCAAAGTGGTGATAATCGTTTAGCCATTCAGAGTGAAATCAACCAGTTAGCAGAACAGATTACATCTATTGCTAAAGATACCGAATTCAATGGCGTTGCCGTTTTGAATACTACAAGTGCCATTGTAATACAAGCGGGTATCTACTCTGGTCAGACTCTGGCTCTGAGTATGGCATCTGCAACCGCGGCAGCGTTAGGCGTTAGCAATTTGAGTGTTGTTTCTATGACATTGGCTGCATCTGCAATTAGCGTAATTGATACGGCACTAAAAACAGTAAACACCGTGCGTGCAAATTTAGGTGCATATCAAAATCGTTTAGAGTTCACCATGAATACGCTGGGCATCCAGCAGGAAAATGCATCTTCTGCTGAGAGTGCTATTCGTGATGCAGATATTGCACAAGTAACGATTCGGTTTACCCGAAACCAGATATTAGTGAATGCAGGAACATCTATATTGGCACAAGCAAATGTTGTTCCGCAGACAGCACTTCAATTATTAAGATAAGAATTACTCTGGGGGCAGGGTTTAGAACTGCCCCCAAGTGTAAAACTTATTAGAACTGGCTTTGTTCAGGCAAAAGGCGTGATTGCCTGAGGTAAGTGGACAGTAAGAAAAAGAAAAGGAGTTCTAATAAAGTAAGAGACATTCAAGGAGGTAAGAATTATGGGACTAAAGATTAATACAAATATTCCAGCGTTGAACGCTTCGCGAGTGCTGAGGCGTTCTACGCTGGACTTAAATAAGAGTCTTGAAAGACTAAGCAGCGGTCTTCGGATAAACCGTGCAGCAGATGATGCAGCAGGACTTGCCATTGCTGAAGGTTTTCGGTCGCAAGTTCGGGGTACAGATGTAGCCCAACGGAATGTGCAGGATGGCGTGAGCCTGGTGCAAACGGCTGAAGGTGCTTTGAGTGAAACTACCAATATTTTGCAAAGAATCCGTGAACTTGCTGTTCAAGCGTCCAATGGAACTTTGAGTAGTGATAACCGTACTGCTTTAAATACAGAAACTCAACAATTATTGGCACAGATAGATAAAATAGCCAATGATACAGAGTTTAACGGCATACGGATATTGAGCGCAACGAACAGTGTTATACTACAGGCAGGCCCGAAGCAGAATCAAACATTGGAGTTAAACATTGACGCTGCAAATGGAAGCGTTTTAGGTGTTAGTGGGATTACTCTTGCTTTTGCTGATTCTGCTGTTGCAGCCATTGGCAAAATAGATGCCGCTTTAAAGAGTGTCAACACTTTGAGGAGTAAATTGGGTGCTTACCAGAATCGGCTTGAGTTTACAGTTAATACTCTTGCGATTCAGGAAGAGAATGCATCCTCTGCCGAGAGCGCTATTCGTGATGCAGATATTGCACAGGAGACTATTAAATTTACCCGTAATCAAATTCTGGTAAATGCAGGAACTTCTGTGCTGGCACAAGCAAATGTTGTTCCACAGACAGCACTAACACTTTTAAGATAAGGTAAAAGGAGGCGGAGTCATAATGGGTATGTCGCAAATTGATTTTAGAAATATTGCGGCTCTTCCAGAGGTTCAACGAGGGAATGCTTCGTTGCCTACTCCGCCTCGCCCTTCCTTACAAGGTTTGGGAACAAAAGCACAAGATGTTCCTGGCGAGGCGGAAATCAAGGGAGCCAATTTTAAGGATAAGGCGCAGATGCCAGAGGAAACCCTCGTAGGAAGTGGAGATACAGTAAAGGATTTGGAACTTCCTATGACCAGTACCCGTCTAATAGTGGACGAGGAAACGAATCGAATTGTTATACAGGTGTTAGACGCCAATAATCAAGTAATTAAGCAGGTGCCACCGGATGAGTGGCTTAAATTTCTTTCGCGTTGGGATAAAATTCAAGCGTTATTCTTTGATGAATTAGTTTAGTAGGGAAAGAAAATGAAGAAAAGGGGGTTTAGGGGACGGTAATCCAAGCGCCAGGGGTGCATTTTTCACCTAATTTTTGTCCAAGTGCACTATTCTTAACTTTTTGAAAGTCCTCATTGTCTTCTGGGATTTGAATTATTTGCCCTGTTTTTGCTCTTTGTATCCGCTCCAGAGCATAGATAGATTCTACTTTTGATATGGACATAGCGGGGATGTTCTTGTTCAGATTAGCGATTTCCTTATATAAGGCTTTGCGGTCCTTATTCTCATCTGAAAGTAATCTTTGTATCTCATTTTTGCGTTCCGCTTCTTTAAGGGCATCACATTCTTTAAGTTCAAGGTAGCCTCGATTATTTTCGGCAACACATCCCTGATTTTTTAAGTTCTCAATATCCTCAAATCGTTCGCGCATACGGTCAGCAATTTCTTTCGCTAATGGAGAGATTGTGAGTAAATTCTCTGCATAAGCGGGTGTAAATATTTGAAAACCTGAACTTACGCTGCTTGTTTTTTCTGGGAGACTTTCGTTTGCCTTTACAGGAAGTTCATCTGTCTTTTTCTCCACATAATCCAGGAGAGTACCTGCTTGTTCCTGCACATTACGAATATCCAATGTAATATGTGCCTCAATAGTATGTTTGGTTTGTAAAACACAGTTAATACTTAAAACTGCGCCTAACGCAAAAACCAAAAGCACCATTTTTCTCATATTCTCTCCTTTTAGTTTTCGTTGTCATATATTTAGACGAAACTAATTATAATTTTATTTCATTATACAAATTATAGCAAATAAAAATTTACTTTTCTCCTTTTTTACTTAATTTCTATTTGAACATTAGAAGGGGTTGTTATCAAAGACCAGAGAGATTTCCAGTCAGCATTGATATAGAAGATAGGTGCAAGATTTATGTTTGGAGTTGTTAAGAGCAAAGAAACCGTTGCTTGATTGTTCTCGAATCCGATAGTCAGTTCACCATTAGTAAAAGGTTTGGGGTCTTCCTTCCCTAATAATTTTTCCAGTTGTTTTTCTACAATGCTGACATTTTGTAGATATAGTATCAGCCGAAGGAGCACATCTCGATTAATAGTCAACCCCTTGGGGCATGCCAGATTAAAATCACCATCTATCATTTGACCGGTCATGAGGTTTACATCAAAGTCAAACGAACCATCGGCTATTCCTGAAATTTGTATCCAGGGCGGTTTAATTTCTTCTGTAAATTGGGATAAATCCAATTCATTAAACGAACCTGTAATATTGCCTAAGAGTAAATTGTCTTTCTTCTGTATGTTTCCTTCAAAGTTGAAATTACCTTTCCACAAATTTCCAGAGATGTTTTCTAATTTCATTCCAAAGGGGAATAAACTGAGATAAAAATTGCTTTCTATCTGTTGTAAGGGGATTTTGTTGAAAATAATATTATCTGCGTTTATGTGAATAGGAAATGTTGTTTCCGCTATATTTTGTTCATAACCTTCTGAAAGAAAATTTTCTATCTGTATTTGCCATGTAGGAAGATTTAACTTCTGAATATCAAAGTCCCACTTAATACTCCCACTATTTAACCTATGGTCGCTATATTCAAATTTATCTACTACCAGTGAAAAAGTTCCGTTGCTTTCTGAACCGATTCCTATGTTATGCAAATTAGCCAGATTCCCCGTGATAGACGCATTTTCGATATTTAATAGAAACTTCTTATCGTTTGATGGAAACTCAAAACTACATTTCTGGATATTACCCAGAGAGCAATTCTGAATACCGGTTTGCAATTGTTCAATTTCGACTTTATATTTTGAAAAATCAATAATTGCATTTCCGTTAACACACAAATTTATTCCTTCAGGTAGCGTATATCCTGCTATTCCTATCCCTTCGCCTGTGCTTGCTCCTTGAATCTGGATTTTTTGTTTTCCATCCCAATTAAGGTTACCTGTAAAATCTATCTTTCCTGGAAGATAAAAAGGTAAAAAATCAGAAGAAATGGTGGAAAGATATATTTTTGTTTTTATCTTTCCTTCCAGAGACAACGGAGACAAAGATAGATTGCAGGGTTGTAATTCAAAGTCCATAGAATTTTCAGAGGCAAATTGGAGGGTTCCGGAAACCATTTGTAAATTTTTAATTGTTCCTTGAAAATTAAATTCTGATGGAGAAATGGGTGGGAATTCAATATCTTCATTTTCGGGGAATAACTTGCCAGCAAATAGCAATTGAGTTTCGTTTAGTGATGTGCCCTGCATGTCTATATTGCAGTCTCCGACTGAATTTACGAAGGTATTTTTAAGAAAGGAAGGTGCCCAAGTCTCAAAGTATTTTATAGGAAACTTCTCAGTGTTTATCTTTACTTTATATAAACCCAAAGGTATAAATTCTGTTGAAAAATGAATAGGATGAGACAAATAATTCACATCCCCATTCCAGTTTAGTTTAGTTTTATTATTAATATCTGGAGCAATATGAAATTTACTATTTAGTGTGATGGTTTCAAATTTTGGAGAAACACACTTTCCCTGAACTTCTCCTTCCATATTGGGAAATACCCCATTTAACAAAAAGGAATATTCAACTGAGAATGGTGCAATTTGACTCAGCATGAATGTGTCATATAAATAAGGTGAGGTTTTCTGGATTAGAGAGATATGAAGTGGGCTTTCAGAGACAAGTTTTAATTCTGTGTTTTGATTTGCAGGTGTATATTTCCACATTATTTTCCATTTAGGTTCTTCATCTGTGTTTAGTGTTATAACAGTGCTTTGCTCATTATCCAAAAAATCAGAATGGATATGTAGCGTAGAAGTAAAATCTAGCCATGTTTTGCCTTTTTCTCCCACAGTTAAAGAATGGACAGATATATCTCCATTAATAGTTTCAGGAGTCCATAGCATCCTTTGATAGTGGAAACTCCCTGTAATGTTTTTCATTTCTATCTCTTTCCAATGGATGGGAAACGATAAAAAGGAATAAGCCCCTTCGGATATATAGTTTGCTGCAAGTTCATCTGAGTATAAACAGATATTGTCTAAACTAATTTTTTGAATAGATTTATTAACATTAAGTTTTCCCGAGATAAGGATATGAGGTGCAAATTGAATGAGAGTATCTATTTCATATAATTCTTGTAGTGATTGGCATGTAATATTAATAACGCCGGGAATCTCTTTAGTCTGTTGTCTATAAAAGATTTCTAATCTTGTATTGGGGGCATTAAGAAAAAGACATTTTTTCTCTTTATCAGTTGTTAGTTGTGCCCCTGTTAAGGACAGACTTTTTCCTGAAATTGAATCTGAAAAGATAAGTTTTTTTATAACCAATTTCTGGGGTAGGTATTTAAAATAAGTATTATAATCTTTTTTTTCTTTGTTATAAGAGAGAGTTGTTGTAGGCTTAGTATCTTTTTCTTTACCTTTATGTTTTGAATTAATATTGATTTTACATTCTTCAATATTCAAATGGTAGTTTTGTAATTTCCATGTAAAAAACTTTACCTGAAAATTATTAAGTTCTAATGCCGTGTTATAATTGGGGAGTTGGATATAGATTTTTTTAAGAGAAATATCTGGATAAAAAGATAATCCTTTCAATGTTATAGATATATTCGAAGTGGGTGTGAAAGATATAGAGCCTTTAATTTGAAGTGTTGTCCAAATTCCCAAAATGAGTAAAAGTAAAATACAAAAACAAAGGATAAAACCGACAATAATATATTTTACAATTTGAACTATTTTTTTTCTCAAAAGGTTTTCCTTTAATATAATATATAAATAGATTACCATAATTTTCATTTTAACTACGAAGAATCATGGGAAAAAAGTCAATAGCAAAAAAAGAGCAAACTGTTCCGCCAGAAAGGGACACAGCAGAATTAAATGACAGGGTTGAGGGTACACCTATAAATAAAGGGAGTGTCCCTTTCTCCACGAAATTATATCGTGTTTTGTTTGTCCAACCGTTACAGGGGTCTCATCAATCATTGTATCCCACAATATTAGAGCATCTTCCCGAATGCCATATAGACTGTGTCCATTCTATAAAGGATACAATGGACTATGTCAAGGTTTTTGTGCCTGACTGCCTGATTATTGATGGTGCTCTGGGAGATGATGATTGTTTAACGCTATGCAGGCATTGGAAAACTTCTCTTGAAACTTCAAAAACACCTATTCTACTTATAGTGGACTATGAAACCTCAACAGAGCGCCGTTGGGAATGGTTAGTTGCAGGCATAGACGATTTCCTTATTTTTCCATGTGATACACCTGAAATTATAACGCGTATCCGTGTCTTATTGCGTATGAGACAGGCAGAAATGGGGCTCTGGGAAGCCAATCGTAGGCTGATGGGATTGGCAGAAGAGCGGTCGCGTGCTTTGTTCATATATGATTCTCTGAATCGTTTTTTATTGGATAATTGTACAAACCCGATATTAATCTTTGAACTTAATGAAAATATTGAAGATAGTCGTTTTCTTGATGCTAATTCGATTGTATATGAGATAACAGGTTATAGTCGAGAAGATTTTTTACAACTTCGATTGCGTGATATTATTCCTCCAAATCGTGCCAGAGGAATAGAAGGTAGAATTGAAAGTATTACTCAGCACCAGCAAGTATCTTTTGAGACAGTCATTTTAGCCAAAGATGGCAGGCAAATCCCTGTATATGTTCAAGCACGGGCATTCGATACAGACAGCCACTCTTGTATCATTACTATTGGTCAGCCTCTTGGAGACACACAAGGTCTTATCTCGGAACGACTTTCTGAAAGTGCTTCGAGATATCGGATTCTGGCAGCCCAGACGGGGATGATGATTTATGATTGTAACCTTCAGACAGGAAAAATTAAATGGGGAGGTGCGGTAACGCAGGTAACAGGCTATCTGCTCCACGAACTGGAGATGATTAATTTACAAAGATGGATTGACCATATTCATCCAGAAGATTCAGCCCGAGTAACGGCACATATTGAAATTGCAAAAGAGGAGGTAGGGAAATTTCGGATTGAGTATCGGTTAAGACATAGGAGTGGTGAGTATCGTTATGTAGAAGACCAGGGCGTGGTTTTGCCGGATGCTACAGGGGAAGCCTATCGCATATTGGGTTCAATAAAAGATATAACCGTGCGGAAGGAAGAAGAAGAAGCAAGAAGACGAGCAGAACAACAGGTTCAACATTCACAGCGGCTGGAAAGTTTAGGCGTATTGGCAGGAGGAATTGCTCATGATTTTAATAATCTGCTGGCTGTGATTATTGGTTTAACGGATATGGCATTAAACGAAGTGCCGAAAAAATCAGCCATACATGAAGACTTGAAAGAAGTGTTGCAGGCGGCACATCGTGCGAAAGACCTTGTAAAACAGATTTTGACCTTCAGCCGACAAACAGGCGAGGAAAATACCCCTTTGTATTTACATGTGGTTGCTCGTGAAGCACTGAAACTTTTGAAAGTAACTGCCCCACCTACAATAGAAATTATTGATAACATAGATGTCCATTCGGGTGCAATTATGGGCAATCCAGCACAGATACATCAAGTTGTTATGAACTACTGCACCAATGCTATCCAAGCCATGCCTAAGGGAGGCAAATTAGAAGTGGATGTTCGTGATGTTACTCTGGACGATAATGCCTCACAAATCCATCCCAAACTTAAACCCGGCGCCTATGTAAAATTGACCGTTTGCGACACAGGCTATGGAATGGAACCACATATTTTAGAACGGATTTTTGACCCATTTTTCACTACGAAAAAACCCAGCGAGGGAACAGGTATGGGGTTGGCAGTTGTCCACGGAATTGTTACCTCTCATGGTGGCGCAATTGTTGTAGAAAGTAAGCCTTCTATGGGTTCTACCTTTTATACCTATTTCCCGAGGATTGATAACCCTATTGTATCTGAGAAACGACAAGAGGAAGAGCCTCTGGAAGGACAGGAAAGGATTCTATTTGTTGATGACGAAGAATCTGTCTGCAAGTTAGGAAAACGCGTACTAACGCAGTGGGGGTATAAGGTGGAAGTGTGCCAAAACCCTCTAACAGCATTAGCCCTTTTTACACAACATCCTGACCGATTTGACCTTGTCGTTACAGACCAGGCTATGCCCAAAATGTCTGGCGAGGTCCTGGCTCGCTGGGTTAAAGAACTTCGTCCTAATGTTCCTGTGGTTTTGTTCACAGGTTTTAGTGGCGAACTTTCAACGGAAGAACTATCACGATTAGGTATTGAGGATATAGTAATGAAACCTATCGTTGCTCGCGACCTTGCTCGTCGTATCCGAAAAGTCTTAAATCAACGAAAAGACAGAATTTAATTCTTAATTTTTGTCAATTAAGAATATTAACTGGGTTTAACAATACCTAAATTAATGGAGGAATGGGGGGGGATTTTTACTTCTTTAATTTCTAATATCATTCCGTTTTCGGTTCTTATCCGCAGGTTATACATTCCCGCGGGAAGCGGAGTGAATTGAGTATTTCCTGCTTCGTCGGTAAGTGAATCGCAGGGCCACCAGGGACCTAATTTAGGGTGAAACATCATTAATCCTACACTCTTGTTTGAAATGGGTTGACTATCTTTATCAAGTAATCGTAACTCAATGGAACTGGCTTCCAGCATAACTACCTGCATGTCTTCAAGGTAATCGGCATCAGTTGGAGCAATTTCAAAGTAGTTGTTGGGAAAATAGTGTAGGATGGGGTCCCATGCACGAATGAACACGGCTTTGTTCTTTGGAATTTGGATGGTACTTATTCCTTCGGGACCGCTCAAATTGCCCCGGGCAATAGGTTCATCAAAGGCGTTTGGTTTCTCTGTCGCGACACCTGCCATGTTTTCAAGGGGTTTCCCTGTGCTATCTATAATGAATATTTTACCGGTAACCCATGGGCTTGGAGATTTTTTTTCTGGTGCAGGTGTTTCAGAAAGAGTTTGGGGTTTAATTGTTTCAACAGGTTTATTTTCTTCCTGAACAGGCTGTTCGTTTCCTGCATTTTTTGGGCTGCAAGAAAAAAGAAGTGGAAACAGTAAAAGTAGAAAGAGAAACTGTAAGTAAATCTTATTCCATTTATATTTAGTTTGTCTCATGATTTTGAATGAGGAATTGGTGTTGGTATAGTTGATAATAAAATCCCTGGCGTTCTAATAGCTGTTTGTGTGAGCCTTCTTCAATGATTTTTCCATGGTCTAATACTAAAATGCGGTCGGCGTTCATGATGGTAGAGAGACGATGAGCGATAATGACGCTGGTCCGTCCTTTTAAGAAGGTTGTTAAGGCTTCCTGAATATATTTTTCACTTTCCGAGTCGAGATTGGAAGTGGCTTCATCTAACAGTAACACCTCTGGATTTTTAAGGATGGCTCGTGCTAAAGCGAGTCGTTGTCTTTGTCCGCCGGAGAGGAGTTGTCCAAATTCTCCCAGGTTGCTGTCTAATCCGTGGGGCATTTGTTGGACGAACGCCTCAGCGTGTGCCATTGTTAAGGCTTCTCGAATTTGTTCATCAGTAATATTTGTATTTCCTCCAGTCAGGTTGTCGCGAATAGAACCCGAAAAGAGGATAGTTTCCTGTGTAACTATAGCAATCTGTCGTCGTAGACTTTCCAATGTTACATTTCGGATGTCCGTATCATCAAAGTATATAGCCCCTCCACTCGCATCATAAAAGCGAGGAATAAGTTTTACAACTGTTGTTTTTCCTGCACCACTGGGACCAACCAGTGCGATTTTTTCCCCATGCCTGATGAAAAAACTTATGTTATCGAGGACAGTTTTTTTGCCATCGTATGAAAAGGAAACATTTTCAAATCGTATGGCGTGGGAAAGTGGTTTTAATGGCATGGCGTGGGGGGTATCTTGAATGTCCGGTTTGAGGTCTAAATATTCAAAGATGCGTTCAGCACTTGCGACGCTGGTCTGAATTAAATTATTTACGGTGGATAACTTACGAATGGGGTCAAGTATCATGGCCAAGGCAAGGTAAACCTGTAATAGGTCACCCATATCAAGACGGTGAGCAATGACTCGATACCCACTAAATAGGATAAAACCAGAGAAACCCACCACAAGTATAAATTCCGTGATGGGTTCTGTTGCGGAATCTGCTTTGACCATTTTCCTTAAGAATTTTCGTAATTTAGATGCCTCAAAGTTAAAGCGTTGTTTCAAAAATTCTTCCATCTGGAAGCCTTTTACAATGATAATCCCTCGCGTGGTTTCGTTGATTAATGAGGCAATATCTGCAACTTTCATGAGGGAACGGCGAACACTTTTACGGACATATAGCCCTAATTGGATGAGGGCATAACCTAAGGGTGGCAATACGCAAACACCAACAAGTGTTAGCCATGGGTCAACACTGACAGCAACGGCAAGGAAGATTAATGCCTTAAAGGGTTCGCGTAGCACCTTGATAAAAGCATTGGATAGTCCTCGATTGACCATAAAAATATCATTGCTAAATCGAGATACAACATCGCCCGAAGAATGAAACTCAAAAAAGCCTAACGATTGGGTCATGATGTTCTGATACATTTTTTGAGATAGGTCAACGGAAACGAATGCACCTACAGAACCCGCAAGATATTCTTGAAAAAATCGAGCAAGACCACTAATAAAAGTAAGCGTGATAACAATAACAATAGCAATAGACAGAGCAAATAATTTGTACTTCCGCATTTTTTCTACAAGTTGTAAAAACGATTTATCCCATTCTGCGGGAGGTTTACCCAACCATTTATGAATGTTCGAATCCCATTTTTGAATTTCCTTAGCATATCCGAGGGCAGGGTCTTTTTCGGAACTAAGCATGACTGTATTTTGAGAATCGGGTGATTGATACAATGTAATTTTTACTGCTGTTCCCAGACTTACAATCATGGTTCCAAATGAGAATGCAATAATGAGGGATAATATGATGGCTACAATGAGACGAGATTTATAGACCAGAGCATAGCGAATGAGTCGGAAATAAACCTTCCAACCTGAACTTGTCCGTTTTGGTTCAGATAGAAAAGATTCTGGTAAAGGTTCTGTATTTGTTGGCAAGGGTTCCATATAATAGAAATAAGTAGATTCTAATGAGTTTCCTCGAAAGTTTTTCTTGCAATTTTGTTCAGTTTTTCCATAGTTTGTTCTGCTTGTGACATAATATCATTTATAATTTCCGAAATGCTTTTTATCTCATAAATTCTACCGACGACCTGCCCACAAGCAATACAGCCGCTATGAGTATCCCCACTGAGATAGGCATCTTTACCTATTTTACCGGAGATAATCGGTAATAGTTCTTCAAGTGTAGCCCCTTGTTGTTCCATGCTGGCTACGGTTAGAGCGGCTTCATTTTTCATAATTCTTGCAGGATTGCGGATAGAGCGTTCTACTACAATGGTATCGGTTTCTTGTGCCTGTATGAGCCAGCGTTTAAAATTTTCATGAATAGGAGACTCTTTAGAAGCCATAAAGCGAGTGCCCATGAGTATAGCGTCTGCCCCTAAACATAAAGCAGCAACTAACCCTTTCCCATCACAAAAACCACCTGCGGCTATTACCGGGATAGACACTGTTTCGGCGGTTTTAGGCAGTGCAATTAGAGTGGAGACATCGTCTATTCCGGGATGCCCTCCACACTCAAAACCGACGATAGTAACTGCATCCACGCCGACTCGTTCCGCTTTCTGGGCATAGCGAACAGCAGGAACTTTATGAATAACTTTTATCCCTGCGGATTTCAATTTAGGAAGATAAGGTTCTGGATTCCTTCCTGCGGTTTCAACGACAGAAATTCCTTCTTCACAAACGACATCTATGAAAGTTTCAGTCATATCACTGGGCATAATTACAGGAAGCATAGAGATATTGACACCAAACGGTTTATCCGTCATGCTCCGTGTTTTACGAATTTCTTCCCGCAATTCCTCTCCACTGGAGCATGATACTGCTGTGATAAATCCTAAACCGCCAGCATTGGATACAGCCGATACCATCTCTGCCTTTGCTAACCATTGCAATCCACCCATAAGGATGGGATATGTAATCCCCAACATTTTTGTAATTCGTGTTTCATAAGTAAACATATTTTTTCCCTAAGAATTTTGAAATTATAACATAATTCGGGAATTTTTGAAGTCTATCAATCGTTTTCCTCTTCGAGATAATCTGTCTTTTCTCCTGCCTCTGTTTTTTCTTCCGAAGTGCTTTCTTTTTCAACTTCTTCCTCATTGGCAACAACTTTTACAATTCTACCTCTAAATTGTTTTAACAAAGATTGAATTTGAGGGATTTTTCTTAATTCCTCAGCAACTTCGGGGGATACAAGGTCTTTAAAATTTCCCCTTTGTTGAGTTTGTGTCTGGGATAAGTTCTGTTTAAGTTCTTGTTGGACGACCTGTATGTTCTTTGTTGGATATTGAAGACGATTCATAATATCTATAAGAAGCCGATGTGTCTTTTCGTTAGATAGACAAGAAAGAGCAGCCGTATCCGTAGGATTTACATAAATTAATAGTGTCTCTGTTTCTATTTGATGTGATACATGAATGGAGTTTAATGACAATCTTATTTCGGCACTTTCTTTAGAAAGTTCACGGAGTAGTTTTTTTGTTAAATCTTCTTGTCCTTTTTTTTGTAAAGGAGAGGTGCGAATGGGAGCCTGTTCAGGGACCCTTTTTTCTACTACCCCTTTTGACGGATTGGTCAAGTTTATAATTGGCTTTTCAATCTCTTTTTTAGGTAGAGATGGTGTTTCTATCGTTTTTTTTTCTGGTATCTCTACATTTTGTGGATAAATTTGACGGGATTCCTTAACGGTAGTGGTAGTTGGAAGTTTTAGAAATTCTTCGAGTTGAAGTATTTTTTCTAAAATGGTTTCAACAGATAATTCAACGCCCACCTTGCAATTTTTAACAAAAAAGGCTTCTAATGCGGTTCGATGAGAAAGTTGTAAGGTAAAATGTTGATTTAGTTCTGCTAATTGTTCTACAAGTCTGATAAGTTGAATTATGGAGAATTTTTCTGACTGTGCTTTTAATCGCTCTATATCTTCTTTGGGTAGAAAGAGTTGATTGGGGTCCTGGGTTGTTTTCAGAATAAGTAGATTTCTTATATGTTGGATAAATTCTTCAACAAATTGTGTCAGGTCTTTTCCAGAAGTAGAGACCTCATCAATAATAGTCAGGGTTCTTAGGACATCTTTTTCTTGTAGGGCATGGACTAACTGGTCAATTTTATCAGTTTCAATGAGACCGAGCACATCCTGAACATCTTTATAGGTAATCTCTCCATCGCAGTAGGTCATAAGTTGGTCGAGGATACTTTCCGCATCGCGGACACCACCATCCGCAGCACGGGCAATTGTAAACAGTGCTTCCTTGGTCGCATCTCGTTTTTCTGCCTTTATGATTTGTTCTAACAGGTGCACGATATTGGGTACGGCAACTCTGCGGAAATCATAGCGTTGACATCGGGATATAATTGTGGCTGGAATCTTGTGTGCTTCGGTAGTCGCAAGTATAAAGACTGCATGAGAAGGGGGTTCTTCTAATGTTTTTAGCAAGGCGTTAAACGCTGCTGAGGATAATTGATGGACTTCGTCAATGATATAGACCTTGTATCTCGCGTGAGCAGGTGCCAATCGGACTGCCTCACGAATTTCACGAATATTATCTACGCTGTTATTAGAAGCCCCGTCAATTTCCTGAACATCGAGGTGTGTTCCGTTGCCGATTTCTATACAATTATCACATTTATCGCAAGGGGTGGGTGTAGGTTTGTCTGAACTCAGGCAATTCAATGCTTTAGCAAGGATACGTGCCGTAGTGGTTTTACCAATTCCCCTTGAACCGATAAAGAGTAGGGCGTGATGTATGCGACCTGAGGACACAGCATTTTTCAATGTCCGTGTAATATGTTCCTGTCCGACCACTTCATCAAATTGTTGGGGTCTCCATTTTCGGGCAAGAACATGATATGTATCGTTTGGTTTTGGCATGGTATTCTATTTTCCCGGCACTTGTGTAGCAAAGTGCTCGCGCACCCCCCTTCGAACGATATATTCAGAACGGCCACAGAGCAGTTGGCTCGGGTCCGGCAACCCTACAGCACACAGACAAATTCGACTACGGCTGCTTCCTTCCGGACCTGACCGGGTTTGTCGTCTGTCTGTTGAGTAGGACCAAACCGTCAACACCACTTACTCGGCGCCTGCTAAAGGACATACCGCCCTCGGGAGGGGATTCAGCCTCGCTAAAGCGGATTTGCGAGTTCAGGAACGCCGCTTCGTTCCCACCTAGCGCGAGCACCTATTATTATAACGATTTCACCTGAGAAAGGCAAAAAACTATTTGCCAAAGAATAGATACTTTCTCAAACTCTGTATTGAAGGGAGATGTGTAGCGCGTAGAAATGCAGGCAAAACTTTTATCAAGCCTATCATAGAACGACGCTGAGAACGGTAAATCATGCGTAAAGCAGTGATAGGCATAAGTGTCGTTCTGGTAAGTATGTCTGCTACAAAAATGATGCTTTCCCAAATTTTGCTGTTAGGATTATTCGTCAATTTTTTTATAAGTAATTGCGACAAACTTGAAGGGAGAAAGCATGCAGAACGGATAAGGCGATTGTCTGTTGTAGTATGCCAGACAAAAATATCTTCAAATAGAACAGAATTTTCTTTGATGATACCTTCGTCAATAGCCATTTTCCTTAATTCCGTTCCGGGATAAAATCGAAGGGAAAAGAATAACGGCATAAAAGAGCCGGGTGTTCTGGATAATGTAATAGCAGTATTTAAATGGTCTTGCCGGGTTTCAAACGGATTGTCTAAGATAATGTCGTAATATATACCCACAGGATATTTAGAAACTATTTCTGCGGCTTTCAGAAAAGTTTCCGATTTTGTAGGTCGTTTGTAAATTTCAAGACAGGTACGGTCGCTACCACTCTGGAGTCCCATATTTGTCCAGGTCATACCTGCATCCACGAGTAAGGACATTCGCTCGTGGGATACCTCGCGTGCAGTAGTTTTTGCAATAAAAGGTAAGCCTATCCGTTCTTTGTATAACTTACAAAACTCTTTGATATATTCCATATCTGAGGCAAAGAAGCAATCGTCAATAATATCTACATACAGAATGGGAGGTCCTTCTTTTCGTGCCCGTTCTAATTCCTTTATTACATGTTCCACGCTACGATGTCGGACAGGCCAGGTGCCATATAGTTTTCTCAAAAATCGGTTGCAACAGTAGGCACAGCCGTAAGGACATCCTCGTGAGGTCATAATTTTATAAACCTGCCCACGGTATCGCTTATATTTCATAAGGTGCTTTATCTGCACAGGCTCTATTTGCGTCCCTGTATCCACATAACTTCGCTCAGGTATCTGTTCCAGAGGTGGAAGCATATCCAGGTCAGTTATTAATGGGAAAAGTGGATTTTCTTGAAGTGTTCCATCTTCCTTTGCAAAGGCAAAGTTTTCTATTTTTTGTAGTTCTTTTCGGTCAGCACCATTTCTGATAGATTGTAGGAATTCTTTGATAGCCAATTCCCCCTCACCGATACAAACAAAATCGGCTATTTGTGCACAGCGTTCGGGCTCCGTAGTTGCTTCAATTCCACCCCAGATAACATAAGCCTTGGGCAATGTCTCGCGAACAATTTTTGTTATTTCATTAGCAACCTGGAAGTCTTCTGCAGTGAGACTTATCCCTACGACTTTTGGATTCTCATCTGCAAAGAATTTTTTTAAATGTTGATGATTATTCTTATTGCTTTTGTTAAAAACAGGTACATAAAGAAGGACAGAATCAAAACCCTCTTTACGAATATATAAATGCAAGCCTTTTAAGCCTAATATATCTAAATTGGGCTGGGCAGAAACTAAAATAATATCTGTCATTTGTTAAAAAATTCCTTATAAAGTGCCCCCAAAGTGGCAAAATAATAGTTATAGATTATAATCTATTACTAAAACCATTGTGTAAAATGATAAAATTCCTTCAATATATTTCTATTATACAGAAAAAAGAGGAAATGTTTATCTTTAAAATTGAGTTTTAATATATCAAACTCTAACTTTAGAAATGAGTGGAATTATCAAATGAAAAATAGCATAAAAATATTTTTGGTAATTATCCTGTTGTGTGTCTATGAAGGATGTTCCCAACCAGAAAGGATAGAGATAAAAACAAAAAGGGAACTATCTGCCTCTCAATCTAATAATCCTGTGATTCCTTTAATAACTTCTCAGAGATTACGACTTGTGCCCAGTGATGTAGATTCTACTCCTAATCAGGGTGAAGAATTAGAATTGACAAACCCACAACAGCAAAGTCAGCAGGAGGTAGAGAATACTTCTAAAGAAAACATGGGTACAAGCCCTTCCGACTCTATGGTAGGAGGATTTGCTCAATTAAATTTAAGTTGGCAAACACCAGAAGGTTGGAAAGAGGATAAAAATAAGCCGATGCGTTTGGTTACATTTACAGGAGGTGAAGGTTCAAATTGGGAATGTTATATAAGTGTGCTTACATCACAGGCAGGTGGAGTGGATGCAAACTTTAAGCGTTGGGCGAGCCAGATGGGCAAGCCAGATATAGATGTTCAATCTTTTTCCCAGTTATCTGAAATTACTATACTGGGGAAGCCATGCAAAGTATTGGATATTAGTGGCGATTATGTGGATATGCAAGGAATAACCCTTAAGGGTTATCATTTGTTGGGCACTGTTTGTCCTCTGGAAAACCATACATTATTTATTAAAATGACAGGATTAGAACAGGAAGTAACCCAGCAAAAAGAAAACTTTTTAAAACTATGCAAATCACTTTCTTTAGCCAATTAAACAATTTGATGGAAGAATACAATGAAAAAAGTGCTTCATTTTTTAGGTTCTTATAAACTTTCCGTAGTTTTGCTCCTTTTCCTCATGGCTATTGTTTTTTTGGGGACATTGGCACAGACAGAACACGGAATTTACGAAATACAAAGAGAGTATTTTGAATCAATTTTTGTTGTGCATTGGATAGCCAATCAAGTTCCTTTGCCTTTGCCCGGTGGTGGGCTTTTGATGGTGTGTTTGCTAATCAACCTGTTTGTTGGCGGTGTGTTGTTAGCACCGAAAAGTTTTAAAAGACCCGGTATGCTCATTGCACATATAGGGGTTATTTTACTTATTCTCGGTGGATTTTGGGGCAAGTTGTGGGGAGACTTTGGACAAATTTCGATGTTTGAAGGAGAGTCAAAAAAGGAATTTGAAGATTCTAAAAATTGGGAAGTTTATATCTGGAAATTAGCAAAAGGGAATAATACCCCTATTATGGAGTGGGTTATTCCCCAGAAAGATTTTGCTCAACTTCGAGGTGCACTGAGACGAACTTTTTATTCTGGTGAACTTCCCTTTGAGATAACGCTTATGCGTTTTATGAAGAATGCCAAACCTCGGTTGGCTATCCCCGGCATAGAACAGGGGATTCAGGGTGTCCTATTGGAAACAGTAGAATTGGAAAAGGAGGAAGAGTTAAACCTTGCAGGTGTGTATGTAGAAGTTGCTGCAAAGGAACAACATCATCTTGGCATTCTTTGGGGGGGAGAAGTCCAGCCCTGGGTATTTGAGATAGGTGATGGATTATATGCCATGGGCATTCGACATCGAAGGATAGAACTACCGTTTACAATTAAGTTAGAAAAGTTTATTAAAGAATTTTATCCGGGCACAAACAAGCCTCGCTTTTTTGCCAGTGAGGTAGTCTATTCCACAGGGGAATGGGAACAACGCACGGTAATACGAATGAATGAGCCCCTGAGATACAAAGGTTTTACAATATATCAGGCGTCCTGGGGAACAGCCACAGGAGACCCCTCTTCACCTGTTTTCTCGACCTTAGCCGTAACACGCAATCCTGCGGAACAAATACCTTTATACGCATGTGTGATTATCTCTTTTGGATTGTTAATTCATTTTGCACAAAAGTTGCACAGATATTTGAAAAATACAAGAGGAGCAAAAGAAGTTAAATGATTTTACCTCTATTGACGAATATAGTCCTCATTGCATTGCAATTGGCACTACCTAATACCGGCGAGTTAGTCTCAAATACGACAAATCAATTTGTGGAACTGCCTCCTCTCTGGGAAAAGGAGATTGTTGCGTATGCAGAAAAACTTCCTATCCAGTCAGATGGTCGAGTAAAACCATTAAGTACCTATTCGCGATTTTTAATTTTGAGACTGAGTGGCAAAACCTCTGTCAAAAGGCTTGACGGGAAAAAATTGTCTTCAACGGAATGGTTTTTGGATTGCCTATTCTATCCAGAAATTGCAAAAAAATATCCCGTCTTCATTGTTCAAGATGAAACTGTTTTAGAGAACCTGGGTATACAAGGGCATGGCAAAAAACGAGACCGTTATGCTTATAATGAGTTAGTATCGGCGCGTAATAAATTAATGGACCAGGCACAAAGATATTCTCAAATGCCACCAGTTGAAAGGACAAGAATTCAAGAGCAGACACTCAACCTTGCAGATAATCTTTTAGCCTTTGAAGAGGTGCTCGGCTATCTGGACTTCACACGCTTTGAATTTTCCTTTCCCAAAGACTCCATGTTGTCACAGTTTTTCCCAAATAAAAACAATGTTCCGCTGGTGGAAATTGTAAAACAGTTTCCGGACATTAAGAAGAAATTAAAAGAAATTTCTCAAACAATGGATAAAGAGCAAGTAAAAAAAGAGTTGGAAACCATTCGAAACTTTTTGGGAGAAGTAGGCAATGTAGTTCATGCTGCGGAACATTTTACTGTGGTTCCTCCATCTGATACGGCAAAGAATGTATGGTCATCCCCAATAGATAGTGTGATTGCTGTCTTTGACCCGTCATCAGAAACAGTTCCAGACATGAGTATATTCTTCCTCTTTAACCAACTTGTGCAGGAACAAGATAAGAGAGAACAATTCCAAAAAACATTTTTACAATTAGTAAACAACATTATTCAAAAGGCAGAAGCACGCGGAGAATATAAAAAGATACCAGTAGAAGTATTCTATTACAAAGGGAATTTTTTGTTTTATAGTCAATGGATATTCTTTCTTGCTGTGGTTATGACAGCGATATGGTGGCTTTCTGTTGATAATAAATACTTAAAATTAAGCGTGATTTCGGTCAATACCCTTGCCTTATTATTGCTTATTGGGGCTATAACCTTTCGTTGCATTATTCGGGGTCGTCCCCCTGTAACCACTTTGTATGAGACTATATTGTTTTCTACGGCAGTTGCCGTTATTTTAGCGTTTATCGTGGAGTGGCTTACAAGAGATGGCATATCATTAAGTTTAGCAAGTTTCTTGGGATTGTTAGGCTTATTTCTTGCTAATCGTTATGAGATGATAGAAGGCACAGATACCATGCCGAGCCTGGTAGCCGTGCTGGACACAAACTTCTGGTTAACCGCTCATGTTACAACCATTGTGATTGGTTACGGTGCGGGACTGTTAGCAAGTGCCTTTGGGCATATCTGGATTTTAGGTAAGTTATTAAAGATAAAGAGGGGTGATAAAGAATTTTATAATCGTTTATCAAGGGGTATTTATGGAATTATTTGTTTCTGTTTCTTTTTCTCTCTGGTTGGAACGGTTTTAGGTGGAATTTGGGCATTGCAGAGTTGGGGGCGTTTTTGGGGTTGGGACCCGAAAGAGAACGGGGCATTACTGATTGTGCTATGGTGTCTTGTCGTTATCCATGCCAATCTGGGCAGAATGTTAGGACAGGCAGGCAGGGCTTGGGGTGCGGTGATATTGGGGATTGTTGTATCTTTCTCCTGGTGGGGAGTAAACCTACTGGGTGTCGGATTGCATAGTTACGGATTCACTCGTGGTGCATGGAATTCCTTGCTTATCTTTTGGCTTATCGAGACTGTGGTCGTTATTTTAGGAGCCTACCTTAGTTCATCTGAACGGAAATTAAAAATTTAGATTTACATTTAGATTAAAAGAGTTCGCTAAAAGATATGAAAAGGTCTTTATTTATTGAGATAAACGATAAAATATAGGTTCTAAAAATTTTAAAGGGCGATTCTCTATATCACAGAATTAAATTTTCAGAGATTTTAACTTATTTTTTTACTTTTCTTGGAGAAATATTTACCTCGTCAAAGAGGGTCCCTCCATCGTCAATGGCTTGGGCTTTTAAGCCTTGTTTGTTAATTTCCACAAGCCAAAAATGGCGTCTGGTTTCTCCCTTTTCAAGATAGCCCAGAGAAAAGTTTTCTATGCTTCGCGGGTTAACTCCAAAACTACCGTCTCCAAGGTAAATTGTGCCATTTTCACTAACCTGTCCATTACGGAGAGGTTTTGTTCTCTTAAATGTGTGGTCATGGTGTTCAAAACTTACAGGGATTTCATATTCATCAAATAGGGGTAGCCAATATTTCCGTTCCTCAGTAGACTCACCACTATCAAACGACCTGTGACTTGGATATAGAGGAACATGATAAAAAGGAATAATAAAAGGCATATCTTTTGCAGATTGCAATGATGAGCGAAGCCATTCAGTTTGTTCTGCTATAGGAATAATATGACCGGAGTCTAATGCAATTAAGGTTAAGTATGGATTAAAATTCCTTGCAAAGTATGTTTTACCTCCCTGAGCAAAATATCCAAAATAAAACGGTGCCCGTTCCTCTGGAGGAGAAGGGGGCTCCTTATCATTTACTTCATGGTTTCCTATCGCAGCAATAATGGGAATTAGACAGCCTTCACTGGTTTTCATATATTTTTCCCAGTTGTTGAACCATATATCCCAAATCCAGTCATTTTTAGGTTCACCATTAGCGTAGGCAATATCACCTCCAATTGCGACAAATTGTGGGTTTAATTCCCCTGCATGATGAAGAAGTCTCGGTGCTGCGGGTAGTATTCCCACGTCTCCACCTATAACGAAACGAAGTGACGAGCCATCATTAGGGATTGTGCGGAATTTATATTCCTGAGAGTATTTACCTGAGTTTGTTTTAAGGGTAAAATAGTATAAAGAGCCAGGAGTTAAATTTGTTAATTCAAAAATATGGACGGTTCTTTTGGGCTCGACCTCAGGAATAGTTTTCGAAGTTCCAGAGATGTGATTGGGATATGATTCTGGTTCGCCTTTACAACTCTCATTCCCATACAACACTTCTACTGGATAACTTTTGCCTAAAGATTGGACATTTACAGTCATTGTTGTATGTGGGTCACCTTGCCATGTCAGGTAAACATGTAGTGAATGAAGGGCACAGCCAGTAAAAATAAAAACACTGGACATTACAACAAAAAACAGAACAAAAAGTTTTGTAGTTTTAGAATTAATCATCAGAATTATCCTTTCTCTTCGCTTATATAACCCCCTTTAGGATAAAGTAAATATATACATTTTTACAAATTGAGACTTCTTCATTTGTCTTATAGAGACTTTTTTTGAGAGAAACATTGCCTATTTTCTTTTTATTTCGTATTTCTGAAAAAGAAATAAATGTGTTAACGGCTTTTAATTTTTAAGAACAAATATGACATTAAAAGGTTGTGTTTTGTTCGTTTATAATAATTGTTTATAATTTCTTTATTTAATGTTAAATTTATAAAACAAATGAATAGTTAGCGAGGAAAATAGATGAGTGGGTATATGTATAAGATAGGTGTGGTTTTGTTTGTTATTTTTTTTATAACTATGAATTCATTTCCATTAGAAAAAGAAACAATAGATGTATGGTTCAGTTCTGAAGACGGAAAATATACACTAACACATCAGACTGTTAATTCGGAAAAACCTAAAAATACAAAAAATGTTCTGATTGAGATAAAGTCAGGTGAAAAGTATCAGTCTATTTTAGGCATGGGTGGGTCTTTGGAACATGCGACATGTTCAAATTTAATGAAATTGTCACCAGAAGAGCGTGAAGAGGTAGTTGAAAGGCTTGTTGACCCAGAAAAGGGGATAGGGATGAATCTTATGCGACTCGGTATTGGCACATCGGATTTTGTAGGGGAACCATATTATTCTTATGATGATTGCCCTGATGGTGAGGTAGACCCAGAATTGAAGCGATTCTCGATTGAAAAAGACCGTGCTTATGTCATTCCGATTATAAAAATGGTGCAATCGAAGAATCCTGATGTTCTGTTTTTTGCGTCTCCGTGGAGTCCACCAGGTTGGATGAAAGATACAAAAACAATGAATGGTGGTGTTTTGTTAAGGGAATATTATCCTGCTTATGCGAACTACTTAAAAAAGTTTATTGAATCTTATACAGCAGAGGGAATCCAAATCTATGCAATAACTGTTCAGAATGAACCACAAATGAATGATAAGGATTATCCAACTTGCTTGTGGACAGCAGAGCAACAAAGAGATTTTATTCGAGATTTTTTAGGTCCATGTTATACGCAAGCAAACATTCTGACAAAGATATGGTGTTGGGACCATAATTGGAACAATCTGGATTTTCCTCGTGCAATTTATTGCGATGCTGAAGCGTCTAAATATGTAGAAGGAACAGCATTTCATCTATATGAAGGGAAAGTTGAAGCACAGAGCCTTTTACATGACGAGTTTCCGGAAAAGCATATTTATTTTACAGAGGGCTCTACCTTTTTTACGCGTGGTGCTATAAAGATTATTGAAATATTTCGTAATTGGTCTCGTTCATACAATCTATGGGTTATTTGTCTGGATTGGCAGAGGGGACCCAATCGGGGACCTCATCATGCAAGCCCAACTATGATTACTCTAAAAGAGGATAATACCATTGAGTATCGTTTTGATTATTATATGTATGGACAATTTATGAAATTTATTAAGCGTGATGCAGTGCGTATTTTTTCTACACAGGGAAACCGTTATTTTAATAATGTTGCTTTTCTTAATCCTGATGGAAGTATTGTTTTAGTAGTAGCGAATGCTGAAACAAAAACACAGAAGATTTCTGTGAAGTGTGGAGATAAATTTTTTAGGGCAGAAATTCCCCAAAAAACAGTTGCTACTTTTTTAATTAAAGGAAATAGGTAAATAGTTTTATGTTAATTAAGAAATTGTTAAGAATGAAGCCATTTTTTGTAGGACTATTTTTTGTTATGGGTTTTGTTTTAAGTCTGGGGGTTATTGTCTATATAAGTCAGCAGATGGTTTCTGTAAAATCTGTTTTTGCGGAGGAATTACAAGATAGTCAAGTTATCAACTCTATAAATAAATGGGGCTATTCTTCTATGGAGGAACTTGTAAGGGCAGGAGATGTCTATGCGTTATGGTATTGCTCCTCTGAAAAAGATACCATTTTACCTGAAGAGAAAAATAAATATTACTTATTGTCTGCGAAACGGGGTTTTCCTTATGTCCTGGGGATTTGGGTTTTGTGGGGGAGTGATGTGTTTTGTACAGATGAAAAGGGCAACACTTCCCTACATTTAGCCGCAGCGGCACAGAGTATATATTTGATAGAACATTTGATAAGTCTGGGACTCAATCCAAACTCGCGAAATCTTGATAATTATGCACCTATTCATATTTGTGCCCAATCAGGGACGGCAGGGGTTGCCCGCACACTTATATCAAAAGGTGCAGACCCTAATTTACCATTAGCAATGGATAAATATAGTCCACCTGCACTTATCGCAGGTCAGAATAAAAATTTTGAGATAGTCCGAATTTTGCGTGCTTTTGATGCTCAGTATTCTTTTTCTCATGCTATTGGTTTTGGTGATATTGAAACAGTTGAAGCATATTTGAAGGAGAATCCAGAGTGGGCTATCAATGGTCCGACGAGTTATTCTACGCCTCCTGTAATAGAAGCAGTGGTTTCCAACCAGAAGGAAGTATTGTTGTATTTGCTTGAACATGGCTCCAGTTTAGATACATCAAGTATAGAAGGAGAGAAAGCGTTAAGTGTAGCAATAAAGTTTAACAATAAAGACATGATTCGCTTTTTAATTGATTTGGGAGTAAATATTAATGGTTTTGGTGCGGCAAGTGTAAATGAATACCCATTGGAGTATGCAATACATATAGGGAATCCAGATATGGTTCAATATCTTCTCGATTTAGGTGCAGATGTAAATGCTGTTAATGTTGTGCACGATTCGGAGACACCTCTTCACCTTGCAGTTAAGGAAAGAAAAAAAGAAATTGCGGCTCTGCTTATAGAACGAGGTGCAAATATTAATGCTCGCAATAAAAATGGGGAAACGCCATTTTTTATTGCAGTAGGACTTGGGGACAGAGAGATTGCAGAGTATTTGATACAACAGGGGGCGGACATTGAGATTGTTGACCGTTTACGGTATACACCTTTATTGGTTGCGACCGAGAAGGGGAATGAGGACATGGTTAAGTGGCTAATTGAAAAAGGAGCCAATGTTCAAGCACGAGATAAAGATGGTAGAACGGTCTTACATATTTCAGCGGCTCATGGATTAGTCCCGTTAATGGAAACTTTTCTTTTAAATGGAGTAAATATAGATGAGATGGACCGAAGTAGGAATACCTCTCTTCTTTTGGCAGTAGAAGCAAAAAAGACGGAATCTGTGGAATTTCTTGTTAATCGGGGTGCGGATATAAATCTTGCTAATTCTACAGGAAAAACTCCACTTTTTGTTGCGGTTGAGGTGGACAGTTTAAGTCTTGCAAAATATCTGGTAGAACACGGTGCTAAAACAGATGTGGCTGACCGTGAACAAAGGACACTGATTCATGTGGGGGCTTGCTCTGAAAATGTTGAAATGATTCACTGGTTAGATGGGCTTGGATTAGATATGTTTGCTGTTGACAAAGGAGGAAATTCGGCACTGCATTATGCCTGTCAATGTGGTGCATTAGATACAGTTTTATGGCTGATTGACCAGAAAAAGTTGCCTCTTGATGAACTGAATAAAGATGGTTTTGCACCTCTTCATCTCGCATGCCAACGAGGGCATGTTTTGATTGCTAAAACATTGATGGAATTAGGTGCCGATTACAAAAAGCCGGCACGGACAGGGCAATCAGCGATACATCTATGCGCAGCACGGGGACATTGGGGTCCAGCACAAATTTTAATTTTGAAAGGTGTTGACCCGAATCTACCAGATAATTCTGGAAATACTCCTCTACATCATGCGGCTATGAATGCTCAGGAAAGATTTGTGCAATTAATTCTTGCAAAAAGAGCAGATATATGTGTGCGAAACAGAATGGGTTTAACGCCTCTGGACCTGGCAAAGGAACAATTTGAAAAGGCAGCACCCGTAGTAGGTGCAACAATGTCTCAAATCCGTTTGTTTGAAGGTTTGCAGGGTGTAATTCGTTTACTAACTGCGGTAATCTGTGAAGAATATTTGCAACGAATTGAGAAGAACGATTTAGATGGGTTTAAGAAAATGATTGAATTCTATCCGGATTTTGCTAATGTCTATTATTTTGGCAAAACACCTATTCATAGGGTTATACATAAACATTCTTTAGAGATGTCAAATTTGCTTATTCAATTAAAAGTAGATATTGGTGTAAAAGAGTTAGGCATAGATGGCTTCACTCCTCTTCATTTAGCCGTTCAGGAACGAGAAATTAATCTTGTTGACCTTTTGTTAAAATCAGGTGCAGATATTAGTTTGAAAGATGCAAAGGGTAGAACTCCTCTGGAACTCGCAGAATCATTAAATTTTCAAGAAATTGCAAACTATATAAAAACCTTTGAAACAAAAGCACAAAATAACGAGTAATCTTTAATTTAGGTGAGACATTTATGGCAGAACATCTGGAGGATTATCAGCGGCTTGCTATTCATACGATAACCTTTAAACCCATGAAACTTCCTTCTATTGTAAAACTCTTTCAACAGGAAAATGTGCCAGGAATTACGGTCTGGCGTGAGCATGTTCATGATATAGGTCTAAAAGAAGCGAAGAATGTGTTAAAGGACAGTGGATTGAAAATAGTAAGTTTATGCAGAGGCGGTTTTTTCCCCAGTTCCAGTGCACAGGAACGCGAAAAAGCATGTCTGGAAACGATGAAGGCAATTGACGAAGCACATGAGATAGGTGCACCACTGGTTGTTCTGGTATGTGGTGCTGAACCTCGATTGCCCTTGCAAGAAGCGAGACAACAAATTTTAGATGGTATCCAAAAGGTATTACCCCATGCGAAGTCGGCACAAATCTGTTTAGGGGTTGAGCCTTTGCACCCTGTATATGCAGATAATCGTTCTGCAATTAATACGATGGAGCAGGCAAATAACATCGTTACAGCACTGCATTCAGAATGGGTAGGCATTGTATTAGATACCTATCAAGTGTGGTGGGACCCCTGTTTGCAATCCGAGATTATGCGAGCGGGTCGAAAGATTATGGCTTTTCATGTCTCTGATTGGAAAACACCAACAACACATATCCTTAATGACCGCGGACTTATGGGCGAAGGTTGCATTAATATTCGGCAAATTCGGGCATGGGTAGAACAGGCAGGTTTCCACGGATTTATTGAGGTAGAAATTTTCTCCGAGCGATATTGGAATGAGCCTCCCCAGCAATATATCCAGCGTATTAAAGATTCTTACCTGAGATATGTATAAATAAAAGAGCAAGAGAAGTGTATTTCCTGAAATGCTCTATTTCCATGGTAAAACTTGTATTTTCCATCCGAATGTATCGAATATCCTGTTGCAAAATTCAACAAAGTGATTTACCAATGCAGTAAGAAAAATGCCTGTTTGTTCTAAATATTCAGGGGGTATAGTAGGATAAGTGTGCACTTACTTTTTCTCCAATTTACTTAATGGTTCTTATTTATTAATATAAACAATCACTATAAAAAGTTTCAATTTTATTGTAATAAAATTGCTATCCAGTAAAAGAGTTGAAAGTAACTTGTTGATAGGTATGGGTGTGAGTCATTTCTTTGTAAGCCAGAGTAAGGTTTCAACATGGTGAGTATGGGGAAAGAAATCGTATGCTTTCCAGTCCTGACATGTATAGTATTCAAGTAAAAAGGGCAGTTCACTAACAAGGGATTTAGTGTTACAGGATACATAAATAATGTGATTAGGTAACCATTGAATAAGTTTTTTTAATACGCCTGTGGTCAGTCCTTCTCGTGGAGGGTCAGCGATGGCAAGTGTATTGGGTGGTAATAAATTGTTGCTCTCATTTATTTTTTCGGAGAGAAATTTTCGGACGGTGCTATTGTAGAATTGCACATTTGTAATCTGGTTCAAGAGGGCGTTGTTTTTGCCATCTTCTATAGCGGCAGGGATACACTCCACAGAATATATTTTTTCCGTTAAATTAGATAAAATAAGAGAAATTGTTCCCATCCCGCTATAAAGGTCGTAGATATGTGGCGGCTGGATTTCGGAAACCCAATGATAGATTTGAGTAAACATATTTTCAGCAGAGAGGGTGTTTGTCTGGAAGAAACTCGCGGGGGAAATCTGGTAGGTGCGTTCAAATTTGGTATTATCGGAGTGAATTGATACTTTTTCATATATATAAGGCTTGCCATAGATTAAGTGCCACTCTTCTGCTTGTGAAACTTCGGCAGTTCGGGTATAGAGTCCTGCATATAAATTTTTGCAAGGGAAATGTTGTTCAAGTAGATTGATTAGCGAATTCCAGTTTAAATCAAGTTGTCGTGTTAGAATTCCTAACATTCTCTCGCCAGTTCGTTTAGCCTGACGCAGTAGTAGAGCATGAAGCACCCCTCCTCCTGTCCTACGGTCATACGCCTCGTAATTATTCTCTTTTAGCCACGGGTGAATTGCACTTAACAGGCCAGGGAGTCCTGAAGGCCCAATAAAGCAGTCTTCTAATGGAAAAGTGTCATACCACTTGCGATGTCGTTTGAAGCCGAGAACTGTTTTCCGTTTTGTTCCCGGTGGAGGCGGATTTTCAAAATATTCTGGCGAGAATACAGGGTCAATTTTGTTTCGATAATGCCATATTTCTGGTGAAGGACAAACTGAAATTGGAAGTGAAATTAAATTTTTAAAAAGTTGAGACAAATCCTCTGTCTTTTTCTTTAACTGCTTTTCGTAGGGAATGTCCTGAAATTCACAGCCACCGCATATTCCAAAATGTGGGCATATATTTTTATTGTGTTCACTCATGTCTGTTTTTATTCCATCTTTCTTAGAATGCAGATAAGAGATAAACCTACCGGCAATGAAAAACTTTGAATTAATTTGTTCTCTAATGAAATGAACCCTTTTAATGGGATTTCAATTATTCGTGGTACAGAAGGAAAACCTTGATAGGTCTTATTTGGATAGAATATGTCGGTAATTTTGCGAAGTATAGCAAAAGGTAGACCCGGCATATTCCAGAAGGTTAATTTCTCAATTTGCATATTCGTTTCGTTAGCAAGCATTTCCAATTGTTTTTTTGTATATCTGCGGAAGTGCTTATTCCATCGGTCCCACGAAGAGAAGAGACAGGGATATGCAGGGACAGTCAGGAGAATGTGCCCACCATTTTTTAATACCCGTTTGCATTCGCTTATTGCCAATTTGTGGTCTTGTATGTGTTCGAGGACATCTGTCATAACAATCAAATCCATGCAGTTATCTTTGAGAGGTAGTCCTTCTCCACTATCACAAACAAATGTATTTTCTATGCCTAATTTTTTTGTGTATTCAACCGCAGTAGGCTCGTAATCTGTGCTGAATACTTGATAGCCCCATTGTCGGAATTCGCTGGATAATTTGCCTCCACCACAACCAATCTCTAACAGTGATGAAGATGACGGAGCGCAGGACTGGATAAGACGAATAATTAAGTTTCTTTTTGAGATAAACCACCAATAATCTTTTTCTGTTTCATGATGGATTGAAATCCATGTGTTTTTTGTTTTCTCGTCTCCGATTGGGGATTGACTCACGAAAATCGCTACCTTATAAGGGCAAGGGAATATCAGCAAAATTATCCATTATCCTTTTCTGTCGCAATTGTTCAAGGGTTACAATTGCTTGTGATAATGGGACAGTAATTTGTTCTTTTACAGCGTATCTACGCCATGTGATAGATTGATTTTGTTTTTCGCGTTCGCCTAAAACCCATATATTGGGAATTTTGCGAACGACGGCATTGCGTATTTTTTTGTTAAAGGTTTCTGTGCTATCGTCAATTTCAACACGGAAAAATTGGTTATGCAAATCGTTTTTAATCGCAGTGGCATATTCAAGCAAAGCAGGATTCACAGGAACTACCATGATTTGGATAGGTGCTAACCAGGTTGGGAAAGCACCGCCATAAAACTCAATCAGAAAAGAGATGATACGCTCATGAGTGCTTAATGGTGCCCGGTGTATGATATAGGGTCGCTTGGGTTGTCCGTCCTGGTCAATAAAGGTTAAATCGAACCGTTCTGACATAACAAAATCAAGTTGGCAGGTAGAAACTGTCTCTTCACGCCCCATCAAGTTTTTCACTTGCACATCTACTTTGGGTCCGTAGAAAGCAGCTTCTCCCTTTTCCTCTTCGTAGGGTATGCCGAGGTCGTTTAATACTTGACGAGACATGTCCTCGCTACGATTCCACAACTCTTCATTAGCAACGAACTTGTCGCTGTTAGGGTCATGAAGAGACAGACGGACACGGAAATTCCCTAAACGAAGGTGTTGATAATACCTGTCGTACATTTGCATAATTGCCACAAACTCGATTTCAACCTGTTCAAGGGTGCAATAGATATGTGCGTCGTTCATGCACATAGCCCGCACCCGCAATAGTCCTGAAAGAGAGCCGTGTTTCTCATAGCGAAACACATTGCCATACTCCGCCAGGCGTATAGGCAAGTCGCGATAACTATGTAAGCGTGAGGCATAAATCTTGTGATGATGTGGGCAATTCATAGGGCGAAGGTAATACTGGTCATTTTCATCCAGAGTCATAGGCGGATACATGCTTTCCTCATAATAAGGCAGATGACCCGAACGGTAATACAAAGCAGCACGCGTGATACACGGCGTTGATACCCTCGAATAACCCGCCTTAAATTCCTCTTCCTTTGCCCATTTTTCTAATTCCTCACGGATAACCGTTCCGTTGGGTGCCCATAAAGGCAAACCCACACCAACTTCGGGGTCCTGAATAAACAAATCCAGTTCTTCGCCTAACTTGCGATGGTCCCGCTCCATGGCTAATTGTCTACGATGAAGGAAGTCTTCTAATTCGGATTTGGTAAGAAAAGCAAAACCATAGATACGGGTTAACATCGGATTTTTTTCACTACCACGCCAATAACTACCGGAGATTCGGTCTAACTTAAAAGCGTCTTTGGGCAATTCGCCTGTGTGATTAACATGAGGACCTTCGCACATATCCACAAAAGTCCCATGCTGGAAAAAAGAAAGTCCACGAGGGTCTATTTCTTTCTTCTCCACCAACTCCTTTGCATATTCCACTTTATAGTTCTGTCCCATTTTTTCGAGTAAGGCTATACCTTCCTCAGGACTTAAAAATTTTTGTTGAAACGGAATCTTTTCCTTGATAATTCGGCGCATACGCTCTTCAAGTTCAGATAAATCTACCTCGCCGATTGGATTATTATTAAAGTCAAAGTCGTAATAAAAACCATTCTCAACTGGTGGTCCAAACGCTAACTTTGCCTCAGGTCTCAATTCCAGAACTGCCTGTGCAAGGACATGGGCTAAGGAATGGCGAATTTTGTATAAAGTATCTTGTTGGTCTACTGATTCTTCACTCATAGAAAAAAACCTTTTTATTAGATAGGAAATGTTTCTTTTAATCGGATTGACCTATATTTTAATCCATATTGATAATGATTGGCAAAGATAAGTGTTTTTTTCTGGTTGACTATAAATCTCGGATTTTGCAGATAGTTTCGTAGATTTTTTCTGTGGACACTGTTTTACTTGTGAATGGATATACATGAGGACCTAATGGTTTCCATATTTCAGGATTAGTAGAATGGAAAAGAACAACAGTTTTAATTCCTATTGCACCTGCAAGATGGGATATTCCACTATCGTTTCCAATATATACAGAAGCACCTGCTAAAAATTCTGCTAATTTTACGAGTTCCATTTGTGGAAGGGTAGGAACCGTTTGCGGAACGGAGATATTTTCTTCCGCAGGACCCAAACACCAGCGAACAGGCAGGTTGCTTTCTAACAATTTATTCGTTAATTCGATAAAAAATTCAGTAGGCATGTTTTTCTTTGGACTGCCACTTCCCGGATGAATGATAATTTCCCTATGCTTCCATTCGGTTTTAATAGGTAGGATGAAATCTTTATAAGAAGGGAGACCGAAACAATGAAGGTAATAATCCGAAGCATGCCGTTTCCAATCATCAGGAGGCGTTCCAGCGAAGGTATAGACATTTTGTACACCCATGTTCCTTGCAGCCTTTACAAAAATATCACCGTCACGCATGAAAAAATAGGCAATGTCAAATTCCATTAAGAAGTTTCTCAATTGTTCCGATGGTGAAGTGAAAAATGAGGCAAAATCAACATCATCAGGGGAGTAGGTTTTCTTTACCCATCCAACTTTTTCTAATAGTGCTATTCGTTCTTTATAGCCAACAACAAAGACATCCCCTTTCTCTGCCAATTTCTTTATAGCAGGTGCAATTAATATTGTGTCACCTATTGCTCCAAAAAATACTACTAATTGCTTCATAGTTTTCTCTCTTTAGAATTTTTTAATAATTATAAAAATAAAGAGAAATTGAAATGTATATGTTTTTTATTTTATTGCGAAAAAAGTCAATACTAACATCTCAACCGAATAATAAATAACATTACTAAAAGGTCGGTTTTAATTATAAGGATTTAACCGCAAAGGACGTCAAGAAGACGCCAGGACTGCAAAGGGGAGATGGTCATTCAGAGAGTTTCCATAGGGGGATATGGAACTCTCTCTGTTGAAGGGGATTAAAACCTCCAATCTATTATTTCGAGCAAAGCGAAAAAATTCTTAATTTTTTAATGGACAGGTGTGTGGTAGAATAACAAATGGTTTTGAACGCATAAGAAAGAAGAGGAATATCTGTATGCAGGATTCATTTGCTATTGAGGTTGAATTGAAGCAAGGAGAAGAAAAGGATTATTTAGAGAAGTTGCGTAATTTTTTTATGAATAGGGGTTTTATCGTGGAACGGGAATGGGAAGGAGAGATGGACTTGTTTCGTCCTATTCCGAGTAAAGGTAAAAGAGAAGCAGTTATGTATCCATTTATTAATAAGGTTCATCTTCAATTGGGAGAAGGTAAAGTCATGGTCAACTGTTCTACGAAACCTTATGTTCGGACTCGGTCTTTGTTGCTTTATGTCAGCCCTACGATAGATATAATTGTTCTTATTTTATTATGGTTTTTTATTAAACAAAAAGTAGTGTTATTGGCGGTACTTTTTTTTATGCTACTTGGACATGTTCTGATTTATTTCATTTTGAATATGCAATACGAGCAAATGATAAGTTCCTTAGCCAAAGAAGTTCAAAATTTATGAATTGGTGTGGCGTTTCTGTTTTCTTGTGAATGGATTGAAGGAGTATCTCTATGGACGAATTTTGTGCAAAGGTATTAAATCTTTTTAAGGAAATACATCCGTTGGACCGTGTGCCGAGAGCAGGATTTTTGTTGCGAGGTGTTTCTGTCCCTGAATCAGTATCAGCACATAGCCATTTTTTGAGTCTACTTGCATTAGTAGTTGTGGAGCAATATCCTGAACAATGGGATGAGAATAAGGTGTTGGCGATGGCGATAGTTCATGACCTGGCAGAAGCAAAAATGATGGATATTCCTATGCCTATAATACAGAAATATTTTCCTGACGAAAAATCAGATGCAGAGCAGTCAGTTTTTGAGAAACTTATGGAAGGTTTTCCATCAAAGTATTTAGAATTACATCGTGAGTTTCATGAGGTATCTTCACCTGAAGCGAGGTTGGTTCGAGGTTTAGATAAGGTGCAAATGATGTTGAAAGTACTGAACTATGAGCGGGAACATCAAGGGGATTTAAGTGAGTTCTGGGAAAACCCAAAGAATTTTTGCGATTATGGGGTCGAGTTAACCAAAAAATTGTTCCTTGCTATTTGCGAATATGCAGGGAAAAATTGTCCAATTGAAACTCGTTAAAGATTATTCGGTATCCAGAGTTTTTGAGAACCATCGGCGTATACCCCTACGAGAAAGATAGATGGGGATAATCTGTAGATTTGGGTCCAGTTCAAATAGTGCCTTTTTAAAAATTCTCTTGTTTTTATTATGTTCGTCAAATAAAAGGGTTAGAGACCCTCCTTCTCCACCTGCACCATTGACTTTCCATCCTATAGCACCGTGTTGTTTTGCCAGTGGAATTATTTGTTTTGCAGTATCGGACACAAGGGAAGGGTGTAGAGCCATTTGTCCCTCAGTATTTTGTATCATGGCTTTTGCAAAGGCATTAAAATCGCCTTCATAGAGGGCGTTTTTCCCGTTATGAGCAGAGTTTCTCAATATATCCAGAATGCTTTTGTCGCTGTTAGGCTGTTCTAATTTATGGATAACCTGTTTATGGACATCGCTGGAAGAATGAGTTTTGCCGAGATAGATTAGCATAAGTCGCCGTTCTAATTCCCACCAGATAGAATTGGGTAATAGGATAGGGGATACAGATGCGTGTGGATATTGAAACATCTCAATAAAGTTTATTCCCCCATAACTCGCGCAAAGTTGGTCTTGAATCCCGCATTGGAGTCCCAGTTTTTCTGTTTCGACACGATGCGCAAGGGAAGCAAGTTCGTGTGAAGTGTGTTGCCCTGGCGTAAGCATGTCAAGGGCACCCAGCAAAGCCACACTAATTGACGCCGAAGTTCCTGTGGAACAACCTGCGGGTGCTTCTGAAAAAAGGTTTATTTCAAAGGATAGGTTTTTGGGTAAATTCATAATGTCAATACATGCTTCCAGAAGGGGATGTTTGTCATATTCGCTGAAATGGTTTTGGAGTGCATATCGTTCTCCAAAGTTTTCTACATCTAAAATAATCTCTGACCTGTCTTGATGTTCAGTTTCATAAACATAAATCTGAACTTCTGCATAAGGATAGACGCCTATATTTAATACAGCACCGTATTCTGCAAACCAGGTATCTGTCCATCCGCCCAAATCACATATTCGGATAGGAGCCGTAGCATTAATTACATGACGAAGTTTTTTATCCATGATGATTATCCTTTGTTTGTGGTTTGGTGAGGACAATATTGTAAGCAACCATCTTCAAACAGGATGCGTACCTCTTCTTCGAGGATTATCCCAAATTTCTCTTTTACCTTTGTCTTTGCGAGTTGGATTAATGAAAACACATCATCAAACTTCGCATTGTTCTCGTTAACAATAAAATTGGCGTGGACAGGACTGATGATAGCACCTCCATACCTTGTTCCTTTTAACCCGCATTCTTCAATCAGTTTTCCTGCGTGAGTTCCGGATGGATTTTTGAATACACTGCCGCAACAATGTCCCTGCGGTTGTTTCTCTTTCCTGCGGTTAATATAGTGCTCATAAATGAGGTTTTGATTTGTATTCGCCTTTTTGAAATGGAAAATAGCACTTAATATTACATCTTTATTTGAACAGAAGGTCTGGGAACGATAACTATAAAGTTCAGGTTTTATATAAATTTCTTTTTTCCCATTAGGGGTTAGCAGGGACACACTTTCAACCCAATCACAGATGCAGCCATTGACCGTTCCAGCATTCATATAGAGGGCACCACCCACACTTCCGGGAATTCCCGTAAGTGCACCTACCCCTTCATAATTATTTTTTAGTAGCACTTCTTTCACTATCCAATTAAGTTCTATTCCACTACTAACAAAATATCTATCATCCCCTAATTCCTTAAATTTCTTAAATTGTGATGTGAATAAGATAACTCCGCGAAAACCTTTATCGGAGATGAGAATATTTGTTCCACCCCCAAGAACGAAATGTGGACAGGAAGTTGTTTTTAATAATGAATATGCCTGCTCCGTTTCCTCTTCATTTTTTGGGATAAGGACAAAATCAGCAGTGCCTCCAATATTGTAATAAGTATGTGGAGCAAGTGGATAGTTTGTGAGACAAAAAGGTAAAGAGAGCAGTTCCTTTTCAAAGGTTTTTTTATTATAAGGTTCTTTGATGGACATTGTAAGTTTAAATTTAGTTTTTGCCTTTGATAATTTAAAAAGTATATGCTACAAAAATAAACCATTTAATTATACAAAAAAATAAAAAATAAATTTTATGGAGGTTTAGACTTATGGCTACAAAGAAGAGCAATTGTAATGTTGAATGTGCACAGGGCGTATATAGGTTTTCTTTTGGTCCATGGAATATTGATGAGGGTGCTGACCCGTTTGGTCCTCCTGTTCGCAAACCTGAACCGTTAGCCAAAAAGATAAAAATAGCAAAACAATTGGGCTTTGACGGGATGCAGTTTCATGATGACGATGCCGTGCCTGATATAGACAATAAAACGAGTGCACAGATAGAGAAGGAAGCCAGACAGGTGAAGAAGATGTTAGATAATGAAGGTCTGGTTGCCGAGTTTGTTGCACCTCGTTTATGGTTTTCACCTAAAACGATTGATGGTGCGTATACAAGCAATGACCCTGCATGTCGTAAATATGCGATAGAGCGGTCAAAAAAAGCGATTGATATAATGAATTTTTTAGGCACTCATAATTTAGTTCTCTGGTTAGCGCGAGAAGGGACATATATTCGTGAGAGCAAAAATGTTCGAGTGGCAGTCCTCCAGATTCGTGACGCCATTAACGAAATGCTTGCCTATGACAAACAGGTTACCGTGCTGATTGAGCCGAAACCTAATGAGCCTGTAGATAGTGCGATAATCCCAACGGTAGGACATGCCCTTGGTTTATCATATATTACGGATGACCCTGCACGGGTTTGCTGCCTTATAGAAACGGCTCATTCCATTTTAGCGGGGTTAGACCCAGCAGACGATATGGCTTATGCTCTGGCTCATAAAAAATTAAGAAGTGTCCATCTCAATGACCAGGGTGGATTGAAATTTGACCAGGACAAATCCTTTGGTTCTTATAACCTTCGTCGGGCTTTTAACCAGGTGCGAGTATTGGAAGAGTATGGGTATGGAAGGAACGGCGAATGGATTGGACTGGATGTTAAGACGATGCGAACACAAAAGCAAGCAGTCAATACAAAACATCTAAGAAACAGCCTCGCTACCTTTAAAATGTTAGTTGAAAAAGTCAGAGCCATGGATAAAAATCTGGTATCGAAGTTTATTTCGGAGCGGGATTATGAAGAATTAGACCGCTATATCCTTTGCCTGTTAATGGGTGTAAAATATAGCTAGTTTTGTAGATGGAATGCCAATTCGAGTAAATTTTTAAAGTTTATTTGTAATATTATTGTTTGAATAAATAGGGGTTTATAATTTTTTTGTTTCCCAGTAGGGTTCTGTATTATTATAAAAAAAGATAATGTTATCGAGTTTTTAGAATTATATTGGGAATATTTTGAAATGGATATGAAAACATAGATGTTTCCCGAAAAAACAAATAAATTTCCTATTTATTCAATGATTAATATAATAGTGGTAGGGGAACCACAAGAGGAGAGGGACCGTATTTTAGGGGATAGGTCTTTTTGGGGACAGGAGGTTAAATTACATTATAGCCCGACTCCTCGAAGTCTGGTGCGAATGTTAAAAGAGGAAATTTATTTTGACGCTATTGTAGTGGATTATGCTGGAATATCGCCCCAATGGGAATCCTATAAGAAGATTTTGTCTAATTTAGACTTTGCGATGCTTTTTATAGCGAGTTCAAAAAACCTTAAAGCATTGGAGTCTCTATTAGTAAAAGATAATGTATATCAGGTTCCTTTTAGCCCGAGAAATACACGGCATTTGAAGTGTTCTTTGAGAAGTATACGCAACCATGTTTTTCAACATCGTAAATATTTGTTAAATTTATTTGACAAATCATTTGACGAATGTTTGATGAATGTGATACTGGATAATCATGAATATGAGTTTGGAGAGAGAATTTCCGCCTTATTATGTTTGCTTAGTAATTCGTTTGATTTTGAAATTGCTGTTTTGCTATCAAAAAAGGAGAGACAGGGGCTCCGTGTATTTAAAAATAAGGAAAGTTTAAATTTTTGTCCGTTGCTTCCATCTAAGGGTGAAGTCCGAAATATTTGTGAAGATTTTCTTTCCGGTAATGTTGCCGATTTTCCTCCTGAATTTTTGTATAATGATTTTTTGCGATTTAATATAACAAAAGAAAGTTCGCGGGCACTTGACCATTCTTTAAAAAATATAGAATGCTGTGGTTTATGTCATTCTTCTATAGGTTATCGTTCCTTAATTTTTTATCCCTTCTCCACTTCAGATAATAGCAGGTGGCTTTTAATCCTTGCAGACCCTAAACCCGATAGGGCTACAGAAGATATATGCCGTTTTCTTGAAGAGAAAAAGCCTATTTTAACTTTGGGAGTTACTTGTTTAGAACAATTTTCTCGTGAAAAAGAGTTGTTAAAACTTCACCAGACCTCTTTATCGGTTGCTCATGTCGGCGTATGGGAGTATGAAGTGGATACAGGAAAGATTATTTCTTCAGGTTTACAGACCCTGTTTCCATTCTTGAAGATTCCGAAAGAGGTAACGGAGTGGTGGGAGTATATACATCCTTCTGACCGTATTAGATTTTGGCAAGCGATAAAACCCTGCATAAAAGGGGTGACAGATAATTTTGCGGTAGACCACCGCTTACTTTTACCTGGCAACAAGTTAATTTGGGTTCGAACGATAGGAAAATGTGTAAGTCGAGAGGGAAAAAATGCGAAGCGTCTACTGGGTATGGGGATGGACATTACCCCATTTATGGAATCGGAACAGGAATTGAAAAACATTAAGGAGAGTCTTCAAATTGCTTCAGAATTAGGAAATATTGGTTTATGGTCGTGGGATATATCAAAAAATACTTATATGATGAATCAGTCCGCACGAGATATACTTGGCGTTAAGAATACAGGACCATATACACTAGAAAGTTGGTTGGACTGCATATTACCGCAATATAGAGAACTAATTCGGAAAGAACTGGGTGAATCTTTTACAAAAGGAAGTGGTATCTTTAATGTACAGTATCAAATTTTATACAAAGGAATGTATAAGCGTTGGATACATACCTATGGAAAAGTCTCCACTCGGGATGCACACGGGAATCCTATATCTTTTTCTGGAACCCATGTGGATATAACAGAGAGAAAATCGTTAGAAAGGCAATTAACTCAGGAGGCTGTGATTAATTCTTATTATGCAGGACTGGCTCGTTCGCTATTAAAAATACATGCTGTAGATGAAGTAACCCGAGTGATATGTCAGGCAGGGCTGGATATTTTGAGCAGCCTATTTTGTTTTGCAGGGTATTTTGATTCAAAGACAAACAGGTTTAATATACAGGGTATAGATAAAAATGACAAGTTAATAGCCTCTCTTTCTTTGAGTATGAAAGAACTGGTGAAGAGGGAAAAAGTATTGGCACATTGTTTCTCTTCTGGTATGCCATTGATGCTTAACGAATTTAAAGATAAGGAAAGTTTGCTCTTTGAGAAAATTCGGATTGAGAGATTGATGTGTTTTCCTTCATATACGCCTTCGCATGAATTAGTTGTAATTATTGCTGCAAATTCAGAAAGTCCTTATACGCCTTTACATTGGGAATCTATAGAATGGTTATCCTCTATATATGCCCAATCTCTTGAGAGGATATGGTTAGAGGAAAAAAACATTCAAAAAACAGAAGAATTGGAAGAGACGGTAAAGAAGTTACAGCAAGCGATAAGCACAGTTAAAAAACTACATGGTTTGTTGCCTATATGTGCGAGATGTAAAAAAATTCGTGATGATGCTGGCTACTGGCAGGAGTTAGAAGTTTATATACATGAACATACGGAGGCAGAATTTAGCCATGGAATTTGCCCTGAATGTGCAAAAGAATTATATGGCGATTATTTATGAAGCCTCTATTCAATTGGGATTAAAATGAGAGGATTGATAGGTTTCTCATTTTTCCTGAGTTCAAGATGAAGATGGGGTGTTGTTGCGTTGCCTGTTTGCCCCACTTTTCCAATAATTTGCCCTTTCTTTACAATCTGATTTCTTTTTATAGTAATAGAACTAAGATGTGCATACCTCGTTTCCCATGAGTTTTGATGCTTTATGCAAACCAATAGCCCATAACTCCCTAATTTATCAGCAAAAATAACCGTTCCATTTTGTACGGCAACTACAGGGGTGCCTTTTTCTGCCTTTATGTCTATCCCTTCATGGGAGTAGTAAGAATTTCCTCGTCTTCTAGATTCACCAAAGTGTGAAATGATTTTATAAGGAGAGTTAAACAATGGAAGTCCCCATGTTTCTTCTTCTCGAAAAGGGGATTGAAAAGTGGTAATGTGTCTGTGTCGAGCACAGGAGCAAAAAAGAGAGGTTAATATTAGTAATAAAATGATTGATTTTTTTGACATCATTCTAATCGTTAAAAAAAATTAAAAAGTGACAAAAGTATAACTGTATCTCTTATTAGTTTTCATCATGGGTTTAAAAAAGAAAGACGCCATAACAGGGATTTTTTTTATGGCGTCGCTCAAGGAAGTATATAACTATGGAACTCTTTTCATGAGGGCTGGGACAAATCCCTCATCATTTATGGAGGACTTTTTCTATATTAAACTGTCTATATTTTTTATCGTCCAATTGTTGAGAAAACTTTAACTTTTTGGTCTATAACTAAAAAAGAAAGTATCTAAAACAAAAAGAGAACATACAAAAACGCTAATTAGTTTAAAAACAAGATGAAACTAAAGTTTAATATAAATTAATGGTCTAAATTTGACTTATATAGACGATAGGAAATAAAGTATGTATTATGATTAACAAATAAGGAGTCTTATGATGAAAAACAGTGTCATGTTTATTTTTATATTTATGTTGTTCGTTTCTTCTCTGTCTATGGCTCAGGATTCTGCAAATAGTGGTGAATCTATTCTATATATTTCTACCGATGGAAACGATAGTTGGTCAGGAACTCTCCCTCAGCCTAATGAGGCTAAAACAGATGGTCCCTTAGCAAGTATTCAAGGGGCTATAGAGAAGATTAAAAATATTAGGACATCTAATGACACAGGAAAAGCGATACATGTTTTTCTGAGAAGTGGAGTATATTCTCTAAACGAGCCTATTGTTATCCCTCCCGAATGTTCAGGGAAAACGGATGCACCCACTATTTTTGAAAATTATCAAGGAGAGAAACCTATTATATCTGGTGGCAAGAAAGTTTCAGGATGGCAAAAAGAAGAAAAATGGTATGTAGCAGATATTGGTGATGTGCGTGCAGGAAAGTTATCTTTTGATTCTTTGTGGGTAAATGGTGAAAGGAGACAGCCTGCTCGTATCCCTGATAACACCCATCCGTTTGGTGATTACCCCACAAAGCAGGAACTTTTTACAGCAAGGAAATATGAGTATATTCCCGAAAGCGAGAATCAACAGGGAACATTGAAGGTTTTTTACGACGAGAAGGACCAAATCAAAAATTGGGACTCATTGACAAACAGTTATTGTGTCCTCTTCTGTAAATGGGCAGTGCCATTACTTCCTATTCGTTCTGTCAATACGGAAGAGAGGTGCTTATACTTAAATGTTCCTGAAAAATTTTGGTTTGGAGTAACTTATTCAGAAGGTCAAAAATTCTACATTGAGCACCTTTTTGAGGGACTGAATAATCCGGGGGAATGGTACCTCAACCGCAAAGAAGGAAAGGTTTACTATATCCCGTGCCAGGGAGAGGACCTTTCCACTGCGGAGGTCATTGTCCCTGTTGTAGAACAATTGTTGCTATTGGAAGGCAAACCGTTAGAAAACAAGTTCGTAGAGAATATTATTTTCAAAGGTATCGAGTTTGCATATACCAATTTTTCTATTGGAGAACGAGGACATTCCGACCCACAAGCAGAGGTATCCGTTTCGGGAGCCATTCAAGGGACAGGGGCTCGCAATTGTGTGTTTGAGAAATGTACCGTGCAACATATTAGCAACTATGCCTTCTGGTGGCGCTCAGGTTCACAAAATAACACGATTAGGCAGTGCCATTTATATGATATGGGTGCAGGTGGAGTAAAGATTGGAGAAACCGGAAATGCAGAGACTGATGGGACACCCAGCAATGAAATAGTAGATGGGAAAAAATTATACCTATATGAAAAGTTAGGGCAAACAGGTTGTGGAAATAATGTGGTTGAGAACTGTTTTATCCATGAAGGTGGTCGTTTCTTGCGTGCAGCAATTGGTATCTGGATTGGACGCAGTTCATACAATCGTGCAGTAAACAATGAGGTTAGCGATTTCCGTTATTCAGGGTTTTCAGTGGGATGGTGTTGGGGATATGACCCAAGTTCAGCACATCACAATATTATTGAAAACAATCATATCCACGACATTGGAAAGGCACAGTTAGCAGATATGGGTGGAATTTACACTCTGGGAATGTCGCCGGGAACTGTTCTGAGGAACAATCACATTCACGATATTATGTGTGACCCTGACCAATATGGCGGCTGGGGATTATATACAGATGAAGGAAGTTCTTTTATTACATTAGAAAATAATATCGTCCACCATACCCTTACCGGCAATTTCCACCAGCATTATGGGTGGGAAAACAAAGTGATGAATAACATTTTTGCATTGTCTGCAAGAGAACAAATTGTGCGAAGCAGGGAAGAAGACCATATATCCTTTATTTTTGAAAAAAATATCGTTTATTACGACAATGACCAACTGTTGGGTAGTAATTGGACAAATAAAATGTGGAAAATGGATAAAAATTGTTATTGGAATGCTGCAGGAAAGGAAATATTATTCAAAGGAAAAACATTCAAACAATGGCAAGAAGGTGGGTTTGATGTCAACAGTATTATTGCTGACCCATTGTTTGAAAATCCTAAAAAAGGCGACTTTCGGTTAAAAGAAAATTCACCTGTTTTCAGTTTAGGTTTCCAGCCGATTGATACCTCAAAAATAGGTTTATATGGTGAAGAGAACTGGGTAAAACTCCCTGGACAATACAAAAGAATCCCCTGCCCCATATCAGCATCCACGCAGTAAAAGAATTAAATATAAAACGAGGCGTAATGTTATAATGAATTTAGGAAAGATAAAAAGTTAATAATAGAAGTATATTTATGTATGAGATAATTGATAAATTATAGGTTAGGAGTAAATAATGGGGAAAAAGTATAAAAATCTACCATTAGTGAAAGCATTATGCGAGTTTTATTTTATTCCGCAACAACTGTATGATTTAACTATACCGGGGTTATTTTATGATGAGATAAAAAGAGGATTTTCCTGAAAAACAGGAACAATGGGGTATAGGCTCTAAATTGCAGATGACTGAAAAGGTATTGAACAAAAGATAATTCATGCCCCATATACTAAAATTCAATTTTATAAGTCTGATAAAACATCTTTAGTCCAATTAGCACCAGACTTAACTATATGGAAGAACCTTTGTAAACTTTGATTGGGAAAAATTTATAGAACTTGCTGAAAAACTTAACCAACAAGAATCAGAGGAAGCCTTTAGAACAGCGGTAAGTAGAGCATATTATAGTGTATTTTGTACCCTCAAGAATTTAAAGGGATTTAAGGATTACACAAAAGGTAGTATTCACTATAAAGTAATAGATTCATTAAAACAATCACAGGACAAAACAGACCAATTGATAGGGCAAATGTTGGATAGTTTGAGAAAGAAAAGGAATAATGCTGACTATAATGGAGATATTAGTGTGGATGAAAAATTTTCCCATAGAAGCATTGTAGAAGCCAGAGAGATTTTTAAATACTTAAACAAATAAATATAACCCACTATTAGTTCTGCATTTTGAGTAAAAAATTTATAAGAATATTTGTGTTTAAGTAAGAGGATGGGAAGTAGACTTTTTTACTTATATGTTATGTTTCGTAAGAGATGGACCCATACGGCGATTTGATTTTTTTCTTGGTTTATGGTATAATATTTCTTGCACTTGACAAAATTGGGGTAGGGCTGTCTTTGATGAAAAAAACAGTCCTTAACTAAGAAGGTGGTATTTGCTATTGTACGCTCGTCATATTGTCGAACAAGTATTAAACTCAACCGATATAGTTCAACTCGTGTCAACTTATTGTGAATTAAAGCCTGCGGGTTCAGACCGATATAAAGCGCTCTGTCCTTTTCATACAGAGAAGACGCCTTCTTTTATCGTTTCAAAATCCCGCCAGATTTATCACTGTTTTGGTTGTGGTAAAGGTGGAGATGCCATTTCTTTTTTAATGGAAATGCAAAATGTGTCCTTTTCAGAAGCACTGGAGACTCTGGCTGATAGTGCGGGTATTCGTTTGCCGAGGTATAATGACTCTTCAAAAGAATACTCTGCAGGACAGGACGAGAGAAAGACCGTATTTCAAATTGTTGAATTAGCCGCAAATTTTTATCGCAATCAACTGGTCAAATCTCTAACAGGTAAATTAGCACAGGAATATTTAAATCGTAGAAATTTATCTACAGAGATACAGGAAAAATTTAAGGTTGGTTTTGCCCCTCCTGATGGATATTCTTTATTTCGTTTTTTGAAGTCGAAAGGCTTTTCAGAACGCCTTATGTTAAAAACAGGACTGATTCGTTCGGGGGAAGGTAGGTATTACGACTTTTTTAGAAACCGAATTCTTTTTCCTATACGGAATATAGAGGGGAAGATAATATCCTTTGGTGGCAGAGATATAACAGGAGAAGGTCCTAAATATATTAATCTTGCCGAAACAGAGATATATCAGAAGAGCAGGACGCTTTATGGGTTATGGGAAGGGAAAGAGGCAATTCGTTCTCAAAAGAGTGCAATTTTGGTAGAAGGGTATATTGATTTATTAAGGTGCTTTCAGTCGGGTATTCAGAATGTTGTTGCTACTTGTGGAACATCGCTTACTTTTGAGCAAGCAAAACTTATTAGGCGATTTGTGCCTGGTGTTGTGATTGTATATGACGGCGATAGTGCGGGACTTGCGGCGGCTCTGCGAGCGACAGGTATTTTGCTTCAGGTCGGGTTAACGGTATATGCGGTAACGCTTCCTGAGGGTAAAGACCCAGATGACTTTTTACAAAGTCATTCTGTATCGGAATGGGAAGAACTGATTCGCAACGCTCCGTCTTTTTTCACTTTTTACCTTCAACAAAACCAACATCTTTTATCTACTCCACAAGGGAAAGTATCTATTTTGAGTGAATTATTTCGTTTAATATCTATGATGGGAGAGAGTTCTATAAAAGAAGAGTTTTTGAAAGAAATAGCAACTGCTTTGCGGTTAAGTTATTGGGCAGTGAAAAGTGATTATGAACAGTTTTTAAAAGAAGGTTACGCCGCAGATGATAAAGTATATTCTTTGAAACCGAACAATGTTTCTATTGATGATATAGATTTTTTGCATAGTTTGTTAGATAATGAACAGATAAAAGAAGAGGCAAGGAAATTATTTAAGGAAATACCTTTTCCCGAAACGCCTTTTGGAATAGCCATAAAGTATATATTGGAAAATAATTCTCCTGACCCCAGGTTTATAGAGGACGAGGAAGCGAGGAATGTCCTTCAAAAGGTATTTTTATCAGAACCTGTTACAAAAGATTTGTCACTGTTGGCTACAGAACGATTAAATCGTTTCCTCCGGGACTATTTAAATCAACAAATTAGTGATATTCAACAGAAAATTCGAATAGCAGAGAAGAATCGAGAAAAGGGTATATTATTGGAACTTTTAGAGACTCAAAGTAAATTAATCTTAAAGAGGAATAATTTAACTCATATTTAAGTTAAAGAAATGAGGAATAGATATGTCAAAAAAAGCAGTATTGAAAAGACAAAAGAACGAGGAATCTGAAATCCCAAAAGAAGTAGAGGAGTCGTTGCTGGAATCGCTTTATGAGGCTCATGAAAGTCCAAGTGATACTTTACGAGCCCTGGGTTATGAGAAGGCCCCTCTTTTAAAAGGTTCCATTGCAACACTGGATGTGCAAAAGCCTGAATTATTGAAAGGACCTTCACGGCCTGATGAGGGAATTCGTGTATATTTGAGAGCCATGGGTAAAGTGCCTCTCCTGACAAAAGAGAAAGAAGTGGGAATAGCAAGGGAGATAGAAGAAGCGGAGAAAGAATTGGTTCGTGTTTTACTTAGTGCTCCCTATACAGTGCATGAATTCTTTCTTATAGCAACCCGTATCCGTTCAGGGCGATTAGACCCCTCTCGGGTTATAGAATGTAACGAACCGTCTAAAATAGAAAAATTAAAGAAGCAATTACTTCAAAGTGCTGACCAGTTGTCTATTCTTCGACAACAGATTCATGCGTTAGAAAAGAGGTTGGAAAAATTAACAAAGAAGGGGGCAAAACAAAGAAGTAAAATTCAACTCGTTCAAAATTTAGAAAATCAGATTCAAGAATTGCATGAGAAGCAATATCAAATTCTTAGTAATTTTCCGTTATGTGCCCGTGAAATTGTAAAGATTGGGAGGAAAATAAAGGCATTGGAACGGCGTATACTCAGTGCGAAGGATGAAATCTTACAGACAGAACAAGAGTTTAATTTGTCGTCAGATGAAATTATCAAACAGGCTCATTCAGGCAAAGGGAGAAAAAGTAAAAAAGACCCCGATGTGGTATATCTTTACGAATCTGCCCAGCGGATTGAAATGGCAAGAGCGAAGATTGAACAAATACAACGAGATGCCCAGATGAATTTGAACCAGATTTCTGGACTTATAAAGACAGTTCGTGAAAAGGAAGAAAGAATTAATGAGACGAAGCAAAAATTAGTAGAGGCAAACCTTCGCCTGGTTGTGAGTATTGCGAAAAAATATACCAATCGCGGAATGTCCTTTGATGACCTTATTCAAGAGGGGAATATTGGTTTAATTAAGGCGGTGGATAAGTTTGAATATTGGCGTGGATATAAATTTAGCACTTATGCTACCTGGTGGATTCGACAAGCCATTACCCGTGCCATAGCGGACCAGGCACGGACTATCCGAATCCCTGTCCACATGATAGAGTCTATTAATAAATTAGCACGAGCAAATCGGACGCTTATTCAAAAACATGGGCGAGAACCGAATATGGAAGAGATAGCCAGTGAGATGGAACTGCCCATAGATCGGGTACATTCCATCCGTAAAATATCTCAAGACCCTATGAGTCTTGAAACCCCAATTGGAGATGAAGGGGATACCACTTTTGGCGATTTTATTGAAGATGAAAATGTTGAAAATCCTTCTGATACAACTCAATATCGTTTGTTTATAGATAAAATTGATGAAGTTTTGAAAACTTTGACAGAACGAGAAGAGAAGGTTATCCGTTTACGCTGGGGGTTGGGAGATGGATTTGCCCGGACCCTGGAAGAGGTAGGAAGTGTATTTAATGTAACCCGCGAACGAGTCCGTCAAATAGAAGCCAAAGCCATACGGAAATTGCGACATACCTGGCGTGCACGGGAGTTACTCCCTTTCATTGAGAGTTGCATAAAGTAGCAAAAATTGATAGAATATCTGTCGCAGTGGGCCCTTAGCTCAGTAGGTCAGAGCAGGTGACTCATAATCACTTGGTCGCAGGTTCGAGTCCTGCAGGGCCCACTTTCTTGTTTTAAAAGATAATCTTTTATTAGAAGTCTTTTGTCAGGTCGGGGAAGGAATGACTAATTTGAGATTCATCAATAATACGAAGGCTACCGCGCCAATGGGTTTGTTCCAGACCGACCCCTTTTGCCAGGGAACAAAGGCTTATAACTTCTTCAGGGGTAACAGTTCGATTTCTGAAACTGAATAAAGGATTAGTATAAGAAGATGTTGGAGCATATCCACGAAATTCAATTTGTTGAGTGCGGGGTAGTGAATTTTTTATAAACTGACAGAGGTTATATATTGTTTCAGGTGAATCTGAAAAGCCAGGTACAATAGGAATGCGGATATATATGGGTTTTTCAGATAAAGCCAGTTCATATAGATTTTGGAGATATGTGTCAAAGGGTGTTTCACTAACACTTTCCCATACTTGCTTATCCACAGTAAATATTTGGAGGAAGAGATTATCTGTAAGTTCAAGGGCAGAATTCCATAATTCCCGATTGAGTATTCCAGCACAACTTTTGAGCGTAATGTGAACATCAAAGAGTTTTAACCTTTCAAGCAACTGTATCATTGCATAGCCCTGCAATAGAGGTTCTCCACCGCTAATAGTCACATTTCGAGGTGGTATTTGAAGATTAATCTCATATTCAACCAGTGAAATGATTTGCTCAATAGAAATGTAATCTCCGGTAGGTTTTATCGCTTCTTCTTTGCAAGATTCCCAACAAATACCACAAAAGTTGCATGCTTCTTCATCAATTACTATTGTATCCTCTATATATTGAATAGCATTTTTTTTACAGGATTTAATACATCCCCAATCATGGTTACATTTTATTCTTTTCCACTGAATTTCAGGTTTGATTTTTTGTAAGTAGGGGTTCAAACACCAGGGACAGTGTAAACTGCACCCCTTAAAATAAAGAGCAAGACAGACCCCAGGGCCATCATTGGTTGATAGATTATCCCACCCATATAAAACTAATTTCCCCGCTTCCTTTGCTTCATTGTCCATCTTCATAGCGGTGCCCTCCGCTGTTAGATGTTTTATTTCTATTCATTGACAATTACATTATGACAAAAAGAAAACCATTTTTCAAAAAAATTTGGCATTTATTTATCTCTTATATAGACTTCAATAGTTACTATATAGTTTCTTGATTTGGAAAGATGTATGCAACATAGAAAAGATAAAAACATATATTATTCGCGTAAAAATTTTTACCTTCGTTTATACATAATATAAATTATAATAGTGTAATCTAATTATTGTTTTCTCAATTCAGATTTCATTCGTATTTCTATTGATTAATTTTATATCATTTTGTAAATGTTCTGAATAAGGTATGTTTCTATGCAAAAATTGAACTATATGTTTTTTATTACGACAATAATTTTATGTCTGACTTTTTTGTTTTTTGGTACATCGTGTAATTCCTATTTTGAGAATAAGGAAAAGCCTGATAATAAGGGATTGTTAAAGGAGGAGCAGAATTTTTTAAGCACTTACAAGCCACCTTCAGGAGTAGATAATGTAAGCAAAAATAAAAATATTGGCGATGTGGAAAGTGATTTGCAGATTTTATTTAATATTCCTTCAGAGAATATTCCTCACAATGCAAAAGTTCACCAGGAAGAGGGTGCCCATGGGAATATTTCTCGTATAGAAGTTGAAATTCCATATCCGTATCCGGAAACAATGGTGGCGGAGGTTAATGTTATTCCCTATGGAAGGATAAATTATGCTGAATATCCTGTTAGAATAGATGGTAAAATTATTCGAGATGGAAAGGTTATTGATGAATTTAAGACTGTTCTTATAGATGGCGAGAATAAAGATACCTTATCTAATCCAATTGAGACTATGTCTCGAACTAAATTTGCAATAAAATTATGGGATATTCCGCCTACTGAGAGTTCTTCTACGCTTTGGTATGTCCAGGCAAAATTGCGTTTATATCCACCCTTTACAGAAGCAAGTAAAATTTTTGCTGATGATGGTACAGTAAAACCATTAGAGGAAACAGAAATATTGGGAAATCCGTTGAGGATAACGCTTTTGAAAGAAGGAATGTAAGAATGAATATTGTTTGTATAGGTGCGCACCCGGATGATTCGGAATGGTATGCAGGTGGTAGCATGGTTTTGTGGTCAGAGAGAGGGCACAAGGTATATGCTGTCTCTGTTACGAAGGGAGATATTGGACACCACGAGATAGGTTCAGAGGAATTGGCAGAGATACGGCGAGCAGAGGCAGAAGAAGCAGCAAAACGAGGTGGCTATGAGTCTATTATTTTAGACTTTCCAGATGGTTCTTTGATGCCTACCCTTGACGCACGAAAAGCGATAGTCTCTCTTTTGCGAAAACTAAATGCAGATGTTGTTCTTACACATCGTCCTTTTGATTACCATCCTGACCATAGGGCATGTGGTATTTTAATTCAAGATTCAGTGTTTCTTGTCACTGTCCCTCATTTCTGCCCAGAATTGCCTGCTCTAAGTCAGAGTCCTTTTTGCCTTTACATGATGGACACTTTTCAGAAACCTATACCATTTAGTCCAAATTTTGCAGTGGATATTACAGGGGTGATAGAAAGGAGGTGGGATTTGTTGGATGCAATGAGTTCGCAGATGTATGAGTGGTTGCCCTGGCTGGACCATCAGTTGGAGCAGGTGCCTAAAGAAGTAGAAGCACGAAAACAATGGCTTAAGGAACGATTAAGAGAACTTTTTAGTATGCCTTCTCGTTACTTCCGTCCCTTCTTTGAGAAGGAACTGGAAAATTATGATAATCTGTTTGAATATGTAGAATTTTTTGAGCAGTGCGAGTATGGAAGGTCTCCTTCTCGTTCAGAAATAGATTCATTATTTACATTGGAAAGAAAATTTTTAGAAGCCCCATTTAAATTATAAGGAACAGTGGAAATATGGCTATAAAAAAATATTTAATTATAATTCTTTTGCCTTTATTCTGTGGAATTTGTTTTATGGGTTGGTCTGAGGATAATACAGGCGAGTATGCCCGTATTGTCTCGCAAGGGCAAGGAGAAGTATCCGCAGTGCCTACCCATGTAGAGTTCCAGTTTATACGGATAGCAAAAGACAGTAGTTTTGATTTAGCCCTTAAAGGAATACAGGATTTTGAAACAAAATTAAGGTTGAAGTTTACGGAGGAAAGCCCCCGCCCTTTAGAAATTCAAGTTTCAGGTCCATCATATAGATTAACCCCAGAACCACAGGTAGAAATACGAATAACGGCGGTCTTTTCGTTATCAGGGATTGTTTCGGTGGAAAATGGACCTCAATTATTTGCCAAATTGTGGGATAAAATGCGAAGTTTAGCAAATGATTTTTCCGCGGAGTTAGAATGTCCTTGTTTTCGTGTCCAGAATGAAGAAGCCGTTGTTCGTTCCGCTATCAATTCGGCAGTAGAGAAGGCATATCCTTTGGCGGATGCAGGTGCTGGGGCACTTAGAAGCGGAATATTTGCAGTAGAAAAGATTGAAATTAATAAGATTGAGTGGGAACATGCTGGTAAAAAAGAAGGGGAAAATGTGTCTATAACGGAATTGCGGTGTAAGACTTCGGTTACGGTTACTTATCTGGTCAGTCAAATGTAATTATCCAGATTTGTGAAGTAGTGCTACCTTAGGATTATTAAAAGGTATCCAGATGGAAAAACCGTCTTTTCTTGTGTATTTTAATGTTCCATTATGTTCTTCTATTATTTTGCGAGATATTGGCAATCCTAATCCAATATGAAGTTGTGTTTTTGTCGTGATGTAGTCGGAGAACATATTTTCAATAAGTTCCGGTGAAATATCAGGTCCGTTATCTTTAATTGATATAAAAATCCCGTTATTGTCTTCTTTGCATGTCAGTTTTATTATGCGGGGTTCTTTTATATCCGGTTCTTTTAATTCCAGATTGTCTTCGGCATTTTTCAATATATGTAGTAAAGCCAGTTGCATACCAGCCAGATCAATTACTATAGGTTTTATTCGCGGTTCAATATAATTTTCTGTTTCTATTTTCAAACTTTTTTGATAGTATTTTCGTAGTTGGAGTGTGGTATTAATTAGGTCTGAAATCTCTACCAGAAGAATTAATGAGTCTTTATTTTGCGTAATGGTACTTAGACCATTTATCAGTGCAGAGCAGGACTGGACACATTCAATAATTTTCCCCAACATGCGATAATTTTCTCCGTCAGGAGAAGAATCCATTTGTAATAGTTCGGCATAAGCCATAATAGCACCCAGATAATTATTGGTGTCATGAATAACACTGTTTATACATAACCCTGCGGTGGCAAACCGATGTAATCTTTCAAGCCGTTTTTCCCAGTCAGGTATCATTTCTTTAGAAGAAGAATCTAACACCGTTTAATTTAACCCTTTTTGAAAAAACTCTTTTAGATATAGTTTAATATGTTACCTGAGGAATAGTCAAGAGTAAATTATGCAGTCAATAAAGTATAAATAATGTTTACTCGGAAACTTTACTAAAGCGGGCAACAACTGCACCAGCGAACTCACTACATTTGACCTCCTGAGCGCCTGTGGTTAATCGTGCAAAGTCGTAAGTTACGATATGGTCTTGGAATGTTTTTGTTAATCCACGGATAATGACATCAACAACTTCATTCCAACCGATGTATTCAAACATCATAACACCCGACAGGATAAGACTGCTTGGATTTACCTTGTCCAAGTTGGCATATTTGGGTGCCGTTCCATGTGTGGCTTCAAAAACAGCGAAACCATTTTCGTAGTTGATATTAGCACCGGGAGCAATGCCAATTCCACCAACCTGTGCGGCAATGGCATCACTGATGTAATCGCCGTTGAGGTTCATTGTCGCAATTACATCAAATTCGCGGGGTCGGGTAAGTATTTGTTGTAAGAAAATATCAGCAATAGTATCTTTGACAAGTAATTTATTACCCGGGTCACCATTGCAATCACTCCAGCACACTGCGGAGTCAGAAAACTCTTCACGAACTAATTCATATCCCCAATTTAAGAAAGCGCCTTCGGTATATTTCATAATGTTCCCTTTATGCACAAGGGTAACAGAGTGTCTCCCATGTGCTAAAGCATACTTAATTGCCGCACGAATAAGGCGTTTTGAAGCCTTTTCGCTAATAGGTTTAATCCCTATTCCTGAATCGGGTCTTATCTTCCACCCAAACTCTTTTTGACAAAAATCAATTATTTTTTTTGATTCCGAAGAGCCTGAAGGAAATTCAAAACCTGCATATACATCTTCTGTATTTTCGCGAAAGATAACTACATCTACATCGGTAGGATTTTTTACAGGACTGGGAACTCCAGGAAAGTATTGAACGGGACGCACACAGGCGAATAGGTCAAGCATCTGTCTCAGGGTGACATTTAAACTACGGAATCCACCGCCAATAGGGGTTGTTAAGGGCCCTTTAATGGTAATCCGGTATTCACGAATTTTTTCCAGAGTCTCTTCAGGGAGATAAGTATTAGCGAGTTTTTTTGCTTTTTCGCCTGCATAGAGTTCCATCCATGCAATTTTTCGTTTGTTGCCATAGCAAAATTCTACAGCAGAGTCGAACAAGAATTTTGAGGCTTTCCAGATATCAGGACCTATTCCATCTCCTTCTATAAAACCGATAATAGGTTGGTTAGGAGTCTGAATTTCACCATTTTTTAAAACGACTTTTTCTCCTTTGGGAACTTTGATTAAAGGTTCTTCCATTGCCTTATCTCCTTTATAAAAAGTTTTTTATTCAAAAATTAATATTTTTATTTACAAACAGACTCTACCTACTTTTTATAATAGTTTAATTTAATTTTTTTATTTTTATTTTTTAATGATTGCCGTTATTTTTATTGGGTAAAGCGATAAGACGGGCTTCTAATATATGAGGGAGTTTCACGCAGTCCTGAATGACCTCATCACTGAGCGGTTGGTCAATATTGAGAACTGTTAAAGCAAATCCGCCTTTGGTATCTCTGCCTAACATCAGGTTGGCAATATTTACACCTGCTTCTCCAATGCGGGTGCAAAGCCTTCCCAAAACGAGAGGCTTGTCTTCGTTTCGGCAGATAAGCATGTAGCCTTCCGGTTTGGCATCTACCCGCATACCATCAATACTGCAAATTCGTGCGTCTGTTTTGTGGAAAAGTGTTCCCGTTACTGTATGGGTTTCCTGGTCTGTTTCGACGCGAAGAGAAATCTCAAAGGCATAGTTCGATGGGCGGGCTGTTTTACGCTCATTGCACTCAATCCCTCGCTCTTTGATTTGGAGGGGAGCACTTATCATATTTACCGTTTCTACTAATGGTTTAAGGAAGCCTGTGAGTATTGCGGCAGTAATAGGATAAGTATCTGTTACACCGATTTCGCCTCCATACTCAATTTGTAAAGAGGTTGGACGTCCCCGTGTGTATAACGATTGAAACATTCCTAACCGTTCACCTAAATCTATAAGCGGTTGTAATGCCTTTTTGGTTTCGGGGTCAATACTGGGCACATTTACCGCATTTACAATTGCACCTGTGGTCAGGAAGTCAACTATTTGTTTTGCAATATCCACTGCCACGACGACCTGTGCTTCTTCTGTTGATGCGGCAAGATGTGGCGTTAAAATTACATTATCCAGACCAAGGAAAGGATTGTTTACAGGCGGTTCTGAAGTATAAACATCAAGGGCAGCACCCGCAATGATTTTTTCACGCAAAGCAGTTGCTAAATCTTCCTCATTGATAATACCTCCACGAGCACAGTTTACAATTCGACAATTAGGTTTCATCTGTTTCAGTTGTTCTAATGAAATCATATTATTTGTTTTCTCTGTTTTTGGGGTATGCACAGAGATAAAATCTGACTCTTGGATAAGTTCTTCAAGACTTACCAATTTTACACCTAACGCTTCTGCTTTCAAAGGGGTTAGAATAGGGTCATGGGCGATAACTTTCATTTCGAATGCTAAGGCACGCTTTGCTACGGCTCCACCAATTCTACCTACACCAACAATTCCCAGCGTTTTTTCGCGTAGTTCTACGCCCATAAATTTTTTGCGGTCCCATTTCCCTTCCATCATCGAATTATGTGCAGCCGGGATATTTCGACAAAGGGCAAGAAGCAGAGCAAAAGTATGTTCGCAGGCGGAGATAGTATTGCCTCCCGGCGTGTTCATTACAACAATGCCCATCTGGGTAGCAAAATCCTTGTCAATGTTATCCGTTCCTGCACCGGCTCTACCGACTACTTTTAGTTTTTTTGCATTAGATAGGGCTTCTTTGGTTACTTTTGTGGCACTACGTACTACCAGACCATCGTAGTCCCCTATAATTTGTGCTAATTCTTCCGGTTTTTGAGCCGGTTTTACATCAATTTCAAAGCCAGCCTGCTTAAAAATTTCAATACCTTCTTTACTAAGATTATCTAAAACAAGTATTTTCGCCATTGTTTTTTCCTTTCCTTTCCTTGATAACTTGCTACTATATTGCTCTGCCCAATATTCCTAATTGAATTAATAGTTTATCAAAAATACCTCTATATTCACAAGTCTTTCAGGCTTTTTTTGTGGTGTAGGTGGTGTAAAATATTAGAAAAACTTTTTAAAAACTAATTTGTATAAAAAATGGAGTGTTTATATTGTTTTTTTCTTCTAGGTGGGTATAGTTTATAATTGAGAAGGATTGAGCCTATGTGGTGAATTTTTTGGTAATATTCAGGATATTTCTAATTTTGTTTGTTATGGCTATTTGTTCCGCTTAGTAGGGATACCAGAAAGCCTACCAATAGGAAGTCTAATAAGTATTTTATAAATTTGTTGGGGTAAGGTATATCCTTGCTACTTGAACAGCCACAACCTCCTACGGTTTGATATTCTCCTTCGCCGTCCAGTGTACCATCTAAAGTCCCATCTCCGGTTGCTTCCCCTTCCAAAGCCCCATCTACTGACCCTTCAAAAATACCATCCAGTGAACCTTCGCCATCTGCCACACCCTCCCCGTCTACTGCACCTTCTTCTGCTCCTTCTAATATTCCTTCGGTTATAGGAAGTTGAATGTTTGTATAGCCAATTGATTTTAATACGCAAAGGTCAGCGGTAGAATATTGTCGTATAACGATACCTGCGGTGTATACAGGATTCATAACAGCGTTTGTTATCCCTGTTCTATCTGGGTCCCAGTGATTCAGACTCGTTCCATCAAGAAAGGGACTTTTAGAATAGATAGCAAGTCCACTACTCCCAAAAAGGGCTTCCATATAAGTGGACTTGAAAGTTAACTGATTGCTTGTAGTATCCGATGAAGTGCCATGAAATGACGGGGGCGAACCTGAAAACAGTGCTAGGTCGCCTTTATATATGAATTGGTCAAAGGTCGTATAAAGATATTTACCGTTTGTGGTTATGGGGGTATAACCACTTTCTTCTACAAAGGACAGAAATCCAAATCCATGAGTAAATTCGTGAAGGAGCACGGATACTAAGTCTACCTGGTTATAGTCAGGGGAAGTATTGGTGGGGTCTTCATAAAAATTTCTGCCAAAATCCACAGTTAAATCTATTTCAGGTGTAGTTGCACTGGGTTTAGTTCCTGTAATAAGCCTTGATTGAGAAAAGCAGGGACTAAAAGTAGTTTTATTTTCAAATACATAACTACCCGCAAAGGCAAGAGCCCCCGTACCATCCGTTTCACTTTGTCCAACAAGAATATCTATGGTACCTGATGTTCGAAATATATTTGAGATATACCTTAAAACACCTTCAAGGCATGATTTTCGGTCAGGATGGTTTGGGTCGTTAAAACCTGTCCCTACTGGGTCGCAATATGCAATGTTGTATGTGATGTAAGATGTTACCAGACCTTCGGGGGTTATTCCATCTGGATACCATGCACCTTTTTGTAATTTTTCAGGTGAAACTTCTTCTAAAATACCAGCATCAGGAGCAATAAAGTATATTTTTTCTCCCAGAGCAATTATACATATAAAAAAAGTGGCAGATAACAAAAGCAAAGTTTTAGTGTAGAAATTACCCATTATTTGTGTCTATTTTCTCTTTTTTGATGTTAAGCCTAATGTCCCCATAGCAATTAATATTAAAAGAAAATCGCCAAATACATTTTTTAGAATGTTTTTGTTTCCACTATTACAATCACAACCCTTAAAAATTGCACAGCCAGTATCTTCGCCTTCACTTTCGCCTTCGCCCTTACCTTCTCCTTCTTGTGGTGTAGTTTCGCCAATAAAAGATGTCTGAGCGATATCTGAACAGATTTGACCCGCAGTAAGACGATATAGTGCCTGAGTAGTTATCTGGCAAGGTCCCTGAGCATCTGAGGGTATATTCGCGCTAAAGGTAAAGTTAAAAGGGAAAGTTGGGGTGGTTATCCATGCAAACTCGAAGGGGGCACTTCCGTCAGAAACTTGACCTGATTGTGGGGCTATGGCAGGAGCATTGGTACCCGAAGTCCCTTGATATTGCCAGCCCTGAGGCACGGTGCATTGAAGTCCTAAGGCAAGAATGGATTCGGAAGTATTTTTTGTGAAAGTGATAGTAATGTTAAGTAATTTTCCGGGAATAAAGTAAATGTTTTCGTTTGAAGTAGAAACCCCTTCGCCGGAGACCTGCTGTGTAATGGTAATGTCGTTGGTTATGAGACAATCGGTCTGCCCCTGGCTTTCTGCATTTCCCTGCATAATAAGCATGAGGAAAAGAATAAATGTTGCTGACACAAATAGAGAGTTTTTTTGAAATACCTGCATATAACGAAATTCCTTATTGAGGTTACATATAATTATACAATTCTGTACTGAATTTTGTTCAAAAAAATTTATTTTTTTCCCATTATCTCGCTGATGCGGTTAAATACACGGTGGGTTAGTTCGCTTTTAGGAATGAGTTCAGGTTGTTCATCTTTTGATTGGGGAGTCATCATAAGTGCAGATACATAATCAGACCCAAAAGCACAGTTTTCCCCGCCTACTTGATTTGCAACAATTAAATCCAGTTTTTTCTTTTTTAATTTTTCTCGTGCATAATTAATAAGATGATGTGTTTCTGCGGCGAATCCCACAGTTATCTGGTCAGGTCGTTTTATTTCTCCTATTTTTTTTGCTATATCGGGATTGGGTATAAGTTCTAAATGGTGTATATCGCCGTTCCGTTTGTGTTTTTCATCTGCAGGGTCAGCGACACGATAATCGGCAACAGCCGCAGCGCCAATAAAGACATCGTATTGTGAAAATCTGCTTATAGTCGCTTCATACATTTCGAGAGCCGTTCTAACAAAAATAACTTCGGCCTGGAAGGGCAGGGGTTCTCTGGCTGGACCGGAAATAACAGTCACCTCTGCACCTCTGCGTAATGCTTCCATAGCAAGAGCCCTTCCCATTTTTCCGGAGGAGCGATTACTAATATAGCGGACAGGGTCAATAGGCTCCTGAGTGGGTCCACTGGTGATGAGTATTTTTTTCCCCGCAAAGTCTTTTGGCTGATTCAGAATTATGTCAGCGTATTCAAAGATTTGGATGGGGTCTACCATTCTCCCTATGCCTACTTCACCACAGGCAGTATTTCCTGACGCGGGTCCTACAAAATGGTGTCCTCTGCTTTTAAGGATTTCGACATTTTGTTGAGTCGCTGGATTCAAGAACATCTGGGGGTTCATAGCAGGAGCCCAAAGGATAGGTGCGGTAGTAGCCAGCAGGGCAGTACTTAACCAGTCATCAGCGAGGCCGTGAGCCGATTTCGCAAGCATGTTGGCTGTTGCCGGGGCAACAATCAGTAGATTTGCTTCATGGACTAGAGAAATGTGGGACAAGGGACCCAGGGTGTGGGGTTCAAACATTCCTGTAATAACAGGGTTTCCAGAAAGACTTTCGAAAGTCGTGGGACACACCAATCTCTGGGCATTTTCAGTCATGGCAACATAAACTCTGGTTCCGTTTTGCACAAGACGACTGCAAAGTTCGCATGCTTTGTATGCCGCAATAGAACCTGTTACCCCTAATACAATGACCTTGTTTTGGAGAGGTGAACCCATGATTCGGTTTAATTTTAATTAAATTTCACTCAGGTCTTCGTTCTCATTTTTACGATAGGAAATTTTTTCTTCCATGATTTCATCAAGGGCAACTACAGTTGGCTTTCGCTTTTTTCCAAAGCCGTGTTTTTCACCTTTAGTAATTTGATTGACTCGTTTAGCAGCCACAATGACCAGACGGTAAAGGCTGTCAATCTTGGTGCGTAATTCATCAACATAGTAAGGAGCAGGCATTTGACAATTCTCCTGTTTTAGTTATTTATTCTAAATTTATATGAACTCGACTTGATTTAAGGTGCTCAGCATTGATAATGGTGTTCAGGTCATAAGCAGATTGTTCCACCTTATAATTTATAATATTATAATCAAATTCGAGGCGTGCTTTCATTTCTTCAAAAGCCCGCTTTATTCTTTTTTGTATTTTCTCTTCATTTTCCGAACCTCTACCCTTTAATCGAAGTTCCATTTCTTTAATTGAAGGTGGCAGCATAAATACGGTTACTGCCTGTGGGTATTTGTCTTTTATACTTCGCATTCCTTGCACATCTAATTCTAATATTACATCTTTTCCAGAGTTGATGTGTCGTTGTAGTTCTGAGTGTAGAGTGCCATATAACTCATCATGCACTTGTGCATATTCAACAAATTCACCTTTTTTGATTTTGTCTTCAAATTCTTGGGTTGAAATGAAGTAATAATCTATGCCTCCTCGTTCACCGGGTCTGGGTTTCCGTGTTGTGGCTGAAACGGATAAAGCAAGGTCCTCGCGTTGAGACATTAGATATTGAATAACCGTAGTTTTCCCTACACCTGAAGGTGCTGAAATAACAATGATTAGATTTTCGCGTTTCATTGTTCATTCCACATTTTGAATTTGTTCACGGATTTTTTCTAATACAGTCTTCATTTGAACTAATTGCCATGCAAGGTCTGCATCTCGCATCTTGGCGCTTATAGTGTTCAATTCTCTCCCTATTTCCTGGATAAGAAAATTTAATGGTTTTCCGTTCTGCTCTGTGGGGAGAAGTTCATCTACGCGATTTAAGTGTGTTTTAACGCGATTTATTTCTTCAGTAATATCCAATTTATCTGCCCAGAACACCATTTCCATAGCAAGGCGTTCTTCCCTGGTAGTCGGCTCTATAGACAGTTCTGCCAATTTTGTTTGAATTCGTTCCTTTTGTTGTTTATACACTTCCGGGGCTTTTTGTTCCAGCATAAGTATCCCTACTTGAAGTTCATTAAAATGTTCATGTAGTTGTTTCTCAATAGCCGAGCCTTCCAGTTCTCTGGATTTATTTAAACTTTTTATAGCAAGGTCGAATAAGGGCTCTATTTCCTTTTTTATTTGCTCAATTTCTTCATCAGATATGGTCGTTTCAAATACGCCAGGGAGTTGAATGACAGTATCCAGAGAAATTTCTTCCTGTGTATGTAATAATTGTTTCAATTTTTCTATATGTTTGATGTATTCTTTTACAATATTTTCATTAAAAGTAAAAATGGGTTCTGTGATTTCTGTGGCTTGTCTTCTTATCCAGATATAAACTTTGCCACGATTTATATTTTGTCTAACCTTGTCTCTTATAAAAGATTCTAAAGGTCCCCAGAGAGAAGGGATTCGAACTGAAAGTTCTAACGAACGATGGTTTACGGAATTTATTTCTAATGATACTAACGAGCCTCGAACTACACCCGAAGCACAGCCAAACCCCGTCATGCTACGCATTAGTTTCCCCCTTTAAAAAAATCATTTTTAACAAGGACAACTTTCCTGTCATTTGTTTTTCTTTTTCCGAGAATATATTATTATAATAAAATTGATAAGTGTTAAACAATTTAATTGATGTTAAGAATGAATATATGTTATTAGATGCTATGATACAAGAAATGTCGTTTCTTTGGGAAAAGAGAGATTTTATTAAACATATTTTTGTCTATTTAAATAAGAATTCTTTATCTTTGCTTTTATGTCTATTCATGGCTTTGTCGTTTTGCTCTTGTTTTTCACCAGAACAAAAAGTTACTCCTTCATCTGCTAAAATTGAGGGAGAAAGCGTTATAGAAAGTAAGAAAGAGGATAAGATAAAAGAGCCTGTTCAAAAGTTAGAAGAGCAAAAGGAGGAGTCTCAAAATACAGAGCCGATACGAATCCAATCTACGGTTACACCTATTATAGAATGGAAAAAGCAAGAAGGCAGTGTTGCAGAAAATACCACTACGGTTCAGGCTTCGGTAAAAAAAGAGGAAGTAAAGTCAGAGGTTGAAACTACTCCTGAAGGAGGGGAGGAAATTTCAGGATCAGAGGGCCTATTTAACCAGGTAAGGTTGGGAATGAGTTATGAAGATGTAGTAAAAGTGTTAGGGGAGCCCGACATTCTGGTTACTCAGGACTCAGGAGGACAGATGAAATTATACCGTTGGACTCGTGAGGGTAAGTCTTTATATGGACGGTTTGAAAATGGGATATTAAAACGACATTCCCAGAGGTCAGAGATGGAATCGGATGATGTATTACCCCTTACTCGAGAATTATATGAACAGTTAAAGATAGGGATGGAATTGGATGAGGTGGTTGCATTATTGCAACGACCCGGAACACGGGTTAGTTCAGATGATAAAGGAGAAACCCTTTATTTATGGACGGACAAAGAAGGCTCCAGTTTTTCGGCGCGTTTTGCAAACAATAAATTAGTAAGAAAAAGTGGCTTTTATGTTCGCTCTGTCTCTGTGCCGAAAGCAACAGGAGCGGAAGAGGAAACACCGGTTTATGAAGAAGAAACTGAAGAAAGTCCAATAAATGCACCCGTGGACCAATCTACTGAAGAAACTAATGAGGTTGAACCTCCTGTTATACAAGGGCAACAAGGTCAGGTAGAAGAACAGCCGATAAGTCAAAACATGGAAAATTTAGTTCCTCAAACAACAAATCAAGACCGCACAGAAACAGTATCTAATAATCGAAGAGTTATCTATACAGGTTCGCGTAATAAAAATATTGAAAAACAAGAGACGGAGACAAATCAAGTTTCTGGGAGAAGAAAAGCAAAACTACCTGATTATACTTATCGGCTAAAAGATGGTTCGTATGAAATGAAAATATATAATCCTCTGGATGTCCCAGTAAAAGTAGGCATTCGCTCTGAAAAAAGAGGTAAGGATATTTCCATTCCAGCAGAAGGGACAAAGACATTAAAAGTTCCTCGTGGTAATTATCAACTGGTTTATATTCGCGAAGATGACCCCAGCGTACTTCAAGAAGGGGGTACCATACAGATTGATGGTTTATTTGTAGGAGATGTAGAGGTTCATTTACTAAAGTAATGGATGTTAATTTATACTAAGGGGATATGTATGTTAAAGAATACAGATGTGCAAATTAAATCGGTAGTGTTGTATTTTATCCCTATTCAAACAAGGGTATCATTAAAATTTGGTAAGGAGACTTTGACAGAGGTTACCTGTGCTCGTGTTTGTTTGCGGATTGAAGATAGAAATGGAAATTCCGCTATGGGTTGGGGTGAGACGCCATTAAATGTGCAGTGGGCTTGGCCTTCTGATAGACCTTATGTGGAACGCTATCAACATGTGGTTTCTTTTACTCGTAAATTAGCACATTTATATAAAAATTTTGACTATGTAGGACATCCTGTTGAGATAGGGTATCAGTTTATTGAACATGTATTTCCGCGTGCGTTAAGGCAGTTTAATACAGGGAGTATGACAGAACCTCTTCCTCGTTTGGCAGGTTTGGTCTGTTGTTCTCCTTTTGATTTGGCTTTACACGATGCCTATGGCAATTTGCATCAGTTGCCTACTTATAACACTTATAATGATAATTTTATGAATATGGACCTGTCGCAGTTTATAGCCCCTGCAATAGATAAAAATATTTCTTTTTCTAATCTGTTTCCTGAACGATTTTTAAATTTTCCTTTACCTGAAAATATATTGGCATGGCATCTGGTTGGGGGTCTGGATTGCCTTGAAGACAGTGAGGTTACAAAACATCCTCATGATAATTATCCATGTTCATTGAGAGAGTGGATACATCGAGATGGATTAAAATGTTTAAAAATTAAACTTCGTGGGAATGATGTGGCATGGGATTATGAAAGGGTAGTGCGGGTAGGAACAATTGCCCTTGAAGAAGGGGTCCAGTGGTTGAGTGCTGATTTCAATTGTATGGTTAAAGATGTAGCGTATGTGATTGAGATATTAGACCGATTAATGAGAGACCAACCTCGAATTTATGGAATGCTGCTTTATGTAGAACAACCGTTCCCTTATGAATTGGAAGATTTTCCCATAGATGTCAGGTCTATTTCTGCAAGAAAACCCTTGTTTATGGATGAAAGTGCTCATGATTGGCGGGTAATTCTTCGTGGTAGAGAATTGGGTTGGTCGGGAGTGGCACTGAAGACTTGCAAAACGCAAACAGGTGCTCTGCTATCTTTATGCTGGACAAAGGCACACGGTTTGCTCTTAATGGTTCAGGATTTGACTAATCCTATGTTAGCCCAGATACCCCATGTCCTTCTGGGTGCACACGCAGGAACAATTATGGGAGTTGAAAGTAATAGCATGCAGTTTTACCCTGAGGCAAGTTCTCCCGAGGCAAAAGTGCATCCGGGACTATATCAGAGAAGGAATGGTTGCTTAAATTTATCATCGGTGAAGGGAAATGGATTTGGCATGCGAGTAAATGAAATTGAACGAGAATTACCTTTCCCGGATTTAGTTTTAGGTGATATTGAGGTCTAATCTGGATAGAAATTTTTTTAAGGAAGGGTAAGACAGAATTTTGGACACGGCTTTTTCTAAATGTTCTCCATGAACCACTAAATCAGCATAGCGTTTTGAAGGTAAAATGAACTGTTCGTACATAGGACGGACTGTGTATAAGTATTGATTGATTGTTTGTTCAAGTGTCCTTTTCCTTTCGCAAATATCTCTCTGGATTCTTCGAATAAGTTGCAAGTCATCGGCTAATTCAACAAACACCTTTAGGTTTGCCATGTTTCGTATGGAGCGGTAGCTTAGTATATGGAGTCCTTCTATAATTAGAATAGGGTGGGGCTCTAATCTTAGTGTGTTTCGTTTGCGGGTGTGGGTAATGAAGTTGTAGATAGGTATCTGAACAGGAGTCCCCCTTTTTAGTAAATGCAGGTGTTGGAGCAATAAATCAAATTCGATAGATTGGGGATGGTCAAAATTATTTTGTTTCCTCTGTTGCATAGTTAGATGGGACAAATCTTTGTAATAATTATCAAGAGAGACAATTGCAGAATGGGGAAACAATCGGGATTGAAGTTGGTTTGCAAGGGTGGTTTTGCCCGAAGCAGAACCACCACCAATTAAAATAATATATGTCTTTATATCAGCCATTCCTTAAAATTTTTTCCTAACAGGATATAGAGGAAAGCAGGCACACCCAGTAGAACGGTAATGATACCCACAGGGATTTCTGTACTGAACAATCTGCGTGCAAAAATATCGCATAGCAAGAGGAAGGCTCCACCTATAAGGGCACTATATGGGAATACAAAACGATGGGAAGACCCTACAAAATAGCGAGTAATATGTGGGACGATTAATCCAACAAATCCAATGGGACCTACCTCAGTAACAATCACCGCCGTCAGGATGGAGACACCAAGAAACAGTTGCCTTTGTAGTTTTGGAACATTCACCCCTCGGGACTGTGCTATTTCTGTATCGAAAGTGTATTGGTCTAATGCGGCACTATAACTCCACAGGAAGAGGAACACGGGTATGAATGTTGTTAGTATTACGATTAGCGAGCGGTAGCCCAATACCTGTGTTGAGCCAAACCACCATCTTTCCATTAATACAAGTTTGTCAGGGCTTGCCCAGTATCGGAGAATGGAGATGCACGCATTGGCTAACATTCCTATTGTTATGCCTGAAAGAAGAAGTAAGGTGGCAGATGTTTTGGGTTTCATTTTAATCAAGGTCAAAATAAGCAAGACTTCCAGAATAGCGAAAATGAAGGCAAAGATATGTGAAAAGGGAATGGGAAGGGTGGAAGCAAAGGAAAGAAATGTATCCATACCTAAATAAGCGATGTAGGCTCCTAACGAGGCGAAACTTGCCGTGCCCAGAGTATAAGGTGTTGCAAGGGGATTGCGAAGTAGTGCCTGGAATGCAACCCCACCAATAGAAAGTCCAGCACCTACAAGGATTGCAACAAAGGTCCGGGGTATACGATGGAACAGGATAATTTCAAGTGCCATAGAAGAATTAAGGTCATTTGGATTTTTCACCGATGCCCAGAGTTTTAATGGGGAAATAGGTTCGTAGCCTATGAATATACTTATCGGGATAAGGATTAAAAGAATGATTAAGCAAAGAATAAACTTTTTTATGTTTTTATGTTTCATGAGTAGTTCTCTGTTCTACTTCGACAAGTAAGGTTTGTGTAAGTGGATGTTTCCCTATCCAGAAATGGGCATTATAAGCCATGTTCAGATTCTCAACAGTTAGTGTTTCTTCTGCCTTTCCCTGAGAGATAATCTCATGGTCTAAAGAGATGAGGATAAATTCATGAGCAAAACGGGTAACGGTATTGATTTCATGAGTAGCAATTATAACCGTGTATCCCATATTCGTAAGTTGATGTAGATGGTGTAGCGTTTCTACTTGATAAGGGGCATCTAATCCAGACAGAGGCTCATCTAAAAGGAGTATTTCAGGTTCCTGAGCAAGAATACTTGCAATGAGCGTTCTCTTGCATTCCCCACCGGAAAGTTCAGAATAAGGACTATCTTTTAATTTTGTTAGATTCATAAGATTAAGACAATTATCAATAATCTCGTGGTCTTTTTGTGAAAGCCCTGCAAGAATAGGTTTTCTAGGAAAGCGTCCCATAGAAATTATTTCAAAAACGGTAAGTGGGAAGATAGGGAAAATATTTTGAGGTAAAAAAGCAATTTTTTTGGCTCTTTCCTGGAGTGGTAAATCTTTTAGTGGAATTTGGTTCAGTAGGATTTTTCCAGCAGTTGTATTGTTTATACCTGCTAATAGTCGAAGTAAAGTGCTTTTCCCGGAGCCATTGGGTCCAATAAGTGCAGTAAGTTTGCCCGAAGCGACTAACAGGCTAAGATTCTTAAATAGTGGTTTATCGGCTCGATATTGAAAGGAAACATTTTGTACAGTTAGAATAGGGTTCATAACCCTAATTTTACTTCGGGATGAAGGAAAGTCGCAATTTCCTCTGCAATTTTGTAGATGCGGGGTCCGGGACGCATTCCATACGATTCAAGAATAAAGTAGATGCGACTTTTTTGAACTGCGGGAACAGAATTTAGTGCTTTCCAGTCTAAAAAGAGAGCGTCTAATTGTTTTTGAGTTAAATTTTCTCCGCAATGAAATTCAATAATAACCTCAGGTGCTCTGGAAAGAACCTGTTCGGCAGAAATTTCAAAATAAGGTTGTTCTGCTTCTTCATAAATATTTTTACCACCTGAAATTTTTAGTATTTCGGAAAGAAAGGATTTTCCCCCTGCTACCTGTATAGATGCTAAATCATGGGGTTCTCTTCCAACTACAAGCAAAGTGGGGATGGGTTCTAAATCTTTTGTTAAATTTTCTAATTTTTGTAAATTCTGTTTTATTGTTTCTATCAGTAGTTGTGCTTTATGTGAGGAATGGGTTAGTTCCCCGATAAGAGAAATTCCATCGTAAATTTGTTGAAGTGTATCCATTGGAATAGCATGATATTGGATATTCAAGTGCTGGGATAACTCTCTCAGTTGTGGTACTTCACCAGAAACAATAATCGTGGCTGGCTTTAACGCAGTGATTTTTTCTAAATTGGGTGATAAATAAGTTCCTACCCTTGTTAAGTTTTGTGTTTGAGGGGGATAATCGTCAAAATCGCCAATGCCTTTGATTTGGGACCCTGCACCAATGGCAAAAAGAATCTCCGTTATATTGGGTCCGATAGAAACAACCCCCAAATTTTCAGGTTGCTGTGAACAACCTGAGTCCATAAGAGACAAAATAAGGATGAGGATAAAGGTATATGAAATTTTTGGTAAAAAATGATAATTAAAGTCTACAACGGCGAACATTCATACTACCTTTTACTTAAAACCAAAATAATTGCAATTACTTTTTTTGCAGCCAATAAAATATTATACTCGATATATATTATAATCTATTAATTTTATAAAATACATTTAATTTCTGGAATATGCGAAAGAAAGATTGGTTTTTAGGACTTAGCAAAGAAGATAAGAAAGGTTTAAATTAGAAGATGGAATTTGAAAAAAAACAAGATTGGTATCCATTAGGTTTTCTATGGAACATGAAAGCATGGGAGAACTGGGACCCGCAGAAAATAGTAACAGAATTACATGAGCAAGTTTCAGAAAAAGAAAAGAAATCTCTGTGGATTCGTTTTTTAGTAGAAGAGGTGAATCGCAAAAATTCATATCGCCCGGGTTTCTCGTATTGGTCACAAGGGGAATTGCGTGCTTTAGGAATAATTACAGAGGCTTTCCATTATATTGTTTATTACTATGGGCAGCAAGTGAAGGCGGAACCTATGACGGAGTTGGGAGAAACATTAGAAAAACACTTTGGAGAGAATATAACAAAGTTATTAAAGGAGTGGTTAGATGAGTTTCCGCCGGAATTGTATTATAGGAAAGAACAATCGTATGAAGTTTTTATAAAGGAGCGGGGTGGAAATTCTCTGTATGAGTTGTTGTGGCAGGAAATACTTTTAGGTTGGATTACAAATCACAATCCGGCGGCGAAAAAATATAAGGTGTTATTTACAGACGAGCCATTAAAGAAACGGCAGCCTTTATATCCTGAAGTGATTAATAAATCGGAAGATATTATTCATCATTGGCCACCGTTGCAGGAGACCCATCGTTCCCTGTGGGATACTTTATGGGAACCTATAAGAGCGTGTCCTGACTCGTTAGAAGAACAGTTGGATTATATTCGCCGAAGTTGGGGGTTTTTCTTGCCCCCGTTTTTGCTAATGGAACTGAATGTGGTTTGGGGTATTATCCAGGAGGAACGGCAATGGCGTGGCTTTGGGAAAGGACCTGTAAATGTTCCTGATTTTCGAATTTTGAGGGGGTTGGGTTATGAGGAATATGAAGCGTTCTCTTCCGAGACGGACTGGATGCCCAATCTGGTTCTGATTGCGAAATCAATATATGTATGGTTATCCCAATTATCGAAGAAATACCAGAGAAATATACAATATTTAGACGATATTCCTGATGAGGAACTGGAACAATTAGCAAAGTGGGGGATTTCTGGGTTATGGTTGATTGGTGTCTGGGAAAGGTCAGAAGCGTCGAAGATGATTAAGAGGAGGATGGGGAATCCTGAAGCGTTAGCCTCAGCGTATTCTATTTATGATTATGAAATTGCAAAAGATTTGGGAGGGGAAGGAGCATTGAAGAGATTGCAGGAGCGAGCCTTTCAGAAAGGGATACGCTTGGCGAGCGATATGGTTCCCAACCATTTTGGAATTTATTCCCGCTGGATAATTGAACATCCGGGTTGGTTTATTCAATCGTCTTATCCTCCATTTCCTTCATACCGCTTTAACGGCCCCAACCTATCATTGCACCCAGATGTAGGAATTCAGATTGAGGACGGATATTGGGACCATTCTGACGCCGCCGTTGTTTTTAAGTGGCAAAATTATAAGACAGGTGAGGTGAGATATATCTATCATGGAAACGACGGGACACACATGCCCTGGAATGATACGGCACAGTTGAATTTTCTTATGTCTGAAGTTCGCGAAATGGTGAAAAGAAATATTTTACATGTAGCACGTATGTTTCCGATTATCCGATTTGATGCAGCAATGACTCTTACCAAACGACATTATCAACGATTATGGTTTCCTGCCCCTGGCGAAGGGGGTGCTATTCCTTCTCGTGCGGAATATGGAATGACGCGTGAAGAGTTTGACAAATATTTCCCCAAAGAGTTCTGGCGTGAAGTGGTGGATACGATAGCAGAGGAGGCACCAGATACCTTGCTGTTGGCAGAGGCTTTCTGGTTGCTGGAAGGATACTTTGTTCGCACACTCGGCATGCACCGTGTCTATAACAGTGCTTTTATGAATATGCTCAAAATGGAAGACAATGCGAAGTATCGTCAGACGATAAAGAATGTGTTGGAGTTCAGTCCCCCTGTTTTGCAGAGGTTTGTAAACTTTATGAATAACCCAGATGAGGAGACGGCTATTGCCCAGTTTGGCAAGGGGGATAAATATTTTGGAATCGCTACAATGATGGTGACACTTCCGGGATTGCCTATGTTTGGACACGGACAAATTGAAGGCTTTACCGAAAAATATGGGATGGAATACCCTCGTGCCTATTGGGATGAAGTGCCTGATGAGGATTTAATTCGTCGGCATGAACGAGAAATATTCCCATTGATGAAGAAACGGTATCTTTTTAGTGGAGCCCGAAATTTTGCTTTTTATGATTTTGTTACTCCAGAGGGTTGGGTAGATGAAAATGTATTTGCTTATTCAAATCATGAAGGGTTGGAACGAGCCTTAATTCTTTATAACAATTCGTATAATACGACACGCGGACGTATTTGTCGTTCCACTCCGGTTAATGTAGGGTCTGCAGAAAAACCGGAACTTATAACGCATGCTCTAGGAGAGGCATTAGAATTTAAATCGGAGCCGGGAATTTTTTATATCTTCCATGATTTTCGAAAGGGTTTAGATTACATTTATACAGGTTCTCATTTGTGTAATAACGGGATTTATCTGGAATTACAGGGATATGAATGTGTAGTTTTTTTAGAGTGGCGAGAGGTCTATGACCGTGAGGGAATCTGGGGTAAAATAGCAGAGATTCTGGCTGGTAAAGGAGTCTATGACATAGAGAATCTGTATCATGAATTTTTGTTCTCAGATGTGATTGGACCTTTTGAAGAGGTTATGAATCCTGAACTGATGGGTCCTCTCGTTAATGGCGAGGAGGTAGATAGAGAACGATTAACCCGAGCACTGGAAGTTTTCTGGTCTGCGGTCGCACGACGAGTTCAATATCCATTCCCGATAAAGCCATGGGTAGAAGAATCCATTGATGACGGAGGTTTTAAAATCTATCATAGGTATATTGAATTTTGTACAATTGAAGATGAACCTGAGATACAATCATATCTGGGGACCCGACTTGCATTCTATAATTCTGAGCAATTAAAGTTGTCCCGAATTTTTACTGTATGGGGTTTATTGCGCAAACTAGGTGGGCTTGCATTGATGTTGCTTGGGCCTCCCTCTTATGAATCAAATGAGATTTTGTCTATCACAGCACAATGGCTCAAAGAATGGCATTTGACTCAGGTGATTGCAAGGGGCTTTTCTGCATTGGGTTTGGATGAATCTACGGCGAGAAAAGAAGCCGAACTTGTGCGGGTTTGTATTGAGCATTCAGAACGGTTGATACATCTACAACAGGGACCCTGGGCACCCCATTTATATCCAATGTTTTCAGATACAGGTGTCCAAAAGATTCTTGGTGTTCATGAATATGGGGGAAGAACCTGGTTTATAAAAGAAAACTTTGAAGGCTTTCTATTTGCTCTTTTCACGACATTATGGTTAGTCAGATATCCCTGGTCACCAAAAGAACGAGAACAGTTGTCTTCTTGCCTTGTCAATATTCACGAATTGATTATGGCAGCCCGTGAAACGGAGTATGACTTTAATTGGTTGTTGGAGGCACTCAAATAGTTATTTCTGTGTGCCAATTTTACTGTCAGCCGTGTTCCAGATTTGGAGATTGTCAAAACAACCTGTATCATCGAAAGTGCCCAATCCCATTCTACCTTTTAAAAAGGTTTTATCTTCGGCTACCATAATCGGTTTAGTCATGTCATCATAATACACTTCAATTCTACCAGATTTAGTGTCACGCACAATTTTAATTTGGTGAAAGTCTTGGCCCCAATCTATACCATTTGTTCGCTCTTTTGCAATAGATACACGAGGCGCATCATTTACAAGGAAAATAGAATGAGCATGTGGGTCTGCTTTGGTTGCTAAATGAGCGTAGTAAAAATGTTTCGGGTCTTGATAACCGAAAAAGAAGCAAAGGTCTCGATGCCCATATTCCTTTCCTGTCTGTTTTGCTTTCACAATAAGTGTAAAATCCTCTAATTCGATATCTTTTAGTAAAGCAATGGATTTCGGTGAACGAACAGCAGGTTCATATTGACTTGAACCTGTTAGACATAATAAATGATTGCCTTTATCATCTGTTGAAACAGTCCAGACATTGGGGTCAGTCATCTCCCATCGGTCTTTTCCCTGCTCGAAATCTTCCGTAAAAAAAGGTTTCTTTTCCTGTGCCTGTATAGACATTGTAATCCCAATAAAGAGGCTAAAAGAAGCAAGAATTAAAAACTGGTAGTTTTTATTATTGAAAATTCTCATTATTTTTTATCTCCTTCAAATAAGAGTTTTTCTTTTATTTTAAAGATTATATAAAACATAGATTTTTTTTACAAATCAAATGATGTGAAAAAAACTTGATTTTGGCAAAATAAAAAGAATAGAATAAAAACCAATAAAACTATTTTTCTATGGGATGGAAAAATAGTAAGTATTCAATCTAAAAGGTAGAAAGGGAAAGATTATGGAGAAAAAGGGCTTTACTCTCATCGAACTGTTGGTAGTTATTGCTATCATCGGTATCCTGGCGGCAATTTTATTGCCAGCGTTAGCGCGTGCTCGAGAGGCAGCAAGACGCTCAAGTTGTCAAAACAATTTAAAACAGTGGGGATTGGTCTTCAAGATGTATTCAAGTGAAAGTAAGGGGGAGAAATATCCGCCCATGCAGTTGGAAGTAGCACAGAGAGAATATGACCAATCATGGCAATCTTATATTGCGGCTGGACCTCGTGTGAAATCCATTTATCCTGAATATCTGACAGACCCGGCAATTATTTTTTGCCCATCAGATGCCCAGGATAATGTTGATTCATTAAGAGGTAAAAGTTATCCTTCAATCGGTATAACAGAAAACGATATTCATTTTGGTCATTACTTGCGTTGGAATGATGGTGTTGCTATTGTTGATGCAAGTTATGCTTATTTTGGATGGGTACTTGACAGGTTGGGTGATTCTCCTGATGAGGTAACCACAGCAGGTTCTATTCCCAGTTTGCAATTACTTGTTCAGGTGTTAGGTGCAAATCTCAATTTAAACAATGATACCGTTGTCCTCAAACAACTTCCTTTTGCACTTCTACAATTAACAACAAATGCGACAGCATTACAAGCACTAATGAGTCCTCCGGGTACTGACCCGGGTGCTGTATTTCGAGCAGCGGACAATGATATATCGGGTAATTATATAACAGGAGAAGGAAATGGTGGAGGAAATACTATCTATCGTTTGCGTGAAGGGATTGAAAGATTTTTAATTACAGATATTAATAATCCTGGAGCTTCTTCAAAAGCACAGAGCGAAATTTTTATTATGTTTGACCAACTCGGAACAGCAGGTACCTCGGTATTTTTCAATCATATTCCAGGTGGTTGTAATGTTCTATATTTGGATGGACATGTAGAATTTATTCGCTATCCGACAAAGGGACCTGTAAACGAACCTTCGGCAAATATCATGTCACTGTTTGTTTTAGGCTCATAATTACGGGTGAAAATTGTAGTTTGATTTTTTTAGTTTTGTTGTGATAAAATTAAAATTAAGTCAAGTAATTTTTAATAGAAAATACTTGACTTAAGATAGTGAAATGTGTTGTAATAAAAAAGTTGAAGCCGTGAAGGATACGGCACAACAAAAAGAAAGTTAAACCGTAAAATACTAAACCCAACAAGAAGGAGGGACAGTATGAAAAAGATTACTGTATTTGTAATGATTAGTTTGCTTGTATTGGTTGCAGTGCCAGCGAAAGCGGCAAAGGTATGGGATGACATGTCCTGGTGGGGAAATACAGGTGCGAAACCGGAACCCGTTGCCGATTCACAAGGTCGTTCAGGATATTGGTGGTGGCCTAAAGAGGCGGCTTCCAATAATGACGATTCTGAATTGTGGGGTAACCGCGGTATTGTGTATAGCCAGTGGCAGAAGCCTGCTCCACCTGCTCCGCCAGCACCGACACCTCCACCCCCAGCACCACCTGTTCAGAAGAGAACGGCTCCTGTGTTCAATCATGTATTATTTGATTTTGACAAGTCTGTTTTGAAACCTGAAGGTAAAGCCGTAGTGGATGAAGTTATTGCTTATATGAAGCAATATCCAAATGATAAGGTGACTATCGAAGGACATTGCTGCAATATTGGCACAGAAGAATATAACATGGGATTGGGTCAGCGTCGTGCTGATGCTGTAAAGAAATATATGGTGGATAATGGTATTGATGCTGCCCGAACCACTACAATTAGTTATGGTGAGAGTAGACCTGCCGTGCCTAATGATACCCCAGCAAATCGTAAACTGAATCGTCGTGCCGTATTTGTTATTACAATCGGTGAATAAATCGGGACATGTATAACACGGAAACTTTCTGAGTTGTGCCTGAAAATAAAAGTAGGCACGCTAAAAAAAGCGTGCCTACTTTCTTTTTTTTAAGAATAAGTCTCATATATGACTGATTCAACCTATGACTTAAAGCCCACTATACAAAGTAGAATAGTGATACACGGCGGCTCAAAAGGATTTGCTCAATAGCGTGAGGGTGTAAGGGTTAAGAAGTTTTATTTATTGAAATACAATGTGAACCAGAATTTATTAACAGGGTGTATCTTTATATCTTCAGGCAATTTTAATGTGCGAATTATATTTTCATATTTTGTAGGAATAAGGAGCATTCTTTGAGATGTAGATGTTTCTTTCAAAAAATTTACTACTTTGTTTTCAATTGAATTTAGGTCTAATTCTTTATGTGGTTCGTCAGACAATTGTATTTCAGGTACTGGAATGTATGTGTAAAATTCAAAACCGTTGAGTTCATTTGATTTGGCACAGTAAAGTTCTACTTTCGGGAATTGATTTATTAAAGGCTGGATATCTTTTGTTAATTCTTTCATATCCTTTGCATTGGGATAATATGCAGAAACGCCTTTTATTGGGATAATAACGACTGCATTAAGAATCGCAAATAACAATAGAGTTTTGCGTGAAATTAGTTTTTGTTTTAGAGCAATATAGAATATTCTTCCCATTCCCACAGTTAAAGGAATAAACACGGGAAGGATATAAAGAGTTAGTCTTGATTTACTAATTAAAAAGAAGAGAAACGGAAAAATAAAACTCGAAATTAGAAGAACCCACTGGGGCTCAAAGAAAGAGAATTCAAGTAACTCCCCTTTATTCTTTTTATTTTTTATTAAGACATGTATTAATAGTGCTATCCAGAATCCTGTTCCTAAAATAGTAGGTAAAAAATATATTGGGAAAACTTTATACCATTCGGGATTTCTATCAAATTCTCCCTTTGCAAGTCGCCCAACAGTTTCGTCAAATAGCCAGTATCTTAAAAGTCCGGGATATTTATAATTTTCCCACAAATACCATGAAATTCCAACGATAAGAAAGAGGAGAATACCAACAGGAGAAATAAAAAACCAGAGTTGCTCCTTATGAGCCAGCCATCGCCATAAGCAGAAAGGAAGAATACCCATCAAGGGAATGAAACCCATAGGACCTTTGGTTATGCAGCCCAAACCAAGTGCAAGCCAGAAAAGATAGATATATACTCGGGATTTACTTTTATACGCTTTCCAAAAAGCAAAGAAGGTTAGCGAATGCCATAACACGAGAAGGGTATCCGTGCTTATAGAATTGGCACCTGCAACTAAAAAAGGTGACACCGAATAAATGAGTGCAGAAATAACTCCTGTTGTTTTATCCCACAAATTTTTAGCAAAGAGATAAACGAATAATACAGTTAAGATAAAGGAAGGGATTAGATAAAACCTTGTTCCCCATGTGCTATTGTCACCAAAAATTATGAGACCTGAAGCGATGGCAATATAGGTCAGAGGTGGTTTTGTCCAGTGGTGTTTTCCATGAAGTATCGGTTCTAATAGATTGCCCGAATGAAGTGTTTCTCTCGCACAAAGGGCATATCTACCTTCTGTCGTTTCATATAATCCACGAGTCCCCTGAAATAGAGTTACACACAAGAAGGCTAACAATAACGCTATAATGAGCAAAGAGTTGAGTTGCTTATCTGACATGTTAGAAGGGAAATCTAATGTAGACATAAAATATTCTCGTAGGTTAAATTTAAAATACTTCTTATATTATAACGAGATTAAAATTATATTATAATCAAAATGTTAGAAAAAATTATCAAGAACTTTGATGATTTATAGATAGCCTAATTGTTCAAGTTGTTCTTTTAAATCTGTTGGAATTGCTTTTGTGTTCTCCTGAAATTCTGATGGTTGAGAAGAAGGTATCGTCTGGATATATTTCATCAATTCCTTAACAATTTCAGGGTGTTCTCTTGATTTATTTATTGTCTCCTTTGGGTCATCATCAAGATTATGTAATTCAACTTTATTGTTGTTTCTATCTATAATTAATTTCCATGGGTATTTCAAAACGGCTTTAAGATTTAATCCCATGTCAGCCCAGGGTCCCCAGGTTACTATTTCAACCGTTTCATTGCCATTATTTTTTAGCAAGTTACTACCTTCAAATTGTGAAGGTATAGTTAGTCCAATTATCGAGGTTATTGTTTTCGCAAAGCCTGCTGTGGATACGACATTATCTATTTTTTTTGGTGTTATACCTCTGCCATGAATAATCACTGGCACACGAATTTGTTCTTCATATAAAGATGTTCCATGCCCTACGCCTTTATGCTCCCAGAATTCTTCACCATGGTCAGAAAGGATAAAAAAGATTGTGTTTGAATACCTTTTTTTGATGGTATTTACTAATTTTTCTGTCTCTGAATCAGCAAAACGGGTTTCTGCAAGGTATCTTCTCCAAAGTTCTTGTCTTGCTGCTTCTGAGAAATCGTGTGATGGTGGTTCTTTCCGTTTACCTACATTGTAATAAACAAGTTCCGCTAAATAGTTCAAAACAGCGTTGGGTTCAAGATATTTTTCCTCTGCTTTGTCGAGTCCTTCGGTTTTTTTAAACATGTCTAAAAATTCAGGTGGAGGAATATACGGGAGATGTGGGTCCATATAGTGGACATATAAGAAAAATGGGGGTTTGGCTTTACTTATTAAGTTTAGAGATTTTTCGGTTACTATTGACGCTGGAGCATCATTCCCAAATATAAAATGTTCATTGGAAAATCCTTGTGCAAATCCAAGTAGAGGAACTAAATTGGCATTGGTCTGCATTGCATAGGTTTCGTATCCATTTTCCGAGAGATATTCGGGTAATGTTAGAAAGGCGTCATCTAACACATCACTTACAGGGGCATAAGGGTCTTCATGACGAATACTAAATCTAACTTTATGCTTTTCAGGAGGTAGACCTGTGAGAAATGTGGCTATCGTTGGTTTCGTCCAACTACAAGGTGTAATAGCATGAGGGAAATAGATAGATTTTTTTGCGAGTTCTGATAAAAAAGGTGTAATTTGATTTGGACTTTTTTCTGGGTCTACACAGTCAGCACGCATTGCGTCTATAAGAATAAAAACAATGTTGGGCCTGGATAGGTAATTTTTCTGTATATAATGCCCAGATAAGATTAAAACAATACCCATTAAAAATATAAGGGCAATTGACACTTTTTGAATTTTAGTCATAAAATTTTGAGAGAAGGAATTATGTTTCAGTATCTACTTCAAGGTCATAGACAAAAGATTGTTCACCCTGAAGAGGACATTGGACAAGCCATTTCCCTGCTGGTGACATAATCCCCGAGGGAGAGTTGATTACACCGTGTTCTGATGCAGCATTTACCGTTACTACATAGCATTTGCTTTCACGGGCTCTTAATCGAAGGTTAATATCGTAGTAAGGAAGATAGGTCTGGTCTATTCCCGTATTGGCAAGGTGAAAAATAACCTGTGCACCGCGTTTTCCCAGTTGATATGACAATCTCGGGTCGGGATATGGCCCAAACCCCGGAGCAACCCAGAAATCATTTCCAAGCAAGCAACCAAAGGTTACGCCTTTATGTTTAAATAACCGTAATTCTTCGCCGGGTCTACACCATTTGCGGTCTTCCTCAGTAGGAACTAATTTTTCCTGTGTGCCTAATAATTTTCCTTCATCGGAATAAATCCTTGCTTGTATATAGGTATTTTCATCCACTCGTGCACCTGTTCCAATAATGGCGGTTATATATGCTTTCTTACAGGCTGAGGCGATTTGTTTCCAGGCTTCTATAGTTCGGGTATCACTGAAATTATTGTTATATCCTGTAAGGCTCATTTCTGGGAAGACGATGATATCGCAATCTCCTTTTTGTATATTTTCAATAATTTTAGTAAAATTTTCTTTTTTTGAGTCTGCCACATGCATTTGAATGCCTCGAATTCTTAATACTGCCATAGGTAACTCCATATTTTTTGTGTTTTATAAGTTAAATTATATTATCTCAAAGTAGTTTATAACTTTCAAATGTAACATATAACGGTTTTGACAGAAATGTTAAGATTTGTTATTTCAAAAGTGTAAAACACAGCCTCCTATAGGTTTTATTTTTTTATCGGTAGATTTAAGCGTAGGCATACTTCTACCTCCTATTCTTTTTATTTCGCTATAGGAATAAAATAAGTAGTAATTTAAGTTTAGATAACCGTTATCTATTTTATATCGTTTTTTTTTAGTAAAAAAATTTGTGAATAAAAAAATTTTTGTTATAATTATTATGATATTACAAAAAAATAGTATTCATGGATAGTTTTTTTGTGATAAAAAGATATTTATGTAAAAAATATAGAAGTCGAGAATGGCGATGGCTTCTAATGAGGGCTGTAGGATAAGAATTTTTTTTACTTAACTGATTAAAGTGTTTTTATTTGATAACAATATATAATATATTTGTAGGTAATTAAATAGTGAATCTTCATCGAGAAAATATAGACCCCTTTACGGACCCTATAGAACTTTTTGAAAAAGAAGTAGTTGACTGGGAAAAGTATTACGGTGAAATTTTTTTTCGTTTTTCTCAGATTATTGACCGTATAAAAGATAAACTTCCTCATTTTCGAATATCTTTGAAAAATCGTAGGACATTAAATGCCTATCTTGAACAGCTTTCCTATGAACTTGCTCAGGCAAGAACTCAGGAGGAACAGATTATATTAATAAAGAGGGCGCAGAATCAGATTCGTGAACTTCGTTCCATATTAGCCCACTGCTATACGGCGATAGTTGCTTTTGAAGATGCTTTTGATAAAGCCCTTACTCTTATTGAGAGGATACCCGAAGATAAAGTCGCTTCAGCAATTCCTTCTTCATTGAGTTTATTAGGTTCAGCCCAGAATAAAATGGGTTCAGAAAAGGGGGTTTTGAATGAATTGCAACAGATACAGGGTTTGATTCCTGATATTGAAACTTTTCAGGAAAGAGTAAAATATAAAGAAGAGATGGCTGATAGTGAGATTCGTATGGAAAAGGTTCGTATTGGTGATATATTAGTTAAAGAGGGTATTATCACAGAAGGACAGTTGCAGAAGGCGTTAATTTATCAAAAGCATAGTGGCTATAAAGAGCATTTGGGAAGTATTTTGGTACGACTGGGGTATGTTGATGATGTGGCACTTTCGCGTGTTTTTGCCAGGCAGAGTGGTTATTTATTTATAGAAAATTTGCAAAAGGAGATAGTTCATACGGGGGCATTACGGATTATTCCCGAGAGATTAGCACGTCAGCATGACTGTATGCCGTTACAGGTTCGAGGGAATACCCTTCGAGTGGCAATGGCGAATCCGTATGATTTGTTGGCTATTGAAGATTTAAAATTGGTTTCAAATTGTTCGCTTGATATTGTGGTAGCAACTAAAAATCAAATTGTTTCTATGATACGAAAGTATTATTCTTCATCTCGGTGAGTATGGCTATCAAGAATAAGGCGGGTTCTGGCGCTAAGAATACGATAGTCTCCAATGTGAAAATCAGATACAGATTCTATAACGATTTCCTTCCCGAATTCTTTTTGTATATCTTCTAAAATGGATAAGTTTTCTTCGCGTAGTCTTTTAGCAATGTTGGGGTGAGTTTGGAGTATAACCTTTTTTTCTTTATTAATGACAAAGAGGCTTTTAAGCCGTCGAAGGATGTCTAATAAAACAGTTGTTACGGATTTGATATGTCCACGCCCATAACAATAAGGACAGGGTTGTGATAAAGTTTTAATAATGTTTTGTTTTAATCTTTGACGGGTCATTTCAATCATACCCAATTCGCTAATTTCAGATACAGTTATTTTGGCACGGTCGCTCTTTAAAAGTTCTATAAAACGATTGAGGAGTTTTTTCTTATTTTGTTCCAATGTCATATCAATGAAGTCAATCACAATAATTCCGTTCAAATCCCGAAGTCGTACCTGCCTTGCAATTTCGTCTGCGGCTTCCAGATTGGTTTGAAGAATGGTTTCTTCTAATTCTTTTTTCCCTGTAAAACTACCTGTATTTACATCAATTGCCACCAATGCCTCTGTTAAATCAATAGTAATATTTCCACCTGATTTGAGTGGAACGCTTCTTTGCAAAATCTTATCAATTTCCTTTTCTACATTCATTTTTTCGAAAAGAGGAGTCTTTAATTTATAGAGCCGAACTCTTTTTTCTAATCGAGGTTCAAGTATTTTTAAAAAGTTAATTATTTTTTCATATTGTTCAGAATTGTCTATGATTAATCTGTGTATTTCTTTTGTGAAACGGTCTCGGACAACCCGTAATATGGGATTTAAATCCTCTCGGACCAGTCCGGGTCCTTTAAGGGAATGAAATTTTTCCTGGACATTTTTCCAGACACGGAGTAGATAAGTTACATCATTTTCTAAATCTTCTCGGGGTTTATTTTCAGCGGCTGTTCTCAAGACGACACCCATACCTGGTGGTTTTATTTGGTGAATAATTTTTCGCAATCTATCTCGTTCTTTATCTGATTCAATTTTATGGGAAATGCCGCTGGCGTTAATGGTTGGGAATAGAACCACATATCTTCCTGGAATAGTGACGAAGGTTGTAAGTCTTGCACCTTTGGTTCCTATCTGGTCTTTGACTACTTGAACCATAAGATACTGGTTGGAATGCAGTATGTTTTGTATGCGGGGTGGACCTTTTTCGCTTTTTCGATGTAAAGGCCGAGGTATCATTTCATCATCAATATCAATATCTTCAAAATCTGTGGAGATGTCCGAAACATATAGAAAACCATTTTTCCCTATCCCTATATCAATAAAGGCTGCCTGTATTCCGGGAATAATGGAATCAACTCTCCCTCTGTAAATATTTCCAACCAGAGAAGGTGCCTCTGCTCGTTCTATCATCAGTTCTGTTAATTTCTGATTTTCTAATAAAGCAATTCGAGTTTCTAAAGGTTCTACATTGACTATTAATTCTTTCATTGAATTTTATCCTGTAAATAGATAAGGTTTTCCTCGTGGGATACTATATATTAGTCCTATACCTGTAATGCAGGTCAAGTAAAAGGAACGACCATAACTCAAAAAGGGCAAGGGTAATCCTGTTACAGGAAGCATGCCCATAGTTATTGCAATGTTTATAAAAATGTGACATAAAAAAATCATTGCAACACCAGTTATTATAAGTTTTCCTTTTGTCTCTGTGGCATATAAGGCTAATTGCACACAGCGTAAAAGGAACAATCCATAAATTATAATAAGTAAAGAAGATTTATAAAAACCATGCTCTTCGGCAAAGAGTGAGAATATGAAATCGGTATGATGTTCAGGAAGATATTTTAATCGGGTTTGTGTTCCCTGTCTAAATCCTTTCCCATTTATTCCTCCACTTCCAATAGTAATACGGCTTTGATAAGTTTGCCAACCTCCACCTCGAATATCTGATTCAGGATTAAAAAAGGTATAAATCCGCATAAGTTGATGAGGTTTTAAGGGTAGAAATTTGGGATGTTGTCCTGCCTGTATTTGTTCAGGTTGAAGGCTGTTGACTTCCATGAATAAGAATGCAATAAGGATAAGTCCTGCAATAATAGTGGCGACCCAGTGCCACACGCGACAACCCGCAACCCATAACATCATCATGACAATTGGGAGGAGAACTATAGCCGTTCCAAGATTGGGCTGCATAAGGATAAGAAGCATTGGAATACCTACAATTATAAAAGTCAGAATATACCAGTGCAGTCTTTTTATTTTATCTCCTATCTTTCCAAAATACCAGGTGAGCATTAAAACAATTATAATTTTATTTATTTCAGATGGTTGAATTCGGATAGGACCTAAGGGTATCCATCGTTCGCTACCTTTTGCTTGAACACCAAAGAGTAACACGATAATAAGGAGAGCCAGAGATATACCATATAAGATAGGGGCAAAAGAAATAATAATTCGGTAGTCTATCATGGTGAGTAAAAGTAAAATAGGGATACAAAAGAAAAAGATAAGTAAATGCTTTGTGAAATAGGAATAGTCTTCATTTTGACATGCACTATACATGTTTATCCAGCCAATAACTACTAATGTGAGCATAAGTAAGAAAAGAATAATATCGAAATGTTTTAGTCTTCGCCAGTTAAGGATATGGATACCACTATCCTCAATCTCGAATTCCACTTTTGCGGCAGGTGCTATATATTCTTCTAATGAACTCAATTCTCTGTTACTCCCGCTTCTTTTTTTGCAACAATTTGGATTTCCTTTTGGGGTTCTTTTTTATAAAAGAATTCAATTACCTGTTTGGCAAAGGGTGCGGCTGCGGATGAGCCGTGATGTCCATGTTCAATGAGGATACATAAAACAATTTTAGGTTGCTGGTCAATAACACCGGCGACAAACCATGCGTGGTCTTTCATCTCCCAGGGTATTTCTTCTTCCGACTTATATTTTTTTTGATGTTCCAATGACACAATTTGTGCACTACCGGTTTTGCCAATGACTGTAATGCCATCTACTCTGGCAGGTTTTCCTGTGCCAGCAGGCGATTTTCCTATGGGTTCAACACATAACTTCATACCCTCAATTACCGTGTCTAATGTCTTCTTTGAAAAGATTTGTTCTTCAGGTTCAGGTGGCACAAAATTAGAATTTAAATGGGGGAATACACGGTGACCACCGTTAATAATGGTTGCTATCAACATTGCATTTTGTAAAGGTGTTGTGGCACAACTTCCCTGTCCAATACTTAAATTTACAGTATCTCCTTGATACCATTTCTGTTCCCAGATAGGTTTGTGTGCATTCATTCTCGCTTTCCATTCACGGTCAGGAATTAATCCCGGGACTTCGTTGGGTAAATCAATTCCTGTTTTTTCGCCAAGGCCTATTTTATGACAATATTCGGAAATATTATCTACTCCTAATTTTAATCCTGCATTATAGAAGAATACATCACAAGAATAGGCAAGTGCTTCACGAACAGTTACGGAACCATGACCAAATTTTTGCCAGCATTTCCATTCCCTCCCTGTTCCACCAATTTTAAATCTTCCTGGGCAGAAGAAAGTCGTTTGGGGAGTGATAATCCCTTTTTCAAGAGCGGTGGCGGCAAGGAAAACTTTGAATACAGACCCCGGTGGATATTGTTCACTTATGGCTCTATTTATCATACGATTAGGCTGTTTATTTTGTAATAATTCAAGCCTTTCTGTATCTTTCCCTTTAGTTACAAATACATTGGGGTCATAAGTTGGACTGTTTGCCATAGCCAGAACCGCACCCGTATCGGCATCAAGAACTACGATAGAACCTATCTGATTTGCAAGCAGATTTTCGCAAAACTTTTGTAATTCTATGTTGAGTGTCAGTATGAGATTATTTCCGGGGATAGGCGATTGTCGCAGTCCAGTTTCTTCAGATAACAAATGTCCTCTTGTGTCTTTTCTTGCAAGAAGAAGGTTTCCGTAACGGTCTGTGCGTAACTGCGGTCTGCCTGAGGCATATTTGGTAACAGTCATATAGCCGTCTATCCCTTTGAGCCAACTTTCATAGTATTTTTCAATACCTGTTCTACCAATAAAATCTCCGGGAAAATATTGTTCCGATAAAGAGTCCAGTTCTTCCTGGTTTATTTCGTTAAGATAACCAATAATTTGTCCTGCAACATTTCCTATGGGGTACCGTCTTTGGGGTTGCACTGTTATATACACCCCGGGAAGTCGAAAATTATTTTCCTCTATTCGTATCCAGTCCGAACGGGCTATATCCCTTTTGATTACAATTTGAGTAAAGGGTTCTGACTTAAAGTTTTCTATCTGGTCTAAAACCCAGACCGAAGGGACATTTAAAAGTTTTTCTAAATTTATTGCTACTTCCTTATATAGTTCTGGTAGACAATCACCGGGCACAAAAATTAAATCCGTTGAAGGACGATTATCCGCAAGAATAACTCCATCCTGCGAAATGATTTTTCCTCTATCTGCTTTTATTCGCTGTGGCCAGACACGGTTATTTTCGGCTTTTTCTCGATACAACTCTGCATCGCGAACCTGTATAGTCCATAATCGAAATATCAGTATGGACATACTAAATACAATCGTAATGGCAACCAATAAAAGTCGTTTTAGACTATTTTGAGGTGTATATTGTAAACCCATATTATTTACCTACCGGATTGCCAGAGATAGATTCCGAAAATTGGAATAGATAATGTAAAAGCCAAAAGACAATAGGAGTCATGATAGCACTATAAAATGCAGACGGAATCGTATTAATGAAAAGGACATACATAAAGTTAGTATAAGGGTCCTGCAAATAAGTAATGACATTAAATATAACTCCATGTAACAGAGCACCTGCAAAGACCAAAGCCGATTTTATCGCGGGATGTTCACTAATAAGCCGTCCTGATAACTTTCCAAAAATAAACCCTGTGACCACGAGACAGAGGACATGATGTCCCAGTGATGTATTGCTGGCTATATCCTGGTATGTTCCTGCAAAGACACCTGTAAACATGGCTCGTTCTTCACCATAAAATAGAGCAAAATATATAACCATTATAAGTCCGAGGTCGGGTACAACCCCTTGAACCCGCAATATCTCGGGCCAACTCGTTTGCACCACTGACAGTATAAAAATAACTATTATCCAGATTATATAGTTGACTGCCATTATGTAAGACTCTTTTTTTGTATCATGTTTTTATGGGGCTAATTGCTCCTGTATTGTGGTTTCGGTTGTGGATTTGTCTGTTTTAAAATCTTCATTTTCTCCGCTGATGTGGGAATTGTTATATTCATAGATATTTAAGGGTTCGACCTTGCTAAGGATAATAAAAACTTCATCTAATTTATATGGGTCTACGGAAGGAATGATGTCTGCACTTTTCCAGAGTGTTCCTGACTCGTGAATCGCCTGTATAGTTCCGATAGTCAATCCTGGGGGAAAGATACTTTCTGGACTTGTGACGACAATGTCTCCTATACGAACCTCGTCATATATATCAATGTAATTCATAGTGCAAATTTTTCTCAAATCACCTGATGGGTAAATCACTCCGTCATAGGAGCGAAGACGATTTCTTTGAATCATAGCACCAATTCGGCATTCTCGATGATGAAGGGTGGCAACCACAGATGAATAGAGAGATGTTTCGATTATTAATCCAACAACTCCCTCTGGAACGATAACGCCTTGCGATACCTGGACACCATCTTTTGTGCCCCGGTCAATACGAAGTGCTCCCTGATATGTTTCCAATATATTTGTATGGAGTAGTTTTAAGGACTCCCATTCTTTTGGGGGGGATAAAGTTTGCAATCTTTGTTCTAACTGATGGTTTTTTTCTGCCCTGTCTATTACAGCCAATTTCAGTCTTGTGAGTTCTTCTTTTAGTGCCTGGTTCTCCTTTTTCAAATAATCTGTTTCAAAAAAAGTCTCTAGCATATAATCCAGAAAATGGTTTGCCTGAGTTTTTCCAACAACGATGGGGTGAGTTATCAAATATACAGTCTGTTTAAAGGCGTTTTTGAAAGGGGCGGAAGAAGTTTCTGTTAAGAGTGAGATAATACACAACAAGCATATCACAATGAAAATTATTGTTGGCCTGTATGGATGTGATATGTGCGATGTAATCATTCTATTTTATATCTTTAACTGGATTAGAATTTACCCTCTTCCACACTTCTGTTTAACTTTAATGTCTGGAATCAATATTGTTAATTAAAGTTTCTCTTCAGGATAATTTTTCAGTTCTTCCAAAAATTTTCCCCCACCAAGAACAACAGCGGAAAGGGGGTCTTCTGCAATGGATACATGAAGTCCGGTTTCTTTAGAAAGCAATTGGTCTAATCCTCGTAAAAGGGCTCCCCCGCCTGCAAGCACAACACCGCGGTCAACAATATCGGCAGACAGTTCAGGTGGAGTTCGTTCAAGAGTGAAACGAACGGCTTCTACAATCTGGCTAACAGGTTCGCGCAAGGATTCTCGTATTTCTTCGGAGGTAATGGTGATGATACGAGGTAGACCTAAAACCTGGTCTCTTCCTTTAACTTGTAGTTCGAGTTCCTGTTTTAAGGGAAAGGCAGAACCAATGGCAATTTTGATTTCTTCTGCTGTGCGTTCGCCAATCATCATATTATAGGAACGTTTCATGTGATTGATAATTGCCTGGTCCATTTCGTCTCCGGCGACACGAACCGACTTGGAAAAAACAATACCTCCGAGTGAGATAACGGCTACTTCGGTTGTTCCACCACCGATGTCAACAATCATACTTCCCTGAGGTTCATGGACGGGTAAACCCGCACCAATGGCAGCAGCCATAGGCTCCTCAATGATATATACCTTTTTGGCGCCGGCTTGCATGGCGCTTTCTGTTACGGCTCTACGCTCTACAGCGGTTATTCCCGAGGGGACACCAACAGCCACACGCGGCCAGATAAGCCTTCTACGATTATGAACCTTTTGAATGAAGTAGCGAAGCATTTGTTGCGTAGTTTCAAAATCTGCAATAACGCCATCTTTCATGGGTCGGATAGCCACGATGTTTCCAGGAGTACGTCCAATCATATTCTTTGCTTCATTGCCTACGGCACGGACACGCCCTGTATCTTTGTTTATGGCTACTACGGAAGGCTCGCTCAATACGATTCCCTGTCCTTTTACATATACCAGGGTATTTGCCGTACCTAAATCTATTGCCATATCGTGGGAAAAGAACCACGGTATTTCTCTAACCATTTGTAACACAGGATATTTCTCCTAATTTGTTTTTTTAATTGTTTTACTGAGTTATTAATAGAGAAGGAATATCTTATACCAATTTTGAGGTTTTATTTTATTATATCAAAGTTATTTCCTTGATTGTAATTGTAAATAAATCACCTATTTGGGTCTGGTAAAAATAAATGTTTAAGTGTATCAATTATCGCAAAATAAGAGATGTATTCCCAAACGGGGACATTTTAGGGAATTGTTTTATGGGTCTATTTTTGTTATTATATAAAGATACCTAGATTTTTTTGAAAAGTTAATAGGTTGTATCATTTTTTAAAGGATTAGCGTTTTTATATTATATTAAAGACGATTTAAAGGTATGTTAGGCGAATGAATAGTTTTCTAAAGCAGATTTCGTTATGGGTGGTTTTTCTTATCATTATGGTTCTTGTACTATCCAATTTTTCGAAGGTGCATGGACCTAGAAAAGAGTTGCTTGAACCTGATTTTGTCCAGCAACTTCAGCAGGGGAATGTTAAATCAGTAACTATTCGAGAGACGGGGAGTAACCTTAAACAGGTATATGCAGAGTTGAAAAGTGAGGTAGAGGGACAAAAAAAGATTCAGTTTAATACGGACGAATTTAAGGATGAATGGAAAGAACAGTTAGAGGAACAAGGTGTTGTATATAAATACGAGACCGATAATCCATTATGGCAGGGTTTGTTAATTAATGTTCTCCCTTTGCTAATTATAATGGGGCTGTTCTGGTTTTTGATGTTCAGACAGGTGCAAGGGGGTAGTAATAAGGCATTATCGTTTGGGAAAAGTCGTGCACGATTGGTAAACCAGAGTGATAAAGTAGTGACTTTTGAAGATGTAGCCGGTGTAGATGAAGCAAAGGAAGAATTGAAAGAGATAGTGGAATATCTAAAAGACCCTAAAAAGTTTTCACGATTAGGCGGTAGGATTCCACGGGGTGTTCTATTAGTAGGTCCTCCGGGGTCAGGTAAAACCTTATTAGCCCGTGCTGTGGCAGGTGAAGCCAATGTGCCTTTCTTTAGTATTAGTGGTTCTGATTTTGTAGAGATGTTTGTGGGGGTAGGGGCAAGTCGTGTTCGTGATTTGTTTATGCAAGGATATAAGAATGCTCCTTGTATCATATTTATAGATGAAATTGATGCGGTAGGTAGGCAAAGGGGAGCAGGTTTAGGTGGTGGACATGATGAAAGGGAACAAACCCTAAATCAACTCTTGGTAGAAATGGATGGCTTCAATAGCAATGAGGGCGTAATTTTGATGGCGGCTACTAACCGTCCTGATGTGTTGGATAGAGCCTTGCTCCGTCCGGGACGATTTGACCGTCAAATTGTTGTTGCAAATCCAGATGTACGGGGCAGGAGACAAATATTGGAAGTGCATATACGGAACCAAAAAGTGCCGTTAGATGATGATGTAGACCTGAATGTTCTGGCAAGGAGTACGCCGGGCTTTTCAGGTGCAGACCTTGCAAATGTAGTAAATGAAGCGGCTCTTCTCGCTGCACGGAGAAACAAAGAAAAGGTAAGCATGATTGATTTTGAAGATGCAAAAGACCGTGTATTGATGGGACCCGCAAGGAAGAGTTTGATATTAAGTGCGAAAGAAAAATTACAAACAGCCTACCACGAGGCTGGACATGTGCTTGTAGGCCGTTTGTTGCCTGACGCTGACCCAATACATAAGGCAACTATTATTCCCCGAGGTCCTTCCCTCGGTGTTACGAGTTTCTTACCTGAAGAGGACAGACATAATTTAACGCAAAAGTGGTGTCTGGCAACAATTCGGGTAACAATGGGTGGACGGGCTGCGGAAGAGATTGTTTTTAATGAATATACAAGTGGTTGTGCTAATGATTTACAGCAGGCAACACATTTAGCCCATTCCATGGTTTGTGAGTGGGGGATGAGTTCTCTGGGTCCTATTGCCTTTGGTAAGAATGAGGAGGTGTTTTTGGGCCGCGATTTTGTGCGAATGCGTGAGTTTAGTGAAGAAACGGCAGCGGCTGTTGACCGGGAAGTACATAAGATTTTAGAAGATGGCTATAGAGATACAAAAGAACTTCTTGAGAAATATCGTAATGTATTGGATGCCTTAGCCAAAGCCTTGTATGATAAAGAAACACTTGACTCGGATGAAATTGATGATATTATATCTTCTGTGGGCGGTGAACATGTTCTCCCAGAACGGTGGAAAAAAGGAAAGGGTAAGAAATTCACAGAAGAAGAGGAAAAGCCCATAGAATCTCCAGATAAAGTTGTTCCTGAAATACCAGCACCGAATCAACCACCGAATCAACCTCCCTTACCCGATTTTGCTTAAAATTTTTAGGGATGGAAATTCAATAGGATGTCAAAAAGAACACAGGTTATAGGGATTTTGAATGTTACACCTGATTCTTTTTATGATGGGGGTCAATATTCTCTACCGGATAAAGCGTATGCGCACGCCATACAAATGATAGAAGATGGGTGTGATTGGATAGATATAGGTGGAGAGTCCTCTCGGCCCGGTTCAGAACCCATTGGTGAAGAGGATGAGCAACGAAGGATTTTGCCCGTTTTAGAACGCTTACAAAATGTTTCTGTTCCTATTTCTGTGGATACTTATCGTGCAGATACAGCGAGAAAAGCCTTAAAATATGGTGTCTCCATAGTTAATGATATTTCTGCCTTTCGACTTGACCCTGAATTGGTAGAAGTAGTGGCTGAAGCGGGTTGTGGATATATACTGATGCACATGCAAGGCACACCCCAAATCATGCAAATAGAACCGCATTATAATGATTTAATCTCAGATATATGCTCTTTTTTTGAAGAGAGATTAAATTTTGCTACGAAGCATGGTATAAATGAACAAAAAATATGGATTGACCCCGGCTTTGGCTTTGGTAAAACGGTAGAGCAGAATCTAATGCTACTTCGGCGAATCAGAGAATTTTTCAGATTTGGTTTGCCTGTTCTTGTTGGGACTTCAAATAAGGCTACAATAGGAACGGTATTGAATCTACCTATTGACCAGCGGGTTGAAGGTACAGCCGCAACAGTAGCGTGGGCTGTTTTCCAGGGTGTGGATGCCGTTCGGGTTCATCAGGTAAAGGAAATGGTTCGAGTTGTGCGTATGAGTGAGACTATAATTTATGGGATGGATAAAGGATAAAAATATGACTAAACGGCTTTTTGGAACAGATGGTGTTCGTGGAGTGGCAAATGTCCATCCCATGACAACCGAAATGGCTCTTAAAATAGGTAGAGCAGCAGGTACTATTTTCCAATGCGAGGAACGACAGCATACCATCCTGATTGGTAAAGATACCCGTCGTTCTTGTTATATGCTTGAAAATGCGTTGACCGCAGGCTTATGTTCTGTCGGTGTGCGGGTTTTACTTACGGGACCTCTACCTACACCGGGAGTTTCTTATATTATGCGGAGTTTGCGTTGTGATGGGTCAATCATGATTAGTGCCTCGCACAATCCTTATTACGATAATGGGATAAAAATTTTTGGTCCAGATGGTTATAAAATACCTGATGAAGTAGAGGATGAGATAGAACGATTAATTCAAACAGGTGAAGTAGACCGACTTAGACCTACAGGAGAGAATATTGGAACGGCGAAGCGTATAGATGATGCTGTGGGAAGGTATATCGAATTTGTAAAGGCAACCTTTCCCAAAGGTATGCGTTTGGATGGTTTGCGAATCGTGGTGGATTGTGCCAACGGTGCTATGTATCGAGTAGGTCCGGAGACTTTGTCTGAGTTGGGTGCTATTGTTATACCTATTGCAAATGAACCCAATGGGATTAATATTAATGAACATTGTGGTTCGGTATATCCAGAAGAGATGCGAGCGCAAGTAATACGCGAAAAGGCAGATGTGGGAATTGCCTTTGATGGCGATGGCGATAGATTGGTTGTGGCAGATGCACAGGGCAGACTCTTAGATGGTAATGCTATTCTTGCTATTCTGGGTATGGATTACTTACAACGCGGGGTCCTGGAAAATCAAACATTGGTTACTACTGTGATGGCAAATGCAGGATTGGAACGAGCCCTGGAACCTCTCGGGGGAAAAGTCATTAGAACAGGAGTTGGCGATAGAACGGTTTCGGAGACTTTGAAGAAAGTAGGCTCTAATCTTGGAGGTGAACCATCAGGACATATCATTTTATTGGACTATAATGTAACGGGAGATGCTATGATTGCGGCATTGCAAGTTTTAGCCAATATGGTTAGAGCGGACCAACCTCTTTCAGAGTTAGGGAAAATTTATCAGCCTTTGCCAGAACAACACGGGAAAGTCCCTTATGAAGGGAAAGTGAGACTATCCGAACAGAAATTGAACCAGATAGCAAGTGAAACAGAGAAAGAATTAAATGGAGAAGGTAAGGTCGTTATTCGTTATTCAGGGACAGAGCCTGTTGTCCGTATTATGGTCCAGCATTCAGAACTGAGGAAGGCGGAAATTTACTGCCGAAAATTGGTAGAGCAAATTGCAGTATTGTTAAAATCTTAATTATATTTGGAGGTATGTAGGATGATAGAACTTGGAGTAAATATAGACCATGTTGCTACCCTGCGAGAAGCAAGGAAAGGGAAAGCCCCAGATGTTATAACTGCCGCCAAGATATGTGAGATAGCGGGTGCTCACCAGATTACAGTTCATCTGAGACAGGACCGAAGGCATATTCAGGATAGAGATGTAGAAAATCTTAAAGCAGTTTTGCTTGTCCGCCTGAACCTTGAAATGGCAGCCGTGCCGGAAATTATAGAGATAGCCCATCAGATTGTCCCATCTTCCGTTTGCCTCGTTCCAGAAAATAGGCAAGAAATTACGACGGAAGGGGGGTTGGATGTTGCGGGACAGGAGAAAGGGTTAAGAGAGGTTGTGGAAGGGATGCACAAAAAAGGGATTAAAGTCAGTATGTTTATTGACCCTGAACCAGAACAAATTCGTGCCAGTGCGAATATCGGTGCGGATAGTGTGGAATTGCATACAGGGGCTTACGCTAATGCCACTGGAGCACAAGTTTATAAAGAGTTAGAACGATTGTGTGAAGCAAGTAAAATAGCAACACAATTGGGATTGGCTTTTCATGCGGGTCATGGATTGACAGTGCGGAACCTCGAGCCTGTAGCAAAAATTCCTGGTTTAAGAGAGGTGAATATTGGACATGACATTATAGCCCGTTCCATTTTTATAGGATTGGATGCCGCAGTAAAGGAAATATTGGCGGTGTTGGAGAAGGTTAATTATAAGTGATGGAATCAAAAGGAAAAATAACTCTTTTAAATGTTTTACATGAGCCATTTGATAAAAGGATGTATTATAAATTAGCGAGTAGTTTCATTAAGGAGGGGTATGAAGTTTGCTCAATTTGTCCTTATGCCGATGAATCTGTTCTGGAAAGCGATATAGGGGTTCGGTTTATTACATTTTCTCGTAAGAAAGGTTGGTGGAATCGAATAAAGTCAGTATATACGCTTTTTAAGTTGGGGAAAGGAGTTCCTACGGATGTTTATATAGCCCCAGAGCCTGAATCATGGGTTTCTGCTCTTATGATTAAATTATTCAAAGGGGGTAAAGTGGTATTTGATATGCACGAACATAATCCGAATAAAATGGCTCAATTTTTCCCCAAGTTTTTGCATAAGCCCATTGAATATATAACATTGAAGGTAATGAGATTATTTGCACGGTTCACTGACTTAATAATTTTGACTCGCGAAAGTTTTGAACCTTTATGGAAAGGAATCTCTACGCCTCGTATTACCGTGCTTAATACAAACCATTTGCAACCTATTTGCTCTGATATACCACAATCATTGTTAGAAAAATATGCAAATATTCCCACAATTATTCATCAAGGGGTTTTTGGCACGATTCGTGGCTCTTACCAATTATTAGAAGCAATGGAAATAGCGGTAAAAGAGATACCGTCTTTATGTTGCATTATTCTTGGTGAGTATATCTATGGAAGTGAGGAAGAATATCGGAAAGCAATTCATGATAAGAAATTAGACGAACATATACATTTACTAGGTGTTGTGCCGTTTGAAGAAGTTCCTAAATACATACGGGTTTCAAAGATTGGGCTAATCCTTTTTCAGCCTGGTTTCTCAAATCACACATTAGCAATGCCTCATAAATTATTCGATTATATGCGTGAAGAAGTTCCTGTCATTGTTCCCGATTTTGCAATTGAAGTGGCTAAAATTGTTAAGGAAAGCGAATGTGGCTTGTGTATAGATGTAACCAGTCCGAAAACCATTGCTGATGCAATTGTTTCCTTACTCCGTAATCCTGAAGAGGCAAATCGTTTAGGAAAAAATGGGCGAAAAGCAGTTGAAATCAGGTATAATTGGCAAAAAGAAGAACAAGTTTTATTGGATGCTGTAAATCGGCTTCTATCATAGAGATACTTGATAAGTTTGTTTTTTTTGGAAATACAAAGGTAATTTTATGCGTTTAAAATTTGACATACATACACATACAAATGCTTATTCATCATGTAGTTTAATGGAACCTAAAGAATTAGTAGAAAGTGCCATAATGGCTGGTTTAGATGGAGTAGTTATAACAGAACATCATTACCAATGGACAGATAAAGAGATAGAAGAATTGAAGCAAAAAGTTTCTACCAATGGTTTAATTATATTGCCAGGTGCTGAAATAACTACCGATGCAGGAGATATACTTGTTTATGGCTTGCCCAATAGTACTATTTCAGGGTGGGAAAGAGGTATTTCAGCAGAGGAGGTAGTTTCTGAGGTAGAGAAAAGAAGCGCATTTTGTATATCAGCACATCCGACACGAAGGTATCATCATTTTGACCATCGCTTGGAAACATTGTCTATACCTGCAATGGAAGTAATGAGTGTGAATATGAACATGGAAGAACAAGAACAGGCAAAGACCTGGGCGAAGAAGTTGAGTCGAGTTCAAGTTTGTGCCAGTGATGCTCATCAGGCTTCTTGTGTGGGTAAGTATTGGATAGAGGTTGAGTCCGAAAATCCTAATCAGAAAGGTTTTTTATTAGCATTAAAAGAAAAGCGTTTTCACATGGGTTCGCAGTTTTTAAAAGTGTGGAATTAATAATTCGATGAGTTACGAAACAGAAAAATTAAACAACAATCAGAATTTGCACGAGACAGCAGAGGACAAAAAAATCTCTTTGCTGAGTGAAGTATTCTCTTTTATTAAAATACTAATTCTATGTCTTTTTTGTGTTTGGTTTATTCATTCATTTATTGTTGAAGGATATGAGGTCTGGGGTCCTTCTATGATGGAGACATTAAACGAAGGTGACCGTATTCTCGTATTTAAATTGCCATGTGTTTTAAGAAGGTTTTCATTTTTACCAGAACGATGGAGGATACATGAAGGCGACATCATTGTTTTTGAGGGGGTAAAGGAAGATGACAGGCGGTATGTGAAGCGCGTGATTTCAATGGTCCCTTCAGATTTTTCAGATAAAGCAGTAGTTAACGCGTCAAATAATGTATCTCAAGATGTTCTGCAGAAAAAAGTTGAGTATTCAAGAGATAGAGTTTATATTAATAACCATTTGCTTGATGAACCATATCTTGATTCTAAATTAAAGAATTCTAATGATGAAGACCTTGTTTTCTTACGCCCGGGAGAGTGTTATGTCCTGGGGGATAATCGTAAGATTAGTAAAGATAGTCGTTTTTTTGGTCCAATAACTGAAGACCAAATTGTAGGGAAAGTAGTATTTCGTTTTTGGCCACTGAATAAGATGGGTTGGTTGTGAAATTTGACTTAATTCTATCAGATATTCATTTGAAAGTTGGGGAATCACACTCTTTCCGTCGTAAGGAATTTGAAGATTTTTTAAGAAGCCTAAAACAAAATCCACCTCGTAAAATTGTGTGCCTGGGTGATATTTTTGATTTCTGGTTTGAATATAAACATGTACTCTTTTCTGGATATTTTGATATTTTGAATGCTTTTTATGAACTTTATCGTGATGGGGTTTCTTTATTCTTTATTGGTGGGAATCATGATTTTTGGGCAGGGAAAACATTAGAGCAAGTAGGTTTTCATATTTTAAGTTCAGGTGATACTCTGGACTTTGATGGCTACAAAATGATGCTTATTCACGGTGATGGTCTGAATAAGTCAGACTGGGGCTATCGTTTTTTTAAGACTATTTCAAGAAATAGTATCTTGATTCATGCCTTTCGATTGTTGCATCCCGATTGGGCGATGGGGTTAGCACAACTTTTGAGTAAAGGGAGTCGTGAAATGCAAAAAGGAAATGCTAATCACCACCGTGAAGCAGAAGCGATAAAATCTTATGCAATGGAGATATTACAGCAATCCGATTGTGATGGAGTTATAGCAGGACACTGCCATCAGCCTGAATGTTCTTTACTGCAAATAGGGAATCGCCAATGTTGGTATATAAATTCCGGAGATTGGATTGAGCATAAAACTTTTGTCAAATGGGATGGCGAAAAATTTTACCTTTGTAATTGGGGTGTAGATAGCCTTTAATTCCTGTAATCTAGATAAACAGAAGATATTTTAATTGTGCAAAGTTTTTTAATCATTTGTTTTTTTCTTAAAGCCTACACTTTTGGGACCTGGTATGGGAGTTGTTTGGATAGGTATGGGCTTGGGCTGTTCCTGTGTAGTTTTTACCTCTTGTTGGGATAAGTCTTCTGTATTCTGTGGAGGAATAATCTTTGGTGTTTCTTGGGGTCTGGGTGTAGAAACGATGTTAGAAGGAACAGGGATTTTTGTGGCAGGAACAGGAGAAGTCATTGCTTTTTGATTCTGTCGTGCTTTTAGCATTTCTTCAATACATTCGCCAATCTCAATACGCTTGGAAAGAAGCAAATCAGGATTTCTTGAAAAGTTGATAAGGTCAGGACAGAATTCTTTGAAATCATATATTTTTTCTGCTCTTTGTAAAAGTTCAGGATTACGGCCACTATCTTTAAGTTCTTTTAATAATTGATAAAAGATATTGAGGTAATCATAATCTTCAATGCCATCACGAATAATTTCCCAACGAATGGAGTTGATAGGTCCCTCTGCACCTGGATATACAAGGAATCCATCGCCATTGGTGGGTATTACATCAAGAGGGCATGCTTCTGGATTTTTTTCTTTGGAATAGTTAATACACCAGTAGTGCATTCCTTTAATTCCTAACATCCATGTTTGCCAGAAAAGGATTCGATGTTCCATGCCTGCGAAGTCTAAGAAAAAATTGGCATAAGGGCGAGGAGGTGCATGATTTACACACCACCAGATTTCTTTACCTTTCTGAATTTGTTCTAAGATATATTTGTTGTAAGGTGTATCCATTACTGGACTGTGGATACACCATATATCTACATTTTCCGGCAGTATGGGATTTAAGCCGCGTATAGTTATCATAAGAGGGAGTTCAGGAGCCAAGAGTTTCCATTGGGTTATAAGATTGACTAAAGTCTCTTTATCCTTCTCTTCTGGAAATTCCCAGAGAGGGACATATACATATTTCAAAAGGTTATTTTTTTGAAGAAATGAATAAAGGACTTTCAATTGTTCAGGTTGTTCTATCAATTTGGGTGGAATTGTAAAACTAATGATACCTTCCTTCTGTAATCTTTGTATTTTGGGTAATATGTTGGATAATTCTTGTTCATAGTTTGGCGTTTGCGGAAGGGGAAGTTGTGTAAGTTCTCGTAGTGTAACACGGTGTTCAATGGCATTTTCTAAATATAGGGACGCAGTAGCAGAGGCATCAGGTTTTTTTCCGGAGAGGATTTGGGCACTTTTCAAAGCATTTTCCCAGGAAAAGCCGAACTCTGTTTTCAAGGTAGGTGCATCCGGTAAAGCAAATTCAAATACTCGTATATTTAGTTCTATTTCAATTGGGTCAAAGTGGCTACCTTGTAGTTCTAAAGTTCCTTCATACTCACCGGGAGGTAAACTTTCGGGGGCGTATAATGTTAACCAAAAAGAGGAGGTCGTTTGTGTCGGAACTTTCAAAGCAGTTGATGGTTTTAGGCTGTCAGGCCAATAACCCGTAGGACCTTCATAGTAAGAAGGAATAACGACATGGTGATACTTTTCCTCATAAATTGAAATAACATCCTTAGGGAAAGAAACACCTGTTTTTTTGTTCTTTAATTCTGATAATAGAATTTGTGCAGAACACATTTCTGTTCCGTTGTTTCGCAGTGCAACCTGAAACGATTCTCTTTCGCGTCGAGCAAGGGAGATGTTAAAAGATGTTTCGTTTTGTTCAGCCGGTTCAGGGTCATCCTCAGGAAATATTTTAAATAATGAAGATTCTATCCAAACTTTTGTATTTGAATTTTTAAGTAAGAGATTTCTAATCAATTTTCGAGGCCCTTTATCTAACGCTTTAGGTGCATCAGTCCAGGGAGGGAAAGTCTCTTCGTTTGAAGAAGGTAAATCTTCAGGTTTACCCACGATAAATTGTGTATCTATACCTCCATGAGGAGAACCCGTTTCTTTTCCAAGATAATAAGGTTTCCCATTTTGTTCTAATTGAGCCAGAAAATCATACCTTCCCGGTCCAGGTGCTTTCCATTCATAAGTGCAACGAATAAGCAGATTGGGTTGGAAATCGAATTTTTTTGTGGGTAATCGCCACACTTTTCCGTCGGCGGCAAGGACACGAGATTGAATTCGCATGTCCTTAAAATCACGGTTAGGTGATAGTAATAGAATTAATTTTCCATCTTCACTATAATCGAGTTGACATGCAACTTCTTCAGAGGCAAAATTTACATGACGAAGTCCTCGAACTATAGACAGTTTATAGGTGGTTGACCATGTATCACCAACTTTTAATAAAGTTGGGATGAACCAGGATTGAATGCCCTGTTTGTTTTCCTTTGTTTCCCATACAGCCAGAAAGGAATGAAGTATATCTGCATGAAAAAGAAGGCAAACATTTTCAAGGAGTTCAGGGTCGGTATAGGCAGCCCAGTTACGAGCAGCAAGCAAGTGTCTACTCGAATCCACAGAGATTATCCCTTCTGTAGTAGGTAATTCTAACCGGTCGGTTTCATTCCATTTACCACCCGGGTTGATAGAATTAGCCACCCAGGGGGCAATCCATTGTGTTTCTGTCCCTTCATTCTTTACATCCAGTTTTATTAAAAGACCTGCTTCATTAGGCAACAATTGCATCGTTCGCTTAACTTTTAAGCCTTGAATATTGGGTCCCTCACAATCGTAAGTATATATTATTTTTGTCCCATCGGGAGCAGCAACAGATTCCCATTGTTCATTAATTTTGCGGTTTGGAACATAAAAACTACCTACTCCAAAACCTTCCTGAAACATTCCCAAAGCCCCAGAAATATTATCAGGTGGATTTATCAATCCTAACTGTGAAATCACTCCTTGTTGAGATGGGTCTACTTTTAACCATAAGTATTGATTTTTAATTTCCGTTTCAGTGGTTAAGTTCTCTGCAAAAATATTTGATAGAGTAAGTAAATATGTTAGAAATAAAAAGTATATGAAGACATGTCTTCTCGCTATAAATGGCATGTTTCTATCCTATTCTTTCTCCAATTCGTAGGTTTGTATATTTGAAAATATTATATAAAGAATATAAGTATAATGAATTTTTATCCTATATATCATTTTGACTATCTTTGAAATTGAGGAAAATCCTTATTCGTTTCGATTATAATAAAAGAAAACGGGGTATTATCCTTTAAGAATTTTGTTTTGAGCCATTTGAGAACAGTTTTAATTACCGTTTGTTATAGAAATAGGATTGGGAAAATAAGGATGAAAGCATTAAGATTATGTGCGCCGGGCGATATAAGGGTAGAAGATGTCCCCATACCCCTTCCTCGTGCAGATGAAGTTTTAATAAAAATATCTGCCTGTGGAATTTGTGGTTCGGATATTGCCAGAATATTCGAACATGGAACTTATAAATATCCATTAACACCGGGTCATGAGTTTTCGGGGACTGTTGAAGATGTTGGGTCAGAAGTAGGTAAAGACTGGATTGGGAAACGAGTAGTTATTTATCCATTAATTCCTTGTAGACAATGTTCATCCTGTTATTCCGGGTTATATACTCAATGTTTGAACTATGATTATTTAGGTTCACGAAGAGATGGGGGGTTTGCAGAATTTGTCGTCGTTCCAGGAGATAATATTATCCCGGTGCCTGATGGGGTATCGTTAGAGATGGCGGCATTAACCGAGCCCTGTGCGGTTGCTTTACACGCAGTTCGGAAGGTGAAGATAAGTCCGGGTGATTCTGTCTTTGTGGTTGGGGCAGGCACAATAGGCATTTTGATTGCTTTGTGGGCTCGAACAGCGGGTGCACAGGTATTTATGACAGATATTGTGGTAGATAAACTCCGATTTGCCCGCTCTCTGGGTTTCCTGCATCTTATTGATGCAAAACAAACGATTCCCTCTGAATGGATAAAGCAGAAGGTTAAAAATGGTGTAGATACAATCTTTGAAGTGACAGGTCATCCTTCAGGATTGGAAACTGCCATAGAAAGTTGTCGTATCTCGGGTAATATAGTGTTGGTGGGCAATCCTGCTGTGGAGGAGATGAGATTAAAAGCAAAATGTTATGGCTTAATTTTACGAAAAGAATTGTCCATAGTTGGGATATGGAACTCTCTAATAAATGAATATCCCAAAAATGAATGGCAGGTGGTTTTACAACAATTGAAACAAGAAGAAGACACTTATAAAAAACTTATTACACATCAAGTTTCAATAGAAGAATTAAAGAATTTATTGACAGATATGTATCACAGAAAGGTTTTTCCAGTAAAGGCTATGTTTATAAATAAGGAGAAATGAAAATGTTAGCATTAGTATTAGAAGAAATTGGGAAATTAGTATTAAAATCGGTGCAAAAGCCGCAGGTGGTTCCCGGGTCTTTGTTGGTAAAAGTAAAATCTTGTGCTATTTGTGGGTCGGATTTGAGGATTATAGATGGTGGAAACACGCGTGTTACTCCTCCAACTATTTTAGGTCATGAAGCCTCAGGGGAAGTCATAGAAGTTGGAGAGGGTGTAACTCGATTTAAAGTAGGTGACCAAGTAGCAATAGGTTCAGATGTGCCCTGTGGTAGTTGTGTATACTGTGAGGCAGGGATTGGTAATGTGTGTCCTATTAATTATGCTATGGGTTACCAATTTCCGGGAAGTTTTGCAGAGTATGTATTTTTAAATCCATTAGTGGTTGAATATGGACCTGTTCATCTTATTCCGGAAAATGTATCCTTTGAAGAAGCGGCTCTGGCTGAACCCCTGGCTTGTTGTCTAAATGCTTTAGAATTATGTGGAGTCAATTTGGGAGAAGATGTGGTTATTATTGGAGCAGGACCGATAGGCTGTATGTTGATGGAAGTGTCTAAGAAAATGGGGGCAGGGAAAGTAATTGCAGTAAACCGTACAAGAAAGAGAGAAAATGTTGTTCAACAGGTGGCAGATGTAGTCGTATATACCTCTGAAGAAGATTTGGAAACTTGTATCCAGCAAGAAACAGGAGGTTTAGGAGCCGATGTAGTCTTAACGGCTTGTTCTTCTCCACAGGCACAAGCAGATGCACTAAAAATTGTGAGAAATAGAGGACGAGTAAATTTTTTTGGAGGATTACCTCCGGGAACACCCCCAACTTCTATTGATACAAATATGATTCATTACAAAGAATTGTTAATTACAGGAGCACATGGGTCTGTTCCGAGACAACATCGGCAAGCATTGGAACTCATATCCCAGGGTGTTGTTAAAGTAAAAAAATACATATCTTCTATCTTTCCCCTAAAAGATGCTTTAGAGGCATTTCGGAAAGCAAGAGAAAAAAATGAAATGCGTATTTTTATCAATCCTGAAATAGGATAAGCCCCTATCTAAGAATAAATTGGCATTTATCCTTATACTGTTGCAAAGACTTAAAATCTTCTTAACTTCTTAAATCCTCTAATAAACAGCGGTGTCTTATCTCAAAAATAATTGATTTAAAAAATGTGATTTGTTAGAATGAAAAAGATTTTTGTAATGAAATCTGTTTTTAGAAATACTAATTTAAAATTGAATTAAAGGCAGTATTTGAAATCTGAAAAGGTCATACTATATCAACGCAAGTATACTTCCTGTTTTGTATGAGTTAGACCCTATCATTTTTTTGCTATCGTCTATAAAATTTATTGAAAAAATAGGGGTAGGTACTGAACGATGTCAATAGGGTTGAATAAGGGCTAAAGTGCGTGTATATGCTATCACACTGCTAAATCTTTACAATTGGAGGTTATAACACAATGCAGGTAAATTCCATTTTAAACCAGTGCTTAGTCAAATCCTCTGATAGAGGAATTAAGAATATATTTATTTGTTTATCTATTACCACTGTGTTTTTATGTAGTAGTGCTTTGTGTGAAGTGATATCCATTGATGATATACAAGAATTACAGAAGATAGGGAATGACCCTGCATATCCGTTAAGCGGGGAATATGAATTGAGTAGTAATATTGATGCAAGCGATACGGTGAATTGGAATAATGGGGCAGGATTTTTATCAATCGGAACAGTGCCAAATCCATTTATTGGGAAGTTTAATGGTAAAGGACATAAAATAACGAATTTGTTTATCTCATCAGGGTATTATACAGGTTTATTTAGATATATAGGTTCAGCAGGTGAAGTAAAAGACTTAGGGGTGGAAAAGTGTTGGGTTGTAAGTGAAAATGATTATGTTGGTGGTCTGGTCGGCAGAAATGATGGCAAGATATTGGACTGTTATACTACGGGTTCGGTATTGGGTTCTTCTCATGTCGGCGGATTGGTAGGCTTGAATGCTTATACAGGAACAATTTCTAACAGTTATAGCACAAGTTTAGTTTGGGGAATATCTTCTTCTGTTGGGGGTCTGGCAGGGGATAATGATGGGACGATAAGTTTGTGTTATAGCATAGGTTCAGTGAGAGGATATTCTTTTGTCGGTGGATTAGTGGGATACAATAAATTTGGCACGGTTGAAAATAGCTATTGGGATACGCAGACATCTGGACAGATAACTTCTGAAGGAGGTGTGGGTAAAACAACAGAAGAGATGAAACAACAATTGACTTATGAAAACTGGAATTTTACATCGGTTTGGACCATAGAAGAGGGGACTGGTTATCCATATTTACAAGTATCTGGACATTCAGAAAATACAGACCTTTCGGAGACTCGGGATATAAATAGTTTAGAAGAGTTAAGTAAGATAGGATTTTATCCGGACCGTCCCTGGTGGTGGAATTATGAATTAAAGGCAGATATAGACGCAAGTGCAACAGAAGGCTGGAATGGGGGTAAAGGCTTTCGCCCATTACGGTTGACAGGGCAGTTTCATGGGAATGGACATGTAATAAGTGGATTGCATATCACTCGCTCTGATGAGAGTAATATTGGATTATTTGGCATAATTGGTTCAGGAGGAGAAATAAAGGATTTAGCAATAGAAGACTGTCAGATTGTAGGTAGAAATTATGTGGGTAGTCTGGTAGGCTGGAATGTGGGCGAGATTTCTAATAGTTATAGTTCAGGTTCAGTGTCAGGGGAAATTGATGTGGGTGGTTTAATCGGTGGTAATTTTGGGGGTTCGATATTTAGCAGTTATAGTGCGGGTTTGGTAGAGGGAACTTTTTCTGTTGGTGGTTTAGTCGGATATAGTAGCAATTCTGGCAATATAGATAGCAGTTATAGCACAGATTCAGTATTAGATTCTGGTGACCTTACAGGTGGGTTGATAGGTGAGAATTGGGGTGCTGTGAAAAATTGCTATCATACTGAAGGTTCAGTGTCGGGAACTGGAAAATATGTGGGCGGTTTAGTTGGAAGAAATTATGGTGCGGTATCAGAGAGTTATAATGATAGTTCAGTAGAGGGAACTATAAATTATGTAGGCGGCTTAGTTGGAAGGAATGACGGAGGGACAATATCAAACAGTTATAACACGGGTTCTGTAGAAGGAACATCTTCGGTAGGCGGACTGGTCGGAGGTAATTTGGGAGGGACTGTATCAGAAAGTTATAGCATGGGTTCTGTGATAGGGACTGGAAATTATATTGGAGGTCTAGTTGGAGAGAGTAATGGGGGCATTATTGAAAATGGTTATTGGGATACACAGACCTCAGGGCAAACTACCTCCGCAGGAGGCACAGGCAAAACAACAGTAGAGATGAAGCAAAAGATGACTTTTGTAGATTGGGACTTTACATCTATCTGGGGAATTGTAGAAGGGCAGACCTATCCTTATTTTTTGTGGCAGGCACCCCCTACAATAGAAGGTGAAGGGGCGGTAGAAGGTATGATAGAAGGGTTATCTGATTGTAAAGTTACAAGCAATGAGATAAGCATATTACAAGAGGTTGCTGGTGAAGGAATAGCAGAAAATCGGTATACCCCTGGCAGTACAATAAATGTAAAGATAACATTTACAAAAAATACTTCTGAAAAAATTCTTGCATTAGGTTTAAACTGTTTAATTCCCTCGGGTTGGCAATATCAAGGAGGGACAGATCAACCTCCAATTGCACCTCCATTAGGGACGGTTTCTGGTGGTGAGACACCGTTAGAATTTGCCTGGATATCTGTTCCTTCTTTTCCTATCGTTTTAAGTTTTGATGTTAATATTTCTACGAATGCACAAGGTTCCTGTGATATTCAATCTCAGGCTCTTTATCGTTTGGCAGGTGGGCAAATTTGTTCTAATATAGAGACCTTCCATTTTATTGGAGAGATAGGAAGTGAAGGTGTCATAGAGGGAACAGCAGAAGGCGTAGTAGAAGGGACTACCGAAGGGACACCGCAGGAAGGTTCTGTCGAGGGAGAGGGTGAAGGGCATATAGAAGGCGATGGAACAGCAGAAGGCGTGGTAGAAGGGACTACCGAAGGGACACCGCAGGAAGGTTCTGTCGAGGGAGAGGGTGAAGGGCATATAGAAGGCGATGGAACAGCAGAAGGCGTGGTAGAAGGGACTACCGAAGGGACACCGCAGGAAGGTTCTGTCGAGGGAGAGGGTGAAAATAATTGTGGGTGTTGTGGTTGCAGTTGTTCTGGTGAAAAGGACATGCCAACATCGGATAGAATTATGAAATATTTGCTAGACTTCATATTTGTGGGTTTCTTAGTCTCTATAATGTGCAGTATGAAGAAATATGACAATTAAGAATACCATAAAGATATTTGATATTATTGATTTTTAATTTTATATCTTCTCTATGGATAAAATACTGTAAATATGTGTAGGCACTGTGGAAATTATATTTTTTGGTTCTATGAGTGAGATAATACAACATGATCAGGAATTTGAAAATCAAGTATTCGTTTTTCTATATGTAATTATTTAAGTGTAAAAAAGGTTTTTTCGTTATGATAAAAAAGAAGGCAGACCCAATCTGGGCAAGGATTAGAAGAGAAGCACAAGAAGGTATACAAAAGGAGCCACTGTTAGCAAGTTTTTTGTCTTCTACTATTCTGTCGCATAAGACGCTAGAAGATGTTTTAAGTTTTCATCTGGCAGGAAAATTGGAAAGCATTACACTACCTGCAGTAAGTTTGCGTGAATTGTTTGATGAGGCTTTTGCAAACGAGGCTGGAATAGGTGAAGCAATTCGCACTGATTTAATTGCTGTTCATGACCGAGACCCGGCTTGCCGTATGTTTTGCCAGCCACTTCTTTATTTCAAAGGTTTTCAAGCATTACAATCCTATCGGGTTGCTCACTATTACTGGAACCGAGAGAGGTATCATCTTGCCTTATTTTTGCAAAGCCGAATGTCGGAGGTCTTTGGGATTGATATACACCCTGCTGCAAGAATAGGCAAAGGGATACTTATTGACCACGGCACAGGTGTTGTTATTGGAGAAACTGCTGTTATCGGAAATAATGTGTCATTATTACATGAGGTAACATTAGGAGGAACGGGCAAGGTTCATGGGGATAGGCACCCAAAGGTTAGCGATGGTGTGCTGATTGCTGCGGGCGCTAAAATTTTGGGAAATATTCATATTGGAGAAGGAGCAAAAATAGCCGCATGTGCGGTGGTGTTACGAGATATCCCTCCTCATACTACTGTGGCAGGAGTTCCTGCGAAACCTATTGGACCTACTTCGGAAGAAGCCCCAGCCCTTCTTATGGACCAGTTCTTTTCCGATGGTGAAGGGCTTTAATAAGGAAGTATTTGCATATTTAACAAGTCCTGTGTTAACCATTCAGCAAGATATTTATACATAATTGGTTTAGGATGTCCATCTGGAAAACGGTTAGATAAATTTGTTGAGAGTGGTAAAACACTTTGAAAAATAGTAGGGCTTTACACTTTGTATGCTTCGTGGTCGCCTTTGCCTTTAATTGAGTCAAGTCGTGGAACGGAGTATGTGCCCATTAGAAGTTGGTCTAGAGTACTTCGGTCGGTTACAGATTCTCTGGCATTTTCAAGGGTGATAAGTCCCTGTTTGTACATTTTATGAATGTATTGCTCAAAAATGAATGAATGGGACACGGTTTGTTGCATTCCCACTCGAATAAGGTCAGTATCTCCACTGAGGATTCCATCAGTTATGGCTTTAATATCATTATACATAATTTCAAGAGCAGGGAGTCGTCCACCCGTTACACGAGGAATGAGTCGCTGGCAAATAATACATTTTATACAATCGCGTAATTGGAGTCGAACAAGGTCGCGTTCTGATGGGTCGAAGAAACTGACAATACGATTAACTACTTCCGAAGCCGTGTTGGAGTGTAGCGTGCTAATAACAAGGTGCCCGGTAGCAGCCGCATTAATGGCAGAACGAATGGTATCGGGGTCGCGCATTTCACCAATTACGATTACATCGGGGTCATGTCGAAGTGCCCCGGTAACAGCATCATTGAAAGTTAATACATCATCACCCATGCCTCTTTGTGATACTATTGATTTTTTGTTGATATGGACATATTCAACTGGATTTTCAATAGTAAGAATATGGTAAGACTTATGACTGTTAATCCAATCTATAATTGCGGCAACAGTTGTTGTTTTTCCACTACCTGTCATACCTGTAATTAAAACGAGTCCATGGTTTATATCTGCAATTTCTATCATTACATTTTTTGGAATATTCAGTTCTTCAAAAGAGGGAATCTTTTCGGGTAGAAAACGGAAAGTACAGTGAGGTGCACCTCCTTTATAAAAGGCAGAAACACGAGAGTAGCCAATTCCTGATTGATGGTAACTAAAACTTGTCTGGCTCTGTTTTTCAAATTCCGGTAGATAACGGTCTGGGATGATTTGATGGATTAAATCTAAAATCTGAACTGCAGAAAGAGGACCCATAAGTTCAGAATGTTTTATATCTCCATCTACACGAAACAGTGGACTTTCTCCTGGCGATAAATGTATATCGCTGGCTCTATATTGAACCATTGCCTGGAAAAGGAGTTCTGGACTTATTCGGTCAATACGATAACGGTCTCCACGCACTTTCCAGACTTCGGGGAGTGTAATACTTTGGCATACTTTATCAATAACTTCAAAAACATGAGGAAAACTTTCTGAAGGTATATTTTCTTGTGTTGAAACGATAAGCCATTCTTGTTGCCTTTCAGTGGTGCAAACATTTGAATTATCTTTAACAATCCCTAAAATCCGTTTCAAAGAATTTTCGGGAACACGCATACGAAGAATCCAACGAGTAAAATCTCCAGAAAAATCTTCACGCTCTGCTTCAAATTCCATATTGTTTGTTCGGGCAAATATCAACCGGGGAATTCCTTCTTTTAAGCGTATTTGTTCCTCAATCATCTTGACGATTACCCGAACACTGGGGGTTTGTCCTGTTCCAATGATAAACTCTGCCATACATCGCTTCCTTTTTAGGGTAGCAGTTTTTATTTTTATATTCCCTTCAACTAATAAGAATAATACATTATTATAATATGTAAGTCAATTTTATGTGGAAATACTAATATTTTTTATTGTCAAACAATAAACAGAAAAAGTTTTTTTGCCAGTGAGTGAGTAATTAAGTTGGGTTTATTTCCGTAAATGTTGTTATTTAAATGAAATGTATATTTGCAATTATATGTATAGAATGTTTATAATAAATTTTTCTATGCTTTGAGAAGAAATATATATTTAGGGGACAAAATATATATTTAGTGTATAAATCAAATAAAATTTATAAAGAGTGTTAAGGAAAAAAGGAGTTATCGGTGAAAAGGACTTATCAGCCATCAAATACTCGAAGATTGAGAACCCATGGTTTTCGTGCAAGAATGGCAACTCGGTGGGGAAGAGCCGTTTTAAGTGCTCGGCGCAGAAAGGGTCGTAAGTATTTAACCGTTTCAGACCGGGTTGAGAGAAAATATTAACTATTTTGGAGGGTGAATTTATCTTGTGCCCGGAGAATATGGCTTTCCTAAAGAATATCGCCTTCGGAAAAAGAAGGAATTTGAATATATATTCAAACATGGGAAGAGGATTTCCGGGGAAGGATTGGTTTGCTATTGGTTTTCTGATGAACAAATGGGCAACAAATTAGGCACAGTTGTGTCTAAAAAGGTAGGACAGTCGGTGAAGAGAAACAGGATTAAGAGAATTATCCGCGAGTTTTATAGATTAAACCGACCTTGTTTTTGTAAAACGGGTGCTCTGATTGTCGTTGCTCGACCATGTATTTCTACTTGGGACCATCAACAGATTGATGCGGAATTAGAACGATTGCTTCAGGTAGGGGGAATTCTCAGTGGCTAAAATTGCAATTTTGCTTATTAAGGCATATCAAAAAGGGTTATCTCCATTGCTTGGACAGCATTGTCGGTTTTATCCCAGTTGTTCAAATTATGCCATTGAGTCTTTCCAGAGGCATGGATTTATCAAAGGTTTTATTTTGACTATTTGGCGAATCTTTAGATGTCAGCCTTTTTGTAAAGGGGGATATGACCCTGTGCCTCTAGAGTTTTCTTTTTTTCAAAAGCATCATTCTTGTAATGGTTCTATTTAATGTTTTTTATAAACATTTCTGTTCATCGGGAGTATGAGTAAAACCCTTCTGAAAAATTGAAGTCTTATGATTAGTAATGGAGATTAAATAGTGTCTGGTGATAATAATAAAAAAGCGTTTCGTGAACAAATAGTAGGCCTTTTGATACTTACTGTAATTGTGGTTATATGGAGTTATTTTTTTATTCCGTCTCCACCGAAACCAGAAGTCAAAGGGAGTGAAAACACCCTTGTCAATGAAGGGGAAAAATCGAATTCAGAAAATACAGGGGCTATTCAGGTAACAGGAAAAACTGAACCTGAAAAGGGAGAAGATAAAAAATTAGATGGGGGAGATAAAAAAGAATCTTTATCTCAATCTGAAATAATTTTTCCTCCGGAACCTGAATTAGTAGATGAAGAATCTGCCAAAGTGACTTTATCCAAAGAGGATATGGAAGTCGTTTTTACAAAAGTAGGTGCGCGGGTTAAATATTTGAACATATACTTAAAACCCAATCGTACAGATGTTGTGCAACTTGTTCCTTTGTGGAAAAATACCTCCGATAAAGATGCGGTATACCCATTTGGACTTCGTTTTCATAACCATCCCTTAGGAGATGCTTTAGATACAAAAATCTGGGATGTACAAATAAATAATGATGAGCACACAGCACAGTTTTCCTATACCCTGCCTAACTATATAAAAGTGGAAAAGATTTTCTCTTTCGGGACATCTCCTTTTACTCTGGATGTGCGAATTAGAATTTCCAACATTTCCTCTGAGGTATTTCCCAAAAGTGTTCAAAATCAAGTTGACCCCGTGTTTTCATTGAATTGGGGACCAAATATAAATTCAGGAGACAATAATAAGGGGGTTCCACAAACGGTTATCTTTGAGCGAAAAGGTGAACTTTTAAGATATGTAACATCAAAGTTTAAAGCCAAATCTAATCCTAATGAGTTTTTGGAGAGGGTTTTTGATTTGGGATGGACGGCGATTCGAAGTGCTTATTTCGTAGTGGCGTTGAAACCTGAATTTAGCACAGCACAGGGTTGGATTACAGGTGGACCCAAACATTTTCGGGTAGGAGTGGGTGTAACCCAATGTCAAGTGGCTCCGAATGAAACACAGGAGTTCATTGTAAAAACATATTTAGGTCCTAATCGGGGTCCTTTGCTCGCAGAGGCATGGGCAGGTCTGGACCATGTGTGGGAGTTTTTTACTTCTGTAAAGATAATGGATAAATTTGCGAAATTACTACTTGCTATATTGAATTTCTTTTATGCGTGGACGGTACCCAATTATGGGGTAGCAATTATTCTTCTGACTATATTGGTGCGTTTGGTCGTTTTCCCTCTTACCTGGAAGAGTATGGTTAGTATGAAGAGGATGCAGAAACTTGCTCCGGAAATGGAAAAGTTAAAAGCAGAGGTGGGAGATAATCAGCAAGAATTACAGAAAAGGATGATGGAGTTATATCGTGAACGAGGTGTTAGTCCTCTGGGAGGGTGTTTACCTCTATTCCTTCAATTGCCTGTGTTTATAGCACTCTATCGAATGTTATGGAGTGCTGTGGAATTAAGGGGAGCATCATTTATCTTCTGGATGACAGACATGTCTCAACCTGACCATCTATTTACTCTTCCTTTTTCAATACCTATTCCATTTAGTAATGGAAACTTAGACGCCATTAACTTATTACCTATTTTGATGGGTGTTTTGATGTATGTCAGTCAAAAATTGACACCTGGCGCTTCTGTGGTTCAAACCCAACAGCAACGAATTATGATGACCATAATGCCAATATTTTTCACTGTTATTTGTTATAATATGGCTTCAGGCTTGAGTTTATACATTATAGTAAGCACACTCCTTGGCATTGCTCAGAACTATCTTGTTCCAATAAAAGATGTATCTATAGCCCCGAAGAAAGTTTCTTCGGCTCGGAAACATTTCTATACCGCAGCACAAGAGAGAAAACGACAATGGGCAAAAGAACTTCGACGGGAGAAGAAAATAAAGCAGCGAAAAACAAATGAAGATGAAGACTAAATTTCGTAGGCATGAAATTTGTTATAAACTAAAAACCAAAAAATATGTTAGAATTATAAGGAAGATGGTGCCATGAAACAAATAGAAACCGTAGGCACAACTCGTGAAGAGGCTATTCAAAAGGCGCTTGAAGAATTAGGGGTTGAAATGGCAGATGTAGAGAATATTGAAGTGCTCGATGAGGGGAGCAAAGGGTTCTTGGGGCTTGGCTCACGCCCGGTAAAAGTTAGAGTAACGGCAAAGAAATCAGTAACAGTTGAACGAGGGCAAAAATCTCGTAAGGGCTTGACTGAAACGACAGAAAAAGTAACTCCCAATAAAGTTTCAGGGAAAGGCAAAGATATACACGAACAAGGCAAAGCGAAGGCAAAGACTCCCGACAAGGTTTTTAAAAAATCTGAACCGGGAAGTACTCCTAAAAAAGCACAACAAATCGAGAAACAGGAGAAAAAAGATATGATGTCAGAACAGCCACCTATCGAAGGAAACGAAGGGTCTCATGAGAAAAAAGACAGGGCTAATGTTACTGATGCCCAGGGAAATGAAGCCTCTGCCCTTTTATCGGAAATGCTTCAAAAAATGGGTATTGAATCTACCGTAAGATTTGTCCGAACAGAGGATGGAACTCCAAAATTAGAAATAGAATCACAAGATGGAGCCCTATTAATTGGTAGAAGAGGTTCTCACCTCGAAACGATTCAATTTCTTGTTAACCATATATTTTCCAATGTAGAGGAAGGTGATGCTATTGAAAAGTTTGTGGTTGATACGGAGAATTATCTTGAGCGAAGGAAAGAGACATTAAGGCAAATGGCATTATCTTTTGCAGAACGAGCCAAAAGAGGGGGCAGGAGAATAAAGTTATCACCTATGCCTTCCAATGAACGCAGAGTGATTCATGTTACATTACAGAATGATAATTCAGTAGAAACTTTTAGCGTTGGTAGGGGGGATAGCCGTTATGTCGTTATAGCACCGAAAAATCGTTATCATGGGAGAAGGCAAAGAGACTCCCGCGACCATAGGGATCGATTCCAGGATAACCGTTATTCCAGAAGACCACAAAATAATAGACGGAGTGGGGGAGGCGGTAGACGGGATTACAATTCAGATTGGAGAAGAGGTAGAGGAGGGCGTTCCCCTTACGATGATGATTTAGACTCTGGACAAATTTCAGAGTAAATCTTAATTGGGAGAGAATAATTTGCCAAAGGAAAGGATATAATGGGGTGCAATTCAAGGGGAGATACAATTACTGCTATTTGTACCCCGCCAGGTGTTGGAGCCGTAGGTATTATTCGAGTTAGTGGTACCGAGGCTATACATATAGTTTCTACATTGTTTCGGTCAAGAACAGGGCAAGATATATTTAAGAAAAAATGGGGTATGTATTCAGGAGATATAGTCGGAGAGAACAATCAGGTTATAGATGATGTAATTTTGTTGGTTATGAAGTCGCCGCATTCATATACGGGCGAAGATGTGGTTGAAATTCATGCCCACGGGAATATGTTCATTTTGCGAACTATCGTTGAACTGCTTTTAGAGGGAGGTGCGAGAGTTGCGGAACCCGGGGAATTTACGAAACGGGCATTTTTGAATGGGAAATTAGACCTTGTTCAAGCAGAAGCCGTGTTAGACCAGATTTTAGCAAAGACGAGGAAATCATTAGAATTATCCCGTTCCACATTAGAGGGACATCTTTCCAGTAAAATATATGAATACTCAAACCACATTAAAACTATTTTAGCGTATGTGGAGGCAGTTATTGATTTTCCCGAAGACGAAATTCCACCGGAGTTGTGGACACAATCCATAAGAAGTTTAAAACAAATTGTTCAGGAAATGGAACGACTTCTGTCAACCTCAGAATGTGGAAAAATATTAAGAGAGGGGGCGATTGTAACTATTGCGGGTAAACCCAATGTGGGCAAATCGAGCCTGTTCAATGCGTTACTTCGAGATAACCGTGCTATTGTATCACCCTATCCGGGCACTACCCGTGACCATCTTGAAGAATATCTATCATTAGAAGGTGTTCCTGTTCGTCTGATTGACACTGCTGGTTTACGGGAGGTTACCGAACATGTGGAAAAAGAAGGTATTGAACGAGCATGGAAGGCAATTTCAAATTCATATCTTATTCTCTTTGTGGTTGAAGCAACTGATATTAATGATGAGGATGTGCAACTGTTTACCTCAATAAAAGACAACACAGAGAAACCGATTTTGCTTGTAGTAAACAAAATAGATTTGAACTCACACCCGAAAATTCCCCATCAATTGCACGAAAAAGTGAAAGAGGTTGTCCATACTTCTGTGATAACAAGTTCGGGCTTAAATGAACTTGAAAATATGTTATTAAAATCATTATTAGGAGAGCAAGAAATATCAGAAGATATCATTTTATCACATGAACACCAGAAAAACAGTTTGTTAAAAGCAAAGAATTGTATTCTTCGAGTTTTGGGGAAAAGTGAGTTATCCGCAGAACTTGTAGCGTTTGAGTTGCGTGAAGCACTTCAATCTCTGGGAGAGATTACAGGGGAGACAGCACCTGACGAGTTGTTAGATATCATTTTCTCTTCTTTTTGCATTGGGAAATAAATAGATAAATATTGGATTTTGATGAGAAGAATTTTTGATAAAGTAGAATTATCCAACATTACATATAACATTAAAAGATGGTGGGCGATACTGGACTTGAACCAGTGGCCTCTGCCGTGTGAAAGCAGCGCTCTAACCACCTGAGCTAATCGCCCATAATAGGAATAGCATATCAAATTACAGTTTTTAGTGCAAGTTTTGCTGTTTTTTTGACATTTCTAAAGATGTGAGACAAAATAATTATCTATCCTTATCCTATATCTCTAATAAGTCTATTTTACTTTTTTTGAAATTATGTGTCTATTTTTGGTATACTATTTTTCCAAAAAATTTTAAGTTACATTTTTTGCGTCCCCATCGTCTAGCCTGGCCTAGGACATCGCCCTTTCACGGCGGCAACAGGGGTTCGAATCCCCTTGGGGACGCCATTTTTTTATTCCTTTTTATGGCTGTTTTGCTATATAGTTTTTGATAACAACGCCTGAATTGGAAGTTGAAAATAGGACATGTTTTTGTTTATACTTTTTAATCTGTGATTGGGGCGTCGCCAAGTGGTAAGGCACCGGGTTTTGGTCCCGGCATCCGTTGGTTCAAATCCAGCCGCCCCAGCCATTTTTTTCTATAAATTATTTTTGGTGATGTTTAATCTTATTATTTTTGAGAGATAGAAAGATGACATGTGCGGGCGATTTTCAAATTTTTTCAGGGAATGCTTCCCGCAAACTCACAGAAAGTATTTGTGAATACTTAGGGACATCTCCTGGTAGAGCAGTTGTAGACCGTTTTAGTGATGGGGAAGTCCATATCCAGATTTGTGAACATGTCCGTGGAAGAGATGTTTTTTTAGTGAATAGCACCTGTCCACCGGGCAATGACCACTTGATGGAACTTCTGATTATGATTGATGCAGTTCGTAGGGCTTCTGCGGACCGTATTACGGCGGTGATTCCTTATTTTGGCTATGCTCGGCAAGATAGAAAAGATAAAGGAAGGGTTCCTATAACGGCAAAATTAGTGGCAAATTTGATTACCGCAGCGGGTGCAAATCGGGTTTTAACAGTTGATTTGCATTGCGGTCAAATTCAAGGCTTTTTTGATATACCTCTTGACCATTTGCGAGGGGATGTGGTTTTTATAGAGGAATTTTCAAAGAGGAAATATAACGAGAATTATGTTGTTGTTTCCCCAGATATGGGAAGTGTTGCCCGTGCAAGAGAATTTGCGTCCCGACTGGGGTTACCTCTGGCAATCGTAGATAAACGCAGACCTAAAGAAAATCAATCTGAAGTGATGAATATTATTGGTGATGTAGAAGGCTGCCATGCTATTCTTTTTGATGATATGGTAGATACAGCGGGAACATTAGTAAAGGCAGCGTCTGCACTGAAAGCCTGTGGTGCTTTAAGTGTTTGTGCCTGTGCTACACACCCTGTTTTAAGCGGGCAAGCAGTGAAATCTATTAATGATTCACCTATTGAGGAGATTTTTGTTTGTAATTCTATTGAGTTAAAAGATGAAGCAAGAGAAAGTGGAAAATTTAAGGTTTTGACTCTGGCACCCTTAATTGCAAAAGCAATTAAAAATATTCATGAAGAACAATCTGTTAGTAGTTTGTTAATACAAAATTCATAAAATATTTGGAGAAAGGAAATTATGGAAATACCTGTTATTAAAGCACAAATTCGAGAGGGTGAAGGAAAATCTCATGCGAAAAAAGTGAGGAAGGAAGGATGTATTCCTTCTATATTATATGGAATGAAGGAGCAAGCGCTTTCATTAAAAATAGACACTCGAACTTTTGAGAAGATGCTGTCCCGTTTAGAGGGAAGACACCCTGTTGTGAAGATAGAAATAGGAGAGGATTCTCAAGAAGACTTCCCTGCCATTATAAAAGAAATACAACGGCATCCTGTGAATAATTCAGTTATCCATATAGATTTTCAAAGGATACGGTTAGACCAAAAAATTCATACTTCTGTGCCAATTGTCCTTGTGGGACAATCGGAAGGGGTGAAAATGGGTGGAGTCGTGGAACATCAACTTCGAGAAGTAGATGTGGAATGTCTTGCATTGCAAGTGCCTTCTCATATAGAGGTTGATATAACAAATCTGATTTTAGGACATTCTTTGCATGTTTTCGATATTACACCCCCCGAAGGGGTAAAAATACTGACGGAACCCGAACGTGTGGTTGTATCTATCCATGTGCCTCGAACACTTGAGGAAAAGGCCGCTGAGGGCGAAAAACCCGAAGAGGGAGCCGAAGAGGCCAAAGAAGAAACAGAAGAAAAGGAATAATTTTCTTATTATACATTGTTCGAGGTGCATGGTTGCGTAAGCATCCTGTCTTTTCTAAATAAAGAGAAGTTCAGAGGTGCTTTTTATTTTTAGAATAAGTAAAGATTTATTTTGGAATGGCGAGAAATGAAGGTTATCGTAGGATTAGGAAATCCGGGTAAGAGATATACTCAAACAAGACATAATATAGGATATAGGGTTGTGGAGTTGTTGGCTGAAAAGATAAATTGTTCTATATCTCGAGAGGATTTCTATGCTCAGATTGGGTATGGAAGAATAGGGAATGAGAAGATTTGTCTGATGAAGCCTATTACCTTTATGAACTTGAGCGGTAAATCCGTGAGAAGTATTATGGACTATTATAACATTGAGCCCAAAGATTTTTTAATTGTGCTTGATGATGTAGAACTGCCGTTAGGTTCTTTGCGTCTAAGACCGGGTGGTAGTTCAGGTGGACATAAAGGCCTTCAGTCCATAATCGAGCATTGCAATACAGATGAATTTCCCCGATTACGACTGGGGATAGGGAAACCGAAACAAGAAATGGAATTAGCCAACTATGTGCTTATGCCGTTTGATGAAACGGAAAAGCCAATAGTAAATGAGATGGTCCAATATGCAGTTTCTGCAGTAGAAAGTTGGATGTCTAACGGAATGGATATAACAATGAATCGTTTTAACAAGAAAGAAAATATAAATGAGAGAAGGGACGAAAATCATGGTAACTAATAACAAAAGAATTCATACCATTAGTATTCTTGTGGAAAACCACTTTGGGGTTCTTGCACGCGTCTCAGGATTGTTCAGTGCACGCGGATATAATATTGACAGCCTTTGTGTGGGTGAGACTGAAAACCCAGAAATTTCTCGTATGACCGTTACTGTTCGAGGAGATGAAAATATTCTCTCCCAAATCATTAAGCAATTGAATAAATTAGTAGATGTCATTGAAGTTCGGGATTTAACCCAATCTGCTTTTGTTGAGCGTGAATTGGTGATGGTAAAGGTAAAAGCAGACCGTAAGGTTCGTGCTGATGTGATTGAAATATCCAATATATTTCGTGCCCGTGTGGTTGATGTGGGAAGCCACGCTATGATTGTTATGATTACAGGTGCTATAGGAAAAATAGAGGCATTTATCGAAATTATGAAACCTTTCGGTATCATCGAACTTGTTCGAACAGGAACCATCGCAATTGAACGGTGTGGCTCAAATGGGTATAATAATGACAATGTAAATGATGACGAAGAATGAAAATTGAATCTTTTTTGAACAATTTATCTGAAAGTTTGGTAAAAATGCCATTACAAAGTAAAGTCATTAAGACGAGTAGAAACAAATATCTACGGGGATATTTGTTTCCTGCCGGTGCAAAAATTTTTCAAGGACGGCATTGAACTGAAAAGCCACAGCAAATTATGCTGTGGCTTTTTTTTTAGATTTTGGAAAGGAAAGGAATTATGAAAACGCAGATAAAAAGATTATTGGAATTACAGCAGATTGATTTACAAATAGACTCATTATTGGCGAAAGAGAAGGAGATTCCAAAACAGAAAGAGAAACTAAAGATACAAGAGAAAAAATTAAGACAGGAGATAGAAGATAGTGAAAAGAATTATAAAAAACTGATGTTAACTCAAAGGGAGTGTGAGAGAGAGATAACCCAACTACAGGAACAGGTCAAAAAATATGATATTCAGTTGCAGAGTGTAAAAAAAAATGAGGAATATCAAGCATTATTAAAAGAAATTGACGAGATAAAAAGGCAAATAGGAATAAAAGAAGAAGAACAGATAAAAATAATGCTTCAAATAGACGATGCCAATCATTTTTTTATGGAGGCGAAAAAGAGAATAGAGGCAGAAATTCAGCAATTAAAGGAACAAGAAGAACAAATAGATAAAGAATTGCAAGAGGTGATTCAGGAGCGTAAAGAATTAGAAGAAAAAAAATTAGAAGCCGGTAAAATTATAGATGCGGAATTGCTATTACATTATCAGCGGGTAAAGCAAAGGAAAAAGACGGGACCTGTGGTGGTTCCTTTGAAAGATGAAATATGTTCGGGGTGTTTTATGCAAATACTCCCTCAAATAGTTAATGAGATTATGGCAGGAGAAAAGGTGCATACCTGTCGCCATTGTGGGAGAATACTTTATTACTCAGAATCGCTCTCCGAGGAAGAGCCAATTATTGTCCCTAAATACTGAAAATTATACAGAAATTATCTACTTAATATCTTTTCCCGTTGACCTATGATTTATCACGATAGATATATGGACATATATTCTTCCAATTTACCCGAGAGTGATACTGCTTTTCTTAAAACTCTTGTCTGGCATGGAGTTAAATTGGGACTTGACAATATAAATGCTATTTTACATAATGTAGGTTCTCCACAAAAAAACTTTTTCTCTGTTCATGTTGGCGGCACTAATGGAAAAGGCAGCACTGTTGCTTATATTGATAGTATTTTTAGGGAACAGGGCATTTGTGTCGGTAAATTCATAAGTCCCCACCTTATTGATTTAGCGGAGCGATTTCAGATTAATGGAATACCAATTTCTGCCGAAGAATTGCATGAGGAGATAGTATTTTTCAAAAATCTTATTGAGAGAAAAAATATTCTACCAACATTTTTTGAATTTTGCACTGCAATTGCGTTTCATTGGTTTGCTTTACAAAAGGTAGATGGGTCCGTTATTGAAGTAGGAATGGGAGGTCGCTTTGATTCAACCAATGTGATTATCCCTGAGGTTTGTGCTATTACAAATATTGGTTTGGAGCATACACAGTATCTTGGGGATACACTTGAAAAAATTGCGTATGAGAAAGCAGGGATTATAAAAAGAGATGTACCCGTTGTTATTGGTGAAACAAATCCGGACACCGTCAAAGTTTTTCAAAATTATGCAAAAGAGATGAATGCTCCCCTATGGCAGATGGATAAGGATTTCTATGTTCAGTGGGCTAAATCAGGAGATATAGCAAAGTTGACCTACCGCAGTCCTGTCCGTGAGATAAAAGATGTTCCAACCCGATTATGTGCTTCCTATCAAAGAGAAAATGCTGGGGTTGCCCTTGCAGTAATAGATTGGTTGGTAAAGAAAGGCTTTTCTATTAGCGAAATGGCAATTACTCAAGGGTTGGCTCATGCTCGTTGGCCTGGGCGATTTGATTTAGTATCAAAGTCGCCATGGGTCCTGTTAGATTCTGCCCATAACCCCGATGGAATGAGACGGTTGGTCGAGAATATTGATAAAGTTACGGTAGTCTTATCTGTTGCAGATGATAAGGATGTTCAAGGTATCGTCCAGACATTAACTCCCCGTGTGGAGGAATTTATAATTACTCAATTTTATGGGAAACGAGCGATGTCTGTAGAAAAAATAAAAGAGCAGGTCGTTTTAACAGGCATTCCGTATGTCGTGGAAGATGATTTTTATTCCGCATTAGTACAGGGATGGCAGAAGGCACAAAGTGGGAAAAAACTACTTATTGCCGGTTCCATTTACGCAGTAGGGCAAACATACGAATGGCTGATACAAAAGGGAATTGTAGAAAAAATCAAATATTGATTATGTTTTAATCCTTTCCTGTAAAATTTATTAAATAGTCTTAATGCCTCAAATGCTATTTCATGAATGGTATTTTGCTTTATAATAGATTGTATTAGAATATGCAAAATTGAGTTCTAATGTAATAATAACCGAAACATAAAGGCATAATTGGTTATGACACAGAAGATTCGAGTGGGGTTTATAGGAGCAGGTGGGATTGCCGTTGCCCACTATCAACGGTTTTTAACAATCAAGCAAGCAGAAATAGTGGCTTTGAATGAACCCAGTGTCTCATCATTGGAGCGGTTTTATCAGCAGTGTCCGGGGTCTATTCTTTTACCTGTGTATTCTAACTACAAGGACATGATTAAAAAAGAAGATTTAGATGCAGTCATAGTGTTGAGCCCCCATACCTTGCATTATGAACAAATTATGTATTCTCTGGACTCAAATCTACATGTGTTGACCGAAAAGCCAATGGTCTGTTCTATTGCTGATGCAAAAGAAGTGATAAAGAAAGCGAAGGGAGCAAATAAAGTATTAATGATTTCATATCAACGACACTTTGAACCGTCTTTCCGATATATGCGTGAGCAGATACAAAAAGGAGTCATAGGAGAGATTCAATTCGTCCAAGCCTTGCTGTCTCAGGAATGGCTTCAGTTGACACGCAATACATGGCGTCAAATACCAAAACTTTCGGGTGGGGGTCAATTGAACGATTCAGGGAGTCATTTTATTGATATCATGATGTGGATGACAGGATTGAAGATTTGTGAAGTGTTTGCAAAGATAGAGAAGTTTGATGTTAAGGTAGATATTAATGCCGCATTGACATTAAGATTTGAAAACGGTGCTCTGGGAAATCTATCGGTTATTGGAAATGCCCCTGCGTGGCATGAGGACCATACGATAGTCGGAAGTAAAGGTGCTTTACTGCTTCGACAGGGATTAGGTCTTTTACAGCAGGATGAATCTGGGAAACCTGTAAAGGTTAAACTCCCAAAAATGACCCACAATCCCGATTTGAATTTCGTTATGAGTATTCTGGGTAAGGAAAAACCTGAAGTTCCCCCTGAATGTGGTCTACGCACGATAGAAGTAACGGAATTGGCATGGAAATCCGCAAAGTTAGGCAAACCCGTCCGTGTTCCATAATTTTTTTTAATTTTTTATAAAACTCTTTACCATGGATTTTTGGGAAATATAATTTCAGATGTTAAAACAGAACCTCTATATATTTGTTATTTCTTTATGTTTTTGTTGCTGGGTATACAGCACCGATTTTTATACTTCCGAAGATTTGCAAATTTTAGATACTTTCAAAAATGGAACATTTGCTCAAGAGAAGGGAGATTATAAATCTGCCCTAACCTATTATGAAAAGATAGCAATTGAGGGACAATATTTTTATCCCTTTGTGCAATTGCGAATTGCCCAATGTAAGGATTCAGTGGGTCAAACAGAAGAGGGGATACAGATTCTTGAACACCTTTTGTCGCAGGATAAACAAGAAACTGCATGGAATTTACCTGCTCGTTTTTACCTTGCTAAATATTATGAGAAACAGGGGAATATTAAATCTGCGGCAGAAAGTTATAAGCAGGTTCAACCGGGTATTTTCTTGCCATGGTGGATGGTTTCTTTCTTAAATGATAGTGGTGCCTTTTTAATAAAAACAGCAGACTCTCAGAAAGAAGGTTCGGCTTATTTGCAGAAAGTCGTGAATTATGGCGGTTATAATTTGTATAAGAAAAATGCACTTCTGAATTTGTGTCTTTCTACTGAAGACGCAGACAGAATCTTTGCCATACGATATTTATTAAAAAGTGGCTACCTTTCCGAAGCATGGTTTATTTTAGCCAATCAAGTATTGCCTGAATGCTCCGTGTATTTAGGTCCATTAAATTCTCTAAGAAAATGGAAAATCTTTGAGGATGCGGGTAAGGCTTTTATTGAACAGGTGAAACAAAATAAGAACACAGAATACATTTCCTTACTCTTTGAATATACCCTTCGGTCTTTGATCCTATCGGAAAAGAATTTTCTTGCAGACATTATATTTACTGCAATGAATTATGATTTCCCTGTCAATTTTGATGCAGGAGATTATTTGTATTGGGCAGGGCAGAAGTCCGAGCAAAAGAAAGATGAGGAAAAAGTTCTTTTCTATTATCAAATATTATTAGAACATTTTTCACAACATAAAAAAGTCCCCGATACGCTGTTTTCATCAGGATTCTGGTTTTATCAAAAAGGGGAATTTGACAAATCTAAAAAATATTTTATGGAAATTGGAGATAAATATCCTCAATCTTCATATTACACGCGTGCCCTATATCTCACTGCCACCATTTTTGAAAAGCAGGGTGAAAAGAAAAAGGCTAAGGAATGTTATCAAAAGGCACTTCAAGGGAAGATTGGCGATTATTATGTCCATCGCTCTGCGGACAAGTTGATAAAAACATTTCACGATGGTTCAACAAAAAGAAAGATTATCCCATTAAAACATATCCCCGTTTCCTCATTGCCTTGTAGTAGTTATATTCCAAATAATGAGCGTAAAATTCTGCAAAAGATAGGAGAAGATGTAGAACTCAAATGGTTATACTATTTTAGTCAATTAGGGGTTGATGAAAAGGAATGGATTGCCTATTTTATATGTGAGCAATGCAATTCAGGCAAAAGGGACCAGGAAACACTTACACTTCTGTCTCATGCAGGGGTTGCACAGGTAGTATGGGACTATCTTTACTCAGACAATTCTCGTGAAATGACAAATATTAAAGATGAGTATAAAAACCAAATCTTTTTCCCGTTGCCCTATCACAAATTTGTGGTTTCATGGGCGAAGCAGATGGAAGTGAATCCATTTTTGATATGGTCTATTATGAAGCAGGAAAGTTCTTACAGGACCTCTGTAATTTCTACAGCAGGTGCAAAAGGTTTATTGCAATTGATTCCGAGCACAGCTCAATGGATTACCCAAAAGGACAATCGTTTGGTAAGCGTAGATACCTCATTGTGGAAATATCCTGAATATAACATTGCATTGGGTTCTGCTTATTTTTGTTATTTGCTCAATCGTTTTCAGGGGAATATCGTTTATGCGATAGCAGGGTATAATGCAGGTCCGGGAAATGTCTCAAAATGGGTTGATAAGAAAAAATATAATGACATAGATGAATTTATAGAAAATATTCCGTTCACCGAGACAAGAAACTATGTGAAGAGAGTATTGGGAAATTATGCAGCATATCTTTCGATTTATAATGATTTTTAAATAAAGGGAAGTTTTGAGAATTTATTTTTTTCATGCAATTATGATACGATATGGACTGTAATGTGCTTAAAAAGGCTTTTCATTCAAAGAATAAAAAAATCAACTCTATATTGGAGGAAAAGTGTATGCGTAATTTTTGCCTTTCATTAGTCGTTGCCGCTGTAATAGCATGCGGTTTTTCTGCCTTTGCGCAGGAAATTTTAGTAGGTCAGCCACTTAATTTGTTTGATGGTGAATCCCTTTTTGGGTGGGTTCAATTTGGTGATGCAAACTGGGCGGCAAAAGATGGTGTGCTCACAGCCACAGAAGGTTCTGGCGGCTGGTTGGCTACAACCAGTACATTTGCCAATTTTGAACTGTCGGCTAAGATAAAAGTCTCTGGCGGAAAGGCTGGAATTACGGGCATTGCTTTCCGTGTTCCGTTCGATGGACATTATTCTGAAAATGGCGGAGCTGCTGTGATTTTGAATGGTCCCGGCGAATATGAAGTTAATGTAAAAGCAGTGGGAACAGATGTCTCTGCAACCGTTAATGGAAAACCTGTAGAAGGATTGAAAGTATCTAATCTCAAAGGGCATATTGGAATTCTGTATCATAAATATCAGAATAAAGATAAGAATGCCCAGATTGAAGTCAAATCCATTCAGTTGAAACCAGTGCAATTAAGTTCTTTGTTTAATGGGAAAGATTTAACAGGTTGGGATATAATCCCTGGACACAAGTCTGAATTTTCCGTAGTAGATGGTGCCTTAAATATAAAAAATGGCAATGGTCAGATAGAAACAGCAGGCGTATACAAGAATTTCCTTTTCCAGTTAGATATATGTGCCAACGGAAAAGATACGAATAGATTAAACAGTGGTGTATTTTTCCGTGGTCCGAAGGGAGTTTTTTGGAAAGGTTATGAGTCACAAATAAAGAATGCCTGGATAGGAGATGACCGTTCTAAACCAGTAGATTTTGGGACGGGTGGTATTTATGGTGTGCAAGAAACGCGCAAAGTGGTTTCCAATGAGAGAGAATGGTTTACAAAGACAATCATTTGTGATGAGAATCATATAGCAGTATGGATAAATGGTTACCTGGTCTCAGATTTATTTGATACAAGACCTGTGGAACCAGGTGGAGATGGGAAAGAAGGTTATGTTCCTGCCGCAGGGACAATTCACCTTCAAGGGCACGACCCAACAACGGATATGCTATTCAAAAATATAAACATTCAGGTTTATCCGTAGTATCCATTTTCAAAAGCATATATACAGAGGCACTCTTCTTGTAAAAGAAGGGTGTCTCTTTTTTTTGCAAAATAGGTGGATAAAAAGATAACCTAATAACAAAAAAGTTTGAGAAAATAACAAAAAGGAAATACCCGATGGATGCGATGCTTGAAAAGTATAACAGTCGCTTAAGAAGGTATATAACAGCACTGCAAAATGAAAAACCAGACTGTGTTCCTATTCGTCCCTTTGCTGCGGAGTTTACTGCTCGTTATTGCGGACTTACCTGCCAACAAGTCACACATGATTATCGCCTTGCTTTTGATTCAGTCTGTCAGACGGCAAAAGATTTTGATTGGGATGCCGTTGTGCCCAATATGGTCTATGTCTGGACAGGACTGGTGCATGCCTTAGGTGTGAGATATTATGGTATTCCTGGTATTGACCTCGACGCCAATACGGGGTTTCAATATAAAGAGCCACCCGAAGACCAGGCATTTATGAAAGAAAATGAATATGACGAATTGATTTCAGACCCTACTAATTTCCTATATGAGAAATGGTTACCTCGTATTTCCACAGAGGTGGTAGAACCCGGTAAACCTGCAAAAGCGAGAAGTTATCAGGCATTGATTAAAACTGCTGTAGCAATGAACGAATATTTCTATGCCTTTGGACCACAAGTGGAGAGGTTGAAAACGGAATGTGGGACGGTCCCTGCTATTTCGGGTATTTTTAAAGCCCCATTAGATATTTTAGGAGATAAATTGCGGGGGTATATCGGTTTGACTATGGATTTACTCATGCAGCCAGATAAGGTATTAAAGGCATGTGAGGCACTTATGCCACATTTGTATTATGTTGCACGAGCAACCGCAGACCCAAACCGACTTGTGCCTATCGGCTTCTGGATGCACCGCGGTTGCACTCCATTTATAACCCCAGAGCGATTCAAATCTCATTACTGGTCTACACTGAAACCCATAATCGAAGAACTATGGAAAGAAAAGCATCAAGTATTGTTCTATGCAGAAGGAAATTGGGATGACCACTTGAAGTCCTTTGCCGAGTTACCAGAGAAGAGCATTGTGTTTCACATTGACCGAAGTTCACCTGAAAAGGTTTTTGAGACTTTGAAAGATAAATTTTGTGTATCAGGTGGGCTACCCAATGCCTTACTTACGGTGGGCACACCACAGGAAGTGCGAGAACAAAGTAAGAAACTCATTAAGTTGCTTGCGAAAGATGGCGGATATATTATGGACGCCAGTGCAATTATCCAGAACGATGCAAAAGTGGAAAATATGCGTGCAATGACCGAAACGACACGAGAGTATGGTATGTATGACGGCACAGGCTGGTCAGAGGTAGACCATATTTTGAATGGAGAAATAGAGACACCAATCGAGAATGAAGCAGAAGAACAAAAACCAGCGTGGTTGTCGTGCTATCCCTCTGCTGGGGTATGTGTGCCCTGGGAAGAGAAACAAAAAGAGATACCCACAATCAAAGGGGATGAAGTTATTGTTGAGCAAATCTGGAATGCCGTAGAGGCACATAGTTATTCATTTATCTGGCAAATGTTGCTATCTTTTTAATAAATTTTCAATAAGAGGAAAACGCATGCCTTCCTTTGTTAGAAGGACAGTAAAAGTAGTTTTTTATTTTGCTATTACTCTTATTCTTATATTTGTGGCTTTAGAAATTTGTTTTAACTTGTATATTACTTTTTTCGCTTCTGAGGAGAATTTTGAAAGGTATGCCTCTATAACACAGCTTGCCCGTGCTTTTAATAATTATGGGGAACATTTCAGGGTAAAGCCCCATCCTTATACAGGATATATACCGACCCCTGGCTATAATAGCGGCTGTAATAAACACAATAAGTATGGATTTAGGGGTGAAGAAATAGGAGACAAGCAGGATGGGGAAATCTGGATTGCTTGTGTCGGAGAATCTACTACTTACGATTATGAAATCCCATGTTGGGATAAGACTTATCCTAACCAATTAGAACACTATCTCAAGGAAAGAGGGATAAATGTAAAAGTTATTAATGCAGGCGTAGATGGCTGGACCAGTTTTGAAATTTTAATTGATTTTGAATCAAGGGTTTGTAAATTCCCTATTGATGTGGTTATTTATTATGGAGGTTTTAATGATGTTATTTTTAATCGCATGGTTTATCCAATTCCAGAAAATTTGTATGAACGAGATATTCTTGTAGCAAGAGGTGGTATTGATAAAATGCTTAACTTTCCCTTCTGGCAATGGAGTGCCTTGTTCCGTTTTGTTTCTATTAAAAGAGGTTTTTTTGTGCCTCATTTTGATTTATTCTCCGTTCACTCAACAAAAGAAAATCGTTTTTATGAATTTGTATATCAGTTGAGCACTCAAACCTATCCCGCAGGGATATTTAAGGAAATTCCAACGGAAAAAATTCTTGAATTAAATCCACCTATATGGTTTGAAAATAACATAAAAAATCTTATTTCTCTATCACAAGCAAGAAATATTACCCCTGTTTTAGTCACTTATGCAATGAATAAATCTGGACAAAATGACTCATTTATAATTACTTCATCGAAAGAGCGAGCCGTTTTGAAATCTATACTTTTGGCAGGGGTAGAAGAAATGAATCAGGCACTAATTAAGTTGAGCAATGAACTGAGTGTCCCTCTATTAGAACTCTCTCCGTTTTTTTCAAATGACCCGGGTCTGTTTGTTGATTTAATCCATAATAATGAAAAAGGTGCTGAGAAAAAAGCGGAAATGATTGGAAAGTTTTTAATTCAACAAGAGATAGTGAGATAATTTTTAAGAGTTATTATGAGATAGTAAACAGGTAAAATAAATCATGATAGTTAATTTAAGGAAATTAAAATGAGGATAAATTGCTTGATAATGTTAATTGTTGTTTCTTTTTTGTTATCTCCTATTATTTTTGCTGAAAGTGTGAGTGTTTCCTTCAATGAGGAATATTTGTCAGTTTTGTATGGACCCCGAAAAATAGCGGATTATCGCTATAGCAAAGTTCCATTTAAGCCATATATTAAGGAACTCTTTACTCCTTCTGGGTTGCAGGTGCTTGAAGATGCACCATCAGGACATTTACATCACCACGGACTCATGTTCGCAGTTGGCGTAGATGATACCAATTTCTGGGAAGAAGTAGACAAAAGTGGCTCGGAATTACATCAGAAATTTTCAGACTTAAATATTCAATCCGTTGCACCTGTCCCACTGGCTTCTTTTGTTGAACAGTTGAATTGGAAAAGTCCTGAACAAGAACAGCCAAAACTTATAGAGACACGGGGAATTTCCTCTGGCTATTGGCAACAGGAAAATGCAAATGTTCTGTTATGGAATACATTGCTTGAAAATTTTTCTGAATCGCAAAGCATCAAACTTACAGGACATCATTACTTTGGGCTGGGTGCAAGGCTTATCGAAACACCACCCGAGAAAGTGGAGATAATCAGTTTAACCGAAGAAAATCTGGAAAATGTTCGAGGTGATGAATATCTTCGTGATTCTCCGTGGTGTGCAATGGTTGTGAAGAATGATGTAGGGACTTTTACATTGCTTATGGTGGATTCAACGAAAAGTGTTCGTTTTCCACCTCGTTGGTTCACTATGCGAATACCATTTGTATATATATCTGCTACACGAAATTTTTGGAAAGAGCCTCTTGAAGTTAAACCCAAAGAGAAGGTATTGTTTAACCATATTCTCGTTTTGTGGGACGGAGAAAAGTCGAAAGAATATTTAGGGAAAGTTGCTGAGAATATAAGTAGTTTTTGGAAATAAACAAAAATTTAAGGTAAGGAGAAAATTATGGAACAAGTATCAATCAACAAAAATCAAGGGATTAGCCGCAGGAATTTTATGAAGACCACAGCAACAGGACTTATCGCCACGGCAAGTGTTTCCGCAGTGAAAAGTTCAATGGCTCAAAACAATCGTTTGGGAGTAGGGGTTATAGGCTGTGGAGGTCGTGGTTCCTATCTATCGCAAGTAATCAAGCATTTACAAGATGAGGACAAGACAGTCCAGTTTGTTGCTTTCTGCGATGCGTATCGTCCCCGACTTGATAAGTTAGCAGATGCTTATAGTGCAAAGAAATATTCAGACCATCGCGAATTGCTTAACGATAAAGATGTAGATATAGTATTTATTGCTACACCAGACCATCATCACGCACCACAGACGATTGACGCGGTTAAAGCGGGTAAACATGTGTATTGTGAAAAGCCTATGACCCATTGGCGGCAATGGGAATTAGCAAAGCAGATGACGGAAACAGTGATGCAGTCTGATAGTGTTTTCCAGATAGGCACGCAAGCCATGTCCGACAGTGCTTTCAAGCAGATAAGGGATTTAATACAGCAGGGAAAGATAGGTCAGCCTATTCATGTGGAATGTGGCTATTTCCGTGTGGGTGATTGGGGTGAACGGGGTATGCCCATTGATGACCCAAATGCGAAACCAGGACCAGACCTCAACTGGGAAGCCTTCTTAGGTGATGCACCAAAACGCGAGTTCGATGTAAGTCGCTTTTTCCGCTGGCGTATGTATGAAGATTATGCAGGGGGAATGTCCACAGATTTGTATCCACATGTCTTGACGCCTGTCGCCTACATGCTCGGTGTAAAGATGCCCAAAATTGTTGTGGGAATAGGTGGTAAATTGAGATATGAGGAGAGAGAAATACCCGATACTTTCGACATGCTTGTTAATTATCCAGAAAAGATAGATTTGACTATAATGGGAACCCAGGCAAATGAGTATCAGGGGACACAAATTCGTGGACAAAATCGCGTGCCTGTCATACGAGGCTGGGAAGGAACATTGACTATGGACGGAGATGATATTGTATATTGGCCTTTAGAGGCACTGAAAGCAAAGGAACCAGAAAGAATACCTATTCAGAAGAGTGAAAATCTGGTTGATTATTTGAGAAGTTTTATTGATTGTTGTATGCGTAAGGATAAAAACACATTAAGTCCGGTTGACCTTGCGTTCCGAGTGCAAACGGTATTAATTATGAGCATGCTTTCCTGGAAGAATAACAAGATGATGACCTACGAGGATGGAAAAGGTCCTGTAATGTTATAACCAATAAACAAACGAGAAAGGATGAACTTATGGGTAAGATTGGCATTGGCGTTAATATGGAATTTGTTCGCCATGAGGATAAACCCTTTGAATGGGGTGTGGACAAAGCAGCAGAGTTAGGCTATGAGTATGTAGAGCCAATGGTTCACCTGGGTAGAGAACTACTTAGCGAAGCAGGCTATTTCCATAGCGTATCTTTACTTGATGACCCTTACCGAATAAAAAGGGCATGCAACAATGCAGGAATAAAACTATCAGGTCTATCTTCACATTCCCCACTATGCAAGCCCGAAGTCAGCACCGAATATTTGAAGCAGGCAGTCCGTTTCGCTTATGAGTGTGGTGCACCTGTGGTAAACACAGATGAAGGACATAAAGCCAAATGGACCACCGAAGAAGAGGACTATGTGTTGATAAGATATGTGTTGGGTGAAGCATGTGCAGTAGCAGAACCACGCAAAATATTTATTGGTCTTGAACCACATCAGCAATACAGCAAGTCACCTGAAGGATTGGATAAAATCTATTCCCTTGTAAAATCACCTATTTTAGGAATCAACTTTGATACTGGAAATGGGTATTTATGTGGAGAAGACCCAATTGCCTGGTTAGAACATGTTAGCGACAGATTAGTCCATCTCCACGCAAAGGATATAGCCGTCCAACAAGCATCAAACGAGAGGGGGAAAGTAACAGGAACTCCTGTGGGCTGTGCTTGTGGTGAAGGTGTGATTGATTGGAAAAAGGTAATGACCATCTTGAAAAAAACACCTCGCGATATAGTGATGAGTGTGGAATGCGGAACCGTTGCCCAGGCGGAATATAGCGTAAAATACCTAAAAGAATTGCGTAAAACTATTGAAGGTTAATCTTGCTTCAATTACTTAACAGAAGAGGATAGATAAAAAGTTTATCCTCTTCTGTTTTTTTTATTTTATTACACTACCATCCGTTAAAAAATTAAGGGAAAGATTTCTCGCTTCGCTCGAAATGACAGAGGAAAGGGGGCGAAATGACAAAAAAGGCTCAAAATGATAGGAATATGTGTATATAAATAATTTTTATTGTTCAGTTTATATGACAGGTTTCAGTATTTTTTTAACCGCCAAGAGCACAAAGGATGAAATAGCCATTCGAAGTATTTTTGTAGGGGCGTATGGCGATACGCCTTCTTTTTATTACCCTTTTAGCAAAGTGGGGATGGAAAAGATATATGCTTTTATAAGAGGGCAATTTGTGAATTGTTCCTTCGCCTAGCGCAAAGGCTAAAGTCCATTCCCAAATCTTTTAGTAGTCAGGAGTATTATTTAAGTAAGAAAAAATCGTTTTTATGAGAGAATAAATAGTAAAATTTAATAAAACAGATTAGTTGTAGAATCCAACATTCATTAGGAGATGAAAAATGAAACAATTTAAAATGTATCTCTGGTTTCCTTTGCTATTGGCATGTATTACTATTACAATTGCCAGTGCACAGAATACCACAACGAATGCTCCAACACCTGAGTTGAGTAAATCCGAAACCACTCTTCAAGACCAGACCGATGTGGCTGTCACAATTTACAATAACGACCGTGCCTTAGTGCGGGAAAAGAGAAAAATAAAATTGCCTAAGGGCGAAACCCATCTAAAATTTATGGATGTGCCTGAAAAGATTTTGCCTGAGACGGTAAGTTTAAAGTCATTAACACAGTCAGGTAGTTTGCGAATCCTTGAACAGAACTATGAATATGACTTGATTAGCCCTTCAAAATTGATGGAAAAATATGTAGGTAAAGATATTAAATTAGTAAACAAGAATAAGGATTTAGATTTCTACGAAGTGCCTGCAAAACTGCTTAGCATTAATGAATCTCCTGTATTCCAAATTGAGAACCAGATTTATTTGGGACATCCGGGCAATGTGGTGCTACCTGAATTGCCATCAGAGTTAATTGCAAAACCTACTTTGATATGGCTATTGGACAATGACATCGAGGAACAGGAAGTAGAGGCAACTTATTTGACCTCAGGATTTTCATGGAAGGCGGATTATGTTTTGATGTATGACGAACCTAAAGGTCTAATGGATTTAGAAGGTTGGATAACCCTCAACAATGATTCAGGGGCAACATATCAAAATGCTAAATTAAAGTTAGTAGCAGGTGAGGTTAATATTGTTCATGTCCCAGCACCGCAAGAAATGATGGATAGAATGGCGTTCGGTGCTGCAAAGTCAATGGCAGTCAGGGAAGAATCGTTTGCTGAATATCATCTTTATACTGTTCCGCGTCGAACCACTATCAAACAAAGGCAATCAAAACAGGTAAGTTTGCTTTCGGCAATGGGTGCTTCAGTAAATAAGATTTATGAGTATCGTGGAAATGTTTCGTTCTATCGTAACAAAATAGATCCAATTCGTAATGAAAATGTAGATACTTTTCTAATATTTAAAAATGCTGAAAATAACCAGTTGGGTTTCCCCCTACCCGAAGGTATTATTCGTGTGTATCAGGAGGACCAGGAAGGCATGCTGCAATTTGCAGGAGAAGACCGCATTAAACATACGCCCAAAGATGAGGAAGTCAGGCTGCGTTTAGGCAAAGCGTTCGATATTATAGGTGAAAGAATCCAGACAGATTTTCAGATGTTGTCTGCGAATGTTGTCGAGTGCGAGTTTGAAGTAAACATAAGAAATCACAAGAAAAATGATATTAAGGTAGATGTCGTTGAGCCTATGATAGCGGATTGGCAAGTGCTTAAAAGTTCTATGGACTATGAGAAGAAAGACGCTTTTACGATTATTTTCCATTTGCCTGTAAAAGCCGATGGTTCAGAAAAGGTTTCTTATCGTGTTCGTATTAATTTTTAGTTTGCTGGTAGGTAATTAAATGTATCGTTATTTAACTGTTCAACAGATGCGTGAAGCAGACCGTCGCTGTATTGAGGAATTGGGAATACCCGGTGCCGTTTTGATGAATAATGCTGGGACTGCTGTTTTCCGCGAACTGGAACCGGGTCCAATTACAGTTATATGTGGTAAAGGTAATAACGGAGGAGACGGCTTTGTAGTTGCACGATTAGCCCTTGTAGCAGGTTGGGATGTAAAGGTATTGCTCTTGGCTGACCCTTCAAAGGTTCGTGGCGATGCAGAGATATTTATGAAGGTTTATATGCGGCTTGGTGGTAAGTTATTAACATGTCTGACTGAAAAGGAAGTGTGCGAGCAGATAAGACAAATTCCAGAACAGGAAACCTGCATAGACGCACTATTGGGAACAGGAACACAGGGTGAAATTACAGGGCTTCCGCGTGCTGCAATAGAGAATATGGATTCTCTTAAAAATATTGTTGCCGTTGACCTGCCTTCAGGATTGAATGCAGATACAGGCGAAATCTGTGGTGTCTGTGTTCACGCTAAAAAGACAGTTACATTTCAATTTCCAAAGATAGGTTTTAAGAACCCTTTCGCTAAAGAGTATCTTGGAGAACTGATTGTAGCCGATATTGGCATTCCGCCTGTATGTGCTGATGACGAAGCATGGGAACAATTAAAACAAAAACAGAAAGATTTGTAAGAGAATAAATCTAATGGATGTGAAAGAAGAGACATATAGGGCATTTATAGCAATTGAATTACCTCAGGATGTTCAAGAAGTCATTTTTAATTCTGTGAAACCTGTAATGAGTAGATTAAAACCTTTTGTAAAGTGGGTTCCTCCTGAAAATATACACCTTACTTTACGATTTCTCGGGCAAATATCGCTGTCTTTTAGTAATGACTTACAAGACAATATGAAAAAACTTGCAGAAACATTTTCACCTCTAACTCTCAATTTAAGTGAACCAGGCGTCTTCCCGTCATGGAGAGAGCCGCGAGTATTATGGGTTGCGTTAGAGATTGTGCAGGGGGATTTATTTCTGCTTCAAAAAGAGATAGAGACACTTGTCCAGCGGTTAGGTTTGTCCCCTGAAAAACAGAGATTTCACCCTCACTTAACCGTAGGAAGGGCAAAGTCTCCTACACCAGTTATTTCTACCCTCTGGAAAAATGTTAAAATACCTGTATTACCTGATTTTTGTGTAGATAAAGTAACCTTATTCAAGAGCACATTAGCACAAACAGGTGCTATCTACGAAGTTATGGATACTTTTCCGTTAAATCATTAGGGAAAAATATGCAAAGGAATGAATAAGATAAATCTAACGATTAGTGTTTAACAAGATTAACCATATTGCGGATGAATAAAAATGATGATTTTACGAGATGTGCTATATACACTATTCACTTTGTATATGCTGGCTATATTGGCGGTATGGCTCGGACCTTATATAGATTTCGATTTACACAGAAAAAAATGGGGATTATGGGTAGTAAAAATTGTTAACCCATTACTACAAACATTAAGGAAACATCTTCCCTACTTTGGACCTTTTAATTGGACCCCGATTATAGCATTATTGATTGTCTGGCTACTGAGAAAATTGATTATTGGAATTTAGTTTACGCCTCTTATAAAAAATAGAAATTTGCAAATCTATTATTAACTGTGATAAAAACTACTATTTATATTTAATTTCTTAGTTTTTAGAGTGGAAGTGCCTACCAAAAGTTTTCTCCAAAAATAAAGTAGAAGCAATAGAATAATAAATAAAAATAGATTAGGAGAACTACAATGGATTTAAGAAATTGGTTTGATGAAAGACAAATTGCCTGCAAGAGTATTTTCAGGAATTCAAGTGTTCCTGAACTCTATGAAGTTACTTTACAGAGGGGAGAAGGCAAATTAGGTTCTAACGGTGCTTTGATGGTATATACGGGAAAACGAACAGGTAGGTCGCCTGAAGACCGTTTTATAGTGAAAGATGAATTTTCAAAAGATGATGTAGACTGGAATAAGATAAATATCCCCACTACTGAGGATGTTTATTCACATTTATATAACAAAATCAGAGAATTTTTGAAAGATAAGGATGTATATGTTTTTGATGGTTTTGTGGGTGCAGATGAACGATATCGTATTAAGATTCGCGTGATTGCAGAAAAACCATGGCACGCCCTATTTGCACGCACGCTATTTTTGAGACCTACACCAGAACAGTTAGCAAACTTTGGTGAGCCTGATTTTTGCGTTTATGCGTGTGGTGGGTTAAAGTTAGAAGGAGAAAAGGATAAAGTCCGTTCTGATACAGCAATTATCCTTAATCTAAAAGAGCAAAACATATTAATCTGTGGCTCTGAATATGGTGGCGAGATTAAGAAAAGCCTATTTACCGTGATGAATTTTCTTATGCCTGAACGCAATATTATGCCTATGCACTGTTCCGCTAATGTAGGGAAAGAAGGCGATTGTGCTATTTTCTTTGGCCTTTCTGGCACAGGGAAGACGACACTTTCCGCAGACCCTGACCGCTATTTAATCGGCGATGACGAGCATGGATGGAGTGAAGACGGAATATTCAATTTTGAAGGGGGTTGTTATGCAAAAATAATTAAATTGAGAAAGGAATCAGAGCCGTTAATTTATAATGCAATTCGTTTTGGCTCTATTGCTGAAAATGTCGTATATGACCCTCAAACGCGTGAAATAGATTTTGATAATGGAAGTATTACAGAAAATACACGCACGACCTATCCTGTGGATTTCATTCCTAATATCGTTCTAAGTGGTAAAACTGGACATCCTAAAAATATCTTCTTTTTAACTGCGGACGCCTTTGGCGTTCTGCCACCAGTGTCCAAACTAACACCCGAAGGGGCAATCTACCATTTCTTATCAGGTTATACTGCAAAACTTGCAGGAACAGAGGTTGGCGTTATAGAGCCACAAGCAACCTTTTCCACCTGTTTTGGCGCTCCTTTTATGATTCGTAGCCCATGGGTATATGCACGCTTGCTTGCAGAGAAGATGAAGAAACACAGTGCAGATTGCTGGCTGATTAACACAGGTTGGACAGGTGGTCCCTACGGAGTTGGAAAGCGTATGTCCATAGAATTGACGCGTTCCATTCTATCATCCGTTCTGGAAGGAAAACTCAAAAACGCGAAGTTTATAAAGTTGGATAAATTGAACTTAATGGTTCCCGAGAAAATTGAAGGACTTGAAGACCAAAAGGTATTAATTCCTGAACACACATGGCAGGATAAGAACGCATATCAACAAAAGATGGAACATCTTATCAGTTTGTTCATAAAGAACTTTGAACGATTTAAGGCACAAGCCGACAGTGTAGTCTTAAATGCTGCCCCCAGTTTGTAATTAGACCTTTTTTTAATTTTATTTGTTAGTTTGTAGTTGGGTACACTATATTTGAAATGTAGTGTGCCCTTTTTTTATTTTAATGTATGGAAAAATTAATGGTAAGGATTGAATATATGAATAAGAAGTGTTTGTTTTTTATCGTGTTTCTGGCAATTGCATGTCTATTTGTTCTGGACAGTAAGGCTGAGACGGCACCAGTATTTGCTGTGCAGGAAGATGTTTTTATCAGGGAGTGGCTGGTCTGTGGAACTTTTCCTAATCCATTGAAAGAAGGGGTTGTCGAGTTTCGGCATGATGAAACGACTCTGGGCTTTTATACTGATTATCTTGCCAAAGCAGGTGGCGAGAATAATATAAAGCCTGAGGAAGGCATGACAATTGACCCGGGCGATGGAATTGTTCGGACATGGACAAAATATACCTCTCCTGAGGATTATATAGATTTTAACAAGATTTTCAAGGATAATCAGGGGGGTAAGGTTGCGTATGCCTTTTGCTATCTAAATAGTGATGTGGATAAAACAGTGGTATTGGGCATAGGTAGTAATGATGGGGTGCGTGTCTGGCTTAATGGAGAACGGGTATGGGACAATCATTGTGCGAGAGGTGCAGAAATTGATAATGATTGCTTTGAAGTGTCATTAAAAGCGGGGTTAAATCCTTTGTTAATCAAGGTTGACCAGGGCTATGGCAATTGGGGCTTTTATGCACGGATTGTCAATAAGGAACGGATACTTGAAAAGTTGAAGGAGTTGCCTGATTTGAGGGCGGATATTACTTATGTGGTCGAAAATAATTCCTTACGAGCATGGATGGCACGCCCGTCAAAGTATCGGCTGTTAGACCCACCTATAAAATATACATTGCAGTTGCTAAACGCAAATAATGATGTTGTTCAGGAGAATTCGGCAAATGTGGGGCAATCTGTTTCTTTCGTATTAGAAGGTTTACCTGGAGGTCCATATAAAATAGCAGGTAAGATGACCTTGCCTGATGGGAAGACACTTGAAAAGCAAAGTTTTTATTATCATGGCAAACCCACAGTTATAGTTAATATGGGAGAGTTCTATGACAAATTGAAAAACAAGCAAATAGAACTTCTATATGACAGCAAACAGGATAAAATAAAAGACGAAGAGATTTTGAAAAGTCCTGAATATGTTCCTGCATTAGAGCCTGTTGCAGGTGGACTTCAAGAGTTGGGTTCAGGGAAATATGCAATTCTTCGGACAGATTTAGAGCCTGTATGGATACGGGTTCTACTGCCAGCACCGGGATTGGGCTATCAGTGGTATATGTTGAATGATAATGGCTATAAATTAGGAGATTTGAAGGTTCAGGAGATTGACGGGCTTGGTGAAGTTGAGAAAAATCTGCGGAATAAACTTGCAAGTGTATTAGAGTCGGGCAATTTTCCTTTCACAGAGTGGTTATTCCAATCATATAGTCAAAGGCTAATGTTAACGCCCTTCCGCCAGACAAAAGGGGAACCTACCCCTGAAGAGCAATTGAGAAGAATACATCGGCTATCATCATTAAAAGCGAAGGTGAAAGAGAATGATTCCGCCGCTGTTTGGTTCTCACCATCTATTGAGAAGGTTGGTAAAAATGAGCAAGTACCGGAGTGCTCATTAGAGTATTTTCCTCTTGATATTGCAAGGAATGAGTATGAGGCGTTTCAGGTAGTTGTCAGTCCGAAAGGAAGTCTTTCTCCAATCAAGGTAAACATCACGGATGGCAAGACACCAGAAGGTTATACCTTGCCTGCAAGCCAATTCAAGGTTTTTGAAGTAAATTATGTGCCCATTAAAGAGGTGTCCGATTATTACGGCGACCTGACAGATTATCCTGACCCCATAGTTCCTGTTAAAGATTCCATATCGAACACAGGAGGGGGAAATATTGTGTTATGGGTTCGTTTATATGTAGCGAAGGGACAACCCGCAGGTGTTTATGATGGAAATATACAATTAAATTCTACTGAATTGAATCTGGAGATTCCTTACAAAGTGCGAGTGCTAAATTATGTGTTGCCTGCGGATACAGCCACGGAGACGGCTTATGGTGTTTCACCTGATTATTCCTGGCATGGTCCCTTGACAGATGAGCAGAAGAAAGAAGTTTTTGACCTGTATATGAAAACCTGCATGGAATATCGAATTTCGCCATATACCCCACACGCCTTTGCGCCGATAAAATGGAAGTTTGAGGGAACACCGCCACAGGCAGTCGTTGATTTTACAGAGTTTGATATTGCAATGGAGAAATATTTAAATCAATATCGTTTTAATGCGTTTAACCTGGGTGGATTGCCATCGGAACTTAACGGAGCACCTCAATATTCTGACGAATATAATAGACTGTTTGCCTCTCTCTATGGACAGGTTCAAGAACACCTTCGGGAGAAAGGCTGGCTGCATAAGGCATATTGGTATTGGGTAGATGAACCTCCCCCTGCTGAATATGCCAATGTTAAAAAGGGAATGGAACTGCTACAATCGGCTTGCCCTGATATACGACGGCTTTTAACCTGTAATCAAGAATCTGCTCCCGTTCCTTATTTCTGGGGTGTGGTCAATCTCTGGGTGCCTATATTTAATATGTATGAGGAGACAAGGGCTAAATGGCGGCAAGAATTGGGTGAAACGGTCTGGTGGTATGTTTGCACAGCACCGCGTGCTCCTTATGCCAATAATTTCATTGACCATCCTGCAATAAACCATCGTATCCGTTACTGGCAGTTGGACAAATATAATTTAGATGGGGATTTGTTCTGGTCTCTTACCTATTGGCCACAGAACCCGTGGGAAGAAGCCCTATCTGTTGGCTCTGATGGTCAAAGATGGGGTAATGGAGATGGAAGGCTACTATATCCGCCAAGACGCGAGAAACCGTCTGAACCAATTATTGAACCGCCTGTGACCTCTATTCGTTTAGAATGTCTCAGAGATGGGCTGGAAGACAGAGAATATCTGTTAGTGCTGGAACGCGTTACTGCGAGAAAAGCACCGTTAGGCGTTATTGCTCGCAAAGAAAGGGCAGAAGCCTTAAACCATCTCTCACCTTCAATAAAAGTATATGACCAAAATGCCCTTTCGTTTTACTATTACCGGGCAAAAGTTATGAATCTGGTTTCACAAATTGTTCAGGGAGGTTCGTAATATATTTACAATAGAAATGAGTGTATTATATAGATTTGTGGTTGAGTAGTAAAAGGTTGTTTTATGAGCAAAACAGCAATTGTATTTCGTGAAGAGGCACTGCGCCATGATACCGGTCCTTTTCATCCTGAAAGTCCTGCACGGCTGGAAGCCATATTAGAGGCTTTTGAACGACATAAGATAGACCCACCTGTTTTGGAGATTGAGCCTGCAACACGGGAGGATTTATTAAGGGTTCATACCGCCCAACACATAGACACCATTGAACGCACATGTAGGGAAAATCTAGAATACCCTGACCCGGATACCGTGATGGGAGAGGCGTCATGGGAAGCAAGTATATTAGCCGCAGGGGGAGCCATTTCTGCTTGTAAGGCTGTTTTAGAGGGGGAATATGATAGCGTGTTTGAAATTATGAGACCCCCGGGACATCATGCCGAACCCAATCGTGCTATGGGCTTCTGTTTGTTCAATAATATTGCCATCGCAGCACGATGGCTGGTAGATGTGGCTGGTTTGAAACGAGTAGCTATTTTCGATTTTGATGTTCATCATGGGAACGGCACACAGAAAGCCTTTTATGATGATGACCGGGTATATTATGCAAGCATTCATCAATACCCTCATTTTCCGGGGACAGGTTTTCCAGAAGAGCGAGGTAAAAATAATACCAATTTAAATGTCCAGATGATGCCAGGTGTTCCCAAGGAACTCTGGCACTCCGCAATAGAGAATTTAATTTTGCCAGAATTTAAGAGATATAAGCCTGAATTTTTACTCATATCCGCAGGCTTTGATGCACACCGACGCGACCCATTAGGACGGCAAAATCTGGAAGAGGAAGACTTTGCAAAAATAACCCATGCAGTAAAAAGGATTGCTGGCAATAAAGTAGTATCGGTGCTTGAAGGAGGATATGAGTTGGAGGCTCTCGGTGAATCAAGCGTTGCTCATTACCTTGCTCTGTGTAATGAAGTTTAATCCTTATATTAGATAAGACAAGGTAAATTTATAATAAAAGTATATATCTAATTGGTGTAAAAGGGAAGGCAATATGTTAAAGAGGCAAAAGGGAAAAATATATTTAATTGTCGTAGGAATGTTTTCCTTATTAACGGGAAACTTCATTAATGCAAGTGATATTTCCTGTATTTCTGGGGATGATAATATCCTTGTAAAAACAAAATATCTATATAAGGTTACGGTAGGACAGAATGGCTATGGGGATTTTCAGGGTGATACAAACAAAGCCATTCAGAGTGCTATAGATTATGTCTCTAAATATGGAGGTGGAATAGTTCAAATCTTGCCCGGGACTTATCATTTTTCTAATGCAATATACTTACAAAGTCATATTCAATTAATAGGTTCAGGTGCAGATAAAACAATTTTTATCAAAGAACCCTCAGTAAAAACGGATTTGCTTAAGGAAGCAGACTGGTATGAACAGTGTGTTACCATTATGAATCCAAAACAATTTAAGGTCGGAGACGGCTTGTGTATTCAAGCAAAAAATCCCAATGGTAATGATATAAATGTGATGAAACGAACTATTGTGTCTATTGATGGAAATAGATTGGTTCTGGATAAACCTCTCAGGAAAAATGTGTGGTTTTCTGAAAATACATCTATTGCTACCTTATTCCCTCTCATTTCTGGTGAATTTGTAGAGGACATTGTTATTGAAGGTATTGCCCTTGATGGGAGTAAGGAAAACAACCTTCTTTTAGATGGAAATTATGCAGGCTGTATCTGGCTTCAGGATTGCAAAGGGGTCACAATTCGGGGTGTGGAGGCAAGGAATTATAACGGTGATGGAATAAGTTGGCAAATTGCTCATGATGTTCTTGTAGAAAATTGTTATTCGCATGATAATACAGGTCTGGGTTTGCATCCCGGGTCGGGTTCACAACGGCCCAAAATATTAAAAAATCATATCCAGAATAATGAGATAGGTATTTTCTTCTGTTGGGGTGTTCAAAATGGTATCGTGGAAGATAATGTAATTGAAAATAATCGAATTGGTATTTCTATTGGACATAGAGATAATTACAATATTGTGCGTAATAACCTGATTCTTAACTCAAAGGAAGAGGGAATATTGTTTCGACAGGAGGCAGAATCATTTATAGCAACCGGTAACAAGATAGAGGAAAATACAATAGAAAATATAATCCATAAAAACGGAGTGGGAATCTTTATTGATGGTTATAATTGTGCAAACGAAATTAGAAAAAACGATATTAGAGATAATGTAGAATCTAAGAATAAGATAGGAATAAAAGCCGCCAAAACGGCTAAGGAAAATATTATAGAAAATAATGTTGTTCGAGGTTTTGCAAAAGAGTTTGTGATAAACTAATGCGAAGATTAATTTTTTAATGGAGGTAATTATGGAGAGTTCTCCTTCTTTGTTCCAGATTGTTCTCTGGGAATTACAAAAGTTTGCAAATCAAAATGACCTTAGATATTTAGTCCCTTCTTTAACTATATTGATTATTATCGGCATGGTTTTGTTTAACCGAAAATGGATTGTTTCTAATATCGGAGCGACAGTGTCCGGACTGGTGAGGGGCGTCCTGATTGCCGCTTTGTTTATTTGTGCCTTTCTTGCGGTAGGGAATTACATCGACAGTTTTGGTCAATGGCGTTATGGCACTTTTTTCAATGCTTATGAATTTTACCATTACTACATGGGCTCCAAGTATGCAAAAGAGATTGGCTATAGCCGATTATATGCAGCAAGTCTAATCGCAGATGACGAGACGGGTAGAAAATATTCTAATTCGCAAAATACCATTAGAAATCTTTCTAATGGTATGTATATCCCGGTGGATGAAGTCATAAAAAATAAGGACCAGTATAAAAGTCGGTTTTCACCTGAACGCTGGGAAGAATGGCTGAAAGACATACAGTTTTTTAAGCGAGAACTAACCACAAGCCGATGGAACAATGTTCTGCGAGATAAAGGATACAATGGCTCGCCGATATGGTCCATGTTAGTAGGTGGATTTTTAAGCAATCCTGTTTCAACTGAGAATCGGAATCACATGCTGTTTTTAGCCTCATTAGATTTGATTCTGATTGGTATCACTACTCTGGTAGTTTTGTATGCGTTTGGACCACGACCTGCAATGTTTATGCTCATATTAATTGGGACACACTATATGATGCGATTTTCCCACATGAAAGGAGCATTTTTACGAACAGATTTTGCTATGTGTTTAGTCCTCGCCGCATGTATGATAAAACTGAATCGCTATAAATGGGCAGGTTTTTTCACTGCCTATTCCGTCATAGCACGCGTCTTTCCCGCAGTGTTTTTGTTCGGTCCCGGCGCAAAACTTTTCTGGGACTTATGCAAAATGCTGCGGATAGGCTATGATGAACTAAAAATTCGATTTTTCGACAGAAAACAAAGGATGTGGGTAATTTTAGGATTTCTGATAGTAAATCTGTTAATTTCAATCGTCATAAGCCTTATTTTAAGAAAAGTTCCAGCAAGTTTATTAAGTGGCTTTGCTATTACCTGGCCCCTTCCTATTTTTATTCATTTAGTTTTGTTTGTGCCTATAATGTTTTTTGGACTGTTGCTATTCTGGGCAGGTTTATGGGGTTATTTCACAGAGCGAATGGAAAAGGGTTGGGTAAATTATTTTATTTCCTTTACGGCTACTATCGTTATTCTGTTTGTCGCTTCTTTTGGATATTATGGTGGTATGTATCAATGGCAGGACTATGCAGATAAGATAGGCAGACACAATCGCGATATATCTCCGTGGCGTGTTGGCTATAAATACCTATTTATTGCCCAATATCCTAAAAACCTGAATCTTAAAGAATCAGCAAAGGATATAACTAAAATTATTGGGAATACATTATTAGGTAGACCAGTTACAGAAGCAACCCTCTCTACTGCTACCCAACCTTCTACAACAAAACCTACTGCACCAAAATCTGTAACCCCTTCCAATCCCACAAAAGTGTTAAGTTTTAGTGAGGCTATGAGAAAAGTTATCTCACCCTGGAAAACTTATACACGGAGTATTATTTATAAAGAGCAAGCAGGCCGTTGGTGGGCTACAATGGGAATTATGTTAATCCTGTGTCTAATTGCCGCCCGAAAACTATCTGCTTATGAAAGTTTTGTTTTCGGCTTTGTACCATGCTTCTTCCTTGCTTCACCCACTTATTACTATTACATTATGCTATCAGTCCCATTACTATTCTTCTCAACAAAGTCAGATTATATTCCCCGCGCTATTGCCCTTATCTGGCTATATATCTCTGTAATGGCAGGCTATTTCTTCTATACTATGTGGGAACAAGAATTTGCCACATATTATTGGTTAGGTTGCATGATTTTTGTAATGTGTATCTATATGTGGCTTATCGGCATGGCAAACAGTATTCCATGGGAATATATGTCCCCTTTGTGGAGAAGAACAAAATCCTTTGTGTCAGAAAAACTCAGAAAAAAAACCAAACCTCAAGAGCCCCAAGAGATTGCATAAAACAATACAGCAGGACATGACTATCTGATAAAAATAAAAGGATTTTTGTCTGATTTTAAAGGAGGTTTTACGAGTGAAAAGGCTATATGAACTGTTTGACCCCTGACTTCCCATAAATAAAGTAATATGTGGAGAGACCTAAAAAATGTGTTTTAGTTATTACAACAATTTAATATAAAAAAGTAGTAAATTTTTTATTTATTTTTAAAAGAAGTGGGTATTAGTTTTGTAATATGGTAGTTCTGGATAACCGTATTATAAAAGGTATGTGTCTATGGGGTGGTATTTTTGATGAAGGAAAAGGGTGTCCCGAAATGTGCCTGCTTTATGAAAGTTTAGTGCTTCGATAAATTGGATAAGCGGTTTGTTCTGTGGAATTACAGGGATTAGCCAGCGGTTTTTGGGAAATCGGCTTTTGACCTGATTAAGTATGTTCTGAAAACTTTTCTGGATGTCTCTGTTTTCGTAATCTTCGGGATTGTGAAAATAGATTGAGATGGTGGCAAGATTGGGTATTCTGTGGGGTTGGATTTTCAAAAGTCCGCGTGGATTAGATTTTTTATCAATGATAACCCATTCTTCATAAGTTTTATTCGCATTAAGTATTTCCTGTTCTTTTTCATGCTGGTTTGTAGTCAGGATATTTCCTTCGTTAAGAGTGAAGTAAGTGTTCTCGTTCCATGTTTCCCATTGGCATAACCATTCTTCGTCTTGGGGTCGTAGTGGGCGAATAGAAATTTGTTCCTTAAAGAAACCCTGAAAGATATGTTTCAGAACTGTTAATTTGCCGGGATGCGGCATTTCTATATTTGTTTGCACCTCGGGGGATAGCGAAATACCTGCATTGTTAAGTTCTTGATACTGGACAATGATTTCTTCTATCCATTTTCGTTGTAAGTTGCACCAATTTGTATGGGGTTCGGTTATTTTTCCGCCGAGTTGGTAATGGACAGCACCATGTCCACCGCCGCAGAGGTTTTTTGCCCAGCAATGTGTGCATGCCGGGGTCGTATTTATTCCCAGGCTGTAGACGGACTCAGCACCTGTGATGGGAATGTCGCTACTCTGGATATTGCCCAATTTGCAGAGGTTATTTTTATAATACAAATATCCACCATAAACATCGCCATCAGGGGTAATAAACCATTCTTCTGCACCTGCGGGGTCTCTTCGCCTGACAGAATTTCCGTGTTGAATGTTCAGGAAATATTCCATAATAGGCTCTAATAGGTATCGGTTTCTTTTTTCGAGTTGCTGGGTGTAGAGAATTGTTAGGTCGGTAAGTTCTTGAAAAAAATTGGCAATATTAATTTCGGGGTTTAATATAAACGGAGCAGAAGGGTCAAGGATAACTCTTTTGATGCCATTGTTCCAGAACTTTTCTATTGTGGGTATAAAAGAAAGGAATGTGGGCAGGAACAGGACTTTTCCCCTTTGTTCGTTGAGTAGTTTGCTAAATTCGTTTTCATCATAAGCGTCAAATCGTTGAAAAAATTCTAATGATACATTTTCAAATATAAAGAAGATTTTTTCATCTCTACCGATTTTCAGGGTTTCGCAAATATGATTGGGAATAGACAGATGCAGGTTAATGGTTAAGTTTTTATCATTTAACGGGAGGGTAGATGATAGAAGTTCTGATAGAAGTTCATAACAACCTTTTAATGTATCAATCTTTTCGGCTAATAATAGGTTTATTTTAAATTTTTGTTGGGTTGGGACCTGGGGTAAAGCCCGAAGTAAAGCCAATGGCATTATCTTTTGGAATTGTGCCAATTGGTCTTTTTTTATAAGGAAGGAAAGGGTATTCAAACCTATATTTTGCGTAAGTAAGTTTGCCCAGGTTTCTATTTTTTGATGCTTTAATATAGAGCCGATAGTGCGTAGCCATTCGAGTTCACTCCAAACTTCGAGGAGTTCTGTCTTTGAATATTTATGGGAAAGGATACGAAGAATTTTGTTTTGTGTATTTTCAGGATAATATTGTAAGGCATCGTAAGTTATTTTATCGCATTCAAAACAAAATGTGTTATGAACATCAACCGCAAAGTATTTTCCGTTTCGTTCAAATGTGTGGATAGGCCTGAGTGTATTCATTAATAAATCCCCAAAGTTCCTTTGTATCTACTGTAGTTTTCCATAACCTTGAATAGAGATATGCCAATAAATGTCCAGAGGATACAACTGACACAGAGCCAATAAAAGCATGGGTGCATAAAGACGGATACGAATTGTCCTACTTCGGGTTGTTGTCCTTTGACAAGCACATATTTCAAGCAGATAGCGGCATCTGTGATGGGTAAAGCGTGCATAAAAGCAGAGATAATCCAGCCCTGTTGTAGAAATTCTTCGCGTGCAAAAATGGCAAGGGCAAATAGAGCCATACGCACAATAATAGTCAATTGTCCAATTTGTTTGAACACGAGCACCAGTCCGCCGACCATGAAACCGAATCCTAAAAGGTTTATAAACGAAAGGGTCAACAGCACAATTACAGGAACAGGGTCAAAATAGAGTTTTCCTCCAACACTAATAACGACCATGTAAACCATTAAAGCAGAATAGATAATCGTTGAGATGGACGCCACAACGGCACGGGCTAAAAAGTTTGTAACCAGCCCATAAGGACTCATACATAATTGTTCCAAAACCCCTGTTTGTGCCATTCCTTGAATGCCTTGTGTAAACATGCCAATTACGCCAAAGGCAAACATCCCGATAATAAATCCAAGGATATAATTGGTGGCACGGGTTGGGTCATCGAGTTGGTTAATACTCTTCTCAATTGCTGGTTGACTGTAGAAGAAACCTGCAATAAGTATCATGAGCATGCCGTAACCGATAATAAGGCTTGTCAATGTGCGAAACCAGTATCTGCGTGTAATAATCCAACCGCGTATGATTTCTGCTTTCATTACGAGAAGAAAACCGAGCATAAGTATTATTCCTGTTCGGGTAAATTTGTTTCATCAAACACAGGTTTTTCACCTGTGAGTTGTAAAAAGATATATTCAAGGTTTACTTGTTTTTGTTGTATAGAACGGATTTGGTATTTCTTTTTATGTAATGTATCGAATAGAACATATAGGGCTTCAGAGCGTTCAGGATAGGGCTCGGGCACTTGAATAGTCAGGATAGGTCCTTCTGCTGTGAAATCTGTATTTAGTACTTTAATTTGTGGGGCAAGAGCATTCAAGTCACCATCTACTAAATTGCGGTCTAAACGAACAGAAAAAATCTGTTTTGAGAATATTTCGAGCAGTTCAGAGGTAGGCTTGCAAGTGATGAGTTTCCCTTTATTGATTATGCCGATACGGTCGCATAGTTCCTGTGCCACATGCATATCATGAGTGGTTACCAGAGCAGACCTACCGTGTTCGCGGGTCAATTCGAGAATTTTGTCTTTGATAGAACGACTACTTTGCACATCTAAACCTGTGGTCGGTTCATCAAGAAGAATAATTTTTGGGTCTGCAATGAGTGCAATACATATTGCCAATTTTTGTTTCTGACCGCGTGATAGTCTACGCACCTCTATATCTTTTTTATCACTTAATCCGATAAAGTCGAGTAATTGGTTTGCCCTTTCTTTGAGGACTTTACCGCGGATATTTCGAAGGTTACCATAGTAATATAAATTTTCGAGTGGAGTGAGTGGCCACATGCTGGTTCGTGTGCCTTCAAGGACGACGCCGATTTGGGATAAAATCTGTTTGCGTTTTTTTTCTACATCCATGCCATCTACATATACAACACCACTATCCGGTTTGACCAGGCTGGAAATCATTTTTACGATAGTTGTTTTCCCTGCACCATTAGGTCCGAGTAGTCCCATAATTTCACCGGGCATGATAGCGAAGGTAACCCGGTCGGCTGCACATGCTTCCTTTTTCTTTAATAGAATTCGTCTTCCATTCTCTTCATCCTTGTAGAAAAAGTGGTAGGTACGAAATGTTTTTGAGACTTTATCGAGATAGACCGTATATCTATTTTCATTGTGGTTTAATTCTTTGAAACGCATTCCTTTGCTCCACCTGAATTGAACAGTGTTTTTTCTAACTCGTCCAGGCATTGGTCTAAATTGTTTACTTCTTGCATTTTTTCCCAGAATTCTAGATAATTGCTTTCCATATTACGAATAAAGTGAATTGTTATCACAAGTGCCAGATCGTTTGTGAAATGATAAAGCATACCTAACACAATAGAGAAAAGCAAAAATTCAAAGTTTTGTCGAAGTTCATTTTTGAATATGTGTTCGTGGACCAGAGTGAAAGTTATAGAGATAATCAAGATAGAGAGGAACGCATTTTGTAAGGTATGGATAAGAACAGTCTGGACAGCACCTCTATAAACAATCTCTTCAGTGATAGCCACGCCAAGGGTTCTACCCAGAATTGTAGGAGATAGGAAGGTAAAACCGAGCAATTTCCAGAATGATAGGAATTGCTTTTTCACGATTCCATCAAAACCAACAGTTATAACGAATCCTATGGTGTATAGGATATGTCCAATAAATAAGCCAAGAATCCAACTGGGAATGGAGAAGAGATTTCTCGGAAGTACTTGCTGAATCACAAGGTAGGTTATTGCATATATTAATAGAAGGAATTGGCAGATTTTGGTAATGGGAATGATGCTCTTATTCTGAAAGAGATTTTGAAATAGAGAAAACAAAAAATAAATAGAAAAGATAATAAGTAGGGCATAGGTGTTCATGGGGACTTATCCAGATGATTTTTAATTGCCTCTGCCATTTTTTGCAAGGTTAATTCTCTGGTTTGTTCTGCGTATTTTTCTCGCCAAACATCAAATTCTTCTTTTAGTAATCCGTATACATAGACATCGTGCCAAACGCCATTTCGAGTAATATGGTCTTTCAAAGTTATTTCGCGAACAGCACCAAGAAATTCTAGAAGTCTCCATGAAGGTCGGTTAAAAGCATAAATGATTGCACTAACACGGTGCAGGTTAAGTTCATCAAAAGCATATTCTAAAGCACGAAAGATATTAATTCCTGTGGTCAAGTGTCCGCGATACTCCGGCGCCATATAGACATCAAGATTACATGTGCGATTCCGCCAACTAATGTTCTGTAATGAGACCATACCCAGAGGTCCCTCCGGTGAATCAACGATGAAGTATGCACAGGAAGGGATAGGACTGCTTGCCGTTTTGCTCAGGTAACTTACAATTTGTTCGCGAATAAGTCGTGGCGAACGAGCCGGGTCGCCATAAAGGAAATATTGAAAGTCTTCATCGTTCATCCAGCGGACTAATACATCCAGGTCATCTCGGTCTGCTCTGCGAATAAATGATTTTGTGGTAATGCTCACAAATAAAATTCCTTGATAGGTTTAATAAATTATATAAGGTAATTCATTAAGAATTAAATTTCGCCCATGTTTCAAGATTATGCCATTTTCCGTAAGTAAATAGCACCTCCCGCATGACGCCTTCACATTGATAGGAATGTTGGTTAAGAAAGGTGTGAAGATTTTTTTCTTCATCAAGGCAGGTCGTAATTATCTTTCTTAAATGCAACTGCTGGAACGCTTTTGTCTCAATAAATTCCAATGCGTCTTCGATTAAGGGTTTATTTTGCTCATAAGTGTCATTGTCAAAAAGGAGTATGGTTTCACCAAACATTACTTCGGGATTAATCCCTTTTAATATGACAAATCCTTGAACCTCGCCTTGCTTGTCTTCTACCGTGTAAAAGGACTGTGCGGCATCTTTGCTTTGCAATAGTTCTTCCAACTCGCTGAGATTTGGTATAATCGGTTCGCGTTTTGCATCCAGTAGGGCAGCATGGACTGGCTTTTGTATATAGAAATGGAGTAAACGCTTTGCATCAAATCGGTCTGCAGTATAAATAGAGGCATGAAGTTTTTCAATCATAATGGATGATTTTCAGTCTTAGAATTCCAACACCCCACTCCTAACCTGGATATGGATATGTGTTTAGTCCTTGCACAATAATCCTGACAATTAAAAACCAATCTCATTTTTCTTTTCGTAACGGAAGTCTTGCCATGCACGCCATACCGCATTCATAAAGTTGGTAAAAGCATCGGCTCTTCTTAAAGTCATTTTACGAATGTGTTTCATGTTTCCTATTCCCATATTAATTAATTTTATATTTTATCCTTATTTTCTATTAATTTCAACTACTTGATGAAGATGGGGGAGTAGTGGTCCCACTACTTGGGGGTGGTGCTTCCGGGTCTTTATTCTTGAATACAGGGATGAATATTTTAACAATATCTTCAACAAATTTTAATACATTACTTGCCGTAAATGGGAAATCATCTGCATGATTTAACCATGATATTTTGACAATATGCTTTTTCTTTTTATTCATTTTTTTTCTGACAATTCTCTATTCCGATGATTCACCCTCAGTTTGTGGAGTTTTCGTTCCAAGTAGAGTTTGGACAGCCTCTAATATCTGAACGATAAGGGTAAGTATTACATCTACGGTAACGGCTTGATTCGGTTTTATGTATGTATGTTTTTTTATATGTTTCATAGTCTGTTTTGTTAAAAAGTGAAATTATTATATCAAATAATTAATCTTTCGCAAACTTTTATCCCGATATTGAACGGTTGCTTTATTATGAGGTAGTGGTTTCCGTGGTTGTTGTTTCTTGTGGTTTTTTTATTTCTGCTAAGGGTAGGAAAAAACTTGTTAGCACAGAAAGCAAGAAGCAAAGAAATGCCTGATAATCACTTTCAAGGTTTGAGCAGAAGGCACTCTCTTGCTGTGCTTTTTGCGGCATCAATGTAATAGGACGAATTCTTTTCATAATAATGCGAATCTCCTTTATTGCTTTTATGTGGTGGTAGTACTTGCTGTGTCTTTTGCAACCAAAGCCTGAGCGACTACAGAAAGAACATTAGCCACAAGGGTTAAAATCTGTCCTACACTTAATTCTGTTTCAACCTGTGCTTTGGGTAAGGAAGTCAACATCTTTATATGCTTCATATTCAATCTCCTGCTAATTTGATTTAATGTAAATATGAATTAATCTTAAATAATATAAAATATTGTTTCCATATTATTACAAATTTGATAGAAAAATCTATATTGTTTTAATACCAATTCTGGCAGAAAAGTTTTCACGATATTTTATAATTTTTATTTATTATCCATGAATAATCAAAAAAGGTTGAGTCCATGCTTGTTCTTCTCCATCACCCCAGAATTCAAAACGAAAGTAAGTATAAGAAAAATTATCATCAATTTTAAAAAAGATAGAGTTCCCTTTTGTTTCCTGAATTCTTTTTCCATAATCAACAACCACCCCAATCTTTTTCGCATTTGTTGTAGTAATAGATACGGAATTTTGAGTTGTAGATATTTCCTGTATTTCAACACCTGTGCTGGCGTAAAAGTTCCCTTTTCTCAAAGCATTCAGGACATTTTCCTTTGTTAATGTTTCAATCTGAACAACATTCCATGCAACGCCGTAGGTTTCTTCCCAGTGTGCATCATCGTCGGCATACCCCCATACAAGTTTTCCCTGAGAGAGAAGACGGTCCCAGCGGTCTGTGGCACAAGGATTTCCGGGTAAGCGACGAACAACCCCATTATATATCTCAATACCGGTGTAATATTTCCATGTATTTAAAAATTCCTGAGAACAGTGATTAAAATCTTCTTCCCAGTTTGGATGAGAAATAATGGCAAACCCTCCATTTTCTGCAATTTTATTTAATACTTGTTGGCGGTCAGGATAGGGTTCTATTTTCTTTTGTGCGTTGACATGAAGGATATGGGGACCATCCATCGTTATCTCATTGCCGGGAATTAATACCATACCATAAGGCTCAAGTTTTTCCACCTGTCCTACTATGTCATGGTCACTAATCATTAGAAACTTATAGCCCATAGAAGCATATTTTTGAATGGCTTTTTGTGGGTCGTAAACCCCATCACTAATTGTTGTATGTGTATGTAGGTTTCCTTTAGCCCACAAGTAATTGGAAGAATCTAAGTAAGGACTTTTAATTTTCAATTTTTATAACTCCCTAATTAAAATGGTGTAGATTTAACAATGGAAATATCTCTCATTCTTTTTCCCAAAGAGATAAAAACTCCTGCGCGTCCGATGTTTCTAAAAGTTCTGGACGATACAACTTTTTTACGATAGGGTCGGGTACTTTTGTAATTTCGTTCGTCGTAGAAATATAAGTTAATTGTCGTAGTATAATTTCATTGTCATCGCATTCATAGTAAGTCCATGCGTCCCCTTTTCCAGGGACAAATTGGGCAACTTTAAAATACTTCATTGCTTTGTCCTTGTAATTTTATTATAATGGAACAAGAAAAATTGGAATAACACTCTAATTATAAGTCTATTTTACATAAAAAAGAGTCTAATATAAAAATGAAGTTAACAAGAAAAAATAGAGATATAATATTTCCCTTTAGTCGAGGCTTTTTTATTGGCTTCTGCTTTGCCTGTTCCATTATGTTTTCGCTTCCTGCTTATGTGCTTGATATTGATGCAGAAGGCATTCTTGTGAAGATAACTGGGGCGTTTGACCCAGAAACAGACCCGGATACAATAGATACAGATAACAATGGTATTCCTGACCGGGCACATGCAAGATTGTTAGACCGTGTTTTGAGTGACGAGACCGTTCCAAACCATGACATTTTGCTGGCAACTTATTATTTCAACTGGACCCGGATTAAGATAGACAACACCCTGGGTAATAAGTGCATAGCGATTCAGCAGTTATACGGAATTACCTGCGACGAGATAGAACGATTTGCAGCAGCCATTATTACGATGGGCGAACCTATGGCTATACAATACTTTGTGCAAGGTGCTATAAATGAGATGGGGATTAAAATAGACTTAAAAAATTACAATCTGAACGGAGGTCTATTTCTGCGTGCAACGGCAGACCTTGATGGGGATAAAATTTCGAATCGAAGAGAGTTTCAATTAGCAGATGGAGATTTTAATTTGTTCGTGGAGAAAGCCATTACTCCAGAAGAACTACCTGAGGAGGGAGAAGATGAAATCCCTCTCCTGGATGAAGATATACCCCTGATTATTACACCGCCAGTAGGTAGTCCCGTGGATTTTGGGAGTATACCGTTAAAAGCCTCAAAAGAGATAGAATTTAAGGTTCAAAATATTGGGACAGAGATGATTCCTTTCCAGATTTGGATTATTGGAGAACCAGAATTTCAGATTGTCGGTGAACGAGTACTAATGGTTGACCCGCAAGAAACTGTAAGTTTCAAAGTGAAATTTACACCGAAAAATTATATGAAGTCTTCAGGTATACTTGTCGTAGAAACTTTTGGTAGGAAATATTATGTTTACCTTGGGGGACAGGGTTCCTGGATAAAAAATCTCTTCTCTTGTTCTGTGCGTCCAGGTAGTATGGAAAATGGAAACTATGAAGGAGATATACTTATTCTTCTTATAACTTTGTTCACACTCGGGATTACCTACAAAAAAAATACAACAACTTAATCTTTGATAGATTAAAGCGATTTTTCACCGTTTCTGATTCGTAATATCAATGGATTTACACCTATTACAAGAGACACTATTAAATTACCCTGTGCATATTTCCGTATTATTTTCGGTGATGTGCATGGGGCTTCTGAGTTGTTTTTTTGGCTATAGTTTGGTTTATCTCATTATTGGACTATGCGGTTTCTTTGTTGCCGCCTCTTCTTCTCTATTATCTTTTGGAACTTTCTTGATAAACCTCAATACATTTGTAATTATTATATCTTTTCTTTTAGGCTTATTAGGTGGAGCCTTTGCTATTTTCTTTTTTAAGATAGGTATTTTTATATTAGGTGTATTAGGAGGATACACTATCGGTTTAATTCTACTCCCTGTGATGAATGACCCTCTATTATTGTTTCTAATGGGTGTAGCAGGGGGGCTGTTATCGTTTGTAATTGAAAAGGTCGTTATAATTACCGCTACAGCAGCCATAGGCTCACTTGTTATTGTATGGTCTATCGTAAGAATGACAGAACTTCTGGGAATTATTACAATTACTCCCGAATTTGAACCTTCCTATATCCAGATGCTCTGTATGCTGGCATGGCTCGGTTTTACAGCCCTTGGATGTGCCTCCCAATATAAAAATTTACGAATAAAAAGTCAAAAAAAAGGATAATTAAACCTATTTATAAATTATATTGGGAATAAAATTTAGAAAAAGAATTAGATTAAGGATTACTATCAGTAACGAAAATTTATCCGTTAATTATCTTAAATTTGGTAGGCCGTGCAGGAGTCGAACCTGCGACCTTGGGATTAAGAGTCCCCTGCTCTACCAACTAAGCTAACGGCCCTTATAAAAATGGAGCGGGAGACGGGACTCGAACCCGCGACGTCAACCTTGGCAAGGTTGCACTCTACCAACTGAGTTACTCCCGCTTATTTATTCTCTATAATTAATTCTATCAAAAAAAAACTCCTGTTTCAAATTTGTATCAAAATTTAGGTGTAAAAAGAGGATATATCACACTCTCACCCCAATAACGGCGCATTAGAAAATTGTTTTTTATTTGAGTAAAAACCGTTAAAAAAGTTATACACTGCATTAAAAGATGCTTAAATGTCAAGGTTTTCTAATCTGTATTGATATATGTAGTTTAATTTGGCACCTTACAAACGGTAAGCCCAAAAAATGTATTTAGGGACTGACCCAAAAGTCAATGTTAGTATTTTAGAAACAAGTGAATGAGGGTACAAACAATTATATGTTTACATAAATAAACAGTATTTTTTTGAAATAAATATTTTATAGATATTGTTTTTTTTAGGCTTATATATGTTTATAAAAGATTGATGTTTATTGATATTTATTTGATATAATTATGTGTAATTACAATTCATGTGGTTTAATTTTGTAATAAATATATTGAAAATTTAACGGGCAAGGAGTTAGAAAATGAGGAAGGCTCTATTTTGTGTGGTATTAGGGTTAGTTTTGTTTACCCTGAATTCTTACAGTATTACTTATGAGTTTGATACTGGTGAAGGCTGGACGGTAGGCCAGCAGGTAGCCAATTTCAGATTGGAAGGTGGAAAATTGATATTTGACACAACAGGGGGAGACCCCTTTATTTATTCTCCAGACAATTTGGGCCTACCCGGAACATCTTTTAGAACTATACATCTGGATATTGAAGTTAGTGGAAGCAGTAATTTATCTTTTCAATTGTTTTATACCACTACTGCTGAACCGGGTGTAAGCGAGGAAAAGTCTTTTTATTTTACAGTTTATCCTGGCAGGCGTTCATATCTGTTAAATGTTCCTGAGCAACTTATTGCAGCAGGTAAAGCAAATAAATGGGATGGACAAACAATCAAGCAACTTCGTCTTGACACGGGTTCTACAGCAGGTATTACTGTAAAGATGGATTGGGTAACCCTCGGTGATACATGGGAATTTGGAACTAATGGGAACTTTGAAGGTTGGGGTAATTTCAGTTGTGCACAAAATGCACAGGTAACAGGTGGCTATCTTTCTTATGACTTCTCCTGTGGCGACTCATTTATGCAATTTATTCCAAATATACCTACCCAGACCGTTTGGGGTGGTTGTCACAAGTGGTTAGAAGCAGATATTGATTTTACTGCAAGCAATCCAGACATTTTCCAGTTATTTTTTACTAATACCCAGGGCGAAGGTGTTTCTGAACAAAAATCTATAAGATTTTATTGTCGTCCCGGACGCTATACCTATTTAGTTCACATTCCACAAAGACTTGCAGAGGAAGGTAAAGCAGATAACTGGACAAACAAGTCAATTTTTTCACTTAGATTTGATACCGGTGGACAATCAACAGGAAATGTAAAAATATATTCATTCAAATTACGCCGTGGTCCAGAACCAGACCCAAATAATATGAACAATATAACTTACAACTTTGACCTTCTTCCTTACTCTGGGCTACCCGGACACAAACAGGGATGGTATGCGGGGGGTAATATTACATCTATGACTGCACTTGCCTCAGGTGTCTTAGAGGTAAAGCCTAACCCTTCAAGTAACGACCCATATTTTTGTGTCAATCCTCAATATTTTAATCCAAGCGATTATAAATATGTAGTTGTTCGTAAAAGTATAACGAGTTTCGAGAACAACAATCCGGGCGGTTGGCAATTTTTCGCATTTCCAGGAACAGGTGGCAGTTTAGTTTACAAAGATAATTATTTTTATCCTAATGTGGGTTATCAATATATTCTGTTAGATATGGAAACAAGAATTTCTGGTGATAGCACCTGGGTAGGTAGTGTTGGTTCTATTTATGAATATCGTATTGACCCTGCTGTGACTCCAACCAATGCAACATTTAATTACGATTTAGTTTCATTAATGAATAATCCAGCAAGTTGGGCTTCCGGTCCCTATTCTTGGGATTTCTCCACGGCTGGAAATGATAGTCCTTCAGGGAATAATTCTGGACGCTGGATTGCTGCAAAGCATGACCCCTTTAGTGGAACTGTGTTGAATGTTGCCAGTGGTGTTGCGACTATAACAGGTTCAGGCACACTTGCAATCGAAAATCTTGGTATAGTGATTGGCTCTCCTTCTACCTACGCATGGGTTCAAATTGATGTAAATCCATCTACACAATCAGACCGCAATGATTTAGCCTTTCGCTATGTATGGCAAAAAGATGGATTGCGATTAAGTGACAATAATTCAAAAAGGGAATGGCTCATTCCTACTAACAAAGAGACAAAACGATACAATTTTTATCTACCATATACAGCAGACCAGGGGACTGATTTCAAGGGTGACTGGGACGGATTTCCACATGGCATATTACTACGGTTTGGTGCAGGAGAAGCAGGAATTAATTCAGTTGCTATAGACAATTTCAAACTTCTTGCAAGTGCGAGTGTTCCTGCACCTTCCGTGAGTGAAGTAAAAGTTTCAGGACAAAGGTCGGTGGATATTTCCTTCACCAATCAGATGGATTCCAGCACAATTAGTGCATCTGCATTTACCATCTCTGGTGACGGTAAGGGCACATTGGGCGCAAATCCGAGTAGTGTGACATATCTCACGGGACATACCTATCGCCTTACCTGGAGCACTGGCGAAATGAAAGAAGGCGGAAATGTAACAATTACAGTAAGCACTTCTGTAAAAGACGCGGCAGGACGAAATCTTATTGCTCCTCTCAACGGGACGCATACAGGAGGAGGGATTATGATTGATACACCGACTATATCTGGTCTTACCGCACCAGCATTTACGAACACCTTCCCAGTAATAATAAACTACACAGGAGCGGCAGATACCAGTAGTGGCGTTAGTAGTGTAGAGTTGTGGTTCAAGAAGGGAGAAAGTGGAACATGGGGATACAGTGGACAGAGTTCAATCTCTGCACCGAATGGCAGTATAAATTTTAGTGGATTTACAGAAGAAGGAGTTTATTATTTTGATGTAGTGGTAGTAGATGGTGCAGGGAATCGTA
>CAZJTZ010000005.1:0-40535 GCA_964549105.1 uncultured Nitrospirales bacterium
TATAGCATAGCCGTTACCATCAAAAGTCCCCGTGAACCTATCTCCAATACTACTACTACCAATAGGGTTGAATCCTCCCGGCCAGCTACCTGTCTCTGAAGCATCAATATTATTTGTCATCATGTAATCACTATTTAAAGGATAACCCGGGTCATTACCTATTTTTGTTAAATCGGCCAATGTAGATATCGGTATAGGAGCGGAGTAAGCAAAAATAGGAATAACAATAAATAGCGAAATATAAAAAATTGTGTAGTTTAAATAACTAAATTTACCTTTTTGATTTGTTTTTTTCATTTTTCTACCCTTTTCCTTTAAGTTAATGTTCTAACACACAACCCTAAAACAATTCATATATAAATTATAGCATATATATTTAAATTTTTGTCTGTTTTTTATAAATTATTACAAAATTAAGCAAATCAAATATAATCTAATTAAATTTATATGAAACTAAAATAAAAATAAAGAAAATAAAAATAAAGAAAAAAACTTATTGAAACCTTTGAAGAGATTCGTTTGTATCAGTTCTGGCGTTACTGCGAAAAATTTTAGAACATCAAATAGAAAAAAGACTTAGCCCAAAAACCAATAAAGAATAGATATGTGGTAAATTGTTTTTCATATTTTTTCTTTTTGGGATAAACTATAACCTTGAATTGACTTTTTGCAGTAGTTCCACTCTCATCCGAAAAGGCTTCGAGCAAAGCAAAAAATTTTAAACCTGATTGTGATTTCAAAAACATTTTTTGTTATTTTAAAAATTAAACAGACAAAAATTTTCTTATTTTTAGCGGATAAGAATAAGTCGAGGCAATTACACTTCTTTTACATTTTTCAACACATAACTCAGACCCAAGACTATTAGGATTTATTCTGTTCTGAAGTAAAATTGAAATACTGTGATGGATTAATCTGGTATTCTGCGATTTTGCGGTAAAGAGTGCTTTTGCCTATGCCGAGTAATTCTGCCGCAAGGACTACATTGCCCTGGGTTCTCTGTAATGCCTGAATTATATGTGATTTTTCAAGTTCTTCAAGTGTTGGAAATTTTTCTGGGGTATAGACACTTAATTCAGAAACCAGGTCCTGAGGTAGTATTTCCTCTCCTTTTGCTACAACAGAGGCACGCTCTACAAGATTGCGAAGTTCACGAACATTACCAGGCCAGGATTGACTTTCGAGCCACTTTATTGTCTCTTGAGAAAAACGAGTAGCACGGACGGGGAATCTTTTTTTTGCTTGCTGTAAAAAGTAATCTGCAAGCATAGGAATATCATCTCTTCGTTCTCGAAGAGGAGGGATAGGGATTATAAATGTATTTAGGCGATGGAATAAATCTCTTCTAAATCGCCCTGCATTAACCTCTGAAGGGATGTCTTTATTTGTAGCGGATAGAACACGCACATTTACACGAATATCTGAATTGCCACCCACCCGTCTAAAAGTTCCTGTTTCGATGGCACGGAGCAATCTTGCCTGGTGAGAAAGGCTCAGGTCTCCTACTTCGTCTAAAAATAGTGTCCCATTATCTGCTTCTTCCATTAAACCCACCTTTGTAGCATGGGCTCCTGTAAAGGCACCTTTCTCATGACCAAAAAGTTCACTTTCGAAAAGTTCCTCAGGTATTGCAGCACAGTTTACAATGACAAGTGGCTTTTGTGCTCGATGCGAAAGATTATGAATAAGTCTTGCAACGAGTTCTTTCCCTGTACCTGTCTCGCCAAGGATTAAAACGCATAGGTCTGAATGTGCGCAATCTCTTGCAAGGGTTCTAACCTTTTGTATTGCTTTGCTATTACCTATAAGCGGGTCAAAATTAAACTCTCCTGCAATTAATCTTTGATTTTCCCATTCCAGTTGCTGCATTCGTTCTGCGGCACGAAGATACGGTGCTAATGTATGTGCCATTGCCAATAGGTATTCTAAATCTAATTCCTCATAAAAACGATGAGGAGTCTCTGCCATCATCACAAAAGCACCTACTACTTCTTTCCCCAATACCAGTGGAGCAATAACCGTGTTTCGGATTATAGTCTCTCCATTTCGGTAAAATCTTTCTGGATAAAGAATTCCACGAGGTATCTCACGAATCTGTGATAGCATTTGAACCAATGCTTGTGAAGTTATTATAGATTGTGTCACATTCTTCGGATAAACTAAATACTGGGCCGGGTCCTGAACAAACTGAACCAAACAGGAAAAATCAGGATTAAATCGTTCACGGATTACTTTTAAGACATGGTTGATAATATCCTCTACCTGAAACAACTGACTCAATGTGCGGGCAAGAGAAAAAAGTCCCGCAAGTTCTTCTGCCGTTCGTGGATTACCCGATTCAAACAAATTCTGAGGTGAACCCTCTACAAATACAGGGGCACCTATTTTAATGGGTCGAGTTGCATGGAGTTTTTTGGTTTCATCTCCATTTTCACTATTCTTTTGAACAATTGTTCCTACAGAAAAAATGATACTTCCAACACCGATATCATCTCCGGGTTGCAGAATTTTTTCCTTTATGGGATGCCCATTAACAAATGTTGAATTACTACTTCCAAGGTCTCGAATAAGCAAACCCTCTTTAGAAAGAAAAATCTGGCAATGGTGTCGTGATATTAATGGGTCATCAATCACAATGGAACAAGTTGGGTCTCTGCCCATGGTTAACTGAGCATCCTCAGGCACAACCCAGGCATTTCCCTTCATATAGCCCGAACGAGCCGTAACAATAAATTTCAATTTCATTTTATTATCAATAAATGACATTTACAATTACCTATCTTTTAATTAATAGCATACGATAATAGAATTTCAATTTCAATTTAATTTATTCCCAATTTGGGAAAAATTTTATTCCCAATTTGGGAAAACAAGGGTTGATTTCCAAAAATTGAAAGTGCAAAATTATATAAAATTTACTATAATGCAACAAGTTATGAAGATGTGTTATATATGGCATAGTTATTGCTATCATATTATTAACAACAATTGAATAAAAGAAAGCAGGTAACTCCTGAGGAAGGAGTGTGGCGTTCATAATAGTTATAGAGCCCACTGGAACAAGTAAAAATTTAACAAGGGCTGCGGTTTGCTTCCCAGTGGGCTCAAATCAACAAACTATTTTTGGCTTTATATAACCATCCCTCCCTTACATACATACCGCTTCCAAAACAAACCAAATCTCATCTCTTCCCTTACACTTTCGCTCCCCAAAAGAGGGTCGTGCAGAGGGTATAAAGATACCCTCGCCGCCGGTTCAATAGAATCGGCGGCACTTTTTTTATATAAGTAAATCTTTACACAAATTTTTATTTTCCAGTTCTATTTTATAAGTATCTATTAAAAGTCAGAAAAAAGTTTAAAATTTTCTATCATATAATATCTTCTTTTTCTCGTATTTAATTATTGTTAAAAAAATTGTAATTCTGAATATTTTTTGTGATTTTAAAAATTAAGTGATAGTAATTTTATTTCCTTCAAAATAATTTTAAAGATTTCCCTGCAATTAAAGTTTTCAAACACGATATTCATATTCTATGTTTAATAAAGGTATTTTCGAAACTCTTCATATATTTTAAGTATAATTTAGGGGTTAAAGGTTCTTTTATTTTCTACTTATAATAATTGGAAAGGAATTTTATGTCTATAGAACCTCATGGCGGAAAATTGGTCAGTCGTTTTGTCAGTTCTGACGAAAAAATGACTAAAATGGAGCAAGCAAAAAAATTAGAATCTATTGAATTAGATGAATATTTATCTTTTGATTTAGATTGTATTGCAAAAGGGATTTTTAGCCCTTTAGAAGGCTTTATGGGTGAAGAGGAGACTCTGTCTTCGCTGGAAACAATGCATATTCGTAAATCGCTTCCCTGGACTATCCCAATTCTTTTAGATGTTTCTTCTCAAAAAGCAGAGAAGATTGAAATGGGTGAAATGTTAGCCTTATATAATTCAGAAAATCAGTTAGCAGGAACTATTGAGATTAAAGAAAAATTTAAAATAGATAAAAAATACCTTGCAGAAAAAGTATATGGCACGAACGATGAACAACACCCCGGTGTAAAAAGGACCTACGGTTTAGGAGATGTGTTTATTGCGGGACCTGTGGAAGTTTTTGAGAAAAAAGTTATTGAATTTGAAGATTACAACTTGCCACCTAAAAAAACGCGTGATATTTTTGAACAATCGGGATGGAGACGGGTTGTTGCCTTTCAAACTCGAAACCCTATTCATAGAGCCCATGAGTATCTTACGAAATGTGCACTGGAGGTTTGTGATGGGCTACTTATTCATCCACTTATGGGCACGACCAAGAGTGATGATATTCCCGGCAATGTTCGGATGGAGTGTTATAAGACTCTGATTGAGAATTATTATCCAAAAAGCCATGTATTATTAAGTATTATGCCTGTGAATATGAGATATGCAGGGCCTAAAGAAGCAATTATGCACGCCATTGTTCGGAAAAACTATGGCTGCACGCATTTTATTGTGGGTCGTGACCATGCAGGGGTGGGAAATTATTATGGAACTTATGATGCACAAAAAATATTTGAGAATTTTAATCCTGACGAACTTAAGATTACACCATTATTTTTTGACCATACTTTTTATTGCCGTACTTGTGGAAATATGGCTTCGATAAAGACATGTCCTCATGATACAAGCAAACATATCATATTAAGTGGGACAAAGGTTAGGGAAATGCTTAAAAAAGGTGAAACCCTGCCAGAAGAATTTACTCGCGCTGAGGTTTCGTCTATCTTAATGAAGTGGGCACAGAATACATAGTCAAAATTTAATTTTTTTTTGATAGATAGAGGTATTTCATGAAAATAGGCGTTAATTTACTTGCTTCAAGTGAGTTTGAGCCTGATGACCTTTTTTGTAGGTTTGTTTATAAATGTCTTTCGCATGCTACACATCTACAAGAAACAACAGAATTTTTTGTCTTTTTTAATGAAGGCGTGGAATACAATCAGTGGGCAGGATGGCCTGTTATAACAGGGGCAAATAAGCAGGACCATTTTTTTTCATCTTTTTCTCCCCGGGGTTCCGTATTAGACCCATTAATAAAAAAGTTAAAAATTGAAGCCGTCATTACTCCATTAGAAACGGCTCATCTTATTACGACAGTTCCTTGTATTCCCCTAATAGTTCATATAGAACACTGGTATCGTGGCATATTGAAAGAGGATTTTTTTCGCAAACGTGAAGCAAAAATGATTTTTCAAAAAAGTCCACTATGGTTTACGGCATCGGAATATGCAAGGCGAAGTTGTCTGGATGTGTGGAAAGTTCCTCTAAATAAGATAGTCACCTTACTTGCAGGTATAGACCCTGTTCTATCTCAATCCACACCTCTCTTAATTGAACCGCCCTATTTAATTTCTGTTGTTGATGACGCTACGATATATTATCTTCCTGAAATGTTGGAAGTAGTGCAACATTTTTGTAAAGAGCAACCTCACACAATTGTGCTTCTTGGTAAACATCATCCCAAAGAACCGGAAGTTTGGGGTGAAAATATTTTTCGTATTGAAGAATGTCCAGACCAGACTTTAGCCGGACTATTTAAAAATGCAATAGCCTTTCTTTATCCTGCACTTCATGATGGTAGTGCATTGCGTCCTATTGAAGCAATGCAAATGGGAACATGTATTATCACACCCCCAGGACCTGCCGTTGAGGAAAGATGCAGTGAATTGCCTTTTTATTACAATATCGAAAGTCCCTCCTCACTTAACGCTGTGCTTCACAGGGTCATAAATCTTTCCAGAGAAGAGCGTGAGGAACGGATACGACTGGGCAGATTAAGAGTTATCGAGCATACATGGGAACAAACTACATGGAAATTTATTACTACCCTGAAACGAATTTGAGAGTAGTTTTGCCATATCGTTTGCAAAATGAAAAATACTGATTTATGATAAATAAAAGTTACATTTATAATAAAACTAATATGAAGGGTAATAAATTATGAGTTTTGTAATTGGTATTGATGTGGGAACAAGTGGAACAAAAATAGTTGCTATCAATGAAGACGGAAAAGTCGTTGCTTCTGTGACAAAAAATTATGACTTAAAGAGTCCTAAATCGGGCTGGGCAGAACAGGACCCTCTGGATTGGAAAAAGGCTGTATTTGATGGGCTTGCTGAAATTTGCGAAAAAATAGATGGGAAGGAAGTGCGTTCCATTGGTTTAACAGGTCAAATGCACGGTTCTGTGTTTCTGGATGAAAAAGGAGAGGTTTTATACCCAGCCATTCTATGGTGTGACCAGAGAACTGCGAAACAGTGTGAAAAGATAAATGAAATTATAGGCGAGGAAAAACTTATTCGGATGGTATCTAATCCTGCTTTAACAGGATTTACCGCACCTAAAATTCTCTGGCTTCGAGAGGAAGAGCCAGAAGTTTACAAAAAGGTAAAGCATGTACTCTTGCCTAAAGATTATATTCGTTATGAATTAACAGGGAATTTTGCCACAGATGTTGCCGATGCGTCAGGGACATTACTGTTTAATGTAAACCAACGCTGTTGGCATAAAGAATTGTTAAACCAACTTGAAATTCCAATAGATTGGTTGCCTGAGGTTTATGAGGGACCCGAAGTGACAGGAAAAGTTAAATCCTCTATTGCTGAACAACTCCACTTATCCCCTGACACAACGGTCGTTGCTGGAGGTGGAGACCAGGCAGCAGGAGGAGTAGGTTGTGGTGTTGTTCATTCAGGGATTGTATCGGCTTCACTCGGAACCAGTGGCGTAGTGTTTGCTTTTTCTGAACATGTCCATACCGACCCTCAAGGACGGGTTCATACTTTCTGCCATTCTGTTCCGGGAGCATGGCATGTTATGGGTGTTATGTTGAGTGCAGGAGGTTCGTTACAGTGGTTTCGCAACAAATTTTGTCAGGAAGAGATTGCTAAATCCAAAGAAACCGGCATTGACCCTTATGAATACATTACAGAGACAGCGGAAAAAGTTTCTGTGGGCTCAAATGGGCTTATTTTTTTACCTTATTTAACAGGGGAACGCACTCCGCATAAAGACCCTTATGCAAGAGGTGCTTTCATAGGTTTATCGCTTATTCACGGAAAAGCGGAAATGGCAAGGGCTGTATTGGAAGGCGTTGCCTTCGGTATGCGGGACAGTATTGAGATTATGAGAGGTATGGGAATCCCTATTAACGAGGTTCGTATATCTGGAGGTGGTGCAAGGAGTTCTCTATGGAGGCAAATTATGGCAGATATATGTAGAGTTCCTATGGTCGTTATTAATGTGGATGAGGGTCCAGCATTTGGGGCGGCACTATTAGCAAGTATTTCAGCAGGGATGTTCTCTTCTTTGTCTGAAGCCTGTGAAAAAATAATCAGAGAACTCTATCGCATAGAACCAAATCAACAGAATGTTGAAGATTATGAGTTTTATTACCAGGAATATAAATCTGCATACCTTTCATTGGCACCTGCCTTCCGTCGAATTGGGAAAAAGATAGAAGGATAAAAATCAAAATTAAAAAGGTAATAAAGTTTTTACCTCTTCTTAATATTCTTGCCATTCATCGTAAAAGAATCTCCAATTGTAAATATACTGTTAACTACTTGTATTCTGGCGTAATTCTTGCAGAATCACAAGTAATCGTTTCGATAGTTTTTCCATCGCGGATAAGATTTTTTTCCCTTCTCCCTCGTAAATACTAATACGATATTTAATTAAATCCCCAGCCGCTCCCAATACTTCTTCCTTGTATTTATCTATTAAACCTGTTTTGCCTTCATCCAATAAACGGCATAATACTCCATCACAAGCACAAAGAATAGAACCAATTTCTAATAATCTTCCATGAACCTTATACAATTCTTCTGTGGTATACATACTATTTGTTATCTGATTTCGAATTTCAACCATTTTAGGCAAAATATCTATAAAATCGTTCTCTTTAAGCTTTTCAACTTTATCAATCAACTTTTCCACAGAAGGTGAATAAGGCTTTAAGATTTTTGCATCAATATTAACTTGCTGCTCAATACATTCAAAAATTCTTTTCGCTATTACACTTCTCCAATATTGATACTTTTCCGGAGTTGTAATGAGTAAAACTTGTCCCTGACCCGGAAACATTTCGCGATGGAAAGATTGGGGAAGTTCTTCCCACTGATAAGTACGGATAAATTGGGTAAAATCATAAATTCGATATTTATCGGGCAATAAAGAATGGAAATTAACATTTACCCCTGTAACTTCGGAGGTATCTTGATTCACAAGATAAAATATCCAGAAATCATCCCCTTTCATCCATGAATTTACTAAAATATCTATACTTTCGGGACACCTTGAACGAAGATGTTTTCCAGACTGAATATCAGGGGCAAATTCAGGAGGAGTAGAAGGCTTTGCCGACATAACCAGAGGTGCAAGGGCATAAAATCGTCCTAATCTACCACCCAACTCTTGCCAGACATCACTGAAGGTCAGGAATGGGCCTGTGAGTGAGCGTTGAAATTCTCCACCAGCCCAGAGCGGAACATTATGATAGGTATAACTTAACCAACCCTGGGCACCATTAGATAGAGCAAGATTAATCATTAATCGGATTCCAGGGGCAGAATTCCAATCTGGAGCACCAGAACCCGAAACAAAAGTAGGACCAACTACCCAGAGTTGTTGACCACACACAAACTTGATATGTGTTTTTATAAGTTGCCCTAGTTCCCAGGGAGTTTTTGTCTTCCAGTGAGTCAGTCCAGACACAGAGGAAACAGACGCATATAAAGGAAACGCATTGGCTTCTCTTGTCAAATAAATTACAGGATGTTTTTCATCTATTCGCTCAATTTCCTTTTTTAATCGCAGATAGGCTTCGAATTCTTCATCTGACGGATTTTCCTTTATTACCCAACCGAACAGATTTCCCCCGGTAGCATATCTTTTAATCGTGTGTTCTTTGTCTTTGACGACAGAAGAGGTTTTTGATAGTTCTAATTTTGTGTTTTCTTCTTCTAATGGGATAATCAACTTTATATCATATTTTTTTGATATATCAAATAGAACCTCCTGGTCGCCGGGTAAAAAATCATAAAATTTTTCTACAAATACAATATTATGATAATGGAGCGAAATATCTTCAAAAAGGAGGTCCAGGTATGAAGATAAATCTGTTTTTAATAAATGTGCCATATTCTTTGCAGTATTGGCATTAATATATGTTCCCACAGGGAAAAAATTATCCAATACAGGATAAGTAATTGGCTTGTCATGGTTTATTTGTAAAACTTCTTTATTATTAATTAACTTACTTTCTTCTTCTGTGGGCTCACGAAAACGGATGCTATGGATATACATCGTCTCTTTTGTCCTTGTAAACGAATATAAACGGAGTGCAAAGTTTTCCATCTTTCTTGGAAAGGTATTAAAGCACCATGCCCTTGCTACGGTAATCCATTTAAAATCCATATTGAGAAACTCAAAGAACTGGCCGGTAGTATAGTGCCATGTCCAGGCAGGTAGGCACCTCCCATACTGCATTCGATATGTCAACTCCACAATAGGGTATTTATTTTGAGCAATAGGAAAATAGGGAACACTACTTGAGCGTGTACTTAATGGCACCCAGAAACTTGGCTTTTCCACTTCTTTTAATAGATTTAATCTGGAAACACCCCTAAAATCGCCCGTTAAGGCAAATACTTTTTCCCCATCTATATCTTCAACTTTCCGTGAAACAGATATTCCCTTCCACTCCTGTTCGCCGGGGTCATCTTCTAATGACCATTTCTTTAAATCTTCAGCAAAAAAAGTAATATTGGCACACTTATTTCTTTTTTCCAGAGAAGGATGCTCCTTCATCTTCCCTAATAAGCCACGATATATGTAATGTTCGTTCTCTATTGGCATTTTATCTCTCTTTATGCTTCAAGGGTTCTTTTTCTTTGTGAACGACGCAAAAAGAATTCGTCTGCACAAACACCTACAAGAATAGCACCTCCGATAACTACATATTCGAGTTCACTGCGGATACCCAGAATGTTTACCAGATTACGCAAAACCATGATTAAGGCTATCCCTAAAATTACGCCAATAACATTTCCCGTTCCTCCGCGTAAACTACATCCACCTAATACGGCTCCTGCAACGGCATACAACTCATAAAAATTGCCAAAATCCGAAGGCTGAACAGAATTTACTTTGAATGCGAACAGAAGCCCACCTATACCCGCTATAAAACTACAAATCACATACGCCAGTAGTTTTAATCGCCTCGTCTGAATGCCACTAAAGCGTGCAGACTCTTCATTCGCACCCAGGGCAAATAAATGTCTACCTGCTGGAGAAAGGTGTAGAAATAGTCCAACTATAATTGCAAAAAAAAGCATAATCACAAGTGGTGCTGATATTAGGTCCATAATCATGGCTACAGTAGAAGATGAGCCACCTGACACTGGTTGAAATGATGGAAACCAATCTAAAAGTGTCCCTTTTCCTAACCATTTCCAATTAGGTAGGGCATTCCCAAAACCCTGAGTCGTATCGCCTGCAAAGAACCGTGCAAAACTGCGATAAGCAAACAAGCCACATAAAGTAACAACAAAAGGCTGAATATTAAAGTAGGAAATCAATAATCCATGCCAAACACCAATAAGTCCAGCAAGACAAAGGACTAAGGGGAAAACCAAGAAAGGACTCCAACCCTCTCCTTTGTTAATGAGTATACATGATATTACAGAGATTAAACACACTACACTACCAATGGAAAGGTCAATCCCACCGGTTATGATAGCCAAACACTGGGCTAATGCTAATATACCAAATAATCCAATCCACGGAAACAAATTTTTAAAGTTTGTTAGGGACAAAAAATTACTTGAAAATGAAACTCCTAAATCTCTGTCATGCTGATACCATTGAAACCATTCCCAAAAATATGCTACCAAACATAATGCGATAATAAGCCCTACTAAACCAAGTATTTTTCTCATAGTTTTTACTTTATCCTAAATAATTTTAAGATTTTCCTAAAATTTGTTTTAGTTCTGACCAAAAAGCATCTACATTTTCTTTAGTAACAGATAAGGTCGGAATAAAGATTTGCTTGTTTTCGGGAATACTACTTGCATTTCCTTCTGCGAGTTCTTTTAATACACGAACAGACTGGTATCCAAACTCAAAAGGTCTTTGAACAACGGTGCCATAAATATATCCGTCTTTTATGCCTTGTAAGGTCTCTTCTTCCTCGTCGAAACAAACAATTTTTACCTGTCCTAATTTTCCAGAATCCCGCACACCATTAAGGATAGCAGGGCCGTTATAACTCCACAAACCTACGAAGCATGCTACATCGGGATAACGGACTAAAGCATCTTGCACATTGGCTATTGCCTTGGCACGGTCTGTTTCGTCCGTTCGAGTATCAATTATCTGGTGGTTTGTAGACGCAATTTGTTTTTTTAGACCTTCTAATCGGTCGCGTGCATTTTGGGCATCCAAAGTGCCAACACAAATTATTATTTTAGAGCCGGGAGGTGTGCATGCCTGAATCAATTTTCCTGCTTCAACACCTGCATCGAAGTTGTTTGTGCCTATATAGCATTTCCTTAAACTATTGGGTGCATCACTATCCTGAGTTATCAAGTTCACTTTCTTTGCCGCTTCGTTCAGCATCTCTGTTTGGTTTTCTGGGTCTTTGGGACTAATAGCAACCCCTGCAACACCTAATGTTATTAAATCCTGCAATATTTGTTGTTGCTGTTCTGCTGTACCAGATGAAGGAATTCGGAAAATCACTTCTACTCCAAAATCTTGTGCCGCCTTTTTTGTCCCTGCTTCGGCAATTTTCCAAAAATCAGAAGCATTGTTGGTAATAAATGCTACTTTGATTTTTTTAGAGGTGGCAGGAACGGACTGTTGTGTTGATTCAGGAGTGGAACTTACAGATGTTTCTTGTTGTTTTCCGCCACAACCTAAAGAAATTAAAAGACCCCCAGCAAGAAAAGTAACACACAATAAATTTACAAAATATCGAAACATATTTAATACCTCCATTGTTATCTTTTGTTTTCAAATTAATAGTTTATCGTATTTGTGGTGTCAATCTTCAACACGGGTTATGAAGTTCTCTTTCAATTTGTGTAATAAAATTTGTTCTGCATGGGGTAAGGATTTCCAATAAAACATAGCCTTCAATATCTGCTTTTCATGTTCATACAAATCGCCGTTCGTGTTTAACTTAGAGAAACGAACAGAAAAAGCATGGTAGAGTGTTATTGCGGCTGCTACAGAAATATTAAAACTTTGTGTAAATCCAAACATAGGGATAATAATATGTTCATCTGCCTGTTCTATAATTTCCTTAGAAACTCCCTCATGTTCATTTCCGAAAACAATAGCCGTAGGAGAAAAAAAATCAATTTCGCTGATAGGCTTTGCGGAATCTAATAAGGTTACACAGATTTTATATCCTCTGCTTTTTAAGTAATGGATACAATCTGTGGGGCTTTTCCAGCGAAATATGTCAAGCCATTTTTCGGCACCTTGTGCAACTCGATTTGCTTTGCGATATTTAGCACTGGTTTCAATAACATGAACAGATTGAAATCCAAAAGATTCCGCGGTCCGTAGCACTGCATTCATATTTCCTATATCATATAGTCCGTCTAAAATAGGTAAAATAGTGTATGTTCTATTTTCTAATATTTGGTTAATCCGGCAAATTCGTTCCTGTGTTAACCATGGTTCTAATGCTTTAATTATATCTTCGGAAAAATAAGAAATTTCTCCGTATTTCAGAGGTTCTTTATAGGGAAAACAAGAATGAAACATTGCTTTTTACTTTTGGACTTTTTATTTCCTGTCTTTTCTTTGTTATAAGGTTTCTATAATTGATATTATATCTTATAAATGCCAGTTTTTACCTTCTAAGAAATAACAAGATAATACTATGGGTATAATTATTGCTTTTGCTAACCAAAAAGGTGGCGTTGGAAAAACAACAAGCGCTGTAAATATTTCTGCTTGCCTTGGGAAAGAAGGCTATAAAACACTTCTTATTGACCTTGACCCCCAGGGCAACGCTACGCAAGGATTTGGATTTAACAAACAGGAGTTGAGAAATACAACTTACTCAGTCTTGCTCCTTGATAAACCGATAAATGAGGTTATTCAAAACACGGATTATGAAAATGTGTTTATAATTCCCTCAAATAGGGATTTGGCTGGGGCAGAAGTTGAACTGATTGAGATTGAAAACAGAGAGACTCAACTAAAAACAAAAATTGAACCGATAGTTAATAATTTTGATTTTATTCTTATTGACTGTCCTCCTGCTCTGGGGTTGCTCACCATTAACGGACTGGGAGCCGCCCAAAAAGTAATTGTCCCTCTCCAGTGTGAATACTATGCACTGGAAGGGTTGGGGGAATTATTACAAACTGTGATACGAGTTCGTGATAATTTTAATCCGGGCTTAGAGATTTTAGGAATACTCTTGACAATGTATCAATATACGAATCTTTCTAAACAGGTAGTAGCAGAAGTGCAGCAATATCTGGGAAATAAAGTTTTTCAAACTATTGTCCCAAGAAATGTAACTTTAAGTGAAGCACCCAGTTTTGGGAAGCCTGTAATTTACTATGATGGAAAATCAACAGGTGCACAAACATATATTGCTCTAACAAAGGAGATTTTAAGCCGTGAGTTCCAGTAAGAGAAAGGTTTTAGGAAAAGGATTAGAAGCAATTTTAGGACCTACTCGAATACAGAGACAAGAACCTACTTCTGTTTATAATTCTCAGGATACATTGAAAGAACAAATTCTTTACTTAAATCCCAGAGATGTCCGTCCCAGTAAAGTGCAAACACGAAAAACCTTTAATGAAAATTCTATACAAAAATTAGCGGAGTCAATAAAAAAGCATGGATTGCAGGAACCTGTTATTGTTAGAAAGTCAGAAGATAAGTATGAACTGGTTTGTGGAGAGCGAAGACTTCGTGCATGTATTTTAGCAGGATTGACAGAAATCCCTGCGATATATCGTAATGTTTCGGATGATGAATCTATCTTATTGGGTTTAATTGAAAATATACAGAGGGAAGATTTAAACCCTATTGAAGAAGCAGAAGCATATCAATCTATTCTGGAAAAGTTTCATTGGTCACAAGAACAATTGTCAGAAACAATTGGTAAAGACCGTTCTACTATTTCAAATTCGGTGAGACTTCTCACATTACCTTCTACTGTCCAGGCAATGGTAATGGATGGGACAATAACGACGGGACATGCTCGTTCATTGTTGGGACTGGCTTCGCCAGAACTTATCATACAGACAGCACAACAGATTGTTGAACAGGGACTTTCCGTTAGAGAAACAGAAAATTTGGTTTCTAGATTAAAGGAAGGCACAAAGAAAAAGCATATTACAACTCAAAAAATAAAAAATCCGCAATTAAATGAAATAGAGCAGCAACTTTGTAGACAGTTAGGAACAAAGGTTAGTATAAAGCATGGCAATTCGGGAAAAGGGAAAATTGAGGTATCATATTTCTCTAATGATGAATTGTCAAGATTATTAAAAGTTTTAGGTGTTTCCTTTGAATAGGCGATTAAATATCACAAAGGATTAAGGATTTATTCATGATAGACATTAAATTAATTCGCTCCAACCCCGAAATAGTAAGAACAGCATTAGAAAAACGAGGAAAAGAAATTCGTTTAGACGAACTCTTAAGTTTAGACCAAATACGGAGGGAAAAATTATATCAATGTGAGCAATTAAGAGCAGAGCAAAACCGGACAGGTGAAACCATTGCACAGAAAAAAAGGCAAAAAGAGAACATTGATGAATTGTTAATGAATATGAGCGAGATAAAGCAACAAATCGCACAGTTGGAAGAGGAACTAAAAACTTTAGATGAACAACTTGAACAAATATTACTGACCCTTCCTAACCTACCCCATGAAAGTTTACCCATAGGGAAAGACTCTACTGACAATCGTGTAGAACGGCAATGGGGTATTCCACCAAAGTTTGATTTTGAACCCTGGGACCATGTTCAATTAGGGGAATACTTGAAGATTTTTGATTTTGACCGTGCTGTGAAAATTGCAAAGACAAGATTTTCATTATCATTGGGTATAGGAGCACGATTAGAACGGGCACTTATCAATTTTATGCTGGATGTGCATACAACACAACACGGATACAAGGAAGTGCTACCACCGTTCCTCGTAAATTCTGCATCAATGCAGGGAACCGGGCAATTACCTAAATTTGCAGAGGATTTATTCCATATTGAAAATTTGGATTTATGGCTTATTCCTACGGCTGAAGTGCCTGTTACCAACATTCACCGTGACGAAATTCTTTCTAATGATATGCTACCGATAAAATATGTGGCATATACACCTTGTTTCCGCAGTGAGGCAGGTTCTTACGGTAAAGATACACGCGGGATAATACGACAACATCAATTTAATAAGGTTGAACTTGTTAAATTTACACGCCCAGAAGAATCGTGGGATGAATTAGAAAAACTGACAAATAACGCAGAACATATACTCCAATTATTGGGTTTGCCTTATCAGGTAGTAACACTTTGCACAGGAGATTTAGGATTTTCAGCAGCCAAAACTTACGATTTGGAGGTCTGGTTACCCGGTCAAAATTGTTATCGCGAGATTAGTTCCTGTTCTAATTTTACCGATTTTCAGGCACGAAGAGCTAATATCCGTTTCAAACGCGATAAAAAACCAGAGTTTGTTCATACTCTTAATGGGTCTGGGCTTGCAGTGGGTAGAACTGCTGTCGCTATTTTAGAGAACTATCAACAACCTGACCATTCGGTTGTTATACCTGAAGTTTTAAGACCATATATGCACGGTTTAGAAAGGATTGAACTACAATTATGAACGAACTGATTTCACAAGCCGCACAAATCATTGCAAATTCAAAAAATGTAGTTGCAGTCACAGGAGCAGGGATTTCCGTAGAAAGTGGAATTCCCGATTTTAGAAGTCCTGGGGGACTTTGGTCTCGCTATTCGCCAGAAGAATATGCCTCTATTGATGCCTTCATGGATAACCCTGATAAGGTATGGGAACTCTTTTATGAAATAGGTGAAGAAATAGCCAGTGCAAAACCAAACCCTGCACATTTTGCCCTTGCGAGTTTGGAAGAATTAGGACATTTAGTTGCAGTTGTTACGCAAAATATTGATAACTTACATTATGAGGCTGGTAGTAAAACAGTGATTGAATATCATGGAAACGCACAGACCCTCTACTGTCCTGCGTGCCATCGAAGAAGGCCTATGAGCCTTTCCCACCGTAATCATGGGGCACCGCGTTGTGAATGCGGTGGAGTCATGAAGCCCGATGTAGTCCTATTCGGAGAGGTTATTCCATCACAGGCATTATTCACAGGCGAAACATTGGCGAAAAGTTGTGAAGTTCTGTTGGTTATAGGAACATCGGCGCAGGTTTATCCCGCAGCCTCCCTACCTTACACAGCAAAACAATGGGGAGCAGTTATCATTGAGTTCAACACAAACAGAACTCCATTTACAGAATCGGTTACGGACATTTTTATTGAGGGACCTGTTGGAGAAACATTACCCAGAGTCCTGGAAAAAGTTGAAGAAATAGACAAAGCAAAGCAAGTAGACAAAAAAGAATAATTGTGATATAATCACTTTTATAAAGATAATTAGAAGAGAAAGGGATGAAAAGCATGGCTATTTATGAATACCATGCCATACGCACAGAAGGAGATTATGAAAAATCATTTATCGGTGGAGTTGTAATTGCTAAGGACCGGCAAGAGGCAAAGGTCAAACTGCGTCAAAAAGGGCTCAAAGCCACTATGCTACGAAGGTCCCGAGGATTAATGGCAGTCCTCAAATGGTTCGACGCAGACACAAGATAATAACCACTTACCACCGCACTCCCCACCGATACAGAAAAGTAGGGAATTTCTATCTTTTCTTTTTTCAGGTCTACTTGGAGGTGGTAGTTGGGTATGTGTCGGGGACAACGACTACTCGTGTGCTAAATACATAGTCTAAATCTTTCAGTTCGGGCTCGTAAGGCTCGGGTCCAGGGAATTTAACCTGGACAAAGAAGGCAGTCCATCCTTCTTCGGGGACTTCAACTGTTCCAACATAAGGGATAATATCGTCATCTTCAAATTTACATATACACGGTGGCGGCACTTCACCTTCTCCTTCAGTTTCTCCCTCGATTGTTCCTTCAGCCGTCCCTTTAATTTGTCCTTCAGCCTTAATGTAAGACTCTGCCGTATCACCATGGTTAGTTTTTAATACTTGTATCGGATTGTTTGTTTCTTTTGTATCTGATGTTAATAGAAGGTTTTTGTCTATATTGATAATTTCTGAAATCTTTAGTGAACTAATTGAACTACTTTCTCCATCAATTTCATTTGAAAACGATAGTGTTCCACTCTGCGGGGTGTATTTAACAAGCCAATTGTCATTTTCAGAAATACCTGTGCTTGAAGCAGTATCAACTGACACAACCTTCATTTCTTCCAGTGCAATTTGATATAACTTGTTTCCATTTGCATATAACAAATCTGCGTTAGGGGCATTTTCTGATACTATATTTATGGGCTGGGAAGTATTTAACCAATTCAAAATGAATTGTGTATTGTTGATGTTATCTATGGCCTGTCCTTCTCTACCAGCAAGTGTAGATAGAACTTCGCCCGAACTCTTGATAGCCATATTTATAACGAATAGACCTAATGGGTCTAATGTAATAAAGGCATCTTGATTATCTGGTTTCCAAACAGTTAACAGTAAAGGTGTTTCTTTATTAGAAATCGTTACTATGGAGGAATCGCTATCTGCGACATTGTTCAAATCTTTATTTTTCCACCACAAAATATGGGCAAGCAGTAATTGCTCATAATTAATTTCAGAGCCATCTGCAATACCCTGAATGATTTCATTCCACATAGTTGGCATATTTTTTTGCAAATGCTCTATTAATTTTGTATCTGCGTCCTGAGAAGACAGGCTCACATTTAAGGCAAGTTTATTTATTTCATCTTTTAGCAATGAGCCGTATTGATAGCCCATCTGATAGTAGTCTCCTTCAAGATAGAGGCATTTTTGATTTTCTATATCTTTCATTGAGCCAAGGATACCTTTACTATTTGCCAGTGCTTCATTGGAGTATAATGATTTTTCTGTTGTAGTCTCTTCATCAAGTATAGATTCTGGGTCGAATCCTGGGTCTCCACCGCATTCATCACAGTAAGGTTTTAATTTTTTGCTTGTCCATGCGAGACCAATGGAACTTAATCGGAAATCACGGGCATTTTTATTTGTTGCCTGCCATAATAGCACTTCTTTAGGCTTTGTTACAGCATCAAGCCGAATACGAAAAGCCTTTTTATTAATGTCTTGTTCAGAGGAATCTTCTTCTACCCACCATACAAATTTAGGCTTTTCCCTATTATTTATAATAGATAGGTAGAATGCCAACAAGGCTCTATATGTTCCCTCATCAACACCGAGGTTCGTTTCTGACGCCAAACCATGGTCCGTATTCGGGGCATAGTATAAATAGGCATTATCAGGATAAATCACTGTATTAGCAAGGGGAAAATTCGGTTTTAATTGATTGAAATAAAATTTTCCAGAATCAGGCAGGAAGAATTGGTCTCCTGTGGAGTTGGCAATGAATTTAGGCATTTGTAAAGAGTCAATATAGTTTATGGGGTCTACAATTTTCCAGAGTGAATTCCCTTCAGGTGTCCTCAATCGGTCAAAAACACCCATTTCCACATAGTCTTTCAAAGAAGAAGAATATTTTCCATCATAAGCCTTATAATGATGGTCCATCTGGTCAGGCATATTTAAAACATCAATAACAATAGGCATCGTAGCACAGACACGAGGGTCAATTGCAGAGGTAAGCCAGGTTGTCCAGCCTCGTTTTGAAGCCCCGGTAACAACAAATTGATTTACATTATAGTGTTTACCTGGCTTGTCTTCACTCACAAATTTTTGAACAGTGTCCATCGCTCTGACGGCAGACCGAACCATGGGTAAAAGTGCGGGCCAGGTCATATCTGCTTCTCTCGCTTTATATCCATCCATGTATTTATCATAACTGTATGCAATAATAGCGTCTTCTGAGCGTTTCCTGGTTTCATCAATGAACTGTAAGGGTTCATTGGGAACGGCTTGTAAAATGGCAACAACGGTTCCTGTTGCTGAAATAAAAGGCAATGCCATTGTCACCAAATCTGTAAGGTCTGGCTCGACACCTGTGGAGCCACCGGTAATCATTAATAATGCTTTGTCATGTAGAACAAAGGGAGGCTCGATAATGGTAAGATAATGGGTCCAGGGCTTAGCGTCATACATTTCTTGTGAGCCACGCCACATTCCCGAAGTCATCTTAAGCACATAGGAAGCAAGCCCCACTGTTGGAAAGGTACCGGTCCGAACTAGTTCGTAGTCATAGTATGGGTCACATATATTTACATATTTTTTCAGCATTTGTGATTCAGGTAAAGTAGTAGGGGCTTTTGTTTGTAGAGAAACATTCACTGGACTGGTTGTTTTTAAACTAACATTACTAACCAGAAGATAAACATAGTCAAAGCATTCATCTTCTGTTGGATTAAAGTTATTTATATTTATTGTATCTAATAGCCCATCGTTATCGGTGTCAATTCCATCTTCATCTAAAGTAAATACTTTTTTAATCAGTGGTTGGTAAACAGCAAATTTCAAACTATACCCGTTATCGTCCTCTTCCCAATCAATAGGGTTAAAAACGATTTGAGCGGTTGCTGCGAGAGGATTTATCTTAATTTTAACAGCACGAGAAGAAAATGGTAATATTGAACTTAATTCTCTAATAGAGGAGGCATTAATTACTATTTTATCCGTAGGCGCTGGATTTTCACGAGACGGAACACCTGTTCCTGAGAAATGGTTTTCATTAAACTCGAAAGGCTTTTTGTTTATATCTGAATTGCGCAAGATTGTTTCATCAAATTTTTCTGCTGACTTACCACGGACAAAATACCAATATAAATCTGATAATCTATCTTCTTCATCTGTAGCGGCATAAATAACCGCATCTAATGTAATATATGTAAGTGCTCCTGCCAATTCATAGGTTATTACTTGTGGTGGCTTGATTGCTGTTTGAAATACCTTTTCTAATTCTTGTAAAAATCCTCCATAAGGGTCTCCTGAAGCACCGACTAAGGCTATTATGGGTATATCTGTAAGTTTCCTTTCTAAATATACCCAGAATTCATGACCAGCATAGAAGTAGTCTTTTTTATCATAAGAGACGGGCTGGAAAAGGCTCTGAGATAAATCATAGTATTCATTTTCTCCGAAAGAACGAGCCCATGTTTGAATAGAGCCTTCTTTACTTAATTCTTTGCCTTTTGAGGCTTCGTATTCTTCCACAACACGGTCAGCATGTTGACCAAGATAAACAGCGATAGAATCCCGAAGTCCTCTGAAATAGGAAACATTGTTGGGTTTTCCATTTATATTAATATTTGATGGGTCAGGAATATCTAAAGTAGGGAATTTATAATTGTCGAAACATGAATAAAATAGATATTGTGCAAAAACATTGTAGGAAGTATACTTTTGCTTTATATCAACCTTTTCCTCATCTTGTAAAGCAGCCAAAGCATTGTGAATAGAAACCATAAGTAACTGTTTTGGGTCAATAACAATGTTCCCAAAACTTCGGTTTGCGATAGAAAGGCTATTGAAATCTTTATATTCTGAAGTATAATTTGAATTCATATTAAAGAAAACCATACCATAGGTTCCATTATGGTCTACCAAAATAGGATTTCTCATACCTGAGGCAATAAATTCTAAATAATCCGCAGCCAAGCCGCTCGCAACTTTTTCCAGGACATCAGACGCTTCGTCATCTGAAAAATTTTCATTATAAAATGAATTCGGATTGTCCATATCTCCTTTTTCTAAAGCAACTAATTGTTTTATTACGGACATCGAACCAAAAATTCGCCAATTTGTATTCCATGGATAATTAGGATTCACATCTTCAGGTAATTCGATTGGAACATCTATTATTGAGGCGGATGGGAAGAAAGCCACAACATAAGTTGCCTGATAAGGTAAACCTGTAACTTGCGACAGGGCATAAGCCCCCTGTCTTTCTCCTAAGATGGGAACGACAGAACCATCGTCCATCAAAGCAAGAATTAAATAGCGGTTTGCTGGTCGTTCTATCCTATTTTCTTCTCCGGGGAAAAGAGGTATCTCTAAAGTGGTGGATACAATTTTATCTCCATCTTTTGCAAAAAGATTTTCTGTCTTTGCATTATGAGCAATTCTATAAAATGAAGAGACGAGTTCCATAGGTTCAAAGAAGTTAAACTGTTTAATATCTTTTGTCTCGTAAATACTAAATGTAGTCTTATCCGATAGAGCACCTTGAGGTATACGAATTGTTACTCCATAACCAGAGGCCACACCTGAATAAGGAGTTTGATTAGGTTGTATTACCGAAAAAGTCATCCCCGGATTCACTCGAATATAATCTACTTCTTTTCGTTCTATAACACCTCTTCCCGTTGTAATAACTAATTTAACTGTGTAAAAACTAGGATTATTACCATCTTTTGAATTATGATAAAAGGTTTTTATAGGATTGGGAAGGCTACTTGTTTCTCCATCTCCAAAATCCCAATACCTTGAGACAATAGGGGAATCTTTTGAAACAGAGAGGTCTACAAACTGAACTTGTAATGGTTCATTTCCCTCACGGGGAGTAGCAGAAAACTGGGCTATTGGCTCTTCATTTGCAGAAGGTTGTTTCTTACAACTAGAAGCCCCGAGAATAATCGCTAAAGACACAAACACTATCACTGGACACAAAGTAATTTTTTTCTGCATAAACTTATTCCTATCTTCTCAATTATTACATCAAAATCATTTTTCTATTACGAATATGAAAAGTCCTATTAAAACTATTTTCTTTCTTTTTTATTAAGTTTATATATCTAATTTATTATAAATAAATAGTATAATTTTTAAATGGCTTTTGTCAACATTTTTCCTTATGCGTTTGTATCTTTCAATCTTTATGTTTCAATAATTTCTAACCTTATCGTTTAATTCACAATAGTTACAAAAAATTGTTATAATTTAATATTAATTTAGTTTTTTTCTGAAGTGTATTATACAATAATTGACTCTTTATTGTTCTTATTCACTCTTTTTATTAAGGAATTATCATGGAGTCTAAAACTTTATTTGAAGAACTTCAATGGCGTGGAATGGTGCATCAAATTACGCATCCAGAACTTCCGGAGAAATTATCTCAGGAAAAATTTAATTTATATTGTGGTTTTGACCCGACATCGGACAGTTTACATATTGGTAGTCTACTCCCTATTATGGGATTAGTCCATTTTCAAAGGTGGGGACATACTCCCATTGTTTTAATTGGAGGTGGGACAGGACTTATTGGGGACCCAAGCTGGAAAGCCAGTGAACGCCCACTTCAAAGCAAAGAAGATGTGGAGAAGAATGTACAGGGTATCAAACAGCAACTTGCTCATTTCATTTCTTTTTCAGGCAAAAATGCAGCCATTATGGTGAATAATGCAGACTGGCTTTGTGAATTAAAATTGGTAGATTTTCTTCGTGATATTGGGAAGCATTTTAGTATAAATGCAATGCTGAGTAAAGATGCTATTCGTCAAAGGCTTGAAGACCGGGAACATGGAATTTCCTACACCGAATTTACATATTGCCTCCTTCAATCTTACGACTATCTACATTTATGTAAAAGTCATAATTGTCGTCTTCAAATCGGTGGCTCTGACCAATGGGGAAATATTGTTTCAGGAATGGAATTAACACGAAGGCTATTGGGAAAAGATACCTATGGCTTAACTCTTCCATTAGTAACCAAGGCAGATGGCACAAAATTTGGGAAAACAGAATCGGGCAATATATGGCTTGACCCAGGAAAAACGACCCCTTACCGCTTTTATCAATTCTGGATTAATCAGGCCGACATAGATACTCCAAAATATCTTAGATATTTTACTCTACTTTCTCTAAAAGAAATTCAGGAGTTAGAAGAACAAATTAAAACAGAACCCCACAAAAGGGTTGCTCAAAAAACATTAGCCGCTGAGATAACGAAAATGGTGCATGGAGAAACTGCGTTACAAAGTGCTATTCGTGCTAGTGAGGCTATGTTTGGAGGCGATTTATACCAGTTGGAACTTTCAGTATTAGAAGATGTCTTTAGCGATGTCCCCCATGCAGAAGTGTCAATAAATTCTATAACAGAGGACCAACTCCTTCTAGACCTCCTGGTGAATACAGGCATTTTAGGAAGTAAAAGCGAAGGGAAACGACTCATTAAAAATGGTGGTCTATACTTAAATAATGAGAGGGTTACAGAGGAAGGGTTCAAAGTCAATGAGAACTATTTGCTTGGTGGAAAGTTGTTAGTTATTCGATTTGGTAAAAAGGATTACCGATTACTACAATTTATAAGATAGAAACACAATATGCCTATAAACCAATCTGAAGCATTTGTCGTTAATCTATATGACTATAGTGAGACGAGTAGAATTGTTCAATTTCTAACAGCACAGCAAGGGAAATTGTCTTGCATTGCTAAGGGGGTCCGACGAAAAAATAGTTACTGGGCTCATGCCTTAGACCGTTTAAACAGGGTAGAAATTTTTTATACATGGAAACCTACTCGTGAAGTGCAAACTTTAACTGAGGTTATTCTCGTTAATAGTTATCCCGAATTAAAAAAGGATATTTACAAACAAGTTCTTGCGAGTTTGATTTTAGAAACTGCATTTTCGATGACGGAGGTAGAGGAAACCGCACTTCAGACATACAATCAGGTTCATAAAGCATTAAGCCAGTTAAACAATATGAACGATAATGATGAATTAAATGTCTTTATTACATGCTGGCATTTATGGCGAATACTTGCACATAACGGTATTGAACCCCAGTTACAGATTTGTGTCCGTTGTGGAAAAACCGTTCAGCATGCAAATCATTTCTCCTGGCAGGGAGGGGTAGTATGCCCAAATTGTCCTTCCGATAGAACTTTAAAGAACGAAGAGATTGAAGGTTTACAAACTTTACAAAACCTACCTGACCCCTTATCTATACCCAGCCATCAGGTTAACTCAGTATATATTACAAAAATTCTTCCACTTTTATACACCTTCATAACTTATCATATAGGACATTCTTTGAAATCGTATATAGTGTTTTGTGAATTAATAAATTTAAACAAAAAGGAATGGAACAATGAAATATAGAACAAGCATTATCTTAACAATTGTCGCACTTTTTATCTTGTGTCTTTACACTTCCTGTTATTCTCTCTCCTTTAAGGATAGGGAATTTCATATTAAAGACGGAACCTTATATCGTGGTAAAGACACATATACTCTTCAAGCCTTTTATGTCCCTGATGCAGCCCAGAAGGGTGCTGAGTTAAAAGCGATGGTCCCTCTTTTAGCCAGTATTGCGGAAGTTGGTGGTAACGCTGTTGCGATGGACCTTTTCAATGATGCGAATACTAATACAGTAGATAGCAAAACAATTGAAACTATTAAAACTTATGCAGACAGAGCCAAAGACCAATATATGACTGTAGTCTTGCGAATTGCACCCAACACAAAGCCTAGCAGAAAAGACCCTATATTTAATGCTCTCAAACAAAACTTTAAGGGATTGCTAACCATTGTCTACTGGACAGATGGCCCTCACGCAGAAGAATGGACAAAAGCATTGAAGAAAATCAATAAATATGGTGTTGTAATTTCAAAGAAAAATGCTGACCTGATTTTGTCTGAGAATACAAATCAAGCAAATCTTCCATTGGAAAGGACAGTGTTTCTCTCTGTCCCTGACAAACAAATACAAAAAACACATTTTATGCTTCCCTATTCAAAAGATAATTTAAATCTTGTTGAAGAAGCCTTTGCAAGAAATACTCCATGCACAGAGATTGACATCAACACAGCCTCTTCTATATTGACAGAAGAGGAAAGGCAGGAGGGTTTTATTCCTCTTTTTGATGGAAAGACACTAAACGGCTGGTGGTATTTGGGGGATAATCATGATTCTTTCACTGTAAATCCGAAAGGGTTTATCGAATGGAAGAGCAAGGGTGGGAAAGCCTTAATGACTTGTAATCGTTATGACAACTTTATTCTACGATTGGAATGGATGATAGAAAAAGGTGGCAACACAGGCGTATGGATTTGGGCACCGCGTGCAAGTAGAGCCTCGAAAATTGGTTTTGAAGTTCAAATATTAGGAGATAGCGACAGAACCGATTTAACAGACGATACCACAGGTGCTATTTACAAAGTGATTCCACCTAAAGTAAAAGCAATGAAACCAGATGGAGAATGGAATAACCTCGAAATTATCTGTAATGGTTCTCATGTCAAGGTAACACTGAACGGACAGATAGTTCAAGATGTTAATTTTGATGAGGTTGAGGAACTAAAGTATCGTTTACGGAAAGGATTTATAGGAGTCACAGACCACGGCAATTACTGTGGATTTAGAAATATTCGAATCAAACCTCTATGATAAGGATTTTATTTATGCCATATTCATTATTTCAAATTACACGGCGATATATTCCTTTGCTCATTTTCATATTTACTATTCTTTGCCTTCATGTCTCTTGTTGTTCAGAGCCATTAATACAGAGTGAAACACAATTAGAGTCAGGTGCTACGGTCGTTTCTGTAAATAATGAATGGGGCTATCAAATCGTTACAGTCCGTATACCCTATATCGGATTAGAGGGGGATAATAAAACGGGTCTTGCGAGGCTTGTTATACCTGTTAAAGAATTAAAAGAAAAAGGAATTTTACCTGCCTTCTGCTATGTGCATTACGAGAAAGGTATTTCGGACGCAAAACAGTGGGCACATAAAGGCTGGATAGTTTCCACAGCAGTTTATACAGATGAAAAGGGAGAATCACCAATAGATGCGGCATTAGGAAATGGCTATAATTTAGCACGCGCCATTATCCAGTGGGTGAAGCGATTGCCTATTGTAGACGCATCTCATATTTTAATTGATGGTGGCAGTCAAGGTGGGTATATGGCTCTGGCAATGAGTGCGGATTTCTTTCCTGTGATTGCTACACATGCAGAAGTGCCTGTGGTTAATTGGGCATATAACTTTGCTTACTTTGAGACAAATAGAACCTTATCTGAACCTGAAAAACCTGTGGACCAATCCGCTATGCCTGTGCTTGCTTCTGTCATGGGTTTGGCAGATATGTGTTATAAATATTTTCCCAAAGATTTGAACAATGAGTGTTGGTATTACCTGAGCCCTATTTCCTACTTGCATTTAATTACCAATCCTGTAATGATAACCTGTGCTACTGGCGATATGCTTGTACCCATAGAACAAATGACCCGAAAGTATGTAAGACCGTTTGATGAGACACTATTCCCTACTGGCTATACTCGGGATTTTGATAAACTCAATTTTTGTCCACTTGCTAAAAAGGTCTTTGAAGAATTAATTCCAGAGTCGGAATATGAGATATTTTTACTTCAACCCCAGAAAAACAGTTATGAAATTACTCGGGAAATGCTTATAGATAGTAAGCAAAAGCCAAAACTTAAACCCAAGAAAATAGATAAACCATGGAGTGAAACGGCAAAATGGTCTTTTGTTTATCTTGATGAAGGAGGTCCTTCACCTGTGGCAGGACACACAAAACTTGAATGGTCTCTCGCCCCAGATAGTTTTACAGAACACTACAAAACAAGTGCTCTACCTGTTAATAATTTAACCAATATTAAACTTGAACACCTACTCAAACGATATAACGGTGAAACAGATAATCCTGTTTTATTAAATAACAACAAACCCGCACAGAGGCTAAATTATCAACATTTAGAACAATTAGATGTCATAAACTCACTTATTACTTATGCCCAACTCAGTGCAGAACATAAAAGACATCTGGAAGAACTCTATGCCCAGTCCTCTATCAAACCATTCGGCGATTCAATATCTTTAGATGAATTAAAAAAAATTTGTGAAAATATTTATTGAGGGACACTTTTAATCCTAATCCATCAGAATAATTAATCAAAAGGATAAAAAATAGGTTGAATAACACAAATTAAATATTATCTTGAAAATCTTTGAGTAATAGTTCTGCGGCTTTCATTTCGCGAACCTGCTTTTCAAGTTCTTCTCTGGATAAATTTTCTATATCCTCTCTCTTCAATCGTTTTTTTGTGTCGTCTATTGATATGGCTGCTATACGGGCTCGCACTTCAGAAGTGATAGACATCGTTTTTTCAATTATCTCAATAACAATTTCTGGTTTTATTTCCCTTATTTCATTCTCAGCACAATAGTTAAGGATATTTCTTGAAAGAACTACCATTTGTCCTGGATGCCCTTGTGTAAAGGCATACATAACTAACATTGATTCCGGTGTAAAATTGGGACCTAAATCAGGAAGATATCCTGCCAAATCCAAACAATGTTGTATAAAACTTGGGAATTCTTCTCTTTCTATGGGAGTAAGGTTCCAAAAAGCAGAAATCTGTTTTTTAAAATCTTCCACATTCTGTATTGTATTTTCCCAGGAAGCATTAGCAAACAAAACTGTATTGAATATTTTTCTGCCATTGACTTCAAAAGTATTAATATAAGATAGCAATTCTAACTGTCCATTTAGTATTAAGTGTTGCGAATTGTCAATTAAAAGAACATTTGTCTGCTCCTTGTTTTCCACAAGAACTTTAAGCCACTGTTCAACAGTATGAGGAAGACTACTAACAGAATCCACAGTAAAACCACTTGCATTCAAAATCTCCGTAAAAAATCTTCGAGTTGTCCAATCTATACCCACATCTTCTAAATATATAATGTTATAACTCTCTGGGTGTTCGGAGAGAGAACTTAACATTTTTCGGAAAAGCATCGTCTTCCCTATTCCCGCTTCACCTAAGACAACTGCTGTTGCCTGATTCTTATTAATTTGTTCATAGATAGATAAAAGTGCTTCATTATGATTTTTCAGCGGAAAATACAAATCGGGTTCCACCGTAACTGGGAACGGGTCACGATTGAACCGATAAAAAACTTCATATAGGGAAACTTTTTCTGACATAATAACCTCACATCATTAACTATTTTATTTGGCATTTTATTACAAAATCAATTTGGCTACTTTCATACTGACTTGTTATACAATACAATCTTTCGATATGATTGTTTTGAAAATTTATTAGAATAAAAAATAAAAAACAAACAAAAGGTGGAGGAGAAAACTATGCAAACATCTCTTATTGTTGAATCAAATGGTCGTGGAAAAAATGAGTTAGACCGACTATTAGAAGCAGGGTGGGAAGTTGTATCTATTACACCAAATCACGGAAAGAGTTATAACGACTTTCTAATCATTCTGGAAAAGGAAGAATCTTTAGAATCAGCCAGGCAGGAAGAATAAATGTTGTCTTGCTGGTTGGCTAAGAGAAAAGGTAGAGCTATACAATCTGTTTAACAAAAGTGATTAAGGCGATAACAATAATCCAGACAACTATAAAGCCAATCATACTTTGACGGGAAGGGTAGGGGATTTCTAAATTTTTAAGTGGGAATAGTTTTTTGGGTATTACAGGCTCTACCCCTGGTGGAAGGGTGAACGGGGCGATATGTTTTTCACCAAATCTGACAGGTGTATGAATACAGGTATAGATACGATTCAATCTTTCCTCAGGAATAGGTTTGGTTAGTAGGCTTACGAGAATACCCAGCGAAAAGCCTGTTGTCAGGTAGAAAGTCATTTGCCAGGATAGGCGTAATTTTCCTTCCCAGAGCATAAATTCTGGTAGATTTTGGACAGCCCACTGCTGGAACATGGGTAGAGAAGTTAATGCAAACACAAAAAAACTGCCCAGAGTAGAAGCCCAGGCACCTTGCGAGGTTGTCCTTCGCCAGAATAAGCCTAACCAGAAAATAGGACCCATCATTGCTTGCAGTGAAAAGAATATCTCTAATCCTCTGGGGACATTGGGCACTTGCAGGGCAAATATAATACCTACTACTACAATTACACAGGAAACAACCCTTCCTACGGTAATATAGTGATGTTCTGATTTATCTTTGACCCAGTAACGGCGATATAAATTTTGAGTGAATAATGCAGATGAGGAAACCATAAAAGCGTCGCATGACGACATCACAGATGCTATAAGGGCAGAGATGAATAATCCCAATAATCCGGGAGCCACACCGGGTAAGAAATCGCGTGCAGCCATTCCAAATACCTGGTCTGTTTGTTTCCCTGTCAGATTGGGATAGATAACAACGGCACATAATCCTGTGAACGCCCAGGTAATCGTGCAGAGACGCTTTAATAAATTTCCCCCGGTCAAACCGACTCTTCCGTCCATCTCAGTTTTTCCTGCGGCACAATTGCCCAGGATATGAGGTTGTGTAACAACACCTATTAACGCATTGAAGCAAAGGACGATGATATAAAACAGGTTAATTTCTCCGGGAGCAACTAAACGCAACATGTCTGGATTGCCTATCTTTTCTCTCAAGCCTTCCATTCCTCCGACCGCGTGAAAAACAAGTGGAAGTAGCATAAAAGAAAAAATGACTGTCAAAATTCCCTGAATAAAATCGGTAATGATTGCCGCACCCAAACCCCCTGCAACTCCATAGAGGATAAAAACGCTACTCATAAAAAGGATGGTCATATATTTGGGAATAACTCCATTTGTCAAGGCTTCAATCGTAGCACTTGCCCCTAATTGTATTACACCGATATTTACCATCAGTTGAACGACTCCCACTATCGCATAAAGAGCACCTACGCTGCGACTGAATCGAGCCTCAAAATAATCGCCCATAGTAAGGATACGCATCCGTCTTAAAATAGGCGGAATAAGCCAGTAGAAAGGTGTGCAAAATAGCCATAGCCACTGATACCAGATTCCAGAAATGCCATTGGTATAAACCTTTGAAGAAACGCCGACGGCATCATTTCCACTGGTTCCTGCGCCAAATGAAAAGAATACCATTGTCACTTTGCCAAAACGATTACCCCCCATAAAAAAATCGTGCATATTCCGAATATTCCGTGAAAACCAAACACCGACGAAAGAGATAATGACAAAATAAGCAATAATAGCAATCCAGTCATAAATTGAGAGTCCTAACATTTACTAACTTTCCTCTACATTGATGAATTTTTATACGGAAAAACGAGAAGTAAAACCATCTCCCCTGATTTCAATATTAGATTGTTTGAAGGGGTTATCGGTTTCGCTTCTCCTGATGCAGGGTCTAACCAAATATACTCACCCTGAACCCGTGTGCTAACTTTCGCCTGAACATTATCCTTCCCTTCATTAAAAAATAGATAACCATGTATGTCATCAATTACCGCATGATAATACCGTATATCTGTGGTAGGCGGATATATCAATACATCAATTGGCACATTTTTTCTTATAAACTCAGTCAATTTAGTTGGGGTATTTGCATAATTTTTTATTTCTGATAATGTTTTTTGATAACTAATGACACGCTCTGCTTTTATAAAAGGTTCTAATTTTTGAGTAATTTCAAGAGGTATTTTTTCAAAATCATCTACTATCAACAAGGAATACTTCATGGACGCTATCTGTATGCAGTCATTTGAAACTGTTGCGGAATTAAGAAGTGTGTCCATATCAAGGTAGAAAAAATCAACCTGATTTTCAAATAATACCCGTGCTGCGTTCCATGGTAAATGATTTACATCGGCTAATATAGCCACATCAGCTACAGATGTCCCTTCCCCAATAAACCAGCACAATCGTCGGCATTTATCTGCATAATTTTTGTAATTATCCCACCAGACATTGTGAGGACCAACATCCGGAGGACGCTCATTTTTTCTAGGACCTTCGATAGAATAATAAAAGGCATGAGGCACTAATAAATCTACACCACGAACCAATAACCAACCTGTAAGCCATTCCATCTCTTCATACTTAAAGTCCCAGCCATACGCACCAAAGCATTCATTCATATTTCGTTTGCGATTATAGTGCAATTTTGCGGAGGCACTACATTTTGGTCCCGTAGATTCAGGACCTTCAATACTGTTTACATTAAACGGCTCTACATAACGCCAGACAATATCCTGTCCGGGGATGTGAAAATATTTTAATGTATGGATATCCATAGGACTGTTGGGGTGTCCTGTTAAAGCAACGCTATGACTCTCACACCAGTCGCTATAAGGTTTATAAAAAGATTGCTCTAACCTCTTCTGAACAGCGTTATAAAAATCCTGACGCACTTTTTGTGAGTCGCCTGTTTCCTCACCCCAGAGCATTGGGATAAAGGGTTTGAAATCATATCCCAGAGTGTTTGAAATAAAATCGAGCATTCCCCATGTCCACGGTACTGCTTCTTTAATGGCTCGTCTTCCTAATGGATTGGGTTCATCAGTAAAAATGCCAATAACTGTATTGCCAAAGTATTCTTTAAATTCAGAGTAATATTTTTCATGAACCAATTGTATAAAAAGTGCTACTGCTTCAGGGTTTAGAATGTCACCAGCAGGAGGTGCTTCAGGTTCACCGTCATCTGCCCCGAAATGGACACCTCGAATTTTACCCATAGACCGAGTATGCACATATTCATATTCGTCTGCGACAAAGATTAGTTCTTCATCATCTTTTAACGGAATAGAATCTTTCTTCCGTCGCACCAGGGCACGAGCCGCATATTTAGGATTTTTTTCAACTACTTTTCCTGCACAAGAACCGGAGGGATACATCCCTTCATCATAGAGGATTATTTTCATATCTTGTTTATGGGCAAATTCAATAATAATCCTTAAAAAATAAAGCCATCGTTCTGACATAAAACCAATAGTTCTGGGAAGTCCTATCCGCGGGTGGGGAACAAGCCCATAAACCCCATGATTTAAAAAATCGGTTAAATATTGTTGAATCTTTTCTTCCTCTAATTCGTCATTTAAAAACCAGAAAGGCATTAACGAATACTCACGCGGAGGTTCTTTAAACATTTTTAATATTGAATCTTTTTCCATAAATAAAATCCGATTTATTTTTGTTTTGTTCAAAAAAATTACATTTAAATAGTATTATGATGTAAAATATCATATAGAGGAGTGAACCTTAAAATGGTTTCTGACATTAAAATATCGGAAGAGGAGATAAATAAACAACTTGAACATTCGACTGGGAATCTACCTACTGATTTGTTCAATGGACTATTACAGAAGTATGGTATGACTCTATATGAAATTTTTTGGTTAGAAGATGGGATTAATGATACCCAGATTCTTGCACTTTTACACCAGGTATTAGACCGCAGTCTTGAACAAATCAACTCACCTTCTCTGCTGACGCCCAAAGTATCACTTTTTTTTACAGCACAACGGCTTATCAAAGACCTCAAAAAATCAAGGAGTGATGTTTCACAACATAGGAATAATGATACAGTCCTCTCCAACCCATTTATTCATACACTAAAACAACTTTCTTCTGAAAAACGATTCATTTATCTTCTAAGAATAAAAGGGGACTTTTCTTATCACGATTTAGAAACAATTATGATTCGGCACCGAGATGAAATTAGCCTGTCGTTGACAGAGACAAGGGAATTTTTAAGAATATCATTAGCAAAGGAGCCGAGTATCCCATTTTTGCAAGAAGAGGAACTGTGCTCCGCGGTGTATAAATACTTATCACCTTATTTAGATAATGAACTGAGTGCCTTAAACATTATGGATACAGAAAAGCACCTTTTGAATTGTGATAAATGCCTCCAATTGCTGGCAAATCATCAGTATATTCAAAAACAAATCAATAACCTACATATTATATCGGAGGAAGAATTTTTATCTTACTTCCAATCAGAAAATAACATCAAGAAAAAGCAAAAAATAACTAACCGGTCAGAAAATAGCCACACTTATACAAGGAAAAATAACCGATTTCGGTTCTTCTCTTTTTTATGGAATTTTATCAGAAAAAGATGATACTCCTCTCTAATAAAAGATTTAAGAAGTATCTTTAAACATTGTAATATTGAGGTAGACAATACAATATATCTTTTAGTGCAGTAGTAAATATCTCTATTTGGCTTACATTCTTAATTGGCAATACTGAGAGAATAATATAGGCTGTCTAAACTCTGTCCGGTAAAAAATTAGGTTTAAGAGATTAACCGCACAGGCCGCCGAGTAAGATGCAAATAGGGAGAATCTCTATGTCTTATCCCCCTTTTGCGTTATTTGCGTCTTACCTGGCTACCCTGACAGTAAAATCCTTTATTTGGAACCTTACTTTGGAATAATTTTACTCAATAGAATTCTGTTCTATCTTTTCTAAATTTAATGGCGTATCGCCGTGATAATTGTATATCAATTCTATGAAGTCAGGGTCGTTTTTAAGGATTTCAAGGTCAGGGTCATTTTTGGCATCATACCTGAAGTCTGGATTTTTGTTCAGTGCTTCTGTTAAATATTTTATTGCGGACACTTTATCGCCTTGCAGTGCTTTGAGGCATGCCAGATTGTAGTAAGGCTTTCCATGTTCAGGGTAAATAGACATAGCCTTCTTATAACATTGCTCTGCCTTTTCATAATCACCAATTTCCACTAAAAAGTTTGCATAATTGTTATAAGCATTCAAATCTTCTGGGTCTAATTTTAAAGCCAACTCAAAATTTTCCTTTGCCAGATTAAGATATTGATTGTCCTGTGAATCTTTATATTTATGGCGATATACCGTTGCTAAAAAGGAATAATATCGTGCTTTTTGAGGATTGCATTTGATAGCCTTTTTCAAATGTTCGATTGACCTGTCCAGAGGAGTAATGTCGTATTTGAATCCAATATACCCCAGATAACAGTAGGCTTCACACCAATTTGGATATTTATCTACAATTTCGTAAAGCAGGTCAAAGGATTCAGCAAATTCATTCTCTCGAATAAGTTGGACGGATGTAATAAATAATGCTTCCGGAGAGTTATCTTTATGTTTTTCAATGGCAACACATGCTTCTCGAACCAGTTTTTTAGTGTGCTTATAATAAACAAGCGGGTCATCATCAAGAGTCATCATTGTCATTTGCAGTAGATTTGAATAATTATTATCTCTTATGTCATGAGGAGGTGATTTTGGATTGCATATTTTGTTTTGAATAAACTCGTTTACTATACAAAACGGATTGAAATGAAACACGAAGAAAGAAACAAGCAATAGGAAGATTAATAACCCCAAAAGTATATGCACCCCTTTTATTCTACTCATTTTTCTTCCTTTTTAGGACCTGACATATATTATCATAGATTTTAAATGTTAGCAAATAGAACCCGGAGAAATTCTATGGAAGGTTTAATACTGCATCGGCTTTCTTTTTTAGTCTTTTACAAACATTTTCTGGTGTATCCATTAAAGTAAGCACTTCTAACTCTGCACTTTCTGCCATATCCCTGATTTGCTGCCAGCCCGATGGGTTGGGTTCAGGTCTTGCAAACTTCAAACATTCAAAGGGAACTTTTGCAAAGGGTTTGCTCTGCCAATATTTTTGGAGGGTCGGGTCTTCCGCAGATGATTTCCGAATAGGCACATATCCTGTTTCTATTGCCCAATGAACGGTATTCTCTCTCGATGTCATAAATTTAACAAATGACCATGCTCTTCTCTGCTGCTCAGGTATTGTTTTGAAAATTGTTATGTTGGGACCGAATAGGACTGTAACAGGTGTTATATGTTCAGCATGGGGGAGTGGAGCAATACCCCAATGGAAAGGATTTTCTTTTTCCAACAATTCAAGTCCAATTCGCAAAGAACTTGAACGAATCATGTAAGCGATTTCGCCTTTTGCCAGAGCAACCTGGTCGTCGAAAGTCCCCGGCGTAATCATATAAGCAAGGTCTTCCTTAACAAGTTGCTGCAAAAATGAGAAGACCTGAATTGTTTCAGGAGAATCAAATAAAGTTTTATTCTCTTTTATAATTTTACCTCCGAAACTATAAATCATTGCGTCAAGAGTAGAACAGTCTATTGAAACGGCATACCCTTTTTTCCCCAATTTTGTTTTCACGATTTGCAAATCTTTATAAAAATTGTCCCAGGTCTCTGGAGGAGATGAAATACCTGCTTCTTTCAAAACATCTATGTTGTAATATAGAACAAGCACACTTTTTGCTAATGGGAAAGAATAAAGTTTGTTGTCAAAAGTAGGGTAGCGATTGGCTTCAATGACAGCAGGAAAAAAATCTTGTAGTTCCTCCTGTGAAAGCCCTATTTCTGGGTCATTTATATATTCATCTATTGGAACTACGGCACCTGTGGGAATGTATTCACTGGTCATGCTCTCATACGAAACTGCCAGTGCTGGTAGTTTGCGTGCCTGAATGCTTGCTGATACTTTTCGGAATATTTCTGTATAGTTTCCTGCTCTTTCAACCTTTACGGGTAAGCCGGGATAAAGTCTATTAAACTCATCTGCTTTTGTTCTGATAAATGTAGCACTTTCTGCGGTTTGTCTATCCCAGAATACTACCTGCGAATCATTTATAGGGACAAATTCTGCTTTGTTATAAAAGAAACAGCCAGTCCCACACACAAGTATAATAAGCATAGCAGAGAGATAAATTTTATTGTCCGTTGCCATTCTTATAAACATAATTATCCTTTCAATCCGACCCGAATGGATTCCTGAAAAAAATATCTCTGGGCAATAAGATAAATTAATATTGTAGGCAATGCCACAATTGTTGATGCAGCCATAAGTAGATTTACCCTAATTCCTGCATCACCAGAAAATACAGTCAAACCTACTTGAACTACTCGTTTTGTTTCATCCGCAGTAATAATCAATGGCCATAATAACGAATTATAACTACCTAAAAAAGAGAATAAGGCTACTGTAATTAAAGCAGGCTTGACGAAAGGAATGGACAGATATAATAGAAAAGAAAAATGTCCACAGCCATCAATTTGAGCAGACTCATAATAATCATTAGGAACAGTCATAAATGCCTGGCGAATGAGTAAAATTGAAAACGCATTGGCACACCACGGAACGATAAGACCAGCGTAGGTATTATACCAGCCTAGTTTGCTAATCAAAATAAAATTGGGGATAAGAATGGATTCAAAGGGAACCATCATTGTAGCCATAATCAGTGCAAAGAGCAAACCTTTGCCACGAAATTTCAGCCGTGCAAATACATAACCTGCCAATATGGAGTTGATGCTGACAGCAATAGTAACAATGCCTGCGACGAAAAATGAATTAAAAAAATATCTACCAAATGGAGCAGAGCGAAAAACATAAATCCAATTTTCCCATTGCCATTGGGTTGGGAAAATCCAGAGGGAGGGAGATGTGGCTTCTTCCAATGATTTGAATGAGGCTGTAATCATCCACAAAAAGGGGAAACTAACCAGCACACCTAAAAAGGTTAAACATAAATAAATAAACATTTTTCCCAAGTAATGAGATGGTGTGCGAAAAGGAAAAATATGTCTCGATTCGATATTTTGAAGATTATTGGTAGAATACATATCGCCGTGTCCATTGCCATTGTATAAAGGTTAAAGCCATAATAAAAATACTTAAAAGAATGGCTACTGCTGAGCCATAGCCCCAATAGCCATATTCATAAAATTGTGAGTAGATATGTAACATTAAATTCTCTGTCGTTCCCATCGTTCTGCCGCTGGACGGACTTAAAGCATAAAAACTACTAAATGATTGTAAAGAGCGAATCAATTGGACTGTAATTAAAAAGAGCCAGGTTGGGCTTAATAAGGGTAATTCAATGTGAAATAGCACCTGTAAAGGCCGAGCCCCATCTATCTGTGCGGCTTCATAGTATTCTTTGGGCAAAGTGCTCATTGCAGCAAGGAAAACTACTACGGCAAAACCAAAGTTATGCCATATATCAAATAAAGATATACAGACTAAAGCAAGGCTGGGACCCCATTGAGGACTGATAAAACCACCGGACAAGATGTTTAGAATTCCACGCGGTTCTAATAGCCATTGTTGCGATGAAAGACCAAACAAATCAAGTATTGAGTTGAAAAAGCCGAATTGGGGATTATAAAAGATACGCCAGACCATCGCCACAGCAACGGTTGAAGTCACATAAGGGACAAAGAACAATACCCTCAGAAATGCCCTACCTCGAAAAATCTTTGAGAGTAGATAGGCAACAAAAAAACCTAAAATTAATGTGGTGGGAACGGTTAGAATTGCGTAATAGAGAGTCACCCTTAAACTTTGCCAAAACATAGGGTTCTGAAATGCAACCCAGTAGTTTTTTAATCCTACAAATACCCCAGTGTTTCTCTTACCTCCCCATAAACTTAACTGTAGAGCATAAAAAAGAGGAACAATAAAAAAGGGGATTAGCACCAACAGCGAAGGAAAAAGGAGTAAAATTGCTGTGAAAAAATCTGAACGCTTTTTGTATTTTATCTTATTAGAAACCATCTAAAAACATTGTCCTATTCATAGTGCTATTCTCATACAAACAAGGGTCAAAATAAAAAGTGGTCAGAGAATATTAATATTATACAGAAATAAGCCCTTGAAGAAAGTGGATGGTCTGATGAATAGCACCTTGATTTTGTAAAACAATTTTTCTGGCTCGTGTCCCATAGTTTATAGATTCATAGGGCGAAGAAAGCAATTTTTCTAATACTGCTGACAACTCTGTATAATCATTTAACTGAATAGCACCATTATCTTTTAACAGTGTTTCTGCAGGTTCTTGAAAATTTTTCATATAAGGTCCAAAAATAGGCACTACCCCTAAAGCGGCAGGCTCTAATGGATTGTGCCCATCTACCCCAGGAAACCAACTCCCTCCTATAATAGAGACTGTCGCAATTGAATAAAAGAGTATTAATTCTCCAATAGTATCTACTATAATAATCTTTTCTCCTTGCCTCTTTTTACCGTTCAAGTTTTCACTTCGTAGGAGCACAGGTTCATCTTTGAAAAGGGGTAAAATTGCATTTTTTTTGTCAGGATGACGCGGTGCAAGAATAAGCCACAAATCGGGTATTCTGGATTTGAGGTCAACCCATATTTTTCGGGCAACTTCCTCGTCTTTATCGCGAAGACTACCGAAAACAATCACTTTGCCATCTATCGGAATATCCAGAGAAATTCTCAATCTATTTCTATTTCGCAAATCTATTTCGGTAGCAACTGAATCATATTTTATATTTCCTACTGTATGAACCTTATCAGGGTGAGCACCTAATTCAATGAATCGTTTCCCATATTCCTCTGTTTGGACTAAAAACAAATCTACTTGTTTTAACAATTTTCCGTATATTTTACTTCCATATCGGTAAGAACTAAGAAATCGGTCGCTTATTCGTCCATTAATAATGGCAATGGGGATACCCGAATACCTAGTCTTCAAAATCAGGTTAGGCCAGAGTTCTGTCTCTACCAGAATAAGTAGACGGGGCTTTACCTGAGATATAAAAGAATTTACAGATTCAGGATGGTCGAAAGGACACCATGTAATATAAATGGGCAAATTTTTGTATTTGTTTTCTGCTTGTTGAAAACCGCTTATAGTATTGACTGTTAATAGAAGAGGAATATCTGGAAATTCTCTTAGCCAGTTCTCGATTACTGTTGCAATTTGATTTACCTCTCCAACGCTACAAGCATGTATCCAGACAGGGTTTATCACATCAGGAATAGGGGGTGCAAATCTATTTTTTAAGGGAAGATATTTCTTATTCAGTCGAAAATAGATTTTTAATAAGGGAGCAACTATCTTCCATAGTAAATCATATAAGCAAAGCCACATATCAAGCTATACGCTAACTCTCCCCCCTAAATATAATTTACTAACGCATTTAAGGGATTCTGTTTTTTTTGCGACTCTATTTACAAATTTTTATGATGCTTCCTCTTTGCCAACGCTAAAGAATCTTGCACCCGTAGTATCAATAATATCTGGTGTAACAAAGATTAACAAACTGGACTGTTGTACCTCTTTGGACTTTCCACGGAAGAAGAAACCAATCAGAGGAATATCTGCAAGATACGGCATCTTTTGATTGCTATGTATCGTTTTATCCTGAACTAAACCACCTAATACAAGCGTATCACCATCGTGAACCACGACATTCGTCCATGCGGCTTGCCATGATGTTGTAGGCAAAATAATCTTTGTTGAACTTTCCACTGTTCCGACAATATTTTTTTGTTCAAACTCCTTTTCTCCAACTCGTGTGCGGACTTCAGGATTTAACCAGAGTCGGACCTGGTCATTATCACGAATCTGCGGAGTAACAGAAAGTGCAATACCAAAATTAAATGGAGTAAACTGAGGTTCAGAAATAACTGACTGTGTTTGTGAACCTCCAAATCCTCCTTCGGATATGTATACTTCATTATATACTTGCGTTATGTAGTATTCTGTCTGGAAATCAGCAACTACAGCAGGCTTACGGTTCATTGTTGTTACCCGAGGTGCACTTAACAGTTCTGATTCCTCTAAATTATTTAGATAATCAAATGTAACACTTAATTTGTCACCGTCAGCATTATCAATAATTTTTGTAACTAAATTCAGAGTAGATACGGATGCGGCAGAAACAGAGGGATTAATTGCCCCTGCTAATGTCCCTTGAGTAACAGAATTTCGAATCACGGAACTGCCATCGGGTCTGGTATAGAAAGGAATTTCTTCATCTACTCCATCACCATTTATATCATAACTATAGGTCTGGTCTGCTAAATAGTCATTTTGACGGGCTCGGTTATTTAAGTCACTTAAATCGCCTGACCAGTTAAAGCCAATTTTATTCAAGTCTTGAACTCGAACTGTCAAAAACTTTGCTTCAATACTAACCTGTCTAGGTGTCACATCAATTTGTCCCAGAACTTGCTCAAACTTATCAAGATTGGTTGGTGTATTAGTAACGATTAGCATATTTGTAGATTCATTATAAGACATCTTGGATAATACTTCTCCAGTATACGGCTCTTTAATAGGGGGTATTGCGTCAGCAAGAATTTGCAAACTAGACATTGTTGTTTCTTCGGTTCCTGCTACTGCACCTTGGCCTAACTGTGCCGTTCCTGTAACACCACCATAACCTGTTGCAGATGTTCCTGTGGCTAAAGTTCCACGCGTGCCTAAACCGGTAGTAGCACCTGTTCCTGCCTGAACAATACCAATAGGACCTAATTCACCAACTTCTTGGTCGCTTATTGTATCAAACATATCTGAAATATTGCTTAATGAGGTTACATCTCTCCCACCACCACCTCCACCATAACCACCTCCACCATAACCGCCTCCGCCATAACCACCTCCACCATAACCGCCTCCACCATAACCGCCTCCACTACGATAACCTCCTCCGCCATAACCACCTCCGCCATAACCACCTCCGCCATAACCACCTCCACTACGAT
>CAZJTZ010000005.1:40635-154629 GCA_964549105.1 uncultured Nitrospirales bacterium
AACCACCTCCACCATAACCACCTCCACCATAACCACCTCCACCATAACCACCTCCACCATAACCACCTCCGCCATAACCACCTCCACTACGATAACCGCCTCCACCATAACCGCCTCCACCATAACCACCTCCACCATAACCACCATAATTGCCACCTCCGCCATAACCGCCATAATTGCCACCTCCACCATAACCACCACCTCCTCCACTAACACCACCAAAAGGATTCCTTAGTACTAACTTAAATAAGATATCTGAACCGATGTTTCGTAATTCATAAAATCGGGTTTCTAATGCTTCAAAACTTTCCTGACGGATAATTTCAGGCTTACTAATCCATACAAATCCGGGTTGAACAGCAAAGTCCAGGCCTAAGGGTCGGAGTAATGCTTTTAACGCTTCTCTTAATGTAATATCTTTTAAACTAATATATGGCACGATACCATCAGATTTACTACCATAATATGTCTCAGCTGTCAATCCAGCGCCGGGAGCTGTGCCTGCAATAGTGCCCAGACCACCTTGTAATCCTCCAGGAGCCATTCCTGGCCTTAATCCCGCACCGGGTGCTCCTACCCCTCCTGGTGGACGCAAACCACCGGGTTGTCCCGGTGCAGTAGGCATTCCTAACACCCCCGGTTGTGCAGGCTGAGTGCCACCCTGCTGGGGTTGCTGCTGTTTTGATGGCGGTTCTACTGCACGATTATCAATAACGATATTAACGCCATAACTATCCGAAATAAATGATGTTATTTCGCTAATGTGTATAGCTTCAAATTCAATACTTACAATTGAATCCAATGCTTTTTCCAACTCACTTACTTTTGTTACAGGAGCCGTTTCTTCTTCTATTTCAGGAACGGTAAATCTATATGGCTTTATACCGCGTGCATCTGCACCTTCGGGAAGTTGTTTTTCCTTCTCCATAAAATCTCTGATTCTTGCACGGTCTTCTGCAACTCCCCTTTCAGAGTCTTTCACAGAGCGCTGATAAAGTTGAATTGTTGCTTGATGAAGTCCTTCACGGGCTAAATCGTTCTTCGGGTCAATTAAGAGTATATTGTTATATATTTCTACAGCAACATCGAATTTTTGTGCTTCCATATATCGTTGAGCATCTGAAAGTAATTTTTGTACTCTTTCTTTTTTTAGTTCTTCTGCTGTTTTTTCAGGCACCTCACCCGACATTGTTGGTTGAAAAGTTTCAAATGCAGGTGAAGCAGCCGATTCAGGTTTTTCACCTATTGATAGTTGAAGTTGGGCATTGCATTTTTGCTGATACACCTGTGCCTCTTTATGATTTGGGTCTAATGCAAGAGCCCGATTAAATTCTGTAAGTGCTTCCCGATAGAGTTCCTTTTTATATAATCCAACACCTCTACGAAAATATGTTCCTGCATTTTCTTCATGTACAGGATTTCCTATACTACTATCTGTTGTAGGGGTAGATTCTTGAACAGAAACAGGGGCAGGATTTTCTACACTACTATTAGTAGGAGTAGCTTCTTGAACGGAAACAGGTGAAATTGCAGTAGCATCCCCTGTACCCGTTTGTGCACGAGCACCATTTATCGTTAAGATAAATAGAATCGCAAATAGTAATCCACTCATCATAATCTCATAATAAAAATTCTTATTGGTACCCATTCGTAATTTTTCCTCCCGTGGTTTCTTGTTAATAACCGTTTGGAAGTTTTTATTATATCTATAATAATTATCTACTAAATGACTTGCCTTTTTCATTTTTCTTTCACCTTATTTTTTCATTTCCAATGTAAATCTTCTTCCATATTGTTCTGAATATATAACAACTGTTTTATCTTCTGGATTGACTTGCTCCAAGACAAACTGTTCAAACTCTTCTCCTTCATCATACCATTTTGTAGTAGAACGAGTGCGAAGTTGTGCGCGCAGTCGTTCCCCTACTTGTCGGATATTAAGGAGTGTAATTCCAAGTTCCTGAGAAGTAATTGGCTGGCCTGTTTTCTTTCCTGTCGCTTCTCCTGCAAAATACCAAAAAGGATTTTCTCGCCAAAGAGAGGCGTAAGACCCCGGAATAGATAATGGCGGTGGTAAAGGCGGCATAGGAGGTTTGAGTTCATCGGAAACCTCTTTCCTCGGTGGTGAATAAGGTTTTTCCTCTGGAATTGGTGGGGGATATAAAATTACATATACTCGGTATCCTAATATCCCTACCAATATAAGTAGAACAAACCTTTCTTTGTTCCACCAAAACCACATTCCTATTTTTTGTATTTTGTCTAACATAATATTAATTCTAATTCATATATAAAATATTTCGTTTAAACCATTTCCATGCTTTTGAGAAAAAACCGGCTTGCTCTGCCGCGGTGGCAGATGCCCCTGCTTCTCTCTGACGAGCAGGTGCTGTTGCACTCATTTGTGCTCGATATTGGAGATTAATATCCTCTTTGGGAGGAGGAGTGTAACTTGCTTGCGAAATAATAAGTTCCACTTGAAGTAAAGGCTCTGTATTATAAGCGATGTAAGGATACTGAATTCTAACAGCATTAATATTGAAATATCTATCAGACAATCTCATCTTTTCTTCTACAAAGTTAACAAAATCTTTCATGGTTATTGTGCAACGAATGCCAAATAAGTAGAAAGATAAAAGTTTTTCAAAATCTGGTGATCGGATAATAGGTGGCCAGTAGACAATTTCATCAATGCTTGCCATTTTAGAATCTAATAAAAATTCACACATCTTAATTCCAAAAGCAAGTTTTGCCAATTCTTTATTGACCATTTGTTCTGTAATATCCAGACGGGATATCTCTTCAAGGGTAAGGACTCCTAGTGACCTTCGTATATCCTGTGGGAATAAGTCATATCGTCCCATTTTTTCACCAACTTTTTCGTATAACTGTTGTACCATCTTTTGGGCTTGTTCTTCATACCAGAACTTTAATATGACGCCTTCTTTAGGTGGAACTTCGTGTTCTGCCCAGTTACTAATATTAAAAAATTTAGCCCTTTGTTTTAAGGCTTCTTCCCAGGGTATAACTTGTGTCCGCCATTCGCGAATCAAGGTTTCCGGGTCTGTCTGAGAAAAGGTCTGTTCCAAATCCATCAATGCTGCTTCATAGGTCTTTTTTAAGTCCTCGTCTTTTTTGTATTCTACTAATTGCTTTTGCAAAAAGAAATAATAAATACCTGCAAATAGTGAAAAGGAAAGTAGTAGCACGGTAATATAAATAATAGTTCCTCTTGAAATGGTTATGTTCATTTCCCTGCTCCTCCTCCTGAAGTTACATTTTGTGCGCTACTTGTCCTTTCAAATTGAATTGTAATTGTGAAAGTAAATAGATTCTGCCCTGTGGTTGAAAATGTCGTTGCTTGTCTCGATTGTTGAGAAGGTGCTCCCAACCTTTGTTGCCCGCCAAAAGTTTCCATACCTGCACCAGTATTTCCTTGAAAGGCTGTTTGGGCATTATATAATGTTTCCAACGGTACAACCTGGACACTGGCTTCTGAAAAAAGCACTTGCTTGCATCTTAATACAAGGCCCTCTGGCAAAGTCTGAGATACCTTTTTAAGATTGTCAACAAAAGTTTTTATAACAGCATCTGAAGTTGCCAGTCCCATAATCCGAAATCCATTTGCTCGTGGGAATTGCTGCGGTTGTTGAGACCCCTGTGGTGCACTTTCCGAGGTACCACCCCGCCTACCTCCTGCTCCCAATGTGCCCGCTCCAGCCCCAAAACCCTTTGAACCAATTCCCGGAAATCCGGAAATATTTAATTGAGCCGGCTGTCCCGGAGGAGCACCAGGAATGTTTCTTCTCGCCATTGCAGGTCCACCTCCACCTGCCTGTGGAGATTGGATGTTGACAGTCTCAACCGTGCTAAACCATATTCCATCTTTATCTGTGCGAGGAGGCCTTGCTGAAATTACTAATGCCATTTCATCTAGCCAAAATCTCCTCGTATATACTCCTTTATCTATAGATTCAACTTTCTTTTTCAAAATTTCAATTTCTGTCTTGGCTTCAGCCAATTTTTGTTTTAATGGCGATGTAATAGTTGGATTTTGAGCCACTTCAGGGTCATACATTGCAACATAGCGACGGAGTTCTTCAATTCTTTGTTTCACTATTTTATTCTGGGCAGCACGCACAGGAATTACAGATGCCATAATAAGAGCAAGCGTAACCATTGAAAGTGCCCAATAAATGGCTTGCTCTTTCCTTCTCCGCATTTCTAAAATACGAGGAGGAATAAGATTTATCTCCAACGCTGTTGTTTCCCAATTTCGAAGAGCCAGTCCTAAAACGACACAACTCCTTTCAGGATGTTGTGCTACAGTTTGTGCATCTGGACCGATTACTATTCCGCTCAAAGGTTGAGCAATTCGGACATCTATCCCAAGTGCACGTTGTAAAAAAGGAACTATATTCCGAAGGGCACATCCCCCACCACATAGGTAAACACGAGTTACCTGTCCACCGCCCGGGAGAGAACGGAAATAAGAAAAGGAACGTTGAATCTCATTAACCAAACGATTTAAAACTCTTCCAATAGCATCTCCACCCTTACCATCAATTTGTGGATTTCCTGTAGGAGCAAATCCTTTCTCGCATTTTATTTTTTCTGCTTCTTCAAAAGAAATATTGAAAGTATCTGCAATGGCTTGTGTAATATCATTACCACCTATATTCAGTGTTCGGGTATTTCTAAAAATTCCATCGCGTTCAACAACAATATTTGTGCTTGATGCACCTAAATCAACTACAGCGACACATTCGTTATGTGCATGTAATTCCCCGTTATACTTAAGCCAGCTATATGAAGCAAAAGGAATAACATCAACCATATCCGGCTGAAGTTTCAATCCTCCAAGAACAGATAAAAACTTATCAACAACATCTGTTTTTATCGCCACCATTAAAACTTCATAACCACCTCCAGCAGGCTGGTCCAAAATTTGATAATCAATCGCTATCTGTTTTAAATCAAATGGGATTTGTTGTTGAATCTCATATCTAACAATCTGGTCCACTTTTCTTTCTGTAACAGGAGGAAGCGAACGAACTCGAACAAATACGGATTGCCCCGGAACCGCTGAGATAAGTTTTTTTGATTTCACTTTTGCCTGTTTAAACAATTCTACAATGGCTTTCTTCTGCAAGTCTCTCTTCTCTTCTTCTTCTAATCGAGGGTCATAAAGAACAGGCTTTTCATAATATTTCGTCAACTGCAAACCTGCCTTTGTTTTTTTAAATTCACAAAGTCGAACTGCAGAAGTTCCTATCTCAAGAACGACTCTTTTTTTTCCTTTTCGTGTTGTATATACTGACATAGTTAACTCTTAAAGTGTTCTTATGTTAATTACTTCATCAATATTTTATTATATCCTTTTTATCCAAGTAAACTCTTTTCAACATTTCATTTTTTACACTTATAATATTCGTTGTTAATAATTATTGTATTACAAAAAAGTTTCAAAGTCAAGAAAATTCTTGACAAAAATAACCTATTTTTCTATATATCCATTTTTTTTAGCATATTATTCTAATACATTTTGAATATATATTACACAAAACAAACCTCGTAATAAAAATTATCTTCCCACAATTGTGGCTGAGGGGACATCTTTTGCACATCGAAAACCATAGTCAGCACGGTCGGCGTCCATACGGTCAAAATGCCGTCGTGCACAGCGGACATCGAATTTGTCGGTCATAAATGAGCCCCCCCTCAAAATGCGATAAATCTGCCCGTATTCTTTTCGAATAAATTGATTCCCTTCATACCGTTGGTACCAATCGGAAACCCATTCATACACATTTCCCGCCATATCAAAGCAACCATAAGGAGAAACGCCTCCAATATAACTTCCCACTGCAGAAGTAGCATCAAGTTCTTTTTCTTTTGAATTACAATATGAATCGGAAAATTCATTGCCCCATGGATATTCTCTTCCATCTTCACCGCGAGCAGCCTTTTCCCATTCAATTTCTGTAGGAAGACGCTTTCCAACTCGAGCAGCATAAGACATCGCCTGGTCCCATGAAATAGCCGCAACAGGATATCTCTCTTGTCCTTTCGGAAAATTATATTCTGGAAAAACTTTTTTAAATTCTTCATTTGTCACTTCATATTTATCAATATAAAAAGCAGGTACAAAAACTTTTCTTCTCGGAGATTCGTCTGGAGATCTATCGTTCTCTCCCATAATAAATTCGCCTGCGGGAACAAGCACCATTCCCGGAGGAGTTTCTCCTTCTTTTAATACCAGAGTTATAGATTTCTCTTCATTCGGCTGAATCACTACTTTTGTATATTCCTCAAGAAATCCATCAGCGTTGACAGAAATAAGATATTCTCCCGGAGGAAGACGCAATTGTAGTGGCGTTTTTTGCGTTTGAGGCACATTGTTAATTCGCACGATTCCACCTGTTGGACGAGAAAGGATATTTAATGTCCCTTCCATTGGCTTTAATATATATTTAATTGGATATTGGAAATCTTCTCTAACCTCTAAATCTCCCTCCACAGAATAATAACTTGTCAAACAAATTTTATAGGTTTTATGCCCAATTTCCACAGGGTACCGAAAAATAGGTGTTACTCCTATCTTTTTGCCATCTAGAAAAACCTCTGCTCCTGGTGGTTCTGTTTCAAAGCTGATATATCCCTGTAAAGGTTTTAATTCTAATGTATATGTTGCATGTTCGCCGGGCCGCAGAAGCAAAGTCTCAACAGTGCGTTGATATCGTTCTTTTTTCAATATTACTTCAAGTGAACCGGGTGGAATGTTTGTTAGAGTTAAAGGAGTCACACCTTTTTCTTCGCCAAAAATTACAACCGTTGCTCCCTGTTCAGGGGAACTATCAATAGTAACACTACTTAACTCTGCTTGCCTTTTTTCGAAGGAACAAGATAAAAAAAGCAATAGAAAAACTGACCCTACTATACATCCCCTTTTAATAATTGTATAATTTTGCATACTAATCAATGAAGACAATTACCTATTTTTTATTGTATAACTAATAAATACAGAAACTATATTAATAAAATTTTTCTAATTCTAAAATATTCACCTTACTCCCTTTGGAACATTTTTATTTTCTGTTCTTCTTTAGGTTGAGAAGGTGCAGTTAAAACTCTATTTACAGTTCCATCAGACGAATATCCTCCTGTATCTCCTGGGGGTGGATATATTGTTACTGTGGCTTTCGCCGGAGTAAAATCTGTGACCTTAGCTCCTGTTACTGGGTCAATGAAGAATGCACGGGCTACAAAATCATATTTTACATCTCGTTGTCGGTAACCTTTATGTGGTGAACCTTCATCTCCTAATCTATCTTGCACTTCTCCACATTGTTTAGGTGACTTATTTAATAATCCCATATTGCTAGTATGCCAATTTATTCTCATGTTTGTATCTTCTTCTGGCGGCACTGCGATTAAATCTGCTGGCATAATAAGTTCTGCTTTTTTCATACCACCAAGTAGCCTTATTGTTCCTGCTGCGAATAGATTTGAATCTTCATAAATTTGCACATCAAAGCCATATTCACTAATACCATAGAGTCCTGAAGGCAAGATACAACCCATGATTAATTTTATTTCAACACGATAATCACATGCGTCTTCCAACAATGGCAAGGGCACTCTTTGTGAAGAGCCAAAGTCCCTTTCTCCAAGATTATAATTAATAATTCTCAGCGAAGTAACAGAAACATTTCTACACTGGTTCCACCAGGTATCTGTTTGTAATGTTGTATCAACTTCACCTGCTTCACATGGATTCCTCCATATAGCGAGAGGAACTACATTACTAATTGATTGCACAACTGAATCTGAAATTTGGTTTTGAAATAGTTCAGGGATATACTGAACATTTCCTGCCTCATCAGCACCGATAAGTGTAGCCATTAATAGAGAACCACAATAATTTTTGTTGGTAATTATTTTATTAAGAGTAATTGAACCACCGCCGGAGAACACAATAGGGGTGTTCTTATCCATACTTTCACGATTAATAATCCAACCCCAATCCCCAGTAAATGGCGGAACAGGGTTCCAGATAGAAGTATTATTGTTAAGTGCCCAGACTCGAATTCCATAGATTGGAACACAGGGCTCTGGTTTTGCTGGTGCCTGTGAAACACTTCTTATAAGTCTCCATTGTATTTGTGGATTATTTGTCCACTCGCCTAAACGCGGAGCAGAGGTAATTATTAAAACAGGGTCTCGCATCCACCATAGTTCAAGTGCGTCTTGTTGCGTAACATCTCTCATGTATAGAAAATTTCCAGACAAATCTCTTGCACCAAATCTCATTCGAATATGCCAATCAGGTCTAAAAACAAGGTTCTGCCATTGCCACTGGACTAACGCCGTTTGCCATGTCTGGGGATATTCATCAGCCTGAGATGTATCCTGGAAAATCCAGGAGTTTACTACTGGATTTGCCGAATATCCTAATATATATCCAATATCATTCAATAAATTAATTAAGGCACAGCCAAAACCTCTGTATGGTTCAAAACCTGGGAATATTGGTCCGTTAGAAAGCAAATCAATAATAGGTTCAACACCAGTAGCAGAAACACCTGGTTGATTAGTAATAAACCCGGACACTTCTACTTCCCTCTGGACATCATTACATACAGGATAGGGGTCATAATAAGCCGCCTGTATAGTATAGTCAAGTATATCGGGCGGAATGCCATAATTGCCATTATTAAAAAACATTTGTGCAGTAGGGACTGTTTGTCTGTCAAGAGTTCCGTCTGACCATGCCTTGGGTGCACGAGTATAAGAGCCCCAGTCTGGAGGATAACCAAGACCTGAGAGGGGTGAAACATTGTCATTATCATTAATTACTAATCCTCTTGCAGTAAAATCAAACAAATCTTCTTTCAATCGTGGGGGAACAGTATCCACAACAAATTCTGTATCAGAAGTTGGAAATTGCATTCGTTCTTCATCAATTGTTCCAATTCCCATTAAAATCAGGTCTACCCTTAAATAAATTCTCGCTCTACCATTAGTAGTAAAAGTTATTCCATCTGCGTCAGAGTCACATAATTCTTTGATGACAAAATTGCCTTCACCTCTTTGATTGTCTGCACCTACAATTGTTACAGGCATCTTTAAGTAAGAAGGAAGTTTTTCAATTTGGATTAATTGGTCTGTAGCATTAGTAATATTTGGGATATATTCCTCGGGGACTAAATACAATGTAGCATCATCCAGAGTATTATTTCCCCTGATACTGACCTCAATTGTAAATTCATTACCAATGCCAATATCTCTTGCTCTTCCTGTAATTTCGCGTGGCACAACAGGGCTCACTTCACAATATACCCATATTACTTCGCTTCCCATTATCTGCACTAACCTGTGTTGCAATAGTATCTCTACCTTCATTTTCAAAGTCAACAGGCGCAGATGAGCCAGAGCCTGTGCCTGAGCCTGAACCCGGACAACTAGTAATAATATCTGTTCTCATTGGCAATGGGATATGAGACAAAATATTGTCTCGAGTATCTCTCGCTGGAATAGGTACAGATAATTTTCCAAGCCAGGGGCTATCAAGAAATGAAACATCAGCAGGGTCAAATGCAATAGTTATTTCTTTTGTTACCCCAGAAACATCTGATGGGTTAACAAGATTCCGAATACTTGCAAATTCTACTGGCGCTTCTCCATGTAATCCTCCTCCATTTTGCCAGATTAAAGAAGCCGTTACATAAGTTGAGCCACCTATACTATGGACACCTATTCCAGAATTTGAACGAATTGTGCTCTGGAACACAGCCACAGTTCCACCATTGTTAAAAATGCCATCACTAGAATTCCCATGTATAACACTTTGTGCAATAGTTGCAGTTCCTCCTGACCCAATTTCAATGCCTTTTTCAAGTTGGTCACCTATAAAACATCTATATACCTTACTATTGCCACCCATATCCAAAATGCCTATACTTCCTTTTCTAAGTTGTAGATTTTCTATACAAATGCTTCCTCCTGGAAATACTTGAATTAGTGGAAATTTACCCATCACAAATGCGATGTCATCAATCATAAATTTTGATGTATCAGACAATCTACAATTTTTGTAAACAAAATATAGAGTATGAGGATTTGGTGTTAGAGGCAAGGGGATTTCTTCTAATTGCCAATCTCCTTCACTCACACTACTCGCATCCGTAGACCATGCAGGGGAACCACTTTTGGTATCCCAATAAACTTCTAATTCTGTCTGTTCGGGGGCACTACCCTTTTCAACTCGAATCTGGAACTGTAATTTTGTAGCGACGGGTGGAATATCTATATTATCTTGCCAGAGTTCACGCGTATCTAATTGAGGACTTGACAATTGAGCATACCAGACGCCCGCATGAGCATCTGAAGTAATATTTTTAATAATTTGTTTTCCAATTGGAAGGGTAACCCATGGAGCAGAACCTGATTCAAAATCTGGATTTGAAAGAATGCTATGAGCACAGGGTTTATTCTCTTCTCCTGGCAATAGGATTTTATAGCCGAGACAAATATCATCTATTAAATATCGCACGGGTGTCTTATTGCACTCATTCGCTGAAACTTGAATCTTTAATGTATGAGGCTGGCCATCTATAAAAGGCAATATGTCATTTGTTGTTACGAGTGCGTAATTGTTCCAGTATGTATTTTCTGTCGCATTAATAGTCTTAACATTCTGGTTATCAATCAACACTTCCAATTTAGATTCTGAATCGCTTGTAGCATCAAGAATTTTTAGCCAGAAATTCATTCGTGGTGCAATTGCACTAAATCTTATTGCTCTAATACCTGTCTGTGGAGGCTCGGGCAAAATACATTCTTCGGGTAATGCAGGATTATAACAATGAATAGGTCCCATAAGTGAGGCTATGGGATTTTTATTCCAGGAAATATCCGGGTCTATTTCAAAAGAGGGATTTTGAATAGCATTTTGATAACATACTTCCTCTGGACTTCCTATTGGACCTAATCCACTGTAAGGATTAACACAAAAATCATCAAAAAGGATGTAGGAATCTATATTAGGTGAAAGGATACAAGATTTTAAGTGTAGAGAAAAACTACTTTCACCTTCATTTAGTAAGGGAGGAACCAGCCATCGTTCTACTTGGTTCCAAACGCCACTCATAAGCGACCCTGTATTTTGAGAATCACATATAACTTTATCTGGGTTACTTTCATCGTTTATCCATACCTTAAATGAATCCTGTGAATAATCTAAGTTCACAGGTTTTACATAGAAAGAAATTTTTGCAGGTGGAATACCCCCTAATTTAACACAAGTAGGTGCATTATGCCCTCCATCAGGTGAAATAACAGTTGCTATATCCCTATCTGGAATAGGAGGATTTGTAACTAATGCCCATGAACCATTATTGCCTAATTCAAAATCACCATTTATAATTTCATATCCGGGTTCCGGAGGATTGGGAATAGGAAATGGACCAATCAAAAAACGAATATCATCAATTGAAAATATTGTTGTTTTAAAATCAGAACTTGTCGGAGTTTCAGCAGAAGGAGTAACCTCACTTATTAGATGGAACACATGCGGAAGCCCATCATTTGCTAATCCCACAGGCACTTTTAATAAAATATGTTTATAATTTTCATTCATAGGAATTAATGAAGGATTATAATATTTTAGCGGGAGAGGTTCCATAATACCCGGAACATTCTCAATAAAGACCTGTTCTGGTTGTATTCCGCCATCGAAGACAAATCGTAATTTATCATCTGGTTTTACGCCAAAGACTTCTGTCTTTACATATAATTCTATCCATACATCTCTTGGTTCTATCAGTGAAGAGCCTAACATCATACATCTATCAGTTGGAGGTCCCACAGGGTCAGGCTCTATTGACCAATTACCTATGCCAGTCCAACCCGGACATACAAAGTTATCAAAATTTCCACAATAAATAGGTATCTCCGAAGTAATCCCACAGTCTAAAAATACACGAAAATCGTCAAGATATATTTTGTTTGCACCTGTTCCTAATTTTGAGATTCGGACTGTGACTAAAGGAGTATCACCAGGTAAAAATTGCCTAACCAACGGAGTAACATCAAATGACTTTGTGAACCAGGTCATTGGTGGGGCAAAGGGGTCTAAAGGAACAATAAAGGTTGAATATAATTCTCCCATCTTTATATATATTTCTATTTCATCATCTGGATTTACTGGGTCTCCGTTTTGCATAATCTCAAAACGCATTTCTGAATAAACCAAAGAAGGAAGTTCAGGCGGAAGTTGAGTAGAAAGTGGGAATGTATTTTCAACATAAGTTACTCCTGTAGGACCTATCCCGGGAGGAAATAATATAGGTTGAGTAAAAAAATCATCAATACCTATTAAAACTGGTGTGACTGTTATATCTTGCCAGACCTCGGGATAACCTATAACTGGACATGTATCTTGGAGCAAAGGAAATGTAAAATCTTGCTGTATTTGGTCTGGGTCTAAGGTCCCTTCTATCCCCTTGAACAGGGCTAAATGAGTTGGACTTGATGCCAATGGATTTTCCTCAATAATTGAATATGAGGGGTCAGTGGGGTCAGGTGGGTTTATATTGTTTTTCCAGTTTGTGGAACTTTGTTCAAAATCACCGTCAGGTATAACATCCTTATATGTATTATTGCCATCAATAATTACATCAGTAGGTAATGAAGTAGTATTAGGTGAACTGCCGACAAGAGTAATTGAACGATTGACATCAATTGGCTGATTAATTTGATATGAACCCGGCTCAATCTGAAATATTGTTTCCGCTGGAGAATCTTGAATAACCTGAACAATATCATCTCCGGGTACTATAACTTTTTGAGCGATTAGATAGGAAGGGGACAAAAGTAGAAAGAGCAAAGCCAAAAGGCTTAATGCTACTAATTCTCTATCATAGGGAACATACCTGGAATCCTTTTTTTTAAATTTCTGCAACCACATGTTTAATTCTCCTCATATCGGGCTACGGGCACACTCCGTTCGTATATAATGCTTGCTTTTGCTTCTGACTGAGATACAAATTCTTCATTTGTTCGATAACTATAGAATCCATCCCCATTTGCATCCACGCCATAACCTGATTGAACCAGGGTAGTTATCTTAAACACATCAGACCTGAGACTGATATGGTCTGCTATGGATTCAAATCGAGGCAATACATCCCCCACTCTGTTGGCATAATCTCCACTTACACTTAAAGGTGACAGATATTTTGAGCCAATAGTATTTGATATTTCTAATGGTGAAGAATAATATCTACCGTCAACATGCTCCGGCCTATTTGTTGCTAAAAGATATGACAAATGAAGAGCAGAGAGAATATTGCCAACTGAATTATTCTCATAACTCGCATTAACGCCGGGGATTGGATTAGTTCCATATTCTGGATTACCTAATGCCTCATCTTTGGGAATAGATATTGACGGATAATAGAAATTAGGTAAACACATAGAGGAAGCAAATACCCTTCTCTTTGTTCCATCAGTGTAGGTATATGGTTCCACTGTGTTTACATTTATTTTATGGAGAGAAGTCTTGGATGGGGCCAAAACGATATGAGTAAGGAAACATGGAGCATCGCCAACATTCCTTACTCTCAATGCTATAAATTTTTGTTTTACTGTAATCATCTGGGGTTGCCAACCGGCTGCGGCTTGCTTCCCATAGGATATTATACCATTTTTATTCGGTTGATACGCAACAACATCTTCAAGATTTCCATTAATATCTACTGTTCGAAACCAGTCGTCTGGATGAGTCAAGCCTGTCCCCGCATTAGAGCCAGGATTTCTTACTCCCCTTGTCTGTGCTGGGTCTGTAATAACTTCAAGGGCTAATTTAATTATTGTTGGGTCATAATCACGATTAATCCACAACTTTCCAAAATTGTTAGTATACAAACCAGAGGTAGGAGTCTGACTGTCATACTCCCTTAATCGTTTTAATTGTGCTTCATTCACCACATTGATATAGACATAATAGTCCCCATTCTCGATTCCATCATTTGCATCCCAGATAAACAAAGCCTCAGGTCTATTTTGTTCTGTAAGATATTTCCGATAATAACTACTTGCATAAGCAAAGATTCGCTTTTGTATCCCCCAACGCTGAGCAATATCATTTGCATTTACTCCATTTCTTCCAAAAGCGCTATTACCACTTATTAGTGTGTCTACATTGAACAATACAGGGTAAGGAGTAGGATAACCGCCCCAAAATGAGCCATCAACAAATCGTGGATAGGTATAATTCTCATTATCAAACATAAACAAGAATAAAGGTGCCCATGCTTCCGGGTAGGTATTAGTAGTTAAATCGAAATTTAACACATCTTCAAAATCGGCACCTGATGGGAATACATTTGTTTCATTGGGATTAGGTCTTATTGGGACAAAATCGGCTGTCCCCACGGTAAGCACCTTCTCCGATGTTGTTAGCATTGATGAGGCGCCTTTAATCACTCTACTCAACTCATTTTGCCCTTGAAATTGACTGGCAAGGACATTTCCGCTTGTCCATACTTGACGCCAAAACGAACTTTCACTGGGGCGATAAAAGGTTAGATTTTGACGACCTAAATCGAAAAGGTACCTATACGCAGGGTCATTTAGTACTTGACGCATTCTATAAGAAGAATAGAGATATTGCTTCTGCACAGGTAATTTCATCTGAGCAAGTGTTCCGGCATAGACCGTGCCTAAATCATGTCTCTGTTGGATTTTCCAATATGGATACATAAGCGGAACAGTTCTCCCATTAATCACAGGCACATTCGGTAATGAATTTGAGAAATAGTCCTTATTTTCTAAATTAATTTCTGAAAAACTTTTCCCTAATGGAGTGCCATGGTAAGTATTAATAACAAAGGCAATATCTCTCTTATCTCGATAACCCTTATTATTGGTATAACCGTATAATGGGAAGTTATTAGGAGTTTCCTCGTTTAACATTACATTAACTATCTGTTCTAAATAATTTGAAGATTCTTCCCAATCGTCATAATAACCATCAGTAGCCTCCCAGCGATTGGACAAGCCAAAGCGGTCTCCACTAAGTTCAGGATGTTTTCGATTTAGTGAGCGATAAAAATCCCAGAGCATATTGTCAGGTGTCCACCAGGACGAGGAAAAATTTGCATTCAATTGCATGCCGGCTGGTGCAGGTAGAATATCATCAATGGAACGGTTTATAACATCATTTTCATTGTAAGAAACACCGTCTACCAAATTGCCCCTTTCATCGTATAAGCAGACTACCACACAATCGCCGGGATTCCATCGCCGTTCTACAAATGCCTTCCATTGAGGTGGGTCATCATCCGTTCCAAAATAATAAGCAATAGTTTCGGGTTTATCCGTATGATAATTAAGTTCTACAGTTATATCATCCGGGTCAGTTGGGTCATATATAAAATCAACAGGTACATTTCCTGCATTTGCAAACATATTTTCCAGATAAAAAACAGGTAACATACCTTGTTCATAACCACCATATCCATAAGTTCTGCCATTATTATAATATCCCAATCTACCTTCATCAACACCTTCGTTGAATAAAAGTAGTATAGGATTATTTATTAAATCATCTTCATTCTCATCAACAAAACCATTTTGATTATTATCAATGCCATCACTTACCTCTAATGGCCACTCATCAATAAGCCCATTGAGGTTATTATCAACGCCATCCCTTTCTAAAGTTCCACGAACATACCCCCCTGTTGTATCAGACCAATATCCCCCATCTCCATCATTATCGTATCCATCGTGTTCAGGATAATTTGGCAAAATACCTCCTTGCAAGACTAATTTTGCAAGGGAATCAAGGGTATTAATATCATCAGTCTTTTGTCGTTTCGTATGTTCGCCATCAATTAATGGGAACTCCACCGAATATAAAGGAACAATCCTATCCCATGCCTTATTACCGCCTGAAAGGGTAAAATTCATTTCGTTGGGTGTGCTTTGTATATCAACATCGGCTAGATTATCTCCAGTTGCTCCATTGCTATCATAGTCAATAAAATCTGCTTCTAACCCATTATTATAAGCCCTACGGAAAACATTATCTGTCGCATTAAAACCAATAAATGGCGTAGTTACATATATAAGAGGTTCAAAGCCAGTTGCTTCATTGTTGACAGGAGTAACACCACAAACACCAATACCATTTTTCTTAATCCATGATATAGGATTCATATCTGGATTTTGAAAATGGTCAAATTTATCACCGACAAAAACTGATTCTGAAACTGAATCAAAAGTTAATAATAATCTACCTTTTGGAGCAATAATATATCTATTATTTACATTATTGTGGTCTTCAATTTTTGCGGTAACTTTATACGGGTCTGAACGAGAATCTGTCTGGTCTCTGGGTATGCCTATTTCAAGGGTATAACCTGTCAAATCTATAGGATTATCTGAAATGTTGGTTAACTCAACATATTCATGGTTAGCATCCTGGCTGAAATCAAAGAAATTTAATGCAAAGGTATCACCCCCATTTGAGTCCTCTACCCAGAATGCTATACACAATTCGTAATCGTTAGTATTATCTCCATCATTCGGAGTATAGTTCGGCACAGTAACGGTAAATGTTTTCCCATTCAGAGGTCGTTCTTCAGGCAATATTCCATCCAGCCAATAATAATCGGGTATTGGGTCTGAAGGGTTTGTTTCTAATTGACCTGGCAAAAATACCATTCCTGTGGTTTCACCCCGTGCGTTTACACCAATCCATGAATCTTGAATTCTCTGAAATACTGAGTCGTCATTCACATTTACCTGTTGGTTAGGGTCAGGGTTAATAACATCATCTATAATAGATGGCACTGCCAATGTATCATCTGTCAAATTGTCAGCGTTATTCACATTCACCTGACAATATTTAATTGCATACTTAATACTCTTATTATCTCCTCTAACTAATGTAGGTTCTCCTGCCTCATTTTGGGTATTAATCATCAAGTAATATCTTCCCGAGGGCAAGGAATTTGTTGCACGAATTCTAAATTCAATTATGTTGGGTCTTAAAATAATTTCCTCTGTTCCGGGGTCCTCATATTCATAATATTCACGATTTGCCACAAAATAATTTTGTTTATCAAAAGTATTGTTATTGGCAAGGCTCCAATAATTATCATTCATACTACCACTCATAGTAACCACATCTGCGAGAAACAGAGGAATCCCGGGAGGATAATCATTTAAGTAACTATTGTAGGCACTCCGATATATAGGCATTTCTGCTTCTAATCGTCGAACTGGTCGTACCATAAGTTCTGTTACTCGAATAGATTCTACACCTGCCACGGTATAACTAATTGTTCGGAGGTCACCTAAAGGTGCGGTTCCTTCTTGATTAACTCCATTTTGCACCTTACTTGCCCACCATTCGTCATTGATTGACCAGGATATATTTCGTTCTCCTAATGTATTTTTGACATATTGTTCCATCTCACGAAGCGGGAAATTGGTAGGATTGTGTCCTTTTTCATAACTTGATAAAGTTGTTGAATTTTGGCTGGGTGAATAACGCAGTCCTTCTTCCGTAGTAAGAAGGCTGGGATATTTTTCTGTGGTTAATCTTGTTTGTGCACAGTCATTATCTCTCAAATCAGTCAAATTTACTGCTAATTGCATCACTTTTAATATAGGGTCAACAGGGAAAGTAAAGTCCGTTGTGGTATCCAATGCAGATATAGGCTCACCTGATTCGTTATAAGAATTAAATAAAAATCCTGGTTCTCCATTTCTTATTGGAAACCAGGTATTCCACTCATATTCATAATTTCTTAACCCCTGAGCAAATAAACCAGCATCTTTCATAGAAGAATCATCAATCACTGGGTTTAATTCTCTCCATTTAACGGTATCAATACTTGATATAGGTTTTTCAGAAAGTAGAAGTGTTGAAGCAATCTGGGCAGGCAGTGCATAGTTAATATTTACTGGATTAATACCCCGCAATAAGTTTCCAAACTGTCGAACCTGTGTATTTTTAGATAAACCCAATGCTGTAATTGTAGGCTTTATTTTCTCAAATGATATGGAACCCGGTTCTCCAATTTCGTCTAATTCGTTTATCTGGTCATGGGTACTAATTATCCTATCACTTAATTCACCTGCTTCATCGATTTGACCATTACCATTATTATCAACTCCATCTCTTTCTGCTACTTTATTCTGATAGGGAATAATAGACTGGAATTCCCCTGGTTCATCTATACCTTCTAAAATTCCCAGTAAATCGCGAACACCATTATCTATGATTCCATCGCCATCATCGTCTAAACCATTTGTTAACAAAAGAAACGCATTTGCATTGTCGTCAACCACACCATAACCGGGGAAAGCCGCGTCATAATACAAGGCGTTATTATTAATATTTAATTTATAATCTCCTTTAGAACTATCTATTTCTCCTTGTGGAGCACCTGTCAAAAGATTCCAAAACTTTCGTGGGATAAGTTCGCCAACACGCGGCAAAAACCGAGTTTCTAATCCATATCCTATAAGCCATGGTGAAGAAAGACCTGGTTCAAAGTAAACTCTCCTTAATTTATCAGCAAGAGTCGGATTTGGTGGGCTAAAATTAAAATCAATTGGATAATGTCCACCTGCAATATTTAAATTAACCTTTTTACTTTCATCTTCGATATATACTGCCATTCTTCCGACAAGGTCACAAACAGGCTCACCTGTGTGTGTTATATGAATGTAGGGAATAAGTCTTTCGTAATTCAAAGTCCTATCAATACTCGCTACATAATCTCTATACTTTCCTGTTTGTGGATATACTTGAACGCCGGGTAAAAATGAATTTCCTCCTGCTGCAAGAAAGTGATTTATTTCAACGAAACTCGCATTTCTTGCGGAACGGAATTTTATTGTATCGTTTGTGTTCCAATTACCCGGCATTGCATACTTGGCATAGCGATAATCAAAACGAGCATCATCTTGATTTACCTTTGTTCTATCGTAAATGGGTGCTCCCTGATATGTTCCTGAATCCACAAAGCCTTTCAATGCGAAAGGAGGACCTGGCAATTGGATTGGCTCATTTTCATCTGGGTCTTTTATTGTAAAGAAGCCTGTCAGATTGTTGGGTCCAATATATGCGTAAGCATCAAAGTTATTTGTTATCAAATCATAATCATTATCCAGACAATCTACATCATCTGGCGTAAGAACCTGTCGTCCATTAGGAGTAACTACTTCTATAGAAGAAGGCATTATTACCTCAAGATATACCAGATTCCCATTTTCATCAGGAACCATATCATTGCGGTCTATAACCCCATCTGCATTCCAGTCTACCTTCATGCGTAGTCCGGGTAGTGGTGCTGCAAGAAAAGCCTTTTGTTCGCTATTGTCATCTATACCTCCATCACAATTATTATCCAATCCATCATTCCCACCCCAATAAATAAAAGGAGCCGTTTCAAAGACCTCTTCTGGGTCTGCCTTACCATCACTGGATTTGTCCGTAGGGTCATCTCTAAGTAATTGTTCACTGGGACTAAAAAAAGGACCTTCTTCTTCATTTATACGGTTGTCAGGTGCTTCATCAATTAATCCATTCAGGTTGTTATCCAATCCATCGTTTAGATTATCTCGCACCTCACCTGCTGCATCATAAACCAGTCCACTGAATATTTTATCCCCTGCCATAGGTAGCCAGACTGCATCTTTATAACCATCTCCATTTAAGTCTACATCCGCCCAGGCATTTACCCACTCTGGTGCATATAAACTTCCATATTCATAAGAAATACCATATTTATCCTGACCTCCAAAAACTGGAGTCCCATCAGGATAGCGAACAGCACCAAACATAGATGGAAGGAGGAAAGGAACAGAGTTCCTCGGCAAATCTCCGTCGCGTGTTATTTCACTTAATGTTTCCGCATTTATATTTAAACGATAATACAAATAACCGGAACCTGTTCTTTGCGGAACAATATCCCATTGTGAAGGATTAGCCCCGGGCACAATTAACTCCGCATTCAAGTCATACAAAACAGGGGCATTATATCCTTCAATACGCGGATAAAAAAGCCATTCTCGACTTCGCGGTCCATTGTATAGTAATTCAGAATAACCATCTGCAAAACGCACATACAAAAATCTTCGTCCTACTGGTAAACCTGTCATATAATCACGCAGATTAGGAAAATTTGCCCATAATCGCGATATATCAACATGAGGGATATTTCCTTTGAACTGAAACGGAGCCCGAAGGTTAAATTCTCTTATTCCCGCCTGCCTAACACCCCAGGGTTTCCCTGCAATCCATGCACCGTTGAATAAAGAACGCCATGTATGGTCAGTAGAAGAGGCAAAAGGATGTTGTTCCACATCGTTATTCAATACGGACATGGCAATATTCATTGCACCGCGTAAAAGTTGGTCCCCCTGCGCCTGTCGCAGAGACAATTCTGCTGAATATAATTCCCCTCTTGTTACAAAATAAAATGTGAAGCCAATTGCGAGAAGAATCGCAACAATTCCGACAGCCAGAACCAAAGCCGCGCCCGTATCTACTTTTCGCATAAGTAACTTACTCCTAAAAAATTCTAATAATCTTTATTCTGAAAAGTTTTATTCAGAACAAAGTTTATTAAATTTTACGACAGATTGAGTTGTTTAATAAAATTTCTTTACATTCCTGTGGGCATACTCCTGGGTTGAGGAGTTCGTAGTCCACACGGAACATCAATAGATTGACTAAACCAGCGCCTAAAATCAGAAACATTGGGCTGCGGCTTTTCGGAACAAATCCAGGCGCTGATAGATATTTGCACAGGTAGTCGTTCAAAGAAAACTGTTGCAAAAGGTGATGTTTTACTTGGGTCCGTTCCTTTCATTTCTGTCCAGAGTCTATCTAAAAATGCTGTAAGACAGTCTAACTCTGTTGCAGAAGGATTGTTCCCTGGCAGAGTGAGGTAATGAGAAAGAACAGGAATAGTCCGTATATCGTTAAAATACATAGCAGTTGTATTTTCTTCTGATTGATAGGAAAATAAGCAACCGGGGAAAAGCAAATCTGTGGAAGTAGTTAATCCTCTGGCTTCATCTATCCAATACGCATGTGCACCAAAGCCATCTGCAATAATATAATCTATAGGGTTTAATCCCTCTGCCTGCCAAAAATTATATAATACAGGAGTGCTTAAAGAGGCGGCTCTTTTTTCTCCACCAAATAATTGAAACATATACACCTGGTCTCGCCGTGATATAAATAGGTCATAACTCCACACATAAGGACTCAAACCCATTACATTCCCATTATTACCCATGGCTTGCCTGTTATAAGGAATTTTTAATAAATTATACCATTCATTACAATACCTTACCGGGTCATACATCTGCATAAGCAGTAGCCTTAATTCTGCCTTGCGAATGTTTATAAGGTCTCTAATAAAATCTGCTTTTATCGTTTGATAGTTTGGGTTATCAACATAATTTCTTAAATCTTTTACAATATTTATCTCTGGTGTTTGATTTTCAACCGGGCTAACCATACTAACCTCTGTCTGAGTTCCTACTCCCTCAACAAGGAAAGCATGCAGTAATGCTTCAATACTTGTATTTTCATTAAAAGGGTCATCTACATCATTTATATCAGGTTCCGGCAATTTTATTTCCGTAAACTCTGCTGAATTATTTGGTGAATATCTCATTTTCATATCTGCAATATTTGTCATTCCAGATTCTTCAATACGAAACAGTGCCATCGGTTGAACAAGAACACGATATTCATTTTCGCTGTTTAAAATTTCACCGAAAGGGACAACATCAGGAAATAAGTTTTCTACTCCAACTAATGTATTTAATGTATTTTCAATATTTTCTTGGTTACAATATCCCGGTAAATTTTCACTTACACCGACTGGAATATTTACTAAGATAATCTTTTCCTCGTCTAAATTATGTGCATTTGCATAATCTTTTGAAGTAGATAGAATAGGAATTCTGTTTGCTTCTTTTTTCATATCATATTCTTTTCCTATTCTTTTTACTACATCGGAATCAGCAGAAGATAAAGGGAGCCATGTTTCAAAAGTGGGGATAGAAGGACTGGGTGCAAAGAAGTAGGTAACTCGTCCTACCTTACCATCTTCCAAAATTGTTAAAAAAGTCAGAGCATTAGGGTTTCCATAAAATTCAATTTTTTCTCCACGATTTGCAAGTGTGCATGCTCGTTCCAAATCTCGTGCAAGCATTTCCATTGAGGCTCGGGCATTCCCATAATTCTCTTTTACCATATACCCCTGATGAGTGGTCTCAATTGCCGAAACAAACATAGTCACCAAGCCTGTAAGAATAATTGACAATATCGCCATTGCCACAAGCAATTCTACCAGTGTCATGCCATAGTGGGCGGTATTTTTTCTCCAGCAGATTGTCAAATATTTAATTCTATTGTTCGGTAACATAGGTAACGAACCTTTCTTCTCTACCGTCATTTAAACGAACTTTGAATGTTACACGATACAAGTCTTTACCTATAGGCACGCGAGAAGCAGTTGCTCCATAATGCTGGTAAAGTTCATAAGCACTTGCGGTAGTATTTAACATCTGGAATGAATTATCTTTAAGCCAGGAATTAAGTCCAGTGGAAAGAGCTCCACTTACTCGCACACGACTCATTTCTGTGCGTGCCAGATTTGAAACATTAGCGTCCGCAGCAGAATTTAACAGTAACTTTTGAGCTGATGGGAATAGGGTGAATACAGCTACCACTCCACCTGAAATAATTGCAAGTGCAATAACTATCTCCAGAAGAGAAAAACCTGAGATTTGGTTTAAATTAACAATTTTAAGTTTTAAAAGTTCTTTCTTCATAAGCCTGCTTGAACCCTGCCAGTAGCGCGGTATAGGTTTAATAAACTTATTCTATGTGTAACCATTTGTCCTTGAAAATTTGCTTGAGCTATAACTGGCTCTGCATTTGTAATATCTACAAATCCAATTGTGTATCGTTCCTTTGTCTGGCCAGAAGGCAATAATCTACCGCCTGGACTAAAAATGTGAGCAAACCACTTGGTATTCCTATTAATTTCACATTCTTCACCACTATACGCCGCAGAGGCAGACGGACTACCTTCTAAATCTAACAATGGAATATTCACTATTCTCAGTCCCAACAAATCCGGAGTTGCAACAGGTGTAGGCAAATTATTCCCGCACTTATCTATCAACGAGTATAAAATTGGAATCGGTTCTACTACTCCTTCCAAATTTCTAAAATCTACAAGAGTAAGGATTGTTTCTCCTCCAAAATCCATATATCCCCCATACCCCGAGCGTGATTCAATAGGGACATAAAAACTACTCCAACTCTCAGGGAAACCAAATCTATTTCTAATATCATCAAACCCTTCGTTGTTACTTCTACTAATTTCATACATTACAGATGCACCCACTAAGGCATGCAGGGTAAAGGAACCTGTAACAATACCCTGTTCCCCTGCTACATTTGTCAAAGGAACGGGAACATAGTCATCCTTATACACCACTCCGGTATTTACATGATAGGTTATGGCATACATCCGTGCTACTTGCATAATCTGCGATAATGAGCGTGCTGATTGTTTTACAGGGTCAGTTGCATTTTTATAAAAACGAACCATAGAAGGAACAACAGTCGCAATTAAAATACCTAGAATCGCCATTACCACTAAAAGTTCTGTTAATGTAAAACCTTGTTTCTTCTTAAACATATCTGAACACACTTATTCATTGTTTAAGTTTAAAAGGGCAATGTATGTGAACCATCTTTCCCATACATTGCCCTTTAATTCAATTCTTAAATTCATCAACTATAGAAACGGAACCAACTCTGACCCGGATCCCAATTATTAATATCATCTCCACCACCTTTATACTCTTCATCTTGCTCCGGATAATTCGCAGCACCTTGATAACTTCCGATTGGTAAAGGAACAGCTAAATTTGCATCATATATAGCCTGACCCGAAATCATATTTGCACCGTTCGACCATATATACGCTAACTTCCCTTTATCTGCTGGGAAACCAATCTCGATTGACTGGTTAGTTTCTGGGTCTATAGTAGAAAATGTTAAGGAATCTCTTCTTCCTGTCGTTCCAGTACCTGGCAAACTCAAGGACTTATCATCTAAACGATAAATACGAAAAGGAATAGGCCCATTTCTTGGGGACCAGGGACCCGGATAAATGTTATACAAATTTCCCCACGGGTCTACGGCAAGGTCCTCAAGGTAGCCAACCCCCAATTTATTTATTACATCCTTATTTAAAAGATTAGCATACACAAATTGGTATTCGACATCTATCCTTCCATCCAAAATCCTCCGCCCTTCTCTTAATAACGCATAAAAAGTGTTAGTGTACAACTTTACTGAAGCATCAAAAGGTCCAAGACCCTTTGTTTGACGAATAAGGTTTATAGCTTTTTGAGTTTCGGTAAGCCCCTGTCCTGGGTCAATATTCAAATTGAACAGATAATTTAAATTCTGTATGTTTCCATCTGTAACCATTTTAGTCAGCGAGAGTTCAATCCCTTTTATGTCGCCTAATGCGCGTGTAGCTCTACCCCTTGCAATATATCCGACCACATTCGGAACAAGAATCGCAGCAAGAATAGAGATAATTGCCATCACTACCAGTAGTTCTACCAGTGTAAACCCTTTGCTTTTTTTCATTTTGTCTTCCTCCACTCAATCTTTTTGAACGATTTTTTCTACTCGTCCTTTTAGTTATAAGTTCTGTGAACAATTAAACATTCACTACATTTATTATACCTTAAATACAACATTGGTTGCCGTATTTTTTTTAATCATACATTTATTGTTGCGTTCCGTTAATGGTATCTCCGAGTGTGAATATTGGCAAATACAGTGCTATAACGATAAAACCGATAATACCACCTAAAACGACGATAATCATTGGTTCCATCAATGCCAGCATTGCCTCTACTGCTGCCTCTACCTCTGCATCATAAATATCTGCTACCTTATTTAACATGGAGTCAAGACTACCTGTCTCTTCGCCCACATCTATCATATTTACCACCATTGCAGGGAAAACCTTTGTCTGGTCTAATGGAGCCGCAATGGTATCCCCTTCTTTTACACTATCATGTACCTTATCCACTGCATCCTGAACAATTTCATTGCCGATAGTCTCTTTAGTAATCTTTAACGCTTGTAAAATAGGCACACCTGAAGTAATCAGAGTTCCCAGGGTGCGGGCAAATCTTGACACGGCTACTTTTGTAACCAAATCTCCTATCAACGGAATTTTTAATTCAATGCGGTCTCGAAATCTTCGCACAGCATGGAATTTAAACAGTATTTTCATAAAGATAACCGTCCATGCTACGATAGAAATGACCATCCACCAATTGTATATCATAAAATCCCCCGCACTCATCAAAAATTGGGTAGGCCAGGGAAGTTCACCTCCAAACTCCTTAAATATATCAGCGAATACGGGCACTACTTTAATGAGTAAAAACATCACAATACCCGAAGCAATAATAAGCACTGCAACGGGATAAATCATGGCGGATTTCACACGCCGTTTTAGCGCTTCTCTTCGTTCCATAAATTGAGCAGCACGGTTTAGCACGGCTTCGAGCATACCACCGACTTCACCTGCTTTGACCATGTTTACAAAAAGGCGGTCGAACTGTTTGGGATGTTTTGCTAACGCATCAGAAAAGGTACTTCCTGATTGAATATCTGTTGCGATTTCGCGGAGTATATCTTTTAATTTGCACGGTTTCATTTGTGCAATCAACACATTTAGACTTCGTAATAGTGGTAAACCTGCATCTATCAATGTAGCCAATTGACGGGTCATTACTACAAGTTGTTTTGTCTTCACACCACCAAAATAGAGTTCACTTAATCCATGTTTTTCCCCGCGGGCTCTTCGTTCATCACTACGCCGGGCTTCGCGAACATGGGTAGGAAATAGTCCCAAACTTCTTATATCATTGATTGCAAGTGCTACGCTATCTGCCTGAATGATACCGAAGGTTTCTTTTCCTTCACGATTTATTGCACGATAGGCATATTTAGGCATAACTCCAATTCCTTCTTTTAATCATCATATTTATCAGTATGGGCAATTATTTCTTTAGCAGAGGTAACCCCCTGTACACATTTTATTATACCTTCCTCGCGTAAAGTCCGCATACCTAATTTTTTCCTCGCATATCTACGAATATCATAAGACATTGCACGGTCTAAAATCATTTCACACACCGTTTCATCTACCTGCAAAACTTCGAACAAACCTGTTCTACCCATATACCCAATATAATCGCATGCAGGACAGCCCTTGGGTTTGAATAGATGAAGTTTGGGGTCATCACGCCAGTTTTTAGGCAAACCCAAATCTTCCATTTCTTCTATTGACGGACGATACCGTTCCCTGCAATGTCGGCACAGGCAACGGACCAATCTCTGTGCCAATACGGCTTCTAAGGAAGCAGTCATCAGATATGGTTCAACATCCATATCCAGCAAACGGGTAATGGTTTCAGGTGCACTATTTGTATGAAGTGTGCTCAATACTAAGTGCCCTGTTAATGATGCCTCTACTGCGATTTGAGCCGTCTCAAGGTCACGGATTTCACCGACCATCACGATATCCGGGTCTTGACGCAAAATAGAGCGTAATCCCGCAGCAAAAGTAAAACCTACCTCTTCGTTTACCTGACATTGCATTACACGGTCAATCTGTAATTCTACGGGGTCTTCCATTGTAATAATTTTTACTTCTTCGCTATTTAATTTAGCAATACAGGCATACAGGGTGGTCGTTTTCCCAGAACCAGTTGGACCTGTTACTAACAAAATACCATTAGGCATTGCTAATACATCATCTATCTTTGTTCGAACATATTCGCCCAGACCTAATTTATCCAGGTCAATATTAACAGCCGTTCTATCTAAAATACGAAGAACAACTCCTTCCCCATATAGCGTTGGAAGGGTTGCGACACGAATATCAATAACACTATCCCCCACTTTCAGTTCGATACGGGAATCTTGCGGAAGACGCCGTTCGCTAATATCCATATTACACATAATCTTCACACGGGAGACTAAAGGAATTACTAGATTCTTGGGAGGACTGACTATTTCATGGAGTACACCGTCAACGCGAATACGAATGCGGAAACGGTCTTCGTATATTTCAAAGTGTATATCTGACGCTCTTTTCTTTACTGCCTCTAAAAACACCAGATTAACAATTCGAATTACCTCAGGCAATTGAGCCAACTCAACTAAATTCTCTGAATCTCTTATGATTTCCTGTGTTCCCAATTCCTCAAGGGATAAATCTGTAGAACCGACCCTCTCCTGTAATTCAGAAATCATCTCGTGAATAGAATCTGTTTCAAACGAATAATTGTTTTTCCATGCAGTTACAATATCCTGAGGATTACTAATAGCACCTCGAACAGGCTGTCCTACAATATGGCGTAAATCATCTAAAATCTGCAGATTTAATGGGTCTGCCATAGCCACAACAAGTGCACCATCCACCTCCTTAATAGGAATAACATTGTAAAAGCGGGCAAGGTCAGGTGCAATTTTACGAATAATGTTTTCGGGAATTTTTAAACGCGAGATATCAACCCGCTCCATCCCTAACTGAACACCGAGCGCCTCTACAATTGCCTGCTCATCACAGTACCCCATAGAAACCAATACACGCCCTATAAAATCACCCGTCAATCTCTGTCGTTGTATGGCTTCGTCCAATTGAAGAGGAGTTATAACCCCCTGTTCAACTAAAATATCTCCCAGTCGTCGCTGACTGAATTGCGTTGTATTTAACTGACTTTGCTTTGCTACAGCACTTGACATGATTTATTTATTCCTTTATCATCATTAACTATGCGACTTCTCCTTCTTTCTTGGGAGCAGGTCCTCCTTCCATACCCAATGCTCTTGCAGCAGCTTCAAATTCTTCCGGCATCTGTGCCTTAGCCAGGCAATCTTCATATTTGCAAATCCCCTTGCGGTATAAGGCAAGCAAATGCTCATCTAATAAATTCATACCGAATTTATGCCCTGTCTGAATAGACGAGGTAATACGATAAGTTTTGTTCTCACGGATAAGATTCTGAATAGCAGGTGTGCTATACATAATTTCATACGCAGCTACACGACCAAAACCACTCTTCCGCGGAATAAGCGTCTGTGAAATTACCGACTTCAAGTTACCTGCCAATTGAGTTCGTATTTGTTCCTGTTGATTGGACGGGAAAGCATCTACCACTCTGTCCACCGTTCTTACTGCACCTGTGGTATGTAGGGTAGCAAAGACTAAGTGCCCTGTCTCTGCTGCTGTAATAGCCGCTTCAATTGTTTCCAGGTCACGCATTTCACCTACAAGAATCACATCTGGGTCCATACGCAGAGCACGACGCAACGCCTCTGCGAAAGTAGGCACATCTACACCCACCTCACGCTGCGTAATAATACTTTTTTTGTGTGAATGGAAATATTCTATTGGGTCTTCAATTGTTATGATATGCGAATCCAAATTGGTATTAATCCAATCAATCATTGTAGCCAGTGTCGTTGTTTTCCCTGAACCCGTAGGTCCCGTTATCAGGACCAGTCCGCGTGGTTGCTTAAGTAGATTTTCAATATGTCTCGGCAATCCTAATTCTTCAAAAGTCATAATTTTACGGGGAATTAATCGTAGAACAAGCCCCACATAGCCTTTCTGCTTAAAAATAGCTACACGAAACCGTGCAATATCTTCAAATGCGAACCCGAAGTCAGAGCCTCCAACTTCTTGCAGTTCCTGCTGGTTATCTACAGAAGCAATACTCTTCATCAGCCGTTCTGTATCCTCAGGGGTCAATGGGTCTTCACCAAAAAAAACTAATCTCCCATGCACTCTACCTACAGGCGGATTATCTACTGCAAGATGCAAGTCGGAACCCTCACGGTCTATAAGCATCCTTATCAAACTTACCATTTCATAAGCCATATATTAATCTCCTTTTGTTCAATTATACAGCAACTGCAGGTTTTCGAAGAGGTTCATCAATTCGTGTCCTTTTATTAACTTCTTCCGCTGTGGTAATTCCCATCGTTGCTTTTCGCCATGCGTCTTCACGCATTGTAGCCATACCTGACAAACGGGCTTCTCTATGGATAGCCGTTGCTGATTCACCACGCATAATCATTTCACGAATATTATCCGTAGTCTGTAATAATTCATAAACACCCAGTCGTCCTTGATAACCGGTCTGATTACAATTATCGCAACCCGCACCATGATAAAGTTCAATTTGAGACAAATCCACAGGAAAACCCAAGCGTCGAATTTCAAAATCTGGAGGGGTATAAGGTTCTTTACATGCAGTACATATCGTCCTGACCAACCGTTGGGCAAGAATCGCACGAATACCTGAAGCCACAAGGAACGGTTTGACCCCAATATCAACTAAACGAGTAAATGCTGTTGCCGTATCGTTAGTATGAAGTGTTGAGAATACCAGATGTCCCGTCAAAGCCGCTTTAATTGCAATCTCCGCTGTTTCAAAGTCACGGATTTCACCTACCATCACTATATCGGGGTCTTGACGAAATATAGCACGCAAAGCACGACCAAAATCCCAGCCAATTTCATGATTAATTTGCACCTGATTGATACCTGTTATCTGATATTCTACTGGGTCTTCTAATGTTATAAGTTTCGAATCCGGTTGATTCAAGGTATGAAGTGAAGCATACAAGGTTGTAGTTTTCCCGGAACCCGTAGGTCCGGTGACCAAAATAACACCTGTCGCATGCTCTATAATTCGTTCCCAATCTTTCTGCATCTCGGGGCTAAATCCTAATTGTCCCAAACCCAACATCAATCCACTTTTATCAAGAATACGCATAACCACACTTTCGCCAAAAACTGCCGGTAAAGCACTTACGCGAAGGTCAATCACCTTATTTCCCAGAGTCATCTTTATACGGCCGTCCTGGGGAATCCGTTTCTCTGAAATATCCATCCCTGACATAATTTTAAGTCTCGATATAATGGCTGCCTGGGCTCGCTTAGGAGGTAAAGGCATAAGGTGCATAACACCATCAATACGATACCTTACTTTTACATCGGTTTTTCCCGGCTCTACATGAATATCGCTTGCCCGTAAACGAAAGGCTTCCAATATCATCTGATGAACATATTTCACTACAGGATTATCTGCATCCCCTTCATCCATTCCTTCCGTAGTTATTGCTCCCGTAGATGAAACACTCGCTTCATCCATACTAATACTACTTAAAGAAATATCACTCGCACTAAGACTCGCTGCGGAACTAAATGAACTATCCAGAGCACTTATATTCGACATAGATGTTAATGTACTAACACTACTTGCACTACTGGCAGAACTTAACATACTTTCAACTGTTGCCTCTTGAACACCATAATACTTACCCAGTGCCTTCGTTATTTCCTCCGGAGACGCTAACACAGGCTCAATAGGACGGTCTAATAGACGCGAAATATTGTCCAGATTATTTACATTCGTGGGGTCAGAGGTAGCAATAATAACCTTATCTCCGCGTATCTCAACAGGAACAACCTTGTAAAGTGTTGCAATACTACCATCCATAATATTTCGAACACGCTCAGGAATTTCTCTCTCACTTAATTTAACTACAGGAAGACCCAACTGTATTGACAGCGTATCTAAAATATGGCTTTTACCAATATACCCTAAACGAACAAGGATTTCACCTATCTTCCGATGAGACATGGTCGTCTGTTGACGATGTATTGCTTCTCGAAGTTGCTCTTCGTTTATAATTTTCTGTTCAAGAAGTATTTGCCCAAATAATTTGTAGGTGCTCATATCCTTTTATCCATATTTCTTTAATTATACTCTAACACAATTCTACCAAAAAATCAATGTTAAAAGTGCGGATTTAGTTATAAATCCATAAAAAACATATTTAATTGTCAACAATTTACCTACCTTAGCCCTCTTCTTTAATCTTTAATATATTATCATAACATCTCATATTATATAAACGAAAAATAAACCTCATTTACATTACAAAAATAAAGGTTTTTCTCACTTCAAAGTGACCAGGGTTAATTCACAATCAATCCCCTTTCCGCTTTGATTGGGTTTTAATTTTTCCATTTTATACACAGCCACTAAATATGAGTCAGAATAAATACGCCTTAGAAAATCTGAAAATCGTTTTAGCGAAACCCCTTCTAATCTAATTTGCAACATCGGTTGACGGGGGCTATTACCGGCATGAGCCTTATAATTATCTAACTTTGCCTTATCAGTCAATTGGGTTTCTTTTAATAATTGGTTAACATAAGAAAAAAAATCGAAGTTTGCAGGTCTTTTGTTTATTATGTCAAACAACATTTCTTGTGTTTTTAAACTTTCTTCTTGTTCTTTCTTTAACTTCTCAACCATCTGTAATTGGCTATGCACTTGATTTAACTCACTCTTGGACTGCAAGTATTTCTTATAGGGTCCCCTATGTAGATAAATTACCATGCCTATCACTGCCATAAAACTAATAATCATGGTAATAAGGTAAATGCGGTCAACTATAGTTTGTTTCATTTATTTTGCTCCTACATCTTGATTATTTATCTTCATCTCTTGTGGAACTTTCTTTTTTGCTCTCCGATTTTTCCTCTGCTGAAGGTAAAGACTTTTGAGGTTTTTGGATACGAATGGCAAAACTGGTCAGATTGCCCTGGGCACTAAGTTCAGGGTCATCTGTAATGTTGAAATAACTAACTTTCTTCAATTCAGAAATGGCTTGATTTATAAATGCGGAATCGCTGGTAGTTCCCTGAATGCGAATCCACCAACTCTGGACATCGGGCGAACTTAAACGGATTTCATTAATATTTACCTTATCCGAAGGTAATTTTTCCGCAATAGCATTAAGAATATCTAAAAGAGGAGGGTCAAAAAAAGGAGTCAAATTAATATTCTCATCTAACCCTTTTTCCTGATTGATGCTATCTATCTCCTGCGTTAATTCATCCACAGTCATTTTATACAAATTGGTATGTACCATGTTATTTAAGGTCAACTGTTGAAGAAAAAATGCACAACAAACAAGACCCGTTAAAATTAAACAATTGGTAAATATAAGATATTTGGATAGAGAAGGTAAATATGAATTTAGACTCTGTTCTTCTTTTAACAAGTTAAAGGAGAAATACGGGTCTAATGCAATACCTGCAACACCTACCAGAGTGTTCCACGAGGCAAGTGTTTCTGAATCCTCTGCTTTCATAGCGTCCGCATAACGAATCGTTTGTGATAAAGAAACAGGTTCCACCTCTATCTTAATCAGTCGAGAAAAAATGCCCAATTCTTCTCCCGATAGTGGTAATCCCCCTATCTCTAATTTTTCTATTCCTTCTTCTCCCTTCCAACGAGCAAAAAATGCCCTTAAACTATTTTGCACTTCCTTCGCAAAGACATCAGGATTCTCATAATAATCCTGAAGCCCTAACACAAGATGACGAATAAAAACCAACTTTCCCGCATAAGTAATTGCAATAGTAGAAAATTTTTTATCAACCAATAAAGCAGATTTTAATTTATTTGTTTGTTTACTTGATTTCTCCCAGAGATAGACCAGACCTAAAGAATTAATAATAGCGGTTTCAGGTTTAGCAGAAAATTCATCCAGATAACGAATATAATCTTGTATATGCTGTTTCCGAACACCAAGGGTTAAAACTTCTGTCTCTTTTTTTGTCTCATTTACTACTATAAAATCAAGAATTAATTCTTCAATAGGAAATGGAATATGAGGTTCCAGTTCAAAACGCAGGGCCGAAACAACTTTTTTTAATCCACGAAATGGGACAGACAGTGTACGAACAATACTTACCGAGCACGGGACGGAAAGTGCAAAACAGGAGGGCTTATATTTTAATTGTTTGAATGCACTTTCAAACGCTGTTAAGACAAGTTCATCTCTATTCGTTTCCTCTACCCCTTCCGAAACTATTGGTATTTCTATCTTTTGAAGAAGTTCTAGATACTTTCCTTTGCCTTGAACTGTTGCCAATCGAACAATATCTTCACCAATTTCAACAGATGTTACAATATTTCCCATCTATATTCCTTTTTGGGTTGATTAAAATTCTTTTTTCACACTATTTTATAACTTTCCAATCGAGAATTCGGAATGGCTCAGGTGGCAAACCATTTTGATTTCGAGTCGTTGTGGTAGAAGTTGTCCCACTTTGTTTACTGCTGGTCAAATTCTGTGATTGAGTTTTATTCGTGCTGTTTGAATTGGTTCCTATGTTTGTATTACTTCCTGAGGATAACCAATCTTCCATTCCTAATGGATTACGGAATACATACGCTTCAATCCTCACCATCCTATTTTGATATAGGCCATCGCCACAAATACGGAAAGCGTTACTACGCAAAGTAAAAATTTGTCCTGCTCTTACATACCTCCCCCTTGAACTGGTAGTATTTTGGGAGGTAGAACTAAAGGTAGGCTTTGTTGTATTTGCGGGATTTGTTCTCTGTGTGGTTGGTGATTTAGGTAAAAAGCCATAAGCATCTAATTGACTTAAATCTGTAAACGGTTGAGTATGTGCATCATCATAAATCCTTTGTCCCAATCCCAAATCCGCAGGATTCCCAGTAAATCCTGCAGTAATGGCGGCTATTACATCAGGTTGAGCAGAATTAATGTTTATTCTTCCCTGCCAATCACCATGGACCGTTAAATATTCCGATAAGGGAAGTTGCTCTTTTTCAGTATCACCAAAATATATTTTTGGAGTAATTCCTTTAATTAAAAGCAACTCTTCAATAGAATCCATAGGTCCATTCTTACAGGGATATGGATTTTCCAGACCCATGTAATAATCGTTCTCCGCACCTTGTGGTCTCTCTGAATCTCCATCATTATAGTCCAACCAATCTAGTATAGAATCAACGATAATCTCTGGACTTGCACCTTTCCCTGTATCCCGCAAAGCAAAAAATTCTCTCAACGCATCTACGAGAGCTGTTCGTTCTTGTGGCTCCCCACCCGATTGAGGAACCAATAACGCATTCAAATTAATTTTCCCATATTCATCGGATATGGAAGCGTGCATAAGGGCATTGTTTAGCGGTTCGGTTGCTGCACTCATATTAAAAGAGAACAAATCAAAATCGCTATCCACAGGAGGAGCACCACTCATCATAGAGTTCAAATTATCTTCTGCCAGGTATGCGATTCCCTTGGCTATCGCTGATTTTGCTGCCAGATAGGCTTCCAATTCCCCCTGTTGACTATAAGCCAGAGAAGCCTCAACCTCTGCTTCATATAAGAACTCAACAACAATAATCGTTAGCAAGGCAATAAACACAAGGGCAAGAATTATTGCCACACCTGCACGAGAAGTAAGTTGTATTTCTATTTTTGATTTCATATTTAACCTCTACCTTCTCCGTTTAAAATTCTCTCGAACTGACGAACTATCACTTCTACTTCCTGATTTTGTTTTATTACTGTCCATTTTAAACAGAGAACCTGTATCACGGAAATGATTTGGGTCATCCATCGGTTGAACTGTACCTACTGCGGTAGGAAGCACAATTACCAGGTCAATATCTCCTTCTCCACGGGAAGAGGCTTCACTCACCTCACCATACTCATCAAACAGATTTGCAACAATATGGACAGCCCAGGGCATCTGTTGAACCGATTGAGAATCCCACTCTTCAACCCAATCCTGCGTAATAGGGTCATAATACCAGATGTCCAGTGAAGCAAGAGGAACACTAATAACATTTATAGGTAGGGAATTTAAGTCACTTAAAACTCCCGTATCTTCATCAAGAACCAGTGGACTTTCTGTAATTGTTAAATATTGAGGTGCATTATTGGAAATCCCATATATATCCGTAGCAAAACCGGATAGGCCTTCCGATTCCGAATAATCCTCAAAAGAATAGGTTACTACTCTACGAACACCGGGCAAGGCCCCTGGTCCAGGCATAGGTAGGGATGTACAAAAACGAATAGAATCTGCAGGTCCATATTGTCCAGATTCGTTTGTCCCTATAAATTCGTAACCATAAGTAGAAAAAGAAGGGTCAATATACACAGCATTAAAAGAATTGAAGAAGTGGTTAACTAAAAACCTCTGAATTCTCATCTTCTCTGCTGATAAACGGGCTAAATCTGTCCCTTTGGAAACAGAATCCAGACCTAAATAAACGATAACCACAATAACTGACATAATCGTAAAGGCTATTAATAATTCCAGCAGAGTAAAACCCTTCATACCTTGAGAAAATGACTGATTATTATTTTTTTTCAATTTGTAATTTAGCATATTATCTTCCAAACATGGTGTTCCCTCTGCTCGAAAAACCACTCGAACTTGTAGTAGATGTATTTGTTCGCGTAGTCCCTCCATTTCCTGCTTGATTTGAATTGCCTGTCAATTCATTTCCTTGACTTTCAACACTTAAATCGTAACAAAGGAATGTTAGATTTTTTGTATCATTTTCTGGGGTATTTAAGGTTACATTTACAGAGTACAAAGGAATAGATGAGTCTGAACCAATTGCACTTGCAATATAATTCCATGTATATCCCTCATAAACTGTCCCAAAATCGCCTCCCCCCTCTAACTCACCTGTTAAGACACCTACCTCTGCATTAGAACATGCTGTATAAAGTAACTGATTTTCATCTGTCTGATCTATTGTAATCTGATGAAGTTTCATCGCATTATAGTAAACATTAAAAAGCACAAAGGCGGCACCACCTAATATGGCTAAAGCAACCAATATCTCCATCAAAGTAAAGCCCATTATTTTATTTTCATACTTTTTGCTGTATGTAACAAATAATTTCATTGTGCCCCTTCTAAAACAAAGGCTCCCGCAGACACCGGGTCCCATACAACGGTATAGTATTCATCGTTATTGTTCCTTACATAAAAAGTAACGGGTTCTACTACTCCAAGGGAAGTAACTTGAATTTCTACAACACCCTTAGAATACTTATTGCCACCAATAAAAACGCTTTCAATCTCTATATTTTCAGACAAACGAATAGGTGCTAAGCCGGGTTCATTTACTTCTTCAATCACAGGCTCTGCACCATATAGATTTACATCATTTTCCTCGTCAAACAAGGAACCTACTTCATCCATCAGGCTATCTTCTTGCTTCACATTTTTTGCTTGCTCCATAAGTTTTCTCTTAACCATTTTTTCAAATCGGTCATTGATTTGCCGGTTCGCTTCTTCTGGGTCAAACCCATCGGGAAGAGGCACATTCGCCCCTCCTTCAGGTGATGAACCCATAAAAAGCATTGCCATCTGTTCGGGAGACATCCCTTGCTCTTTTATATTTTCCAAAAGACCCAACTGGTCTGTCTCTCCCTCTTCTGATTCAGGATAAGTAACTTGTAAGCAGTAATATCGTTGCTCGTTTAAATCAATCTCCACATAGAACTCGTCACCAAACAATGCAGCCGTAGACATCACGGCTCTCCCAAAGTAAGCCAATCTTCTCGCTTCACTTTCCAATTCAGAAGACAATGCAAGCGGTAGCAAATAAGGTACGGCAAGAGTAGCCATCAGGGCGATAATAAAAATAACAATACCTAATTCAAGTAGGGTAAAACCTTTTCTCCCCCATGGTAAAGACATAATTATAAACTATACACCTTTCATTTAAAATTAGCATAGGAAAAGAATTAATCATCACTGGAAACATCGGCATTGGCACCGCTGCCCCCAGGACTTCCGTCGGCACCGTAAGATACAATCTTAAAACTGGAATTGCCTTCCTTCTGATAGGTATAGGGATTTCCCCATGGGTCTAAGGGAACCTTAGGTGGGTCAAGAAATTGAGCAATTTCATCAAGAGTATTAGGCAATCGCTTATTCTTTATTCGATACATTTGAACTGCCGTTTTCATATTGCTAATTTCTGCTTTGGCTTTTGCCTGGTCCGCATCATCCAAAGCACCGAATACATAGACACCAACAGTTGTTGCAAGAATGGCAATAATGGCAATTACTACCATCAATTCCACCAGAGTAAAACCTAACAATCTTTTCGATTTCTGCTTTGTCTTTTCATTCTTCATTCTTCATCCTCCAACTTGAGTGCTCATCTTTAATAAGGGTAAGAGTATCGCCAGAACTAAAAACCCGACGAAAATACCCATCACTACTATTATAACGGGTTCAATTAATCCAACGATAGCATCAACTGTCAATCGGACATCTTCATCATAAGTATCTGCTATCTGAATTAACATATTCTCCAACTCACCGCTTCGCTGTCCTAACTCCACCATGTTAATCATCATTGGGGGGAAAATAGCCGAGTCTTTCAATGGCTGTGCTAAATCCCTACCTTTCCGGACCCCTGCTTTAATGTCGTCCATGTGCATTTGAATAAATCGGTTGTCCATAATGCTATACACGACATCTAGAGCCGGTAACATAGTTAATCCGCTCTGAAGCATAGTTCCCAATGTCCTCGAAAATTGTGCACAAAGCGATTTTTGAAGCAAATCTCCATAAAGCGGCATCTTAAATTTCCATCTGTCCCACTTTTTTCTCCCTTCTTCACTACGAACCCATATCCGCCATAAAACAACCAGAAGGAATAGAAATCCAATAATAAATATTCCATATTTACCCATAAAAGAACTCGCTGAGATAAGAATATTCGTTGCAAATGGGAGTTCGGCCTCTTGTTTCTTGAAAATGGTGGTTATACGCGGAACAATTACTGTCATCATAAAGGTTATTACAGCAACAGCAAAAATAGTCATAAAAGCGGGATAGGCAAGCGACGAGAGAATTTGTGCTTTTATTTTGGCTTGTCGGTCTAAAATATCTGCTAACCGCATTAACACCTGTTCCAGGGTTCCACCTGCCTCACCTGCATGAACCATATTTACATAAAGGGAACTGAAAATATGTGGATGTTCCGCAAGTGCATCTGCTAAATTTTTTCCTGCATTTACTTTATCTCGAACATCCAGAAGTGCTGTCTTCAAACGCTGGCGAGAAGTCTGATTCATCAACGCATTCAATGCTTCTACCAGAGGCATGCCTGCTCGAAGAAGCACGGCAAATTGCCGAGTCATCAAAGCCACATCACGAGTAGATACGCCACTTCTCACAAACCATCGTGACTTTCTACCTTCACCCCCTTCTTTAGCGTCTCTCCCATCTGTGGCTTCTTTTAAATCAGTGGGATAGAGATTCAACTCCCGCAATTTCATTCGTGCTAAGGCAGGAGAATCCGCATCAATTACACCATGGGTAGCCTTGCCTGTCTCTTTCACTAATGCTTTATATTGATAAACAGGCATACGAAATTAACCCCGTCCAATTCTCATAAAAATTACTTTCAAAAAATTATTTATTAACATTGAAATTGCATTTCTCCTATACAAAGGTATCTTCAAAAATATCATCTCTTGTAACGCGAAGAACTTCTTCTAATGTGGTAAAACCTTTCAACATCTTTTCTGCCCCGTCCTCACGAAGAGTTCGCATACCTTCCTTATGTGCTTCACGCTTAACTGCATTGGAATCAGCACCGCCAAGAATCAATTCCTGTATCCTTGGACTCATCGCTAAAAGTTCAAAAATACCCATTCTTCCATAATAACCGCGTCCTGAACATTTCTGACATCCTTTTCCCCGCCATATAATTTCAGCACGCGAATCTTGTGTTTTAATACCTAACTCTTCTAAAGGATTTCGGTCAGGTTTATAGGATTCTTTGCATTGGGGACATATCCTACGCACTAAACGCTGCGCCTGAATTGCAATACAGGAGGAAGTAACAAGGAAAGGTTCAATACCCATATTAGTCAACCGCGTAATTGCCCCTGCACTATCGTTTGTATGGAGGGTAGCAAAAACAAGGTGCCCTGTTAATGAAGCCTGCACAGCCATTTCCGCAGTTTCCATATCACGAATTTCACCTACAAGAATAATATCCGGGTCCTGTCTCAAAATACTTCTCAATCCCGCAGCAAAGGTAAGTCCGATTTTCGGTCGAACTTGAATTTGACCAATACCTGCAATTAGATACTCAATTGGGTCTTCCAGAGTAATAATATTTTTATCTGGCGAATTAACTCTCTGCAATGAAGCGTATAGAGTTGTTGATTTTCCTGAACCCGTAGGTCCTGTGACAAGAATAATACCATGAGAAACAGTGATAAGTTTATCAAACATCTTGTGGTCACGCTCATCCATACCTAAATCTTCAAGACTAAATAGGAAATTGCCTTTTTCAAGGATACGCAGAACAATCCGCTCTCCAAAAGCCGTGGGAAGCACAGATACACGAATATCAATTTCTTTGCCACTAAGTCGTATTTTAATACGCCCATCTTGGGGCAATCTGTGCTCGGCAATGTTTAAACTTGCCATAATTTTTATACGCGAAATTACTGCGGCTTGCTGAGATTTTGGAATAGTGAATTTTTCATACAAAACACCATCAATTCGATACCGCACACGGACATCTCGTTCAAAAGGTTCAATATGTATATCTGACGCTCGTTCTTTTACTGCCCCTGTAATTAACAAGTTAATTAGTTTAATAATCGGAGCCTCATTTGCAAGGTCAAGCAAATCCTTCTCACTCTCCGCATCTAAAGTATGGACGGTTGTAGCACCATCTTCCTCTGCCATTGCTATACTGTCAATCATCTCTGCCGTATTTTGAGTCTGATTATCAAAATAAGAATCAACAATCTTTTGAACATCTGTCCGACGACATAAGACAGGCTGTACAGGTCCTCCCAGAAGTACCCGAAGGTCATCCAATGGCAATAAATTTATAGGGTCATTCAGGGCAACAAGAAATCCCTCTCCATTCTTTTTAAATGGAACCATAAAATATTCACGGATAAAGTTTATGGGCACTTTCGTTATCAGGCTCATATCAACCTGTTGGAGGAGGTCCAATTCTATTGGAATACCAAACTGTTCACTTAAGGCTTCTAAAATATGCTCTTCCTCTACATATCCGAGGTCTAATAAAACCTCTCCTAACCGATGAGGTTTAATTTTCTGAAGTTCTAAAGCCTCTGTAACTTGCTCCGGGTGAACATAACCCTTCTGAAGCAATATCTCTCCTAACTGCATTTCAACAAGTAACTTATACATTATTTTCTGTAAATAGTCCCTCGATTAAAATTTTCTTGTTCTACTTGTCCTGTTAACGCTTCAGTCCTATCCAAAGTGGGACGATAATTTTTGCGCATATCTGTTTTAGCCTTTATTTTCTTAAAGAAACCTGTTTTAAATAGTTCTTGAACATTTACATCCTGGTATTCGGTAACCTTATATTGAGTAACCCGTTCCATATCGCTGGATTCCTTTACAATATGTGGGGTCACCAGAACTACCATATTTCTCTTTTCTCTTTTTACAGATTTACTACGGAATAAAAAGCCCAACAAAGGAACATCACCCATGACAGGCACCTGAGTCCGATTGCGGTCTGCAGTATCCCTGATTAAACCCGCTAGAACCGCAGTAGAACCATCCTTCACAAGAACTTGATTTTTGAATAAGGATTTATTGGTCGTGGGTCCTAAAATATCAACACTGCCAACGCTCTGACTGGCTCCCGCTACCGAAGATACCTCTATTTCTATCTTCATTAACACATTATCTCCTTCACTAATTTGAGGGGTAACCGTTAACTTAATACCCACCTCATGACGCTCAACCCGTGTATAACCACCCCATCCATAATCGCTCACTACATCTCCCGTAGATGTTCGTTGCGGACTTGCCGTGCTTGAAATAAAGGGCACTTCTTGACCAACCACAATAGAGGCTTCTTCATTATCCACCGTGACTAAACTGGGCTGAGACAACACTTCTAAATCTGACACAGTCTCTATCGCCTGCAATAATAGAGGAACAAATGGAATTCTTAATCGTTGAGTCCTACTAATAGGGATAACGATATCATCATATATACCGGTAGTAAGTCCTCCTCCCGAACCCATTCCTAACACACCCATCATCAAGTTCAGTCGGCTCGGATTTACAATGGAATTTGCTGCATCTGCTGTGTTTTGTAATGAACCTACAGCTTGTAAAATATTTGATGTGCTTGTAACTCCAAAGCCTGAATTTCCGCTTATACTTGCTGCATCAACCTTTACACCATAATCGTTGGTAAGATTTACATCCATGACCACACCATCTACGAGGACTTGCCTTTGAGGTACATCCAGCCTTGCGATAAATGCTTCTAACACCTTGTAATCCTGAGGAGACGCTACTACAAGCAAGGAATTGGTTTGGTCATATCTTGTAATCTGGACACGCTGTTCAAAAGGTTGAACCTCATCCTGTCCTGAAGAAACCGCAGCAGAAGCCATCCCCCCTCCTCCCGGAACCGCACTTCGAGTACCTGTGGTACCTGTTGTTGTTCCCGTAGTTCGTCTCGCAGAACCTGACCCCCCAATAAGGGGCTGTAATGCTTGCTCCACTTGTTCCGCATCCGCATTTAATAGTTCGTATATATGCAGATTGTTTGCCTCGTAGGGTGTGGGACAATCTAATCGTTTTATTAAGTCTCGAACCTTTTCCATCATTCCCTCTGTAGCAACGACTATCAACGCATTCAGTCTTGTATCAGGGACCATACGCAATACTTCCTGGCGTGAACCAATAATCTGCATGGATGGAGCGCCGGGGACAGAACGCGAAGAAGGTCGAACTACAGGTTGGGGAGCCATAGGAGCACCGGGGGCTCTACCGCCAGTACCCGTAGTCTTAGTATCAGAAAGCACTTGTTCTATTTGCTGGGATAAGGCTTCAGCCCGCGTATACTCTAACATGAATATTTCCATTTCAGTCTCATTACCTGCTACATCAATTTCCTGCAAAAATGAAAATATCCGCCGCAAACCATCTGCAGTATCTGTAATAATTAGAGTGTTTGTTGGGGCATAAGCAGAAATACGACAAGATTTAGAACCCAGCACTTGTAAAGCCGTAGAGACTTCAGAAGCATCTGCATATTTTAAGGTAATAATATGGGTTGCAAATTTATCATACCCTTCCGGAAGTTTTTCTGTTCCCTTGATTAAGGGCGTTTTTTCTGATTGAACAGCATCTGGAGTAGCAATAATCTTGATTAACTTTCCATCCAATGTTTCTACCATGGAGAACCCCCGAGAAGACAATATAGATTCGAGAACCTGATATGCCATTTCAGGTGGAATTTTATCGTGGGTAATTACCGTCACCGTAGTAGCACCTATATTGGGGTCAACATCAAAATTTCTACCTGTTAGACGAGATATAGCCGTAATTACATCATATAAAGGTGCATCGTGAAAATCGAAAGAAACAGGTTCCGAAGGGGTTTCTCCTGTCTTAGGTCCCTGTTCAGCCGCAATACCTATTGTCGCCTTTCCCTCATTGCCACCAGTAGAAGCAGGTGTCCTTGGTCCCGGTGGGGTAAGAGGCTGACTCCCCCTTCTTACCGTAGGAAAAGAAGGAATCGGACGGGGGGAATTAGGAGGTCTTACTGGCTCGGGCATAGGAGTAGGTGGACGCGACACTTCGGGCATCTGAGGAGGCGATTCCGGAAGAGATGGCGCCTCTACAATCTGCGGAGTCTCTATATTTTCCAATGGGGAAGTTTCAGGTGGAACTTGTTCCACATCCTGCCCATAACTTATAAAAATAGTCATGCAGATAAAGAACAAGAATAAACAGCCTATCTTTTTTACTCGGGAAAAGGCTGTGCTCCTCTGACTAACTATCTCAAAAAAATATTTCCCTCGTATTCGCAAGTTTCACCTCCTGAAATAATATTTATTTTTTATTATTAATTCTATATTACTTAATCGTGTATTTTATAGGTTATTTCCATTGGGTTTCCATTCCTAAGAATTGAGACTTTAACTGCGGGTAGTGTTATGTCACTATATTTTTTTATTAAATCATTTATCTTCTCTTCACTATCAATAGCCTCATCATTCACTGCGGTTAATACATCTCCATCCTTGAATCCTAATTTTCCTGCAAGAGGAATCTCACCGATATTTTTAGCGGTAATACCAACGACTTTACCTTCCGCATCCTTATATACTTCAGGCTTGACTCGAGTAGCTAAATCTGCATAACTCGCAATAAAATCTTGAACAATTTCATCTCTATTTAATTCCATCTGCTTATATTTTGGTTCTGGTGATGATGAAGTCGTCTTTTCCTTTTCACTCTGGGTCGTTTTTTCATCCGCTTTTGCAGCCAACAATTCTAATGACTTATCTTCTATCTTTAATCGCTCTTTTTTGGGGGGATTAGATTTTTTATTTAATAAAATTACTTCCTTAGGATAGACCTCCTCTAAAAATACCTGGTCAGTAACCTCCTGACCAATAGCAAATGCAGCCGTTATCCTTTTATCAGAATTTTCAATAAAAGCACAGGCAAATCGGTCTTTAGGTGACAATGCTATAGTCCCTATTAATTTTAAGTTTAACTGAGTATCTTCAAGAGTATCATCTGGAGGAGGCTCTTTAATCTCTTCTTGTTTTTTTTGGACATCTTCTTCAGTCCATTTCCCTGCACTACCGAACAATCCCGAGTTTAATATTTTATCAAATAGACTCTTCGCATCAACATTTATTAACTCGTTAGGCGTGGATTTTTCTCCAATAATTTGTTCACTCACTTTATTCTCTATTTTTTTAGTAGGCTCGTAAGTATATATCGTATAAAAGAAAAAACCGAGGGCAAGAACAATCGCTATAGTCAATATTATATGAATTAGAAAAAAAAGTCTTTTAATTTCCAATATGCGAACCATATTGTCCTTTCATTGCAAAAAACTCCTTACTACAAGTTGTTATTTGAACGGAATTTACCTATTGTTAGTTGACGGAACTCTAATGAAAGACATGCCATAAGTTTAAACGAAACACCCCCTCTTTCGCAAAGTCATAGAGAGAGAAAAATTTAAAACCATCCCTTACATAGTTGGTATAACAATATATAATTGATGAAATATCCCCATTTTTTACTTTTTACGGCTAGCCAATTCTCTAAGATACTGAATGTAATTTTCAAGAGGTATCAACTCATTAGAAGGAATATTGTTTTGTATGGATGATTTTGATGTTATCGCTTTCTTGTCATTAGTATAAAAAATATTGTCATATTCGGTATAAGGTTTTATATACTTTTTCCCCGTGGCTGTATCTTCTGTTATTAGAGTTACACTCCTTGTTCCCGCATATAAGGTATATTTTCCACTTTTGGGAAGTTGTCTCAGATATAGAATGGTTTTATCACCAACCTTAAATTCGGGCATCTCGGAACACACCATCGCATATCCATTGACTCTGCCTCCGGGAATAGTAAAGACTACAGAACTGTTTTCGTTAAAGGAGCCTTTAATTGCTTCGTCAACCTTAAATTCAATATCTGTATATATTCGCATATTTTCTGTCATATAACTATTGGTTGCTACTACCTCTCCACTTATTGCAGCATCAGACAGACTTATTAAATCTTCTGTAGTCAAAAAGGCAATTCTGGCGTCTGCATTGGATATTGTTAAGAAAAACAAACATGAAAAAATTAATAAAGACATTGTCGTCTTTGCTTTTGTTCGTGTAACCCTCATTTTTTTCGTTTTCCTCCATAACAAAATAATCATAAGCATACCCAAAAGATATTTCCAAAGGTAATTTTTAAATAACCAGACAAAACTATATACTGTATTAGCAAACAAATACCGTATAAGTTCCGATTTTAGAATAGTTTTTGAAATCAACGGGGCAAAGGTATAATATATATCAACACAAGCCACACCTATTTTTGAATTCATTAGGTAACTGTCTCGAAAATCCCTTAAATCTCGTAATAATGAAATAGAGCCTAATGTCCCTCCCGTTCCCGTAGTGGTTGTCGTATCTGTTCCAGTTCCTGTAGGCACTTCAATAATATTCATAGGACAAACATCGTTCGGGTCTCCAAACATAGGTTTTAAATTTGTCCTCATCTGAGAAAGGGTCTTATCTGTCTCGGAACTTACTACAGTATTTTTTGTAAAACTCCATACTAAAGAGGTTCCTGCATCTTTGTTGCTTACATCTAAAATATTTTCAACTTCATGAAAGACTTCTGATATAAACGAGGTCTGATAATCCGTATCTGCACGGGTTGTAGATGAATAACTATTGGGTCCTTGGATATTATCTATATCTGAAGGAACTATTCCCTGAGGAGACTGTCGTTCAAATCCCGTGCCATTCAGAGGACTTAAACTTAATGTATAAGAGGGAGCAAACAATTCCCCCTCTTTCCCTGGCACTTCCATTGTTTTCCAGAGTCCAATTAAGTTAAACTTTCCTTGAAGTTGCTTGTTGATAAGAGGTTCATACAAACCCACCAAAGTACTAAATAAAGGAACATGAGGGGTACTTGCATTGTTGTCTACATCTGCCCATGCAACCACATGACCTCCAGGTAAAGGGATGGAAGGGATACCTGAACCACGACGCGTTTTGCTTCTTGCCTCATGGGATATATCAAAGAAATTTTCTTGTGCACCCCGTGGATACAACCATGAAATACCTGATATATCATCTGGCGCTAAATCTTTCCCCCCATCTTCTCTTTCCCCATTTGGCAACTCTACTTCAAAATAGATAGGAAACATTGTGGGTGTTGCACCCACATATTGCGCAATTCCATTGGGCATGGTCATCCAGACAACCGGACTCTCAATTAGATAAGAAGGAATTTCATCTTCCTGATTTAAATAGACTGCTCTCAAATTATTTAGTGGAGTATGGTCTAATCCGAGAAAATGCCCAAGTTCATGAACCAGTGTCCCCTTTAAATCGGCTAAAGGCACATCTGAGGTTTCACCATTACCCCTATGAGCAGCCGCCGATACAACGATATCACGGTCAATAATCGTACCTGCCGAAATCGTAACCATTTGACCATTATACTCGTATAATGTGTCTGAAACAGTAAACAGAGTCAAAGTAACTCCTAATATCCCTCCTCCAACATCCACTGTCTCAATATCTGGTTCCACATTCTCTCCAGTATCATCTGCTTCCGTTACATACATGGAAATTGTTGGTAGGGCATCTGGCGTGGTCAGAGATATAGGGTCTTGATAATACCCGGCTATACGGAAACAGGCATAAGAAGTGGGAACACTTTCCCAAACTTTTAATGCTTCTTTGATTTCCGTTATCTCGTCCTCTGTAAAGCCTCTTTTCCCCTCTTCGATATAAATACCCACCCCTTCTCCTGTGGTTATATTTCCATCATTGTTGGTATCGAACTCATAGAAGGGCCATCGTGCTAATCGGAGCACATTAAACGCATCATATCCCCCGGCAGGAAAAAACGCATAACTTCCACAACAAAAGAAAATTAAAAACGCTAATAAATAAAGAATTACTATTTTTTTTCTCACGGCACGAACTCCTTTCTTTCGTCCGGAATTATCCATATCTGACTTCTTATCATATCAATTTAATCTCCAAATGTTTTTTGCTTCTTGTGCGTTAAAGTAAGTATCCACAAAACAGCAGCCATCAGGCTTATATCAAAGACATAGGTCAAAAAGCCTCTTTGTTGAGATTCCTGAACACTACCACATAAAAACAATAGAGAACTCTTTTTAGGCTTCTGGGCATCATTTACATATTCAAATCCATTAACAAGTGTGTTTTCTGTCCCCTGGTCTAAGTTTTTCACTGTTACATTTAATGGTCCTACCATCGGAATACCTCCTAATGGGAAGGTAATCATAATCATAGTTCCATCTGCCGAGACAGATTGCACTGGCATTATGGTATCTCCAAAGTAAACAGATACATTCCCAAGAGGTGAGAAATTAGCACCTGAAATTGTTACTGGGAATTCTTTTGAAGTCCCCTTATTGGGATTAACTGAATTAATCACGGGCATTTTACCCACTGGTTTTGAGGTAAGTTTTAATAAATCTGTCCGAGAGGCTTCATTACCAGTATTCGTATTCCGCACCAATAATACTACCGGCTCGATAGGCACAACCCCAGGCATTGTGCTTACTGCTACTGTAATTGCGGTATCTGTCACCTGAACAATTCTAACTTGATAACCAGAGATACGAACTATGGGATTCGTGCCAAAGTTTCTCCCATATATTACTAAAGTAACTTCTTGTCCCTCAAGCGTTTGAACAGGCAATTCAGATATAGATGTAGAATCAATTACCAATGAAGTTGGGCTCAGAGAACTCTTATTAGAAGTAATTACGCCCGCTCTCCTTTTCTTTGTGCAATGAGAACGAAGCCAATTAACTCCTGAATTATCTGATTTTACACCTGCACGCTTACCATCCATATAGTAATGAAGTGGTGGATTCTTGAAATAGGTAATAAATCCAAGTCCCCTTGTACTCCATGGAAATTCACGGAATTTGACAAAATCATTCCGCTGTTCGCCAGACAAACGAGCCCAGGTATCTGGGTCGGGTTCTGTTGGGGTATTGGGTCCCCAATTGACTATTCCAATCCTGAAATTCACTCCTGTCTTCATTTTATCAGAAGCCCGTAAAACTACAAAGAAATCAGGACCATAAAACAGGTCTTTATTGTTACTTCCGAATGAGGTAGGAATCCATTGTCTATTTCTCGGTTGCTGTTCCCGTGAAATGGGCACATTATCTGTCCCCGGGCTGGAGAACACAAATTTTACCTGAGTTGCTTCACCTGTTTGCCCGATGTAAATGGGAGCAGTATCTAATGATATGGGTATATCTACATCCACATCAAACAAGCCATTCCTATTTCTCGAGTCAGTGTCATTATCTCGATATAAAGCAATTCCACTAATTTGTGGGTCTATATTAAGAGGTAACAAATCATTCAAGGGGTTGAAATTTGAATCTGTCCCTTCATCATAAAATTCTAAAGTTACCTCTTCTAAGAAACTTGGATTTCGTTCAATCCGCCATGAGCCATTACGAGGGGTCCCACTTAACAAAGAGACCTGATTCGCCGTATTACCTATAATTTCATACGACTCAAAGGCTGAATCAATCAAGAAATCTCCTATAAGTGAATTGGGTTCAAGGGTAACACCTGATACTGTAAATGCTTTTTCAGAACCTACTCCATTTGTCCCTTGATATATACTATCTTCAGGTCTATTAGTAGAAATATCAAAGCCCATAACAGGGAGTGAAGGTCCGCCCGGGATAATTCCTTGCTGCTGACTTGTAAAGTCATATATCTGCACAGGCACATTCAATTCGAGCATATCATGCCCATAGAAATCCTGAACAGGGTCTTCTTCTGGACTGGATTTTATGTATGCCGTCGAACTGGTATTTATTTGCGGGAAGAACTGAATCCCTGCCTTTTTATCTGAATCACTTCTCGCAGGTAAAGTTGCCGGTACAACAGCACGGAAAGACTGAAATCGTTTGCCTTTCTCGTTCATTCGAACTGATATAAACAAATCATCGCCAGGATTATTTCCCGTTCCTACCGTTAACTGTTTTTCTAATGATTGATTTTGATTGTTTTTTTCCAATTGCTTGGATTTATCTTCTGTCAGACTCTTTTCAACAAATGATTCACTTAAATCAATATTCCCACACTCTATTCCAATCATTTCAAAAGGATAAGACATAAAGTCATCTGTAGGCAGAATCCACTTTTGTTTAGGATATAGAGTAAGGACCCAGGCATAATCACTCTGGTCAACCAAACCATCTCCATTCATATCATCAGGATTGCCATCGCCATCAACATCAATTGGCTCAGGGCGCGAACCCCATTGTAAATTGTTAAGAGGTATAGGTTTATCACCAATACTTGGCATGGGCAAATCCCAATAAGTAGATAAAAGTTTTGGCTCAAAGAAAATACCATTTTTATCGGCATCTTCCCAGAGTAATACACCCGAGCCATAACTCTTTCCATCAGGGTCTAAAGGCATAAATATATCAGGTGTAAATCCAGGACCCCAGAATGCAACAACTATTTTAGCCACCGACGGAGGTTCCTGTCCTTCATTATTTACTACATAATCACCCGAACCCACCAGGTTAATACCTAACAATGCCGTATGTTCAGAATTTATATCCGTTTTCTGTGTAAGCAATCTTGCTCGATTGAACTCTGGAGTCCACTGGCTTACACGCGGATATTCGTTGGGTCCAATATTCCGGGACCATGTAGTATAATCAGGTAGTGTAGGTTGGTCTAATGGATTAACATAAGCAGATGAACGCGAATCGGGGCCTAAAGCAGAGACATGGTCAAACGGAACTGTCTCAAAAGCACATTGCCCACGACTATGTGTATAATCATAACTCACAGAAAGAGAAGAAGTATCTGTTATAGGATAAGAAAAGCCACCAAATTCTCTCCATCTTGTCACACCGACAGAATGTCTATTCAAAAATTGGTCTCTTATCTTTCCATCAGGGTCCATCCATTTATCAAAGTCTTTAGGATAGTCAATAAGCCCCGCAGTATAGCCCAAACAATTTCCTCTATTTGCTGAACCTGAACCAAAGAAAATATCAGACTCAAAATTGTATGAAGAATCTGATACATAAGTCAGGACAAGGTCATGCACATCTATACCTACCTTTATAGGTTTCGTAGATTTGTCATTTACTGTTCTTTGATTCCACCAGGGTTCTTGTTCGCCCCATCTTGGGTCAGACTGCCATGGAGGACCTCCTCCGTCTAAAAGGCCGCCCAAAGGTGGTATCTGTGAATCAACATAGATTCCTCCTGTCGGTTTTCCATTATTGTCAACCCGTCTTGGTTCAATGAATACACGGAAATCAGCACCCATCATAATGCCATTACCATCAGGAACAGTTTGAGAGACATCTTTAAACCCACTATCTGTCCTAACTACCACAAAGTAGTCAGGCGAACATTCACTTTCTGTGGGGAAATTTCCATAATTATCCGGAACAGGTTCCACATGACCACTTACATCACTATTATTAGTTGAAGAAACCCATCTTCTTCGTCCGTAGAAGAAACGCAAATTAATCTTCCACCACGGGTCTCCGCCACCGGGTGGGAAGGGTATATATTCCCAATTTAATAGCTGCCCGGTAGGAAGCACAACCCCTTCTTCCAAACTTACCCCGATAACACTTTCCGGTAACATGGGATAGTCCCCATTTATTTGTATTCCCTGACCATTTGCAAGTGGAGTAGGTGGGTCAAATTTCCCATTATTATTTGTATCGTGCCAAACCCAAACACCATTAAATATAATATCCTGGAATAAAACCTGGTCACTATTAATTAATAAACTGTTTATCTGTGTTGATGATTTATCTAATGCCTCTCTTGGGTCAAAACCGCCATTACCCGGAGGTCCATAAGGGTCTGCACCAATATCTGTAAATACCACATTTACTTCACGAAGTTGAGGCCAGATTTTTTTCTCCATTGTAATTCGAGGACCTACTAATGGGTCATAAGCATCTGCATGAACGGACTTTGTTGAATGAACATTAATCCCAATCACAGATTTCCATGTGTCCATAGTAAGTAATCTTCGGAACGACAACAATTCTCCTGCATACATATATAATAACTGGTCAACTTTTGACCACATGGGTCGGGTATGTTCTACCAGAGGTGTGTATAACCGTGTAGGATAATTCCACGCATCGAAAGCCCATTGATGCCACTCATCAGGGCTATTACTATTTATACCGTTCAAATCCCAAACTGTAAAACTTGCTGAATATCCAGCATCAGAAATCAACTCTCCAGGGTCATCTGCATCATAAAAACCCGGGTCATATTCGTCAATGGGGTCTCCATCTGCATTTCTGGGAAACACACCATTTAATTTAACCATTTCTGCTCTAAGCACATCACATGCCATCGTCAACTGACTACGCCATGTAGCCGAAGTCCTGACAGCAACAATATAAGAATTTCCATCGAATCCATTATCTTGTGTTGGTCCTGCGGGGACAGGATAATCAGGTTTCTCTGCTGTTCCACTACCTAAAAAGTTCATACGATATGTAACACCACTTGCCGAAAATGGATTCTGCGTAATAACCTGTGCCAGAGGTGTTCCGTCAGAACTCCATTTAAATAACAAATCATCATAATACGGGTCTAACTGATTATTGTATTCATCTTTGCCTTTTGCATAATTCTCTTTGAACAAAGCAAACTCTAATAAATCCGTAATATCTGGTCCTGCCTGATTGCCATACCCTAATTCTGAAGCCTTTCTCTTATCTGCTCGAATTCTATAGATTAATGACTTTAAAATTCGAGGTGCTGGATTTTCAGGGTCATATCCCATAGTAAAATTAAACAAAGGTACCCAATCAGTTAAAGGTAGTAGGGCTTCTTTGTCTTTGATTATGGACTGCACAGAGAAGGAAGCATTGGGTTCTTCCTCAGTTGTTCCTTCCGTAGTGCCTTCGGTGGTTCCTTCACCTTCACCTCCTACGGGAGCACAACCAATACAGGGTCCAACCGTTATGTAATTCGGAATGAGGTAACATAATTTCATTGTTTCATTTGTATTAACATTTTTGAAAGTAACTTCCAAAGTTACGGAATAAAAGCCTTCCTTGGTATACCGATGTATCGGATTTTGCAAGGTTGATTCTATTGCAGGCAAATTATCACCGAAAGACCAGGACCATGCTACGGGCTTCCAGATATCCGTGCCAACAGACATATCCCTAAACTGAATGTCCAAACCCGGGTCTCTTTCACCTGTTGAATCTGGCGTTATATAACCCGATATGGGTTGAGCAGAGAAACTCACGAACGGTGCTTCTACTATCTCTATGTAATCTCTTTTAATTTTTGACGCTTTTAAACCGTTCTTATCTGTAATCCCAACACTAACAGTATAAGAACCTGCCTGTGCGTAGACATGTGTCGGATTCCTATCTGTAGACTGCGTTCCATCACCAAAATCCCAACTTACAGTAGATACCGTTATTCCACTTCCTGGCAACAGGGTAAATTTAATCTGCCCGCCAGGAACATTTCTTTGCCTGTCTACAGAAAAATCAACTGTGGGCACTTGCAATGCGACAATATTCTTTGTCCTACCTGAAGCCACAGGATTTGTCCGCATCCAGTTCAAGCCTAATCGGTCATCCTGTGTCTGGCTTACATCTGGTTCTGCTCGGGCTGTCCATTTGCGAAGCCTATCGTTATAAGCCCAGTATCTATATGTCAATGGTTCTTTAAAGAAAGAGATAAATCCTAATGCTCGATTACCCCATGGAAATTCAGAATACAAATAGAATAACCCATCAGAAAGGTCTCCTGAACCAGGATATATACGAATAAAATTATCCGGGTCAGGTTCAGTAGGAGTATCTCCACCGAAGGAGACAATTGCTGCCTGGAAGGCATCTCCCGGACTTATTGCTGAGGATGTCCTTATCACGACAAAGAAATCCGGACCATACCCGTTTTCACTGGGGCAATCACCGAAGCATACAGGTATCGGCTGACGAAGTCTTGGCTGTGTAATATACGGGGTTCCACCGGGCATCGCATCTCTACCTACACTATTATCCGTTCCAGGAGAAGAGAACACAAATCGAACTTGATAACGCGGGTCGCCCGGACGAGAATACCAGACAGGTGCTGCATCTAATCGAAGTGGTAAATCAATATAATCCACTTCTCCATTATCCTTTATTACTGGCGGGTCAAATACACCATTGGTATTCCGTGGGTCCCAATCATTATCACGCCACATCGAGACACCACTTACCTTACCATTTGCGGGGTCTTCCTCATCTAAGGGTAATAAATCATTATACGGGTCAAAACTTCTGATACCACTCTGGGTATTTGCGTCGTAGAACTCTACCATTACCTGTTCTAAGAAGGTTGGGTCTTTTACAACATACCAGGGACTACCGCTCTTTGGTGTTCCAACCCTTAATCTCAAAGTACGACTCTGTGCCCCGGTAATCTCAAAAGCCTCAACTCGTTTATCTACCTCCTGTCCCGCTTGTCCATAGGCAACTAACCACATACCTACAACTTGTTGTGTCCAGGAACCATTGGAAAAATAGCCTTGAAGGCTTGTACTTGGGACAATGATATCTTTTGAATCGGGTGTAAACGATTTATCCCCTGCAGAAGAACCTGTACCATTCCCATAAGCAATCATATTTTCAACACGATTCATTGAAGCATCTATACCCAATATAGAGATAGGTTGTCCACCGGGGATTATTACAGGAGTGGTAATTCCACTTGTAGACGGAGGTAATAGTGCATCCGTTAAATCCACAACCCTCGCTGGAACACTTACCTGTAGCATATCGTGTCCATAAAAATCTTGAACCCCTCCTTCTTCAGGATTTGTCTTAAAAGCGGCTCCTCTTGATGATAATCCACCCTGGGATAAGACAACACCTGCAAACTGTGCCGAAGTCGGTGTCCTATCTGGCAATCGTGCCGGCACAACACAACGGAATTCTTCAAACGCACTTACTGTATCTGAAGTTCTTATTACAACGAATAAATCATCCCCAGTATGTCCACCCGCAGTAAGCGACTTTTCATATCTGGTCGGAACTGTATTTGCAATACCATCATCATTATATTCAGGAGCCAAAATATCTAAGAGCAAAGATTGTTTTGTAGCAAATGCTAATTTTTCTGTTTCTTTAACATCTTTCACTATTCCTAATGGAAGAGGAGATAACAAACCATCATTGGTGTTTTCTTCTAAACTTTTTGCACCTGTTGCAGGGTTTGCTCCGCCAGAACGGACATCGGATTGTGGGACGGTCCAGGGTTTCATTGGTGTAAGCGTTAAGACCCATGCAAGGTCTTGAAGCCCGTCCCATGCACTTCTCTGTGCTGAGGATAAGGTTGGGCGTTCTGAGTCAGACAAATCTACTACGCCATCTGTAACAATACCATCACCACTTAAATCGTCAGGGATATTATCTCCATCTAAGTCCACTGGTTCAGGTTCTATTCCCCATTCTAATGAACCCGGAACTAAAGAAACAATCCTATCTGAAAACACAGGTGTGGATACAGTGTCAAGAATAACTGGACCTGTAAATACACCATCACTATTCGTATCCTCATAAAGCAAAACGCCAGAAGACGGCAATGTTCCACCTGTGCTATCCAGAGGTGTCAAATCCGACGGGTCGAATTCCGGACCCCAAAATGCAACTGTAACACTGTTTAGTGCCACAGGACCCAACCTGTTCACCACTGGGTCATCTGCCCCAGATAGATTTAGCCCTAACACGGCTACAGGTTGAGATTTATATTCAACCTTTTGACGCAAAATTCGTGCTGCACGAGATTCACCATTTGGACCTGAATTCACCGTATTATTTCCCCAACCTAATGGCCAATCTGCCATCTGTGGATAACGGTTTCGTAGCATAGCGTTCTTAGTAACTACCCACGGACCCCGTTCCACAGCATTTGTTCTCCCACCCTGAACACCATACGGATATTGAGAAACAGACAACTGGGTACCATTCATCATATAATGACCCACATACGCTGCATGTCCATTTTCAAGTTCCAAAATATTACCGCTATTACTCCGTATATAAAATCTGCCACCATTATTATCAATAAACCACCAACCTGATAAATCCACGCCTTCAAAGTTCCCATCTAATAATTCAGCATAGTAGGTATCGTTTTCATAACTTGACCAAACACCCTGCCATGTCTCAACGACATTCGGGTCTTCATTCGGGTCATAATGATAGTATTCAAGATTATCCGATAAACTTCCTTCCTCTGCATACACAATAGAACGAGAACCAAAATTTGTAAGGTTTTGTCTTATAGGCCATGAATAGTAATCTGGGAGTGTCGGTTGAATAAATGGTTTAGCATAAGCCGTGCTTCGGGGAGTTAGAGACCGAACCAGCAATGGGTCATCAAAAGTCGGTTCAAAAGGAACACTTTCAAACGCATATTGGAACGATGTCAATTCATCTAAGTTGGGCACAGGAAGCCCTGTCCAATAAACACCTTCAGAATAGTCAGGAAGAAATCCGGGATCGTATAAATAACTTCCTGCAACTTTTACACTTAACAAGGGATTTGCATCTGGGTCAAGAATTAAATCCGATGGAGGCGCCAAACCTAATAAAAATCGTTGGCTAAAAATACCAAAAGCATCTATACCCAAACCTAGTTCTAAAGGTGGGTCAGTCCACAGACTTAAATATGATACTCCATTTGAGCCTCTCCAATCGTAATAAGCATAATTTACAATTGAAAGCACATGGTTAGCAATTGGAAGAGGCTGTGTGGGGTGAATATAGGTCTCTCTACCAAAGGTATTATCTGTGCTATAGGTCATTACAAGGTCATGCACTTCAAAACCTATCCGCTGTGCCTTTACATTATCCTGGGTATGTTGACGCTCTGTCCACCAGGGCCTATTTATTCTACGACTCGTTTCTGCAGTTGTGCCTTCGGGATAGGGTTCATCTATCCAGGATGTATCCTGAATATATTTCTTCCCTCTGTCCACATTCATATTAGAAAACCAAATACCACCATCCCAGTGTCCACCATCTCGCGGATTCCATCTACGCGGCTCAATAAAGGCTCGAAAATCGCCACCAAAAGCAGCACCCGGTCCCGAAGTTCTACCTGATAAATCTTTCCTGCCACTATTAGTTCTTAATACTACAAAATAATCTGGCTTTTCTATTGCCGTATCAGTCCGACCCGGTTCAAAATAATCTGCAATTGGTTCAAAATATCCAGTAGGTGGGTCATTGGGACATCTTCTCCTTCCACCAGCAAACTGTAACTTAACCTTCCACCATGGGTCTCCTCCTCCCGGCGGGAAAGGCTCATATTCCCATGAAATTTTCCCATCTACTAATCCACCCTGGTCTTTTGTCTTTGGATACATGGGACAATCACTATTTGCAAAAGAAATTCCAAAACTGTTTCCAGAAGGGTCAAGAGGCACGGGAAAATCAAACTTGCCATTGCCGCCCTGACCTTTTTCATAAGTATCATGCCACAACCAGGCACCGTTAAATGAATAGTCATTCTGAACTGCTACACTACAATTTCCTCCTGACGAGGTCGTTATTTCATCTAACGCATAACTCGGATTAAAACCACCGTTTCCTGGGGGCCCATAAGGGTCACCACCAATATCAGTCAAAATAAGATTTATCTCTTCAATCTGAGAATCTGAACTTCCATGAGCATTAATTCCTAATACAGGCACCCACATATCTACAGGCCAGATATGACGAATATCCAAAATCTCTCCCGTTACTGCCTCAATAAATGTATTTGAAATATCCCATCTTGGTCTTGAATGCTCCGCCACCGGTGTATACATAAAGAATGGCCAACTTGATAGATTGCTATCTTCTCCGGGTCTATATCCAAAGATGGTATCCCCTGTTAAATCATATACATTGAAATGGGCTTCATACCTATTTACTTCAGATAATACATCCCCTTCATAAAAATTTGGACTATAGGAATCAACAGGTCCACCGCTACTTTGTGTCGGGAAAGAACCTACTCCATAGTTCCAATAAGGGAAAGGAATTATACTGTATATCGTAGACAAATTAGGTCCACTATAAGGTTGCATCCGTGCCATATTTAAACTTGCCTTCATTGAATTACCATTTTTCCAACTATATGCAAGACGGACTGCAACAATATAACCAAACCCCGGGTCAGGTCCTGAGGTTACCCATTGCTTTAATACACCTTCGTTCATATCCACAGCCCCATCCTCAGAACGAATTTTAACAAAGGGAAACAATTCAGTTGGAGGGTTATTTCGAGCATTAACTGCCCCAAACGGGTCTGTATAGTCATACTCGGGACTCTGGGGATTCATTGTAAAATTAAGATTATAATTCAAATCCTTAGAAAAAATATCAAAGGAATTAGGCATTTCATAAGGGAAACCATACCTATCCCATGTTAACATAGGCGTCCCCGGCTCAATACGAAACGAATTAGGTGTTCCCTGAACATAAACCCATCTGCCATCATAATCAAAATTCAGAACCTCATCAGGCTTGCTTTCCGGACCCCAGTCAGCAAAAAGGCCAAACTCCAAAATATCATCTGTTATCAAATTACCGGATAAACTATAATTTAATTGAGTCAAGGTACGTGGAGCCGGCTGGTCTTTACTGTATTTCATATTAAAACTAAACAAAGGGACCCAATCATTCAACGGCACCAGACCTTGCCCATCGGTTATTAAGTGCTTCGCATTAAAAGATGCCTGCGGCATTTGCCCCTCTGAACGAACAATAACATAATCTCCTTTATAAATTGCTAACTGATTCGTAGGGGGACAGTAAATATATTCCTGGGCATTGTTTGGATTCTCAAAACGAATCCGCATACCTATTGTATATCTTCCTCCCTCTTGAAAATATTGTGAGTTTTGTCCCCCAATAACAAAAACCTGGTTTTCTGGTGCTACACGAGGGTCATATCTCTGTTCTACTTGATATTGCCATTGAAATCCCTGTGTCCCCGGAATACCTCCTGCCTTTGAACTTATATACCATGTAATATTTGTAATATTAGGCATGTCATTGGGACCAAACTCGGGTGAAAGTTCATATACTAATCGTAACCCTACTGCTAACGGAGCAGCACCATCTGTCGGGTCTGCTACAAAATTAAGTGTTATTTGGTCACAAGTAGGATAAACAAGATTGGCAAGTTGACCCGGAATAAAAGAAGGTAGAATACCTAATAAAGATTCGGTTGGTGCTGACGACGCTATTTGAATCCTATTGTCAGGACCCGACAAATCATTCGCCCTTAAATTATTGTTTACAACTATTTGGCGACTCTGTCCTTTCCCAAAAATCGTATCCCTTTCTAAATACCCAAAAATCGCCAGTGTAAATGCACATCCAATAATAACAAACAGTTGGAACAACAAATGAGATATGTGTTTCCGTTTCAAGGTAACTTGCTCCTTATATTTTTTCATTACATAAAATATCGTTTTTGCCCTTCTAAAGCATCTACCACTCATAAATTTATAATGTCTATCCTTTACCTTTTCTATAAAATTGTACTCTTATAAATTTTAGTATATTACCACATATAATCTTCATATATGAAACTTTTATCTCCATTATAAAATTGTTATAAATAGTTTACCATTTCTCAACAATCAATATACAATCTTTCTGTTATTTAATTTCTAAAAAAATTATAATACTTTTTTATAATTATGTCAATAATTTATTTGATTTTCAAATTAAATTGCAATAAACATCTTATTTTTTCAATAAATTTATTTTACAGCATATTTAACACCTATTTGTCAAGAGAATTCCTTAATCCAAATAAATAGTAAAAAAACATTAAATGGAAATAATCAAATTGAGACCTCTGAAAATTAAGTTAGTTAATATAGAAAGGATAGTAATAACTTTAACTTTGGTCATTCAAGATTAAAGAGATTAACCGCAAAGGTCGCCAGGTAAGACACAAAGGAAGACACTATACCTGCTACGGTTTTAGCATGTCATTACATTCTTTCTGTCATTTTTCAGATTTATTTTCAATCAAACAAAATATAAAAAATATATAGACAAAAATGTCTGTTCTACATTTTTTTATCTGTTACTCTCCATATCTTGTATGGATTTCATCATATCCCTCACTATGTCTAATAACTCCTGTTTGATTAAATATACTCCCTCTTTGCTGTCCTTCTTTGCCCAACGATAACGTGTATCAGTCTCGTTTGTTGAACCGATTGTCAATGTGCCTGTTACCATATTGGGTCTTTGCTCTTGTTCTTTCGGAATAATTGAAATTTTCAAAACAGGTTCCGCAACTTTTGCCTCATCTTCTTTTTGATTGCTCACATCTGCTGCGGTTAATGCGGACAGATAACGAATCACCCGCAACAAATCCCCTTGGTTGGATAACACCTTGTTCTCTGGTTTCTTTACTGTCCAATTTCCTTCAACCTGGCTAAATACATAATCGTTGGAATCTACCGTTAACGCAATCTCCCCTATTTCTGCAGGTGAAAAACGGTATAGCAACAGACTACGGAAACTTTCAGGACGAACCCAGAGTTGTGAAATCACATCATTCAAAGCAATACCGACCTCCCCCGTATCTTGATTAATATAGCAATGGAGGTTATCATCAGGAACAGGCACATATCGAATCTCTATTGTTTCGCCGTTCGCCATGGAAAATTTCAAAATATCTTTTGAATTGTTCAATCCTCGTTCTTCCCATGTCCCACCGGGAAAACTTTCTACCTCTATAGTTTTCAATTTGCCAATATAATTATTGATATTTAATACATCTATATCATCCATTGGCGGTTGAGTCATTACCCAGCCTTTATCTTGTGTTTTTTCAAGGATAAACACGGTATTATTATTTTCAATTCTTTCAATCCTATTTATATTAGCAAGGTCTCGTGTAAATATCTTGTGATTGCGGAAACTTTCGGGTGAACGCGGCAACAACTGCATAAATTGAGGGTCTAATAGAAATACAGAATTCTGTCCTGCTAATTTTGCAAATACACCTGTGCAGTCAGAAATTTTCAATCGTTTCCTCTTTTCCTTATCCTTTTCCTGTGTGCTCTGTCCTGCGGTTTGCATTCCACCCAGTAATAAGGTCTGCGGTTTCCGCTCTTTAACATCGTAATAAGTCAGCCGACAGAAAGGCGTGTCTAACCCATAATCGGACAAATTTTCAGGATTATCAATAAAGTCTCTACCTACACCGTATTGAATCTCGGACGCTAAGGCATTTACAGCCTCCTGGTCTGCAAGCCCTTTATTGGGAGAAATTATATTCCATGGTGCATTTTCATTTTCCCGTTCCATAATCACTACAACCGATTCCTCTCCCACTTTTGGCATATATTCAGAATCTTTCATCACATCGTCTTCTGTCCATATCCTTGCAAACTCGATTCGCGACAATAGAGCCTCCCTATCTTTGACCAGAAATCGAAAACGCAAATCTTCTAAGGAGCGATTCAGTTCAAAAAATTGTTTGTCATCAACCAAAAAAACAGATTTCCCATCTCTTGTTGTATACCGATAACTATTTGTAGGGTCTAAAAAACCAAACGAAAGTTCAATAGGCTCACTCATTCCGTCTACCACAGCCTTTAGTGTCAGAGCAGGTTTATCCAATCCATAAGCCGATTTATCTTCTACTTTTTCCAGAAGTGTTCTCTGATTTTTTAGTTCAGTCAATTTCTGTGCAACTCGGTCCCACATCAATTGAAAGGCAGGAATATCGGTTGAAGGCTTTTCAAAATTCCATTTTCCATCTGCACCCTTCTTCCCGACACATAGAGGTTTTCCTGTCTGTTGTAGATGTAATTCACGGATAGCCGATGGGTCGAATGTAAATATCTTTTTGGCTTCCTCTTGAACTATCTTCTTCTCTTCTTTCCACCAATTGGAAGTCCAATATAAAACAATAAGGATAACTAAAATAAAAATTAAAGCAGAGGTGCTACGCCATCTCACAACGGTCTCCTCCTTACAATATAAGTAATAAGCCCTGCAATTAGAACAATCTGTGGTGTTAACATTACAGAACACCAGACAAGCCACCGTCTCTGGGTATCCGATAAAACTATAGGTTTATCTTCTTTCATTGTAGGTCTTATCGAAATTAACTCGTCATGTTCCGTCAACCATGCAAGACTATTCAAAATAAAATTTACATGTCCCCCGATACTAATTCGTTCATTTGTAATAAAATCTGCATCTCCCATTACAACAAAACGACCTGTCTTTTTCGTTCCATCAGGGGACTCTATACTTTTTGTCCCGGCAACTGCAACATACAACGGTCCCTCTTTCTCCCCGGGTTCATATTTTACAGCACCACCTTCAGCCAGACGCGAAAGGTCTGTCTCTGCCCAATATTCTGGCGGCGTTCTCAAGAGGGGAACTACTTGAACATTTTTCGGCACATTCTCTACCGGTCCAACAGTGCGAACAGCCCTTAACAGCAAAGGCTGGTCCATGTGTTGAGTAATGGGATGGTCTATCCGCATTGAGCCACGGAAATCCATGAAATCTTTCTCCACATTCTCAAACGGTTTTGGGTCAGAACGGAATTCAATTTCCCAGGGATTCTTCCTTTGAACGGTGAACGATATATCAGAACCTACCTCTACCCCTAATTGTTCTTTTAACCAGGGGCGAAGATTCTCCACACCACTTTTACCTAAACGAACACCTATCCAGGGCTCTAAAAAAAACATTAACCTGCCACCTGAATCAAGAAAGTCTAATAATGCCTTCAATTCCTCACGATTCAAATCCCCTTTGGGATTATGGATTATCACCACCTCGTAACTTTTGGGAACTTCAGGAAGTTCAACACTAATTTGAAAAGGCTCAAGTTTATATGATTCACCTTCAATAATTGCCCTTGCCATAGAAAGACCGTTCGGATTTGCGTCATCCAGCGGTGTTTCATTATGTCCCATCAAATAGCCAATCTTTGTTTCAGACTCTTTTAATACACTAATCAAGGCTTGCGTAAAATCCCGTTCCTCCATGCGTGGATTTGCACCACTCAGCATAATAACCCTTTGCCGACTTCCACATTTCAACACAACTGTTCCTTGTGTTGAAGCATGGGTAATATTCAAAGATTCCAATTGCACACGGTCTATCTGCGGGTCTAATGTCTCTATACTCAAAAACGGCGTATACTTTCTGCATTGTTCTAAAAATCGTATTGTCTTGTCTTTTGCAATGACCACTTCTTCTGTGTCAATGTCAACGAAAAAGCACAGAACCTTTACCTCTTTGTTTATAGATTGCAAAACCTTAATCGTCTGTGGAGAAATGCTACGACGACCTTCCTGAGTTAAATCAATAGAGACATTCCAGCGTAGGACAAAAGCATATAGCACAATACAAATCCCCAGAAATGCCAATGTGGAGACAATAGCATTTAACCCTGAAGCCGCACGACCTGACCAACCCGATTCTTTTACCATATTTAAAAAAACAAAAACTAACCAGGCAACCCCTGAAATAATAAAAATACCCCCAAACAGCAATATCCAGAGATTAAATATCTCCTGCTTCCAGACCAGATAGTTTAATACCAGCAGCAAACTTACAGCCGAAATGATTCCGCTATATGTTTTTAAGTTTCTTTTCATTCGCAAATAAACACTCCTATACCCTTATTTTCGCCAATTTCTCGATTCCAACGCTCGAAATGTCAGAAACACAAAAAACGCAGTGCAAAGTAAATAATACATAATGTCCTTGGGCTCAAATATTCCCAGAGCCATATTTTTTGCGTGATTATCTAACGGTAGTTCCAATAACAGGGAACGAAATAGCCAATACACATTTTCAACTGAACCTCTTAAAAACCCAGGAAATGTATTCGGCAAAGATGTTTTTTGTGGCATTTTTTCTGCTACATTCCCGACAATAAATAGTAATAAATATACTCCAAAACTAACCAGACCCGCAGTAATAGGATAAGTTATCAATGATGAGATAAATAATCCCAGACTCAGAATAGCCATTCCCATCAAAAATACCGAGCAAAGTCCAAATAGAAATACGCTCCATTCCATATCTGTAAACGGAAGCAATAAGAACACATTGATAGCAATCAAACCCACCGCAAGCAGTAAAAGTGCCAGAGCAGAACCAAATTTACCAAAAATAATATCTCGGTCACGCAAGGGATAAGTCAGCAATAATTCCATAGTTCCTTTGTGATACTCTTCTGAAATTAAACGCATTGTTATAAGAGGTGAAAGGAACATAATCACAATGCCACAAAAAACAAAATATGGACTCAAAAAAGTCTCTTCAAAATCTGGAACCATGGTATAACCAAACTGAAACGGAGATTGCGATATTTGCACATAAGTAAGGAAAGACAAAACAAACGCTGTTCCAGTCAAAAGGGCAATAAGTCCTAAAACTACATATCCCGATGGTGTCACAAAGAAACTGACAAATTCTCTTTTAGCGATATTCCATGCAGATTTCATTTTTCTATCCCCACTCCTTCTCTTGCAATAGCTTTCAAAAACGCTTGCTCAATCTCAACAGGGGGTTTAGTCGGGTCAATTGTAATTTCAGACACAATCTCGCCTGCATTCAAAATAAGTGCCCGCGAACACAATAACGAAACCTCTGAAAGAATATGCGTACTCAACAAAACCGTATGTCTTTCTCCAAGGTTTTTTATCAAATCACGGATTTCCACCACTTGTTGCGGGTCCAATCCTACGGTAGGCTCGTCTAAAATAATTACAGGCGGCGAACCAATAAGTGCCTGAGCCAATCCCAATCTTTGCCGAAAACCTTTCGACAGAACACCAACAACTCGGGAATATACCTCTTCTAATCCACAGGTTTGCACAACCTCATCAACCGCAACTTTACATTGATTGGAGGAAAGCCCTTTGACCTTGGCAACAAACTTCAAAAAGGATTTGACCGTCATCTCGTCATAAAGTGGAACACGCTCAGGCAGGTATCCAATCAGCCGTTTCACCTCCAATGGATATTCATGAATCTCATACTCACCTATCGTCGCTGTCCCATAACTTGCAGGCATAAACCCTGTTAAAATACGCATCATTGTGCTCTTACCTGCACCATTCGGACCCAACAATCCAACTCGTTCTCCTTCCTTAATAGAGAAAGACACCTCTTTTAAGGCACGAAACGAACCATAATACTTTGTTAATTTCCTGACCTCAATCATGATTTCCAATCACCATATTTATCAATTTGACAAAAAATTGTTTTCAAAATGTTATATTCTTGACACTTTTTCATTTTACTAAAAGAACAATCGGCACTTTTTTCTTCTCGACTGGAATTCTTTTCCGATATAACGCTATTAAATAAAACTATTATGACCATACTCTATTGATTTTCAGTGCTTTAAATCAAATCTTTAACTACAATCAGTCTCTGGCACAAAACATGCTCCATATTATAGAGTGAAAAAAGAAAGGAAATTATATGGTTGTTCAATGTTGCGTATGTGGAAAAATCAGACTTAACGGCGAATGGGTCAAACAGAGCAAAGAACAACTCCATAATGAGAAAATTAGCCACACCTACTGTCCTGCCTGTGCCCACAAAACCCTAACCGAATACCACAAAAACCGTCGTCCCCTCCTTTCACATCTTAACACCAAATCCACGCCCCAATCTGCATAATACCTTGCAATAATTCTAAACCAAAGGTTGTTGAGAAAAAATTTATACAAGTAAAGCACTACCCCAAAAATAAATCCTAATATTTTTTTTGATATATTCCTTTATTAACCAAAAACAATAACAGAAAAACAAAGTGTATCTGATGTGCTGGATTTAATATATTACAGACATTGGCTCGCATTCTTTGGGGTTATTTGTATTTAGTTCAATTTCCATATAAGGACAAGTAATATTTACTCTCATTTCTATCCTACATCTACTAAATTGAGTTTTTATTTTTCGAGTTCGTATGGGCCTGCTCCAATTACTTGTTGGGTTTCAATATCTACCCAGACCACCCCGTGGTTCTCTCCATATTCCGCCCATACAAACGGAATTTCCCACGCATAAAGATATTTTTTTTGTTTTTTGGTTGGGTTTGGGGTTATATTGTTAGTCTTCAAGGTTAATTTCTAATTTTAGAAGGGAAAAGATATGGAACGAAGGTTTGGTTTTTGGTTATTAGTTTTATTTTTTGGTTTTATTGGGTGTTTTGTAGTGAACAGTGAAGAGGTTCCGGAGTTGGCTTATTCTACGCCGCTTATTAAGTTTTCGGGTCCATGGCAGTTTCATTTGCCAAAATCGGGTATTATTTTGGTTCGTGATGACGAATTGGAGGCGTTATGTAATCCCGATGCTGAAATTAATATTAGTGTTACGCATGAGCCAAATATAACGACATTGAGAAAGATTTGTGAAAATGCTCGGGCAAGAGGTGTCCGAACTCTTACGATTGCATTTGACCACTTTTTTGCACAATATCGTCCAGGCCAAGAAAAACCCCGGGAATGGACACCAGATAAAACGGAATATATTGAACGAATAGCCAAAATAAGTCAATTTGCACAATCTTATGGTTTAGGACTGGATTTGAGTTTTCTTACTCCGCTGGAATTGGGAACAGAATATCAGAAGGAAACGGGAGAAAGTGGTGTATGGATGCACTTTGGAAAAGGACTTCGCGACCCTGATACAGGAAAATACAGCGTTGAATTATGGAAACAGGAACGATGGGCAAATAACAAAGGTCCCATTGATATTGAGTTCATGGGCATTCGGGTTTTTGCTTTTAATGAGACTACTTACGGTAGACAATATAAAGTAGTGGACCCGGCTCAGATGGTAGAAATTAGTGAGACGGCACAGGTTGAAGAGTATCCATCGTTGGTAATGAAACAGGGCAATTACAAAGCCACACGAATCCGTATTTATGGCAGTGGTGCAATTGACAAATCGAAGGGCAGTCGTGTGCTCATTGTGTTGCAGTATAAAACTCCTGAAATGGATTATTTCAGTGATAAGACCTTCCCCTATTTACAATCGCTCTGTGACCGATATATAAATGCAGGTGTTAAGATTAATGCCCTTTACTCTGATGAAATGCATATCCAGCAAGATTGGGCTTATTATAATCATCATGACTTAGGTTCTTTTGCTTTACGCTATGTAAGTCCCGGATTTCAAAAAGCCTTTGCACAAAAATATGGAGATAAGTATGCTGACTTTGCACGCTATCTCATCTATTTTGTTCAGGGACAGAATGTTTTTGTTAATGACCTTACAGCCCACGAACCTACGCAGCATATTATATTCCCTGGTGTGGAAGGGATAATCAAAACATCGTTATTCCGTGCCCAATATTATCACTTCCTTCAAAATGGTGTTGTGGATTTATTCACGCAGGCAAAAAAATACCTTGAACAAAAAGTAGGTTATAAGTTAGAAGCACGGGCACATGCGACCTGGGCAGAAAGTCCGACTTGCGATTTCTGGCGTTCTGAACGCTGCCTAAATAAAGTGAATTACGCCTATGAATATACATCTAATTTTATCTGGTCAAACACGGTTCATCAGGCAAGTTCTGCGTGTTATGATTATTTTAAGTGGGGTGATTTTCTGACAGGCAACGGGAATGACCATGCGGAAGGTGGTTTTCTCGACCGCAATTATTTTGGGCTGGCATTAGGTTGTTCTACAGGGGTTATTAATGATGTGCCAAACTCCTATTCAGCCCACTGGGGCATGCCTCAGGAAATTGCCAATCGCAGACAAGCACTATGCGATATATATGGAAATGCTCAGTGGTTACCGTTCGCAATGGTCGAAGATTTCGAACACCGCGATACAGATGTCCTGTTCTTATATCCAATTGACCTTGTCGCTTTTGATGAACGATTTGGCAGTTGGATGGTGGAATATGGTTATGGCAATTATATAACCGCAGAGAAACTCATGGAATTAGGGAGTTTTGAAAACGGAATCTGTCGTGTGAAAAACCGTTCCTACAAAACTATAGTATCACTGTTTGAACCATTTCCACCTGAAGGTTTTATGGAGAAAATGGAAACTTTTGTTAATAGTGGCGGGAACCTTATCTGGATAGGTCCACCTCCCTGCTACGATTTTGCAGGCAATTCCATACTTGATAAGTGGCAGGGACTTACAGGGACCACCATAGTACCGACAAGATTTTATGGAAATATAGCCGTTGGAATGGAAGTTGAATTCTCAGACCCTATTTCACAACTATCTGCAATGACTGTGCTCACTGATTTTCCTGTGGATTATATCTATCCTGTTCAACCTTCCGAAGGCACTGCTACTCTCGCAACATGCAAAGGCAACATTATTGGGACATGCAGACAAACAAATGCAGGAAAGACCGTATTTTTAGGTTTCCGTCCACGCGACAATCAAAGTGAAAGTCTTGGCAAAGAAACGCGTTGGCTATTTGACATCCTTTCCGCAATGAATGCTTATCCCCCTTCTGGGACTTTTCAGGATTACAATGATAATCCAGATTATCTATCCCGAAATACTCCTTACATGTCTTCTCGTTTCCCTAACGGGACTATTGCTGTTGCACCTCACTACAAGGATATTGAAGAAGGCTGGGAAGGTGGTTTCGCACGCAACAATGAAAAGGACGAACAGATTGTAAAACAACTTAATTTGAAACCCAATTCTATTGACCTGACTGATTTCAAGGTCTGGGGACATACCGTTTCCTATCAAGGTCTCCGTGCAATGGCATTCCGTGTCTCCAATGGCGAACTGTTGGCTTTCACTGGTGCCAACTCGAAAGAGATTAGCATTGATGGAAAAGCATTTATCTACTCAGATAATCCTGTCGCTTTTATCGCATGGGCACCTGTTCCACAAAATCGCTATGTAGAAAATGGAGCAATTGCTACCATCATGGCTAACGGAAATGGCAATATTTACATTCCCTTGAAACCTATACCAGGTAATACTTTTGAAATCATCGCGGAAGGTCCTACTCCCGGCAGTGTTGGAGAAAGTATACAGACACAATACTCAGAAATAGATGCAAAACTAACAGTCCCTCTTACCCCAAATATATTGAATAGACTATTATATGTGGTCCCAAAACCTCAATAATTATGGCAATACAAGATATAAAAAAGTTTGTCCCAATAATTTTTTCTGAACCTGATTGGCTTCTCGCATGGAGAAATATACTCTTCCCTGCATATTGCAAAAATTGTGATAGCCGATTGATTACAGAAGAAAATCCATTTTACTGTCCTGCCTGTTGGGCTACATTACCACGAATTGAAAGGCCTTTCTGCTCCTTATGTGGTACTCCACATCCTACTGCCATAGGCTTTGGCACACGTTCTAATTTTCCATGCAAACAATGCCGAAACCATCCCAATCCTTATATAGAAAACATTCAAAGCCCTGTGGTATACAAAGGCATTGCTCGTGACGCCATCCTAACTTTCAAATTTGGAAAGCAGACATTGATGGCAGAACCACTGGGTGCTTTGCTTCGTGAATGGATAGAGGTTGAGATGAGTGAAGAACAGTTTGACATCATTGTCCCTGTGCCGTTACACCCTTTCCGCCTTAAACGAAGGGGATTTAACCAGTCCCTTCTGCTTGCCCAACAAATTGTAGACTCGTTCAGTGGTGCAAAAATAGTTGAAGCTCTGATACGGATTAGGCCTACCTTAACCCAAACAGTGCTATCTGTTCAAGAACGAAAGAAGAACATTCACGGAGCCTTTCAAGTTCGAAATCCTGATGAGGTAAAAGACAAAAAAGTTCTTCTCATTGATGACATCGTAACAACAGCCACGACGGTAACGGAATGTGCCCGCATCTTAAAACGAAGTGGTGCGGCTTCTGTCCATGTGCTTTCCGTTGCCCGTGCTTCTAACCTACCCTCAATGGATAACATCTTAGAACCTCTATTATAAATACCTCTATCAAAAAGGCATATCGCTATACACCCCTACATTAAAAAATATTACATCGTCTACCTCAAAGCAAACAAAATTTCATAAATCTTTTAGCAGGTGTAGAAAATTTTTAGTCTTGAAGTGTAAAACTCTCCAAAACATTTTGAATAACATTACAAGTCTATCCTCCTTATTGTGGTATTATTTTGAGAAAAGGAATTTTAAAAATTTGACTTGAATGGAAACGGCTTCGTTAAACAACATATCGAAAATTTTAATTATTCGTCTCAGTGCGATTGGAGATGTTATTCGTGTTATCCCCGCGATGGAAGCAATTCACATTGCTTATCCAGAAGCACATATAGATTGGGTAGTCGAAAAAAAAGCCAGTGAGGTTATTACAGGACATCCTTTGTTAAATAAGTGTATCATCTTTGAACGTAATAATAACCTCTGGTCTTCTATCCAAAACTTTTATAAATTATGCAAACAGATAAGGGGAAATAGATATGACCTTGTAATTGATTTTCACGGAATATTGAAGAGTGGATTTATCTCTTTCTGTTCCAGAGCCCCTTATCGCTTCTCTTTTGCTCCACCTCGTGCACAAGAACTCAGCCACATTTTTGCAAATCATCTTATTGCATTACCAAAGGATAAAACTCTTTCACGAGTAGAAGAAAATTTTATCCTTACCCGGTCAGTAGGTGCAGAAAAAATTGAACACTGGATAGGAATGCTTATTCCAGATGATATTGAAGAAGAAATTCAACGCTTATTGCAAAGTATCTGTGAAACAAATAAGAAACTAATAATAATTCATCCCCCTGTGGAACGATTTGAAAAACAATGGCCTCTTGAATACTTTGCACAGTTAGCCGATTTCCTCATTGCAGATGGTAGGTTTGAGGTTCTCCTTACCTGGGGTCCTGGACAACTCAATATAGTCAAACAAGTTGTAAAGAAAATGTCTCGACCTGTTCTCATTGCCCCAGAATTACCCTCATTGAAACATCTGGCTTCATTAATCTCTCATGCTTCTTTGTTTATTTCAGGAGATACAGGTCCTATGCACCTCGCATGGCTACTTTATCAACCTGTGATTTGTATCTTCGGGGGCACAAATCCCGAACAGCATGCACCTCAGGGTCCTCATTATCGCACCTTATATAAAGGTCCTGTCCCTTTTCCTAAAAAAATGCCCCTCCAACAAGCACAAGAAGCACTTCGCAAAATTACCCCTGAAGAAGTCTACAAAATTGCCCTTGAACTGACTGTTTAAAACATTTGGAATTTTATATTTATACAAAGTGTTCATATCCCTTTATCTGCGGAATCGTTCCGTCAACACGGACATCCTGTCCGTCATGGGTTGCTTGTCCTATTGCAGTTATAGAGCAAGGAAATAGAGCATTAAATTCCGTACTGATTTGTTCCCATTTTTCTTGCGGAATTGAAACAAGTAACTGATACTCTTCACCACCACCAAGAGTAAAATTGTCTATATTCAAATTATATTTTTCACAAAAATTGGTCAATTCCTCAGAAGCAGGTATATCTTGTTTATGAATATTTATCCCCACTTGCGACATTTCTGCAATATGCCCTGCATCAACAATAAGCCCATCACTAATATCAATCATGGCATTTACCGAACCCGTTTCACACAACCATTTACCTTCTTCCACCCGTGGGATGGGATACCAATGGGAACGCCATAAACCACACTCAGGTAATCCCTGTTTCAACGCTACCAGTCCTGCTGCCGAATTTCCCAATGTTCCTGTAACTGCAATTATATCCCCTTCCTTTGCACCAGAACGGGTAATATATCTATCGTTTACAGGCTTTCCTATTACGGTTACATCTATAATAATGTTATCGTTTGACGCTGTTGTATCCCCACCAATAATCGTTCCATTTACAAATTCCGTTGCCTTCAACATGCCTTGAAAAATTGCCTCTGCCTTGTGAACTGTCATATATTCAGGAAGGGACCAGGACACCAGTGCCCAGCAGGGTTCTCCCCCCATTCCTGCAATATCGCTCCATGCCGAAGCCATAGATTTCCAGCCTATCGCTGATGGTGGAAATACATCTGAAAGGAAGTGCACATTTTCTATGGACATGTCTGATGACAGTAAAATTAATGATTTTCCGTCTTTCACAACAGCACAATCATCTCCCACAGATACCACAACATCCTTATTCCTAAATGATGGAATAAGTCCCTCAATCCTTTTAATAAACTTTAATTCACCTATATCTTTAAGTTTCACCATAAGGCTCCGGGTCCAATTCCCTCCACGCATAATGTAAAAAGTCTAACAAATCTCCCGCAACCATGCTTCGAGGATGCAAGGACTGTTCCGCAAGGTCTCCTGCTCTACCATGTAACCATACACCTAATTGACTTGCCTGATATGCTGAAACCCCCTGTGCCAGAAGTCCAGCGATTAAACCTGCAAGTACATCACCTGTGCCACCTTTGGACAAACCATGATTTCCTGTCGTATTGATTGCATATTCCCCCTCTGGGTTTGCAATAACTGTATGATGGCCTTTCAACACAAGCACTGTTCCTGTCTGTTTCGCAAAATTCACTGCACATTGTTCCCTCTCCTGCTGAATCTCTTTCGTTGATTTCTTCACCAATCGAGACATTTCCCCCGGATGTGGTGTAAGAATGGTTACCCCTTTTCGTTCTTTCAAAATCTCAGGCTCTTCACTAATCGCATTTAGCCCATCAGCATCAAGAACCAGTGGAACTTTTATGCCTAAAAAAACTTTCCTCACAAAATTCATAGTAGAAGAATTTCTACTTAATCCCGGACCCAGAAGCACGGCTTCCTTATCTTGTGAAAACTGGATTGCCCGTTCTGCCCCCTCTTCAGCAAAAGAACCTTCATCTGTCGCAGGTAAGGGATAAAAAATAATTTCCATTAAACTACTTGCAATAGTGTCAATTATCGAACATGGCACTCCAAGCGTTACCAGACCCACTCCCGAACGCATACCTGCACACGCAGAAAGTTTTGCTGCTCCTGTATAATAACGCGAACCCGCAATTATAAAAAGATGTCCAAACTTCCCTTTATGGTCATGTCTTGTCCGTTTAGGCAAAAATTCTATCAAACTTTTTGGCAAAATCATCTTATCCATTGTCGTAAATCCCTTCTTATGGATTATAAACATAAACCACTATAAACATAAAATCAAACCTTTACAAAACCAAATAAACAAACACCCTTCTTACATTATATCTATAACTCCCCTATTAACAAGCAAAACATAAACAATTTATTAAAATAAAACTACTAAAAACCATATTGTAATTGTATAACTACAATAATTAGTTGTTCTAAACTATTAAATGATTTATTAACTAAAATAATTAATTTATTGATGAAAAATAACTTGACATTCATGTATTTTTATGTTATATTATGTACAATAAGTTAGTTAATCATAGCAAATAATGTTTAAGTAAATGGCAAATATTGAATCAAATGCAGACAGCAATTAGTGAAGAAAAGACAAATCAGATTGATTTAACTACACTTGAAACCCTACTTGGGTCAGAAGCAAGGACAAAAGTCCTCCTTGTTCTTTTTACTAATTTGGGGAGAATGTTTTATCAACGACAGGTAGAAAGTGCAACAAAATTGCCACTTCGGGCTGTCCAGAGAGAACTGGAGCGCCTTTCTCAAATAGGCTTGATTTATTCATGGAAAGAGGGTAATCGCACCTGGTATCAAATTGACCAGAACTACCCTCTTGTCCCTATCTTACTCTCACTTATCTTAAAAGTATGTTCTCCTATTGACCGTCTTCGCACAACAATCAACACGGACAAGACGGTTCGCCTTGCTTTTTACAATCCTAATAAAAATGAAGCCGTTATCGTAACTTCTAACGGAAATACCTTTCCAGAAGCCATTGAAGGTATTCATATATCTGTTCTGAATACAGGCACATTTACAGAGAAAATGGAGCAAAAAGATATTGAATTAATTGCCTGTCTACAAGAATCCGTTGACCTCCTGGGAAATAGAGAAGATTTCTTATGGAGAATAGTGGAAAACACGAAATTGAATATACCCAAAGGAGAAAATGTTTTATGAGCGTTATGCACAATCGTATATCCTTGAAAATTCCAGAATCCTGGTGGAAATGGGCTCAGGCGACACAAGGAGTTGAACGGTATAGATACATTGAAGACTTTTTTCATAAATTGGGCTGGAAAACATTTATTCCCATGCCTGAAACAGATATTATAAAAAATACCAATACCTTGCCCTTTATGCTAACCACATCCAACGGGAAAGGGTTTTATATCTCGATTGTGCCTGAACACTTGCTTACCCTACCCTCGAAAATAAAAAATGGGAATCTTGACTTTTGTCCTCTTTCTCGTTTGTTGCTTGATGAATTTTCTGAGGACTATTCACCTTTTGTTTTTATTACCGATTTCAGCAAGTTTCACCTTTATTCCATACCTGACCAGACCTTAATTATGTGGGCAGATTACCCTGCACAATTTCAAATGGAAATGGCACCCCTTCTTCTTGAGTCATCTATAGATAACGGTTCCCTTGATGAAATACCGCACAAACCCAAAAGCGTTATGGCTTGTGAATTGCGAGAATGGAACGCTACCTGGGTAAAAAAATTCTCACAATTTGCTGACCTTTCAGAAGAAAAAGCAAACATAATTTTAGACCGATTTATTATTCTACATCATGTTTTTTCCAATCATATATTCTGGAAAACTCACGAATTTTTAGAAGAGCGTTTTTTGGACCTTATTGACCTTGCCCTTACTCAACCTTCTTCTCAGGAAATGGGAGAAGGGCTTATTGCGTTATTCCATGATATGTGGTTCGATTGGCGAATTAGTGTTTTCCAGATTGATTCTGAAATTGACCGTGTCTTATCTCAAAATGAAATTGTGTCTGAACTTTTATATGAATATCCTCTACTTTCGCCGAAAAAGTTCGATACTGCCGTTCTCCTTGAAAGTTTCAATTATGGAGACGCCCTCGAACGGATGCGTGTGCGTATGATTCCTGAACCCAATCCTGACCGCGAAGCCTATCTCCATTCGCAGACAAAAGAGAGCATTGACCAGGCTCAAATAGAAGTGGACATATCTGAGGAAGGATACCGAGCCATTCTCTTCTGGTTTGACCGTTTAATTAAATGTTATGAAATGTTAGAAGAGTCAGAATCTGCAAATCTACCCTCCTCGGACGATATAGACGATTTATGGTCATGGGGACAATGGAACAACAATATTCCTATGACTTTCCGAAATAAAATTCAACAAGCATGTGACCAGGGCTTCCGCATTTATTATCGTAATTCTCGTCAATTAAGAATTGCACGATTACTTCTCAGTATCCACCTCATCCAATTATATAGCCAATCAAAATATCCCTTAGAACGATTTCCTTCTATGGACCAGGTCTTTGTAAAGAAGACAGAACCTATCCCATCCGAAAGGTCACAATCTAAAAGAGCATCTCTATAATCTTAGAAAAAATTAGACTGACCAGAAAACAATTTTCTTTATTCGCTCCTCATTAACAGTAAAAGGTTTATCTATAACGCTTAAAGAAATATGAGGAGCCAGAATAGGTAATTCGGGATAGGCTATGTCGCTTTCCATGTAGGAATAAGTATCCAGCCCTACATGTTGCGTAATGTCTCCATATCTACGAACCATATCTAAAATTCCCCGCAAACCCACACCCGTTTCCCACGAGGAGGTAAATATCTTTACATTTTCAGGATTTTCAACGAATCTATTCCATGCCTCTGTGCCAAAAATAGTAGAGGGTTTAATTATTAGCACAACCTTTTCTTTGAATGTCTGGGTTATCGCCCATAACTTTTTCCATGACGATTTTCCCATTTCAAGATATTCATCAATTCCTGCCCTTACAGGTGAAGATTGTAAATAAGGGGTTAAATCTTTTACCTCTTGAACAGGGTCTTCAATATACGCTATTCCCCAATCTGAGGCTTGTTCTACAAACCTCATAGTATCCTTAATTGACCATTGCCGATTTAAATCCAGTACCAACTTCATCTCGTTCCCAACAATATCTCTAACCTCTTGTATCAAATCTATTCCCACCGATAAAGAAATTTCACCCATCTTTATTTTCAATACTGAATAACCAGAATCTTTTTTATCCTTTGCTATTTTCAAAATATTATTCGCATCCCCCGTAAGAAGCGCATTTATATTAATTGCGGGATAACTCTGGTTCTCAATTTCCCCTCTCTCTAAAAAATTCAACGCACACACAAAAGCAAATTTTATCTCGGGAAGATTAAACAATTTAATAAAATCATAAAGGTTTTTTTCACCCAGACAATCCTTATGCTTATTTTCAATTTCTTTAACACAAGCCGTTATCTTTTCCTGCGTCGGAGGAAGAGGTGAAATTTCTCCCCATGACATATTTCCCTTTGAATCTTCAATTTTGATAAGCAATCCTTCCTTATGCAAAAAATGAACCCCACGAATAAACACAGGTATCTTAAAGGGAATGCAATACGAATAAACACTTAATTTACAAATTGAAAATTGTTTGCCCACTAAATAATCCACATTATTGAAAATAATAAACTATATACCAATAAAAGTCTTGATGTCCTTGCAAGTAATAGATTCAGTGCTTCACCCTTTTGTTGAAAAATTGTAGAAATCAAACGAAAAGCAGGAACAATCAGAATTGTTACAACTAAAATTTCCTTTTGTCCCTCTACTATAAAAGCCAATAAAATGGGTATAAGCAAAATGCTAATCAAAAGCATACACACATATTCTATTTGAGCAAATTTTCCACCGAGCCTGACTGCAAGCGTCTTTTTCCCTGCTTCCTTATCACTTTCTATATCCCTGAAATTGTTCACCGTTAAAATTGCAACTGCCAGACACCCAGCTCCAAGCCCAACCAGCAAATCCAGAACTGAAAATTGCAAAGACTGAACATAATGAGTCCCTATCACTGCAACAAAGCCAAAAAAAACAAGAACAAAAACATCACCCAATCCTAAATACGCAAGAGGTAAAGGACCCACTGTATAAGCAAAGGCAAAAACGATTGAGAACACGCCGATTAACAAAATGGGTATCCCACCTCTGTAAACCAGATATCCGCCGGGGATAAGTGAAATCAGAACCAACACCAGCAAAGCCATTCTCATCTGATTTATAGTCAGCCAACCTGCACTGGTTGCCCTTGTCGGTCCCAAACGATTTTCACGGTCTGCTCCTTTAATAAAATCAAAATAATCATTGGCATAGTTCGCTAATATTTGTAGGAGAACACCACCTAACAATGAGCATAAGGCAGATAAAGGATGAAAAGTTCCATCACGAATCGCAAGAGCCGTTCCCATTATTACCGGGGCTATGCTTGCCCCTAATGTTTTCGGCCTTGCAGTAAGCACCAGAATTTTAATCAACGATGGTTTTTCTACTGACATAAAAATTTACCTAATTTTTTACTTTGCGACTCAATTCTATGGTTTGCGGGGAAATTTAGAAAAGTCAGGAGGTCTCTTTTCCAAAAACGCATTCCGTCCCTCCTGTCCTTCTTCCGTCATATAAAAAAGCATGGTAGCATTTCCAGCAAGTTCTGTAAGTCCTGCCTGCCCATCTTCATCCGCATTCATTGCCGCTTTGATACAGCGAAGTGCAATTGGCGACATCTTCAAAATTTGACGACACCACGCCACAGTAGTGTCCTCTAATTCATCCAGAGGAACAACCGTATTCACCAGCCCCATTTGTAGAGATTCCTGAGCATTATACTGCTTACACAAGAACCATATTTCCCTTGCTTTCTTCTGTCCCACAATTCGTGCTAAATGTGCCGAGCCATATCCCGCATCAAAAGAACCCACTTTGGGACCTGTCTGCCCAAAAATGGCATTATCCGCTGCTATCGTCAAATCACACACCATCGCAATAATATTACCCCCGCCAATCGCGTAGCCCGCAACCATCGCTATCACAGGCTTGGGACAAGTTCGTATCTGCCGATACAAATCCAGCACATTTAACCGTTGATAGCCCGTGCGAGGGTCAATGTAACCAGCCTCTCCACGACACTTCTGGTCACCCCCAGAACAAAAAGCCTTATCTCCGGCACCTGTCATTACAACAACGCCAACCTGCGAATCAAACCTCGCATCTGCCAGAGCGTCACTAATTTCATCCAGAGTAACCGGCGTAAAAGCATTCCTTCGTTCAGGACGATTTATCGTAATCTTCGCTATGCCCTCTGCCTTATGGTAAAGAATTTCAGTGTATTTCTTTGCTTCTTGCCAAACAATTTTACACATACCCATTACTTCAAACTCCTTTCATTTTACAAAAGAAAATAAATTTTTATTCTACTCAAACCCCTCCCTCTTCTTCTACTTATTATATATTAGAGACCTTCAAAAATTAACCTGGTTTATATAAAAAGAATGGTAAAAGTCTGTATTTTAGTTTTATAAGTTTAAGCAATAAACTTCAAAGAGCGTTAAGGAAAATCCTGGCTTTTGATATTTTGTTCCAAGGAAAAATACCAATTTGAGATATCTGAAAAATATCTTTTTCATTATATTAATTTTTTGTAAAAAGGAAATCATAAAATAGATAAGAGCATTTTTTAGAAGATACTATGTCCATTGTTTGTATCAGGTGATAATAGTCAACTTATTTTTTAACCGCAAAGGACGCAAAGTCCGCTATGATTTTCAATCCAGAATAGTAATAATTAATAAAATACCTATTAAAAAACTTGACAATGCAAAAAAAATGCTAAACTACATTATTGGAAAGTTAAATGTAGATAACGAAATTCAAACCCCCAAACCCCAAACGAAAGGAGACTTAAAATGAGTATCAAATACTTAATCCAACGGTACCCAGTTACTATTACTTTCGTTTTTTTTCTAATATCGAGTATGTCAACCCTGGTATGGATAGGGAAAACCTATGCTACTGATACAAAAAATACAGAAGGGTGTGGGTGTAACAACAAGAGAGATTGTAGAGAAAGTGACTGTATTCCTTCTTGTAAGCAGTTAAGTGATTGCCCATATTGTTCTTGTGTAGAATGTGGTTTATATTATCGTGAAAGGAATGCTGGGATATGTCCAATGAAAATAGTCGAAAATGCAGGACAAGAAATTGAAAAATGTGCAGACAGATGTGATTGCGATTTACAAGGCAAAGGATAAAATGATAAAAAATTGTTTAAGTAGGGAAAAGTAAAATGTTATTTTGTTTTTGCCTGTATATTCATTTATATTTTGTACTTTCTCCTCCATGTGAACCAAAGTGGGATGAGGCTGAAGTAAAACACATTATAGAAAATATTGAAGGGAAAATGTTTATAAACAAAATTGAAAGTTTTTATTGCGAATATAAAATATTATCGGAAGTAAACTATATTGCTAATAGGCTCAAAGGTCAACCAAATGAGGTAAAGCATTATATAAAAGATTATGAAATAGCATGGATTGGTAATATAGGAAATCAACATTATTTTTATCATAGTATATGCCAGAACTATTCAAAACCTTCAAAACTACCCCTATCCCCTTCTACCCCTCTTCAACAAAAAATATCCAAATTCCCAGGTTCTCTCTTTGAACTACTAAAATCTAAATTAGAGGAGGAAGAATTAAGATATTACCAGTATGTTCAATCGAAACCAACAAAATCTGAAAACCCTATTCTCTTATGCTCTACATATATTGTATATAACAAAAAACCCTATCTTTTCAGTTATGAATGGTATAATGATGAAAATTTTAAAGTAAGAAAAAATGACTCAGAAGATTCTTATCCTGCGGGTGTGCTTCTTTTTCGCTACCTTGGACAGATTGGATATAGGGAATCACAGTTATACACATGCAATTTTGGTGAATCATTAGTATCGTTTCTAAAAACCTCTGGACCCTATTACATCAGCAAAGAAGGAGAATACCTCAAATTGTGGCATTATAGAAAAGATAATACAGACAAACTCCCAGTAGAATTAGAAATTTGGTTAGACAAGGATTACAAAATTTTTAGAATTGACAATGTAAGATATGCTTCAAGAAGTTTCAGTCAAGATAGTTTTAATAGAGGAAAGTATAATGGACCAATAGATTGTAACACTCCAAAATGGATTTACGAGAGAATACAAATAGATGAATATTTTCATTATGGTGATGCTCTATACCTACCTATAAAAGCTTTTTATGAAGCATATATACTTGACTATGATAATGAATTGGCAAGGGAAATAGAAATGGCACATCAAGAGGGAAAAATGGGTACAGCAGAGTATTTTTTTGCCTCAACACAAATTCCAGCAAAGGTAAATAGTCGAGATGAACTAACAATAGACAAAGAATCCATAAGGATAAATGAGTTAACACCAGATTTTTTCAAACCACCTAAAGAAATTGTTCAAGAATCAGACATAAAAAGAAATCCGCATGTCAACATTATCATATTTGTATCCATTTGTATCGTATGTATTTTGATTGCCATGTTTGTTACAAGGCGTTATTTGGGTTGGGGACTATGATTTGCGATAGAAAGTGAGGGAAGGGAAATGTTTCCTTATGAAAAAGAAATTACTGTGAACTAAGAATATTAATTATTTCTTTTTATTCTCAATCCAGAATAGTAATAATTAATAAAATACCTATTAAAAAAACTTGACAATGCAAAAAAAATGCTAAACTACATTATTGGAAAGTTAAATGTAGATAACGAAATTCAAAACCCCAAATCCAAAGGAGACTTAAAATGAGCCTAAAGCAACTTGTCAAAAAGTACCCGGTAACAATTATCACGGCATTACTTATTTCCATATCTCTTTCAATTCTTTTCTTTGAATCGAAAGTATATGGTGCTACATCTACCCCAAATCCAGATTGTATGTGGCGACGTATACAATGTTCTACTTTTCAAAATCCTGACAAAAAATTTATATGTGAAGGAGACCCGAACGACAATGCGCCACCTTGTATTTGTATCGGAATTAGTGAATACAAAGTATGTGATATATATGATAGATGGGAATGTGTACCTAAAAATAGTGGGTGTGGTGGTCCGAAATGTGACCAGCCTAGAGATTGTGACAATTCACATACACAAAATAAAAATTGTGGAGATTGCTATATATATAAACTCGACAAAGAGCCATGCACTATAAGACAGGGAAACAATACTTGTGATAAATGTGTATATAATAAGAATAAAGAATGAAGATTCTTCTAAGAATTTGAATTATACATAATGTTAGAAAAAGGAATAAAGAGGTTTGTATTTATTTATTTTTATACTTCTTATGACTCAGTTCAATGAAGCGGATTCATGCAGGACAAGTCCACGAGACCCCACAATTCAAGAGTTAATACAAGTTACCTCTACTCGATTTAATGTCCAATCCATCAAATTTAGATATATTACAATTGACGATGAGGAAATAATAGAAAACGAATTTATCTATCAAAATGGAAATATCCGTATCACAACATTTTATAATATAACAGAATCCCATGATAAAACATCCTCACAAGACACTCCAAAAAACCTATTAGAATATATTTCATATAAGTTAAACCAGAGAACTCAAAGAGATGATGTATATCCAAAAGCAATCTCTTCTTTAAGCACATATTACTGTTATCAAGGCAAAGGTGCAACAAGAGAAATAAGTAATTATGAAAATGGTGGAGTTCATATTTTTAATTCTGCAGGGGATGGCGAGTTTTTAGACGCACGTATGGATGCAAGAATTGTTCTCGGATATATTGGATATCTTTTTAGCAATACTGGGTCAAAATATAGAGTGCATGTTGCTGAATTTCTTAAAAAAGAAGGTCCTTATTATCTATATGAAAAAGATGGATTTACTATATTATGGCATGAAATAGATTTTGATGAGTATCTGCCAGAAGAAGAAAGAGGTAATGGAGAGACCTTCAGTGCAGAGATTTGGTATAACCAAAATATGGATATCTATAAAATACGACAGGGAATCTTTTTTTCTCGCAGATATACTCTTGACAGGGTCAAAAGTGTCATTGGAGATAATGCCTCATGTAGTTATCCTGAACTTATTCAATATGATATTTATTATAATGATATTAGAGAGTTTGAAAATGGGATACATATCCCTATTCATGTTACAGTGGATTTATGGAAAGAAGACTATGAGAATGACCCAAGGTATGAAGAACTTATTGAACAATACAAAAAAGTACAAAATAAAAGGGAACAAGATAGAATTGATTTTCGTATAAAGAGGGCTACTTTTAACAAAAGAGTTATCAAAAACTACAGAGAGTTCATTGTTTATGATGATAGTAATTTGCAAATTAATCAGCCTGTTCCGGAAGAAACTTTTATTGCTCCATCTCCAACAGTATCGCGAGAGTTAAATAAATCTACTCTCGACCAAACTTCATGGTTTGAAAAGTATAAGTCTTACCTTTTTGTTTCAATCTGTATATTACTTACACTTATTGCTATGTTTCTCACACGACATTACCTCGGCTGGGGATTGTAAATCTTAAAAAAGAAGGGAGCAAATAAACAATGTTTCCTTATATCTACATCTGGGGGTATCCAATCGGACTTTATAATATCTTCAACTTTCTTGCTGTGGCTGCTGTGATAATATGTGGGATTCGATGGAATTATAAATATGGGCCTAAATATCCCATTGGATTAGGAATACTCTTTTTCATTGCTCCTCTTGCATTATTCTTTGGAAGAACTGCTTTTTTTATTTTTCTCGCCTGTCCTAATGCTAAAACAGATTTTTTTAATATCCATTCTGGCGGAAGTATGTTCCTTGGTGCTTTTACAGGTGGAATCCTTGGAACTCTACTTTATTTTGAAATAAAAAAAATACCTTTTATTGTTGGCTTAGAACTTTTCTTTCCTTATATACCTATTGGTGGTATTTTAGGGCGATTTGGCTGTTTCTGTACAGGTTGTTGTTATGGAACGATGTCGAATACCTTATTTGCTTTACGATTTCCGAAGGGAAGTCCTGCCTGGGTAGAACAAGCCTCAAAAGGACTTATCTCTGCGGACCAATTTTTCTCGCTTCCTGTCCATCCAACCCAATTGTATGAAATAGGCATCTGGATAATCATTGCATTAATACTTATTCCGCTTCGGCATCGGAATCCGCGAAAAGGAGTTATTACCCTTGTATTTTTACTCCTCTACTTCTTCAATCGCTTGGTTCAGGACTTTGTTCGTGCGGACTATTCAAAAGTATATTTTGGACTTGACCTGATGCAATTTTTGGCATTACTGATAATCCCATTAAGCCTTTTAGGATTATTCTTCATCTATCGAGACAAATGGCTTGTAAGATTAAGAACTTCCTCCACAAGTAAATAATAATTCTAATCTTTTCTTTTCAATAGATAAATAATTGTCATTTAACATCTTTTTATATTGCCCCTGTTCTTATATTGCTCCTGTTGTTTTATTTTTGTTGAGTAATTCCATTAATTGTAGAGCGTTCTTGGGGGCATAGCCACCAAAATCGTTATTGAAAAATATGAAAACGGTGGTCTTATATTTTTGCCATTGCTTGATTTTTTCTGCTTCTGTTTTTAGTATTTTTATATCATATTCCCCTTGATACCGACCTGAAGGTCCGTGCCTACGAATGTAAACCCAATCCGCTGTGGTTATGTCATCAATCTCGCAACCTCTGTAATCCTCCAAGCATAATGAGACATTATACTTATGTAATACTTCAAAGATTTCTTCCTTAAACCCTTTTTTGTTTCGCAACTCTAAGGCTAATTGGGTAGTGTTGAAAAGACTAAACCAGTTGCTAAAAAATTCGTTCAGCAATTCTACCTCAGGGACAAATGACGGTGGCATTTGTAATAAATATACACCTGTTTTTTCTTTCAATGGCTGAACTACTTCGTGAAATTTTTGAATCTCCTCCTGGATATTTTTTAATCGTAACTCGTGGGAAATTCTTCGCCATATCTTGACAGAGAACTTAAATTCAGCAGGGGTAACTGTCGCCCATTTCCGTAATAATTCTGGATTAGGCAATCGGTAAAAACTGGAATTGACTTCTACAACAGAAAACACATCTGAATAATATTTCAACCAATCCTGTGTCGGTACCGATTTTGGATAGAACACACCCTTTGCCCAGTGGGGATAACTCCAACCGCTTGTTCCGATATACACTTTTCCCGTAGTCATATAGTATTCACCTCTTAAAAATTATACTAAATTGATATTAGACCCCACAGCCTAACGAGAAAAATGGTAATATAAGACACATATATTTACTTTATTTCTTACCCATTTTTTTTGCATGTTCTTCAATCGCTTTCGCTAATGTAGGTGGGTCAGGCAAGGCAGATTGAAACGCAGGTATACCGTCTATGCAAATGGTCGGAATAGAATTTATTTTTAAATGTTTCATGTAACCCAAGCCCTCTCGACTTTTAATCTTATGCTCACGGACTTCTACAGGAACAGAGCACAATTCTTTTGCCTTAATGGCAGTATCCACAGTGAACAGGCATGGAGCACAAGCCGTCGAGTCCAGCGTAATACATTCTACTAATACATAAGGAAGCGAAGGATAATCAGGGAGAGGAATATCTTCGTATGTATCTTCTACTGACGGTTTCAGAGTCATACGAGCAACTTGCCGTTTGTAGGCATTATGAACCATTTCTGCCACGGCTTCCAGATTTGCAGGAGGGGTATGATATGGCAAATCGCAACCCGGTGAAAGAACAAATCCCTGTGTCCCTCCAGAATCTATACAACGAATTGCATCTAACATTGCATCCGCAGGCTTACCCAATAGTAGAACTGTGGTCAATTTCAAATTTCCACCCACTGATTTTCCATAACTCCGTGCTACCTTACATGCAAGGTCCAGAGGTATATTTTCATCAATAGAAATTTGATGGCAATTGGTCTGACACATAATATCCAGATTTTTTGTAGCATCGCCGCAGACAAATAAGGAGGTATATCCACCTCTGTTTCGAATACTTCTAAACACATCGTCAAGATAATCCTTAACAAATTCTGAAAAATGTTGAGGTGAAATCTGACTGGTCATCGGGTCAACAAGAGCAATTAAAGAACAACCTAAATCCAAATAAAAATCCGCCATCTTCCTGGCTATTGTGGTGGAATAACGCATCAAGGTGTGGGCTTTTTTATCGTCTATTAGCATGTCGGTGAATAAGTCGCTTCCGCGTAAATGAGCAGAAAGAGTGAAAGGACCTGTCACCAGCCCATAAAAAGCAATTTGCTCACCATACTGCGGAATAATTTTTTCCGCTACTTTTTTCAACAAAGGAAGCCTACCTTTTTCGTAACGAAATTCAGGCAAGTCTTCTATCGTTTTCTCGCCAATAAGTGGGTGCGAACTCACTGCGGGAGGCACATCATCATACCACTGCAAACCGCAGCCAAGTATTTCTGCTTCGATTTGTAAATCGAACATAAGCGGAATACCATCTGGTTGATAATACTCAATAGCCTTCTGGATTCCTGAGACAATCCGCTCTGAGGAAAGCAAATATTCCCGTGCTGGGATATCTATTAAATATCCACCATGAACCCCGACAAATGGAACCCATGCAGGGCGTTCTGTTTCCTGCCCTTTCAAAGCCTTGAATAATACCTCCTGGGGCTTTTGTTCCATGGCACTATCTCCATATTAAAATGATTTCACTCTATAGTAGCAATCTCATCATCGTAGGTAGGCTTTAATTTCTTACCTGGTGGGAGTACCAAAAAGTCATCGGTATATTTCCACTCTCCCAATAACCACATAATAATCAATATAGGGTCTCCTCTAAATTCGTGATATTCCCAGCCTAAATATTCTGCCGACCTTTGAGTATATTTCTTTGCCCATTCCCGATTTCCTACACCCAAATCAATATATCCGGCATAATGATATTCCCGTTTCCATGTTTCCAATGAGTCTACCAGGTAATCGAGATTCTCGTCTCCATAGATTTCTTTCAGTAATTCACGAAGGGCTTTCTCACGGTCGGGACCGGGCATGACGGTATCTTCTATCCAGCCCGGCGTGAACCAATACATACCCGGAAATTGATTAAATAATTTCCGATAACGATTACGACTGCCCAGAAAAAATGTAATACAATCGTGGGCTTTAAGAAAAATCAACGGTGTATATTTTGATGTGATATTTAATGTTCCATTACTGCACAACCCATAACCTATAAGGATAGCATCGTATCCTGAACCATCTACCTCATCAATCTTTTTTTGGAGGCGTTCGCCAAGGCATTGAGGGACATCGTGCAATCCCTGCTCTAAAAAGAAATAATCGTAGACATGAGGCGAAAATGATGAAAAATAGGCTATTTCACGCCAGAGAACATGACACGCTACAATGGCATATCGTCTGGGATTGGAATATCTTACTTTTTGGCGTAATTGTTGTTTAAGTTCAAAAGCGTCCATGCAATAAATATAAATATAATGTGACTAAATAAACAAATTTACATTTCCATTTCCGGCTTCACCAAGATAATAACCCACGCCACCTATCATCACACCATCCATAAGTTCTTCCTTTTTTATTCCCATCACATCCATAGACATAGAACAGGCAACCAATTGCACACCGGAATCCTTAGCCGTTTTTATGAGTTCGGGTAGGGTCATTACATTCTTCTCTTTCATAATATACTTCATCATTTGTGTTCCAATCCCACCCATATTCATTTTGGATATCTTTAATTTGTTTACACCACGAGGCATCATAAATCCGAACATTTTTTCAAGGAAATTTTTCTTTACTACAACAGGGCCTTCTTTTCGCAACACATTAAGTCCCCAGAAGGTAAAGAATATAGTTGTCTTATATCCCATGGCTGCGGCACCGTTGGCTATCACAAAACCCGCCATAACACGGTCAAAATCATTAGAAAAACATATAAGTGTTGCGGCTTTCCCTTTATTAGGCAGTTCACAAGAAAGGGTCTGGGATTCCGCTGCTTGCGTTTCGGGTTGGGTACTTCCTTTAACAATCTCTACAAGATACCCATTTCCTTCTGGTCGTATTTCCAAGATTTTATGTCCCATTCGTGAACACCATGCAGGCACATCGCAGGTAAAGCCCACATCGGTGGCATAGACTTCCAACAAATCGCCAGGTTGAATCTTTTCCATGACTTGTTTAACTTTGAGTATGGGACCGGGACACTGCATACCAGAAACATCTAAACGATGACGATTGGAAATAACCACAGAATCCTCTGACGGGGTAGCCATTGATACGGTAACATTTTCCGAAGGTAGCGGAGTGATAGTTGTAGGCTTTTTATGAAACCAACTCCATGTTTTAAATCCACCGTTTAAATTCCGAACATTAAATCCCTGCTGTTTCAGAAACCGATATGCGATATAACCTCGCAAACCCACAGCACAAAAGGTAACCACAAGTTTGTCCCGGGGAATTTCTTGAATACGGTTTCGCAATTGGTCCACTGGAATAAGTGCTGACCCAGGGATAGAACCCGCTTCGGCTTCTTCTGGTTCACGCACATCCAACACATAAGCCCCTTCAGGAATATTTTCTGGGTCTACAACTTCAACATCTCCACGCAAAATATTTGAAGCCACATAGCCGACCATATTAATTCCATGTTTAGCACCACCCCACTGTGGAGAGTAAGCAAGTTCCTCGTCTTCTAAATCATAAACTGTGTTCTGATGACGAATTGCCATTGCCAGAGTGTTAATCATACTTTCAACGCCTTCTGAACCTACTACCTGTGCCCCTAAAATTCTGCCTTCTTCGTTAAATAAAATTTTCACGCTAACAGGTTGTGCTCCCGGATAATAGCGTGGATGCTGCATCGGATGAATGTATGACTTATGATAAGGGATATTCATCGCCTTTGCCTGGCTTTCCATAATACCCGTCTGTGCCACAGCAACATTAAATACCTTTACAATTCCCGTTCCTTGAACGCCTCTAAACGATGTATTCCTTCCACAAATGTGGTCTGCGGCTATACGCCCTTGACGATTGGCAGGTCCAGCCAATGCTACTGTTGCTCGCCCACCCGTTACTATATCAGCCACTTCAACCACATCTCCCACCGCATAAATATTAGGGTCGCTAGTTTGCATAAACTCGTTTACCTGGATATGCCCTGAACGAGATAGTCCTAAACCTGCATCTTTCGCCAGACCACTATTAGGACGAACACCTGCACATAGACAAACAAAATCACTATTTATCGTCTTACCACTTTTTAAGATAACCTTGCCACCTTCAATTTTTTGGGCTGTCTCCTGCAAATAAACATTCACCTTGTTCAGTGAGAGTTCCTGGAGAACAGGGACAGTCATCTCCCCGTCCATACGCGGCATTACATGGTCCTGCATTTCCACAAGTGTTACTTCCAGCCCACGATGTTTTAAGTTTTCTGTCAACTCCAAGCCAATAAATCCAGCACCAATCACGCATACATGTTTACTGTTTGGCAATTCCTCAACAATTTTGTCCATATCGCTTAAATGATTTAATACAAATACCTTTGAACTATCTACTCCTGGAATAGGAGGAACCATAGGAACGGAACCTGTAGCCAGGACAAGGACATCATAAGGAAAAGTTAATGTTGAATTATTTTCCAAATCCTTAACTGTTATCTCTTTCTTTTCTCGGTGGATTGCCACTACTTCATGATGGGTGCGAATATCAAGTCCATATCTCGCTTGTAATCCTCGCTTTGTTTGCACCAGCAATGAGGAACGGTCAGAAATAACCCCTCCAATATGATACGGCATACCACAATTAGCATAGGACACATCGCCCCCCTTCTCAAATACAACCACCTCTAAATTATCATTTAACCGCTTCAATCGGGTAGCACAACTCATACCCCCAGCTACCCCACCTACAACGACGACTCGTTTCTGTGTCATTTTTCATTTCCTTCTTTAAATAGTTCAATTTTATCCATTAGAACAAATCTTTGAAAATAATTTGACTATATTTTCCTTAAATTCCTTTGCCTTTTTTGTATCCTGCCCAAACGAAGTAACGCATTCGTCCAGGTGTTCGCGTAATATAACCTGCCCTAACGATTGAAGAGCCCCACGCACTGCCGCTACCTGTTTTAACACATCATAGCAGGGACGCTTTTTTTCTATCATCTGTCGAAGTCCACGCACCTGCCCTTCAATCCTGTTCAATCGTTTAGTGAGATTTTCCTTCTTGTCTTCTTTATTCATTAAACTATTCCTTCTTTTTATGTTTCATATACAAATACTATGTATGAGTATATATTATATAACTTATGTTTATCAAATTGTATTCCTCTTATGATTAACTTTTAATATACAATTATTTTAACAGGGAAAAATCTATGTAATTTTTTAAGTGGTCGGTAAGGATACCAAGTGATTGGGCTCGGTGGAAGGCATCTTCCGTTTTTTGTTTTTCAAGTGTAATTGCCGCAGGTTGATAAATAAAATGCCAACCCAAAGGCAGAACAGGCTGAAGATGAAAAAGCATGTCCCAACAAAAATCTGCTGTTTGAGTTTGTTCTAATTTGTCATAGGTACAGGCTAAAAACCACCAGAAAAGAATCTCATCAGGAGAATCAGAGACCAATTCTAAAAATATTGGCAAAGCACCTTCAAAATCATTTTCATAGTAGCATTTTACCCCAGACCAGAATAGAGAATTTTTATCGTTTGTATTTGTGCTATTATCTCCGCTCCTTCTTTCTTCATTATTAAGCACATTTGAAATTAATTCATAGCATTTTACAATCTGGTTGGGGTTGCGTTCCCATGCCGTTTGCAGGAAGTATCCCGCTTCCTTGTATCTGCCTTGCGTTGTCAATTCTATAGCACAGCGAATAAAATGAAACTCAATCCGGTCATGGTCGTAACGGTGCCTTTTGTAAAAGTCATCCAATAAACCCCGTTCCTTTAAAAATACTGTCTGTAATACTTCATCTAAATTCCATTTTGGCAGGGAAATCTCTGTTTTTATTAAGTTTCGTGGTGAAATACGATAAAGCCAGATTTTTTGTTCCCCTGGAAAGGTTTGCACAAAGTAAGACAAACCATACTTATCGAGAACAGCAGGAAAAGAGGTAAGGCTTGCACCATATATGTTCGGTATAATTATCCACACATACGGCTTTTCTGTTTGCTCAAAGTTTAAACTGAGGAAGAGAGTTCGGGCTACATCTGCCAGACCTTCTTCGGTATATGCCTCAGAAATAGGTAAAGGCAATTTGGGATTATTAATGTTAAAAATAGGTCGCCAGAATGGGTCTTGAATGAGGATTAAATCTTGTGGGGTTGCTTTTTCGCAAATTGTTTTACCCACGCCTTTCCAATCCATACGCCAGGGAGTATTCATCATAATTCCAAATTGATAAAGAAGAACTATCATAACGAAAGAGATGAAAAGACTTTGAATACCCTTCCTCGTTTTTGAAGTGAGAAAGCCTAATCCAATAAAGTGTAATGGCACTAAAAAAGAAAGGTATCTTGTCGTAAACACAGGGGGTCCCCACCGGGCAAGGACAAATAGCAAAATAGATGGAATGATAAAGAAGGAAAGGAGCAGAAGGAAAATATATCTATCTCCATCGTTTGAATTTCGGGTTCTGAAATATCCATAACCATATCCAATAAAGTTTAGTAGCAACAGAATCATAAGGGCAATTGTAAAGCCTTGATAAGAATGGTGTAGGAATTGAGCAAATGATGAAAAATCAAATTCCCAGGGATGAGTATTGCCGACAGGGCATATTCCCCCTGTTCCAACCAGGTTAAGAAGTAGTGGAAATGAGAACAAATTTTGCAAAGAAGGTTTTAAATAATATTTGTGTAATTCACCGGGTTGAGGAGGAATGGTAAGTATCCATAGGACCCAGGGAATCATAAAAATAATGTGTATTACTATAAGGTAGATAACCCTTTTAAGTTTTCCCCTGTCTTTCCTATATATGGTTAACAATAGTAAAAATTCGGTTGCCCAGATAATAATTCCAATATGATGTGTCCATAATAGCAATTGATTGGTCAGAAACCAAAGAAAAACGAACCTTCGATTTGATAGGTCTTCTATAACTTTTAGCAACAGGAAGAAGGAGCACCAAACAAAGAAGATATAAGCCATATACATCCTTGCTTCTTGTCCTAAAAAAATGAGGGCGGGAGAAAAAACAATACCAATGCACACAAACATGGTAATATTAGAAGACAACCGTTTTTTCTGTTCCAGTTTTTTTAAGGAAAATAGAAACAACATATAAAAAGCAGACCAGAAAGAGATACTCAATAGGCGTAGGGAAACAATACTTGTTCCAAATATTTTTCCCCAGAAATATTGTAACAGTGGAAATAAAATCCCCCCATAAGGATAGGTGTTCCTCTGTTCGCGTATAAAATGAAGAATGGATTCGAGATTTAAATTGGCAATGCACGCATATTCTTCCAGTGAAATGGATTCCTGCGATATTCGATAAAGTCGGAGTAAAATTCCAATCCCAAATAACATGGTATAAAATATAAATGCAATAACAGAACGCTTTGTATGTTTAACAGATATGTTCATATTATTTGGGTAAAACATATTGATTGGCTATTTTTATATTTTCTTGAACATTCTTAAATTCCCAGGAGAACCGCCAGTGTTTGTAATCACCTTTAAGAGGGGCGTCGTGAGGCACAGCCACAGTCATTAAAAAAGGCTCTGCCGATGTATTTTTTGCCCGATATAGCCCTTGAAAAGATGACTCAAATTTACCGGGCAACTCAATCCCTTTCCAATTGCCTCGCACCCATATTATTGGTTCCTGATTGAGGAATATGGTTTCATTTCGCGGCTTGATAGTAGACGCATAATAAACTAAGAAATAGACACTCACTTGAAGTGGTCTGGTTGTGCGCATTTCATAAAAACAAAGCAAAGGCGATAACGGTTCAGAGAAGTCCACAGATTTATAAGTATCTTCATATCTTGAATAGATAGAAATGGGTTCTGTCAGTTCAAAGTCTGCCCGAAGGAATTCAAATGGTGTTTCCATAGGGGGCAAATCGCGAGTTTGCTCAGAAGCAGACAAGGTTTGCGATGGTTGGAATAAGGTATCGTTTCCTTTTTCTACCTTGGTGGTTTCTACCTTTTCCCAATCAAATTGAGAATAGGAAGAAGCAAGATTTGATACTTGTCGTTTTTGCCATAACAATAATGTGCCATAAAGTAGAGTGCAAGAAATTACTACAAACAGAAGCACAAATACACCTTTTTGCAATTCAAGGACAACAGTTTTCCTCTCCAATTCTTTTTTATACGCTTTACTTGCCAATGTTATTAAACTGCTTATAAATTTTACAAAGAATATCACTGTAATCCCGTATAAAATGGGCGTTAGATGAACAATATGCCGATACTCAAATAAGATAGAAGGATAACCCAACAAATATCCTAATACCACGGCAAGAAGAATCCCCTTCCCTATACTTTTCATGCCCATAAGGAAAAGAATTCCTAAACATATCCACGGTCCTATGTATGCAAGAGGAATATCCCAATACTTAAAATGGTCCGTTGGAAAGAATATCCATGAAGGACGACTGAACTCCGGACAATTTTGCTTTTGTTCTCTAAAGAAATGGTAAGGCATTGTGAAGCAATTGCTACATGCAGATAAGGTCCGTCCCCAGAGGTCTGCTGGAAAATGCCGTATTACAGACTTAAAATAAGACCTTCCTGCCTCACCATACGCAGGAGAAAGGTAATTATCAAACGGCTTTTGAAAACCTATTCGTCTGGCATAAGAAGCAATCGTTGAATGCACCAGCATATCGTCAGGTTCATAGACAAGCCGATATGAGGCTGTTCCTCCTAACGATTTCTGTTCCACCGTTGTTGCCAGACCCTGGACCAAAGAATGAGAGGATACAGCACCATTGTCTTGCGCCACCGCGGATAAAATGGGAGAACCTATACTAAAAAATGCAAACAGATAAGCAAGCATACTGAGGATACCTGTCCATATCTTTTTTTTGCGGAACATATAAACACATACAATCCCCACAAAAAGGACACCGGGCAAAAATAAGATGAGCACATCTTGTCGAAAACCAAGCCCCAAACCTATTACCAGTCCTAACAATAGAGAGAGAAAAATTATGCGGCGGGTTTCTCTGTTCATAGAGCAAAGCAGTGTTGCTACAACAGCAAGGAATAGCATGAAAAAGGTCGCTTTGGAATAGTCGCGTATGGAAGGGAGCAAGAACAAAAGAGACGGAGCATTCATTACAAGACATGCTGTAATAATAGCAGATAATCTCCCTGCCAACATATATATAGTTATATAGGTAGATAAAACGGTTATAACAAAAATTATCCCCGCAAATAATTTTAACACCCCCCATCGAATACCGAACCAACGCCATAAATAGCCAATGCTCATTATCAAATAACGGTGTGTCTTAACAAAAGGACTGTTATCCCACCTCTGCCAGTCTTTAGGCAGGTCGGATGGCTTCATCAAATCCGTCTTTTGTTCCAGAAACAGTCGCATATTTTCGGGATAAGGTGCCACAGGCGTGGTAAATCCCTGCTTGCAAGCCACCGATATTGCACTAACCAGCCATTCCTGTTCAAAACGGTAGTCCCTCCCAATGGTCTTTACACGAATAGTTAAATGTTTGTAAACAATCAATATGGATAAAAGGACTACAATAGAAATGAAGATTATGTCAATAAACCACCGTTTCATTTTATAGTTCTTATATCAATCCTATCTATGGGTTGTTTTTTCAAAGGTATATCAATTTTTGCTATTTTTAAGATTCATCATTATCCTTAAACTGTCCTGTGCCAATCCATCATAAGGATAATATTTCAAACATTCTTGATACATTTTTATACTTTCATCTACATTGCCCAAATTGGCATAGACATTTCCCAACAATCGTATGGCAATTCTTGAATGTGGATATTTTGTCCAGAATCTCTGTGATACTTCCAACGCTTGTGATAATTTTTTGTTTTTTAGCAACCATTCAATCCATTGCAGATTTATCTTTTCATCGTCAGGATTTGCTTGATATGCTATTTGATAACCTTCCTCAATTTTTTCGTCCAGGTTACTACCGACCAACTTTGACAATCTTTCCTCTTTCTGTTTAATTATTTCAAGAGAAACAGGCTCGGTAATCACATTTTTTTGCATTTGTAATTGTAATAACTCTGTAGCGTAGTTCCATCCTAAACATCGTGCACAATCTTCCATACTTACGGGGGAAATAAGATTTTTGTCCAGAGAATAGCCCTTTTCATTTAGTCCGGCTACTACTGCTTTGAACCATTCACACGCAACCAGATAATTTCCTTCAAAAGTAAAGTGGATATTATCACAAAAAAAATCATAACCAGGAATACCCTCGACACTTTTTTGGGCAAGGGTTTTATCAATATCAACCTTACACACCCGTTTTGTCTTCGATTCATACGATTTACAAATTTCAAGGATATACTGGTTCATTGTTGTCTCTCTAAAAGACAGAGAATCCCATTCTTCTTTCTTTTTCCCATATTCGCGGTTATAAGACAGAGTACCCACAATCACATAAGAGTTGGCTTGAATACCTGTGTCTATCATATCCTTTAAGTTTTTCTTATAAAGTTGCAAAGTCCTCGTTTCCTGCCCCTGCCCGGGAAGATACGGTGTCAGGTCAGTAGGTTTTTGTTCTCGCCAATCCTTTTTTAGATTTTGTTCCAGTAGTTGCACTGTCCGTAAAGATTTTAGGTAGATATGACTCCGAATGATACTGCTCCTTCTTAACCACGGAAATCTGTATAACAAGGAGTGTTCACCATAAGGACCTATCGTCTCATTGTTGCCCATATAAATAATAAAAAAATCTGGTGATAATTTTGCACATGCCTTCGCCAAAAAATAAAGCACATGCGAATTGATACCCGGGCAGGACACATTATAAATTTCCCATTTCTTCTGCGGAATAGCCTGCCTTAATATCACCCCCAACTGCCGTGTGGAACTTTCCAGTCCATACATTGCAGACTCGCCAAACACAAAAATACGAACTGCGTCAGGGTCTTTATGTTCGGGAACATAAAAATCAAGATGGTCCCAATTTACAAAATTGTGCAATGGAATATCAAAAAATTGCTGGTAGAAACTACTATTGGGAACACACAGGGTTATGTCTTTAAACCTCTTTTTTATTAACGGATTTCGTTCTTCACCTACATCCAGGGCACACAAAAAAAACTCTAATAAAATAAGTATGACAAAAGGAAGAGAGTATAAAAAAAGTTGAAGGCATAAAACCTTCACTTTTTGCTTAGTGTTATGATGATTCGTTTTCATGAATTGACCATTTTCCAAAATGCCCCAGATTAAACTTACAGTTTGTTTTCACGCTTCCACTTTTCGCGAACAACAAAGGCAGGGATTCGATATAGTGCCAGAAAGGAACGGATAGCAAATTCCCCAATCACCGAGAGGATAGCCATAATTACTAGCAATGACAAAATGAGAACATTTAAAATGAGGCCTGGGGTAACCTCACTCATAATTTGAAAATTGAAAAAGAAGGCAAGAAGAATTCGGACAAAGAACAGAAATCCAAAGAACAAGCACACTGCCGCTAACCACTGAAATAGTCGTGGAGACAGACGCACCAGATTATCCATATTGTATTGCCACAGCCGCAGAAAGGTATATCCAGACCTGCCATAAGGTCGTGGAAAATGTTGAACAGGCACTTCTATACATCTTCCTGCACGCGAAACTACATCCGCCGTACGGAAGATATAAAACGGTCCATACTCAAAAGCACGCACAAGGTCTGCACGGTAAATCTTATAAGTGCAACCGAAATCGGACAAAGGCATGCCTGAGGACTTTCGCATAATCCAGTTAGCAATTTGCGACGGGATTTTTCGCAAAAGGCTATCCTTCCGTTGAATACGGTATCCACTAACAATGTCATAGCCTTCATCATATTTTTCTATCAATTTAGGTAAGTCCTCCGGTGCCAATTGCAAATCGCTATCTATGAGCACAACGGCTTTACCTCGTGCCTCCGATATGCCCGCGGTTACAGCCGCTTGTTGTCCTGAATTTCGATAGAGATTAATTACGGCAGAAATATGTTCATCTTTTTGATACAGTTCTTTTAATTTATCCCATGTCCTGTCGGTGCTACCGTCATTTACCAAAATAATTTCATACGACCTACCTGTTTTTTCTAAGGTATCCTTGAGACGATGATGAAATTCTTCTATACTTTTCTCTTCATAATAACAACTAATGATTACTGAAAACTCAATGTCTGATTTTTTTCTTACTTCACTCATTTTTTATTTCTTCCCTTTTATAGAAAGCGGTTGCAATTGCTTTGCAATAGCGAAGATAGAGCCACATAAGTCGGGGTATTCCAATCCTAATTTGTATAATCCTTCAATCTGTGATGGTCCCAGGATACCCATAGAATATAATTGGTCTAATTGAAAATCTGCTAGAATTTTCAGAAAGATACCCCCCTGATGAACAATGGAAAAACTTGCATTTTCCAATTCACGGTTTAATCGCACCCGGTCATAAACCCTGCGGTGCCCATGTTGTAGGTCATGTTCCGTTAGGTCTGTAAGTTCTTCTATCAATCCTATATGTCGTGCCAATTGACGAGATAAGGCACGCGAATTTGGGACTACCACGAACAATAGTCCTTCTGGTAAAAGTAATGGTTTAATTTTATCTAACAATGATGGAACATCCTGCACATGCTCCATCACATATATAGCAAAAACAACATCATACTGTCTCCCTGTCTTTTCAACAGTCAGTTCTTCAAAAAGCGATGGGATAAACCGAACATTGGGGTGATTCTGCTTCCTTCCTTCGCGGAGAAATTCCTCATTTGCTTCTACTATATCCAACTGTGACAGGAACGGTACTAACATTCCTGTATCCACACCTTCGGCATAACCCAACTGAAGCCCTACCATTTTGCGTGTGAGATAAGGAGAAATTGTATGGACAATGAGTTCGCGTATAACACGGTCCTGTATAGACCCTTTTGTATAGGTTTTGCCCACTTGCTCTAAAAATTGTCGCTCATCCATATTTACATTCTCCAATCAATTAAACTTTCAACCATGTCCACACTAAACACAGGGATTTTCAAGGCTTCAAATACCTCCTGTCGTTCACGATAAGAATCATCAATAAAAATAGGATATTTCGATTGAATAAATCTGGATTTAGGCTCGTCATTCGTCAACTCAATGACCTCTAAAACCATCTGTCCTAATCCAAATTGGGATAATGAATGTTTGCAACTTCCTCTGTGCCGTGTCAGGATAGAAATAGGGATGTTAACGGATTTGCATTGGAGCAAGAATAAAACTAGCAATAGATTCAATTGTTCTTTGACTATCATTGTATCATCATAATCAATATAGACATGGTCAAAAGGATAAGTGCTTTTATTAACAGATTTCCCCATAGACAGGGGAGGGACATTCAAAAAATAATTTGCCAGACATCTTTGCATTTCTACGGGATATTTTTGCTCATGGATAGTAAAAGGAATATCTATTGCGTCGTAAACCGTAAGAAGTGGCAAATTCACCCCGCGGTTGCGAAACAGTCCCATTCCACCGCTAACTCGCGGTGCAATTTCAAGAAGCACCATTTCACCGTTTGCCCTCTGTTTCACCTGGAAAAACCATGCCCCATGTAAATTTAAGTGTTGATTGATTAATTTAGCATACGGCAAAAATTTCTTTTTATTCACCACGCGTGTATCTACACTTATCCCTTGGGCTACACGAATACGCTCTCGTGCACCAACAAATAACAGTTTTCCTTTACAATCGGTAAAGCAATCCACGGTATATTCCTGTCCAGGCAAATATTCTAAAATCAACAAATCTTTCTTTTGTTCCCAAATACCTCGCAGTTCCTTCTGTGTTTCGACACGAAACACGCCCTTTGAACCTTCGCCAACTCTCGGTTTCAAAAATACGGGGAAAGTTGTAACATCTTTGATTCGTTCAAAGACTTGTGGAACAGGAATTACCCCATTAAAGTAGCGATAAGTTTCCAATTTATCCCTACAAATCTGGCATGTATCCACTGGCGATATGAGAACTCGGCATGGCAACTCGTCTTGATGTTCAGCAAGAAACAAACCTACTGTATCATGGGCAGGAAAAACAAATTCCATTTTTTTGTCCAACAGTAAGCGACAAAATTTTCGCAAAAAAGATGATTCATCTACAAAGGGCAATCCTGTTGTATAATCCCTGAACATCACACAACCGGCATCACTTTCAAGACTGGTTGCTCCAAACAATTCAATATGTCTTGAATAAGCCAATGAACGAAATATTTCTAAACCTATTTCCGTACCCCCTGGAAATACCAATATGCGAATAGGTTCATCCAGATTCCGCTGTTTCGGTTTACTCATGTGTTAGTCCACTCCGGAAAGGTCTTTATCAATTCACAAATTTTTATTACATACTCATAAGGTAAGTTTCCATACATGGGTAAACATAAAATTCTCTGTGCCACTTCATCTGCAACCGGCGTAGGTAGTTTGGGTATGTCTTTCCTTTCTGCATAATACGGTATGCGGTTACACAACGGATAGAAATATTTACGCACGATTACATTGCAGCGTCGAAGTCTCTGGAACAGTTCATCTCTTGAAAGCCCATACACTTCTCTATCCACCTCTATTGGGAAATAGGCATAATTCCATTCGCAATCTTTCGGCACTGAAACAGTCTGGATACCATGACAATCCTTCAATTGCTCGCAATACAATTTATACAAGTTTTGACGCCTGTTTATCTCTTCAGGAACTTTTGGCAACAATGCCAAACCAAAGGCTGATGACAATTCAGTCATCTTTCCATTGATTCCGACTCCCACTACCGTTTCTTCATCGGCAATACCAAAATTTTTCATATAATATGCTGTGCGTGCTTGCTCTGCGGTATGGCAAACCAAGGCGCCTCCTTCTGCTGTGGTAAACAATTTTGTAGCATGAAAACTCAATACAGATATATCACCATACCCACATAACGGTTTTCCACGATACTTGCAACCAAAGGTATGTGCTGCATCATACACAACAGGTATAGAATACTTTTTCGAAAGTCTTTCAAATGCCTCCACATCACAGGGAATACCGTATACATGTACAGGGAAGATAGCCCTTGTCTTTGGCGTTATCGCTTTTTCAACACAATTCGGGTCTAAATTATAACTATCCCTTTGAATATCGCAAAACACAGGTTTAAGTCCATTCCAGCATACTACATGGGGAGTGGCTGAAAAAGTAAACGGCGTCGTAATGACTTCCCCTTCTTCAATATTTAATATCTTCAATGCTATTAATAATGCAATTGTGCCATTACAAAACAGAACCAGTTCGGGCACTTCCAAAAATTTCTTCAATTCTTCCGTAAACTTCTGATGCCAATAAGCCTCATTGGTCAACCACAGTGTCTCCCAGATAGAAGAAAGATAACCCTGATATTCCTCCTTTGAAGGCATTGTAGGTCGTGCTACATATATTGTTTCTTTGAATCTACTTTTTTCTATATACCCGTCTAAATCCATACCTGCAAACCTCATTTCGCAGTAGAGACTATAAAACTATTAAAATAAGAACACAATTATTGATAAAGTTTAACATAATTGAAATGCTTTTCTTGAATGAAAAAAACTATCTCGAAATACAGTAAATAAAAATGAGCCTTTATAAAAACAAAATAAGAACTCTAATCATAAATGGATGTTTACTTGTTGTAAGTCTTCTTGTATGTGGTGTAATTGCAGAAATGTTTTTTGCATACTGGGAAAAACATTTACTTAAATCTATGGGCGTTTTTATCCCTGTTGACCCAAAATATGATGGTGCAGCATGGGAAATAGACCCCATGCACGCAAATCGTTTTGAATGGCAACCTGATGGGAATAGTATTGCCCATATCCGTTCCAAAAATCCAGGACTCATGTATGAACTTCGACCTAATGCTGAAATATCTGAGATAATAAAGATAAACTCTGGTGGATTTCGCGACCGTGAATTTCAAAAAGAAAGACCCCCCAACACATTCCGTATCGCCATCGTAGGAGACTCTGTTACTTTTGGCTGGCGTCAACGATTGGAAGACATTTACCCTAAAAAATTAGAAGCACTTTTGCAGGCAAAGGCATCTCCTAATGTTCAATTTGAAGTGCTCAACTTTGGTATTGGCGGATATAATGCAGAACAAGAAGTGGAACTTATTAAAACTAAAGTCCTTGAATATCAGCCCAATCTAATTTTGATAGGTTTCTGTCCTAATGATGGGCAAATTGGCTTTGATGGCGGTCTTTGGTGGCACTTTTTCCACGGTCCTTCGAGAACACTCTCTTTTCTCAAATTACTATCTATTTATAGAAAAAGCCAACAGGATGAACTCGCCCTCTTAAAATCCCCTTATGAAGAACTGGCACATATTTCACAACAGAACAACATTCCCGTCCATGTATGTATTTTGCCTATGCTACAAGGAGAAAACTTATGGTCTCCCCCTGGCTTTATCCAATTATTAGAGAACCTAAAAATTCCTTACCTTAATTTGATACCTACCTTCAAGGAAAATGACATTAAAAAACTTTTATTTGACTCCGTCCATCTTACTGTTGACGGACATGATTTTGTTGCTCACGAAATATACAATTACCTCATCTCCAACAATTTGATTCCTACCCAATAGTTCTATCGCTTATTTTTTTGATATACCGCAGATTATTTCTCACCTGATTTGGAACTATTTTTTAAAAACCAGGCTATTATCATTTTTGTTTTACCTTGTAGATAATGACTTCGTGGTCCTGATAGCAGGGAAGAATTTTAGTGAGTGTGTTCAGAATTGAAATTTTTTCATCATTTTTAGGAAGAAGAATATAATCTACATTATTTTGACAGCACATAACAAAAAAATCACTATATCGTCGTTGTTCAAGAGTATCCCATAATCGTTTCGATAAATCTGCTCGTGGTATAAATTGGACATAAGGATTCATATACAGTAGAGAGATAAATATCAATTTCCGTGCAGAGGGAAGAACAACCCAAATCCCACATTTTTCTTCGCATAGGAATAGGTTATCATGAGAAGTATTGTTAAGCACCCAGTTATAAGCAGAATCGTATTTAATAACCTCGTATATCAATTTATTTTCTTCTCTTCCACGGTATATTTCATGTATCGGAGGTATAGGTTTCACAAGGGTATTAATACATATCAGAAAAATTAAAGATAATGTAAATAGATATGCACCTTCCTGTAGCCATCCGTTTGCATTCCATCGTGCAATAAGATTTATAACTCCACGAGATAATTGCAAAGCACCATACACAAACCAGAACCCAAGAAGGGCATGTACCGACATAAAGGTATGATGTGGTGGAAAGAAAGATGGCAATACATATCCGTGAGAAAGTAAGAATTGAACCATTATTTGTTGGAATACAAGCAAAAGAACGACTGCTGTCCATACACGCAACCAGCGTAGATGTGGGCTTTTCCAATGGATAAATACAAATATTATTGAGATAAGACCTAATACTGTGAAACCGTTAGCATTTTTAATTAAAGTAGCAGGTAGATTATTCCATTCAAGTGCTGTGGCAACATAAAGGGAAGGATAGGGGTTATAAATAATAAATTGGTATCGTATTAAAATAGGTAACCAATAAGGTATACTGACAACTAACGATACAGCAAAAAGCACAACGATATGTATAATTAGTCTTTTAAGTTCGGATTTTTGACTATTTTTATACATTTGCACCATCTCTACAACGGCATAAAAAAGTATAAATAGCCCTCCCTCGATTAAAACAGCAGTATGAGTCAGAAAACCTAATCCCAAACATAAACCTGTAAATACTGCAAATATCATCTTTTTTTTCTTTATAAATATCAAAAACATAAGAAGTGTAAGAAATAAAAAAGATTTACCCCATTGTGGAGCAAGCAGCCACGGTGAATAACAAGAGTAAAACCATTCCGGAAATAAGAAAGGATGTCTTGCAAATAAGGAGTAAGAAAGAATCAAAAATCCAGCCCAGGGTCCCCAACGATTCCATGCAAAAAATATCATTGAGATAGGCAACAATAATTGTATAAAAGGACCTATTCGCATGCAGGTTTCAGGTAAAGATAGGTTCAATATCTTGCTGAATAATGCGAGAACGAATCCTGTCATCGGGTTATACCAATTTATCTCATCTTTCAAAATAGGGTCTTCGGGATAGGTTTTATCAAGGATAGTCTGGGCAATTCCGATGTCACGAAGGGGGTCCCAGGTAAAGGGCCAATGAAAAGGACGAGCACTGACAATACCAATGGCTAAAGCAAAGGCGAGGAAAACAAGGCATAGTATAGAGGCAATTGTTTTATCGGTTGTAGTAGATGGACTTAAATAGGAAGTTTTTTCATTTTGACCTACAATGGGTTTCTTAATTTCCGATAAAATCTGATGTACTTCTTCAATATGCGACATTATTATTTCAATGTATCTTTTGTTGATTAGTGATTACGAAATAAGACATATAGAGCCAATTGTCTAAAAATCTCTGCCTCTTTCCCAAAACGACTTAATGAGGATATTGCTTTGTTTGTGTGTTCTATCGCAAATCGCTGGGTTTGTTCCATTCCTAACAAGGCAGGATAGGTTGATTTTTTATGTTCCTTATCACTTCCAACAGGTTTACCTAATATTTTTTCATCACCAATCACATTTAGTATGTCGTCAACAATCTGGAAAGTAATCCCTAAATTTTTGCCATATTCAGTTATATCGTAGAGGCTATCAGCACTTGCATTTGAGAGCAAAGCACCACATCTTAAAGAGGCACAAATTAGGGAACCTGTCTTCTTTTGGTGAATCTCTTGTAATATTTCCAAAGGCACTTTTTGCGATTCTGCCTGCATATCCATGTATTGTCCACCCACCATACCATTTACACCTGCGGCACACGCCACTTCCGCAACGACTTCTACACTCCCCGTATTCGCCAGAAGTTCAAAAGCCAGGGTTAATAATCCATCACCTGCTAAAAGTGCAACGGCTTCTCCATAAGCCTTATGCAAGGTAAGTTTCCCACGCCGAAAGTCATCATTATCCAGCGCAGGTAGGTCATCATGAATCAGCGAATAGGTATGTATCATTTCAATAGCACATGCACAGGGCATAACCCGAGTTATATCTCCTCCAAACAATTCTGCTGAACCTAAAACCAATGCAGGACGGAGCCGTTTCCCACCTGAAAACAGGCTATATTCCATCGCTTCCATCAGTCCTGTAATGGGACATTGAAGTTGATGAAGGTAGGAGCGAAGGGCTTCTTCTGTCTGTTTTCCTTTTTCCTGGAGAAATAGTTCTATTTGTTCTTTTTCAAATTCTTTTTTTAACTCATTAAAAATACTCATTAGAAAGGTAAATCCTCATTAATATCTGTTGTGTTACTACTATTATCATTTTTCTGAACAACCGTCTTTTTGGGTTTTGGTTGAGTTGACTTGCTCTGCATTGTTTTTTGTGTAACTGAACTGTCTTCCGTTCCATTTTCGGTCTCTGAAATATCAAATGGCTGGGCTTCTATCTCACCTGTATCATTTTGTAAAAGAATTTCTATTCTTCTCTCTGCATCAGCAAGGGCTTTTTCGCATTGCCTGGCTAACCGAATCCCCTCTTCAAACTGTTTAAGGGACTCCTCCAGAGTCAATTCACCTTTTTCTAATTCTTGAACAATCTGTTCCAATTTCTGCAAGTCTTTTTCAAAATTACTGGAATGGGATTTTTCTTGTTTGTCTTTCATAGCAGTTCTTCCTTTTCTCTTTCCATTTTCTCAACAATTGCATGAGCGTTGCCATCTGGAAACTGCATTTTAACACAATTTCCTACTTCTAATTGATTTATAGAACGAACCAATTCATGCTCGGGTTCATGCCATACTAAAGCATATCCACGATTTAATACTTTCAATGGACTTAATGTTTCAAGTTTAGCAGTACAAAACATAAATTTTGTCTTACAATTCTGGTGAGTAGCAAAGATTTTTTGTTCTAATTGCTTTTTAAGGTAAGACAAACTTTCTTTTTGTGATTTGATTTTTGATTGGGGTGACATAATTTGCAAAGCATATTTTGCCTTCTGGATTCGTTGATGGAGTGCTTCCTTTTTCCATGTCCATCGGTTTTCTATCTGTTCTCTATAATCCATAAGAAGACGCTGATGTTCATAGAGCCAACTTTTTATACTTTTAAAACTGTATTTATATTTCAACAGTTCTAAATGATGTTGATATGCCTGAATTATATGTCTAAAAGCCCGCACCAATTTTTGCTTTTTTGTTTGTATCTTTTCCCACAGAACCGTCTGGTCGGGAATAACCATTTCGGCGGCAGCAGACGGAGTCGGTGCCCGAACATCCGCAGCAAAATCAGTTAAGGTATAATCTATTTCATGTCCCACTGCAGAGATAATAGGCGTTTTTGCCGCATAAACAGCACGTACTACAATTTCCTCATTGAAGGGCCAGAGGTCCTCTATTGAACCTCCACCTCTCCCTACGATAATGACATCCACTCCATATTGGTCGAGGAAACGAATCCCCGTTACAATATCACCTGCGGCTTCATTCCCCTGCACACGTGCAGGATATAAGATTACATGGATATTTGCAAATCTACGAGACAAGACTTTCAATATATCCCTGATTGCGGCACCGGAGGGAGAAGTCACAACACCGATTTTTTTGGGCAATAGAGGCAATTCTATTTTGTGTGCTGGGTCAAACAAACCCTCTGCTTCCAATTTCTTTTTTAACTGTTCAAAAGCAAGTTGGAGGGCTCCCATCCCCTTGGGTTCTATTTGTTCAACAATAATTTGATAAGCCCCTCGCTTTTCATACACAGTAATCTGTCCAAAAGCAATAGCTTTAATCCCATTTTCAGGTTTAAACTTTACGGATTGAAGATGACCTTTAAACATTACAGCGGTAATTTCACTTTCTGCATCCTTCAATGTAAAATAGGCATGTCCCGAAGAGGCAACTCGCCAGTTCGATATTTCGCCTGTTAGCCAGATGTAACCTATCTCATTTTCCAGCAACTCACGAATCTTACGATTGAGTTCAGATACAGACCATATTTTCGACTGTTCTATTTCCAGCACTTCATTTATCACTTATATTAACCTTTTCTGTCTTTGCTTTCGTTTTCTTAATTAAAAGGAATTTAATTATAATGTGTTTAGAGGAATAAATACCAAAATATACCAAACAATTTACTCAAAAAAACCTTTAAAAATTTTTAGGTTTCTCATGAAAGTAGTAAAACAAATGTTAAAATCTTCATCAAATAAAATTTATACAGTTTTGTTATTTTTGTGTATTTCTTTAATTATTCAGATAACTGCATGTAAGCCCATAGAAAAAAAACAAGAAACCGGAGTTCCCAAGACAAAAGAAGAGTTTGCCAAAATATTGAGGGAGACATTAGCCCCTTTACACCCTCCCCCATCAACAGATACGCCTGTTGGTTTGCGAGAAGAAGTGAGGATACAAGTATTAAATAATGTGTTTATATTTATGCAAAATTACGCAGAAAATCCTTTGGCTCAGGAAGCCTGCAAAGAGGTGGCACAAGAGGTGGCTCAGTGGGCTAAAACAGCAAAAGAGCAGGGACGCTGGGTTTGGGCTTTAACATGTATTGATGTTTTTGAACTATTAGGTGCAAAAAGTTATGCACTACAACGATTAAGGCAGCAAGGTGAAAAGTTAATTGCACAACCTAAAGTGTTTGTTCGCGGCTTTCTTGACGATAAGAGTACAGGACAAACAACCATTTTTGTAGAAGTTGTAAATCGAGTAACAGGTGAGAAAAAACTTATTTCAGCAAGAGCAGGTGATGAATTTGAAAATCTACGGGTAGTTGAGATTATTCCTTATAAAAATGTCGTTCGGTTTGAATATATACCTATTGAAGGTATGTTCTTTGAGGTGCCCGGTCCAAAGTTTTGATTATTTTTTCTTTTTACTTACAGGAATAACGCAGCGAAAACCTATGGTGTTCAACCTTGATTCTGGGAATAATCCTTTTCTTGCGGTGCAGGTTACCTCCTCTGCATTGGAATTCCAACAACCACCCCGCACTACTCGCAAAGGTGTGTTGGGAACTGTGTCTGGGTGACTTCGTGCAATGGGGTAAGGAAGAAAATAATCACGCGTCCATTCCATCACATTTCCAGCAAGGTCGAAAATCCCTTCTGGAGAACATCCTTCTTCATGCATCGTAACGATAGATGGCATTCCTAAGTAGTTTTGAAAGTTGCAATGTAGCGTATCCGGTGGAGTATTACCCCATGGATATTTTCGGTTCTCTTTTCCCCGTGCTGCAAATTCCCATTCCTTTTCAGAGGGTAACATTTTTCCTGCCCATTGAGCGTAGGAACTCGCTTCAAACCAGGAAATACCGACTATCGGTTGGTCAGGTCCATTAAACATGGGGTCATACCAGTAGCGTGGAAGTGGTGCATTTGTTGCCTCAATATACTTTTTATAGTCGGCTACCGTCACAGGATAAATATCCATCCAGAAAGGTTCTACATATACTTCTTCTTCAGGGGCTTCCTCTCGGACTTCGTTATTTCCCATCAAAAAATACCCCCCTTCTAAAAATACCATCTTTTCTGTAGAAACAGAGCCCCCTGTATTAAAAGTTGTAATGTTGATTACCTTTTTCATATAGGAACTCTCAAAACTTTGTTCCAGAGCCAGTCGAAAATCCCGTGCTGTTTGCCAACGGTCTTCACGGTCTTCCTTCAACGCCTTGTTTAGGACATCATTGATAGATGGTGAAACATCACTACGAACCTTCATCAAGGGTGCATAAGGGTCTACGGGTGAGCGAAGAGTCAACATTTCATAAAGAATAAGCCCTACAGAATATAGGTCGGCTCTCATATCCGTACCCCATTTCTTCTTTTGTTCCGGGGATGCATACGCATAAGTCCCAATAACATGGCCCTGTTCAGAAGAACTACCATTACTGCTTGCCTGTGCAATAGACTCTTCAACAGCGAGAGCCAGTCCGAAATCTAATACCTTTATTTTTTCTCCCGGTAGGACCATCACATTTTCAGGTTTTAGGTCCCTATGTGTAACCCAGCGATGTGCATATTCAAGAGCCTGAAGTATTTGCAAAACGAACTGGACCGCGATACGTACCGGTAAAAACTGATTTTCTATCCGATATTTACGAAGCATCTGCCTTAAAGATTGCCCTTCCATATATTCCATACTAAAAAATAGGAAACCCTCATTTGTCCAGTCTATATCATGAACCGCTATAATATTTTCATGGCGTAAACGGCGAACTAGTTGTGCTTCTTTAATAAATAACTGACCCGCTTTAGGTGTATTCAGTAAATTGGGATGTAAAAACTTTAATGCTATCGTTTCATCAATCAATTCATCCTTTGCCTTATAAACATATCCCATACCACCCTTACCTATCAAACCCTCAATAACATAGCGGTCATCTACACGGTCTCCTGGCTTAAATTCTATATGAGGAGAAATCTCATTGCTGGATACAGGTACTACAATCGGCTGATGACAATTAAAGCAATAACTTTGTTTCCCCTGGACCACTGAAGGAACCCATATCTTTAAACCACAACTTTTACATATTACCGTCACTATCGGTTGCATTCTGCCTCTTCACTCCATTCCTGTTCTTTTGCAATAAAAATCACAAAATCATGTATAATTTATTTGAACAAATTAACAATAGGTAATCTTATTATCTTAAATTATAGGTATCTTATTCTAATTAACAATATGGGACAACATTTAGATATATTTAAAAACTATATAATTTTTGCTTCTCTTATTTGTTTTTCCCTCTTCTTTCTCCCTTTACATGCTTATTCGGCAATTATATCCATTCCCTCAATAATAACCACTTCAGAGGAATGCTCATTGCTGAATGTTGAACTTGCCAATACTGAAGATAAAGAAATATATACAACTGTTATTACTTTTACTTTTGACCCTGGCAAAATACAAATAGGTTGCAACACTGCTTTTAATGTCGGGATTGATAATGAACCCATTATATATGAACAGGACTATACACCGCCGTTAGAAAAGTGCGAACAACCCATCACCATAAGCAAACAACTATTGGATATTGGAATTAAATATCGTGTCGCTATATATCCACAGGGTGTTTTCGTCGTGGCTCTCTGGGGTGGAACTCAAAAAATTCAATCAGGGACTCTGTTTACAGTGCCATTCAAAGTATTGAGTGGAACAGCACCGGGAGAAGTATTGCCGATTCTTTTACCAACAAAAGAACAGCCTGTATTTATAGAGAGGACATTCCCTGACAATCATAAAGAAGGGCAATCGTTTTACTGCTCTTTATCAGACATAAATGCACTCCCTGAGGAAGTAAATGTAGTTTCAGGAAATATCGCAGTTAAAAATTTAAACGAAGGCACAGTAGAAGGCATTCAGGAAGGAGCAGGTGGAGAAGGTGAGGGAGAACAGGTTCAGGAAGGAGATAACACGGAAGGAGAAAAAACCTTTTGTGGATGTCAAAAGAGTACAGGTTCAATACAGAAAAAAGGGTCTATTTTTTCCTATCTACTCAATATAGATATGGGAATGATATTTTCCCTTGTTGTATTACTTCGACAATTGTAGTTAAACTACCCTACCCCATTCACCTGGGTAATGAATTAGAAAGAAAGGAAACTAATGCGTCCTGTATTGATTGAAATAGGTATTTTTCAACTTCATTCGTATGTAGTTTGTATGGCTCTCGGACTACTGGTAGGCGTATATCTGGGTTTGCGTGAGAACAACCGTCTACCTAATCCGTATCCTGTAACGGGAAAAGTCGGCATTTGGGGATTAATAGGTGGGCTTATTGGCGCACGAATATATTTTGTTATTCAATACGACGGACTGTCCCATTTATACAATGCCATTGTTTTCTGGGGGGGAGGATATGTATTTTTTGGCGGGGCCATAGGGGGGGCTATTGCTGTGTGGATATATTTAAGACGGCAAAAAGTTCCATTCCTCCCTGTAAGTGATATTGGAGTACCCTATCTGGCTTTAGGTCACGCTATTGGTAGGTTGGGGTGTTTTTTGAACGGCTGCTGCTGGGGCGATTTATGCCGTACCTCCTGGGGTATAACTTTTCCACAGGATAGTGGTGTCTTTGATAATCAAGCAGTTAAACATTTACTCCCTGTAGATAAAGCGACATCATTACCTATTCATCCTACACAATTGTATGAGACTCTGGGTCTACTCATGGTTTTTTTTCTACTAAAAATGATTTACAAAGACAAAAAATATAACGGACAGGTATTTCTATGGTATTTTTGCTTATATGGTGCATGGAGATTTTTTGACGAAAATTTCAGAGGAGATAGTAGCCACACATGGTTCGGGATGACAAGTTCGCAACTCATTTCTTTAATTGCCTGTCTGGTTAGTGGATTACTAATCTTTATACTTCATCTAACAATAGTACGCAAAAAAAGTATAAAGTTGCAACCTATTGAAACAGTGGTAGATACAACGAATGAATCTGTTTCATAAGTTTTATTTTTCCAGGTGAAACAAAATTCTCTTATCTTTTGTATAATGTAATTATTGAATTTTTTCAATTTCTATGAACCAAAATAGGTTTTTTTTACATTCATTAAATATAAACATTCAGGAATGAAAAACAGGAAATTTGCCATGTTTGTAAAAAGAATAGTTTCATTTAAGATTATTTCAGTCCTATTCCTTATTTCTCTACTCATGGGAAGTGCGACTTTAATTTTTATCCCAGGTAAAGTTTTTGCAAGAGAGCAGACAACGCCAACGATGAATATGATAAAGATGCTTGACCATGCTATCCATACAGGACAGGGGTTTATAATAGACAATCTGGAATTGGAATCGCCATTGGATAGACATACTGTTAAGGTATTGACAAATAGTTATGATTTAAACCAGTTGAATGTTTATGTGCCAATTAAAGCAAATTACCCAGAAAGCACAACTGACACTGTCAATTTTGTTGTTTGTAATGAAAGTGATATTTGCTTTAATAACGAACAATGGATTGGCAATGTCTTTTCGGACACAGTTCTTATTCCGGGATATAGTAGCGTTAATATTTGTCCTTATCTAACAGGGCTGCCTGCTTCGCAAGTTTTATCTGTTTATGCTCTGATAAATGCTGACTGTATTCAAACTCAACCAATAACAGTTTTTACTTATGCAGATGTAAATATTCCAGAAGAAACGATACAATTTAACCTTGAAGAAGTAGATCCATCCATGGATATCGATAGCAACGGTATTCCAGATAATATAAAAACTGCTGTTTTAAGAGGTGAACTATGGGCTGCAAACAGGCTTGTCAATAATGCTTTACGAAATGTGTATGTGATGAATTTGAATATCCCCAGTGATACGGCGCTCATCATTCCATCGGATTCTGTAGAAATCGAATCACCAACACTAAAAAAACTAAAAACCGAAGGACTTGTTCCCCTGGATTTAAATAACGCCTATCTTGTGGTAACCCTGTCTGACGAATTAAGTGCACAAATTGATATGATAACCGAAAATCCAAAGGCAAAGGATTTATCCACCTGGATTAACGATGCACTTAACAAAGCCCCAGGAAAGTTAAGCCTCAATAATAATTTTTTAGGAATAAACTTAATCTATTTTGATGAATATCAAGACCTACAAGTCCTCTCTCTTCCAGAAACTTTGTCTGTAAAGGTTACGGTAAAAGGGAGTTCAACATCCGATTGGGTAAAAACCCAAGCCTTTTCCTTTCCAATCACTATGTTAGAGACTTATTTAACGAATAACCCCGATAAAGAACCTATATGGGCACCAGTAGATTCAACCACTACAGAACAAGGAGTTACCTTTGGTCTTCAAGAAAGTGGGATTGTCGCACTTTTTGATGAAGGAATAAAAATAACAGATATTATTCCCAACAAAATACCGCGTGGAATGGAATTGCCTATAACCATAAAAGGGATTATTCCCGTATCCACGGCAAAAAGTGTAGTAGAAGCCTCTAAGTTATATGAACTAAGGATTGGAGGAGAAGCAGGCGAATTTAGGGAGGGATTACCTGATTATCCCGAAGTAGCCATAACAGAATATACGGGTTTAAACGAAAATCAGATGTTTATAACGGCACCTGCTCTTGAAAATACGGGACCTGTTCCCCTTGAAATTATAGATAAGACTGCAAATGGTTTGTCATTTGTTTTTCCAGACGCAATTACAGTAGTAAATTCATTCCGTATAACGGCTAAAATTGAACGCGGACCCAATGCCCAATCCGAAAATGCAGAGATTACAATTGACCCTTCCAAAAATCAATATTTACCTGAGAACGGGATGTTTCTGGAAGGGGATACGGTAACAATTTCTATCAAAAATGTTGACGCAGAGGACCAATTCGATGGCTGGTATTCCGCAAATGGAATACTCTTTTCGCGTTTACCCGAACTTATTATCCATGCGAATTCGGACTTAAATCTTAAGGCTCGTATTCTTCGAAGGCAGTATATATTAAATATTATTATTGACCCGCTTGATACGGGAATCGTAGCATTAAATCCAGAGGGTGGAATGTATGCTCCGGGAACAGAAGTAGAACTTACTGCAGAGCCAGCAAGAGGGTTTCAATTTAAAGAATGGATTCTGCCAGGAAATAAAACCTCCACCGTAAATCCAATCAAGTTCGTAATGGAAGAAGATTGCACGATAACAGCAAATTTTGAGATAGGACCCGCAGAAGTTTCGGGACTTACAAGGCTTGGCAATGATAGATTTGAACGCGACAGTTCAGGCAAAGAACGACTGGTTATCTGGGCTTTTGGTGGAATGATTCGCCGTATTGAAGGACTAAATTTAGAGGACACTACCTCACTACAATTAGTGAATGCCAACACAGGCAACGATATTGGAGGTGTTCTTACACCTATAAAAGTAGCAGATGACAAAACCTACATGGATATTATTGTTCCACCTTATCCCATATATTCAGATACCATGCCCGCTTATGTAGATGTAGATTTGAAAACAGGCGATTCAATAATTCCCGCTTTCCGATATTACCATTACTGCCAGGACAACTTCGGTGCATACACAACCGCATTTATAGCAAATTTAAGTGAAGGTGGAAAGTTTTCTATTTTCATTGACCAACAATCGCAAGGAGCCATAGAACTCCCAGCAATAGCGAGTGAAGAATCTACCGTTTATGGATTAATTCGGACTGTCAAAATACTAGACCATCCAACTCCTTCGGCGGTTGCCAGTGCCTTTGGAAATACATTAATCCAGGGTGGTATTTATGGCACACCGATTACAGACACTTATGAGGTGGCTTATTATCTCTATGAGATAGACACATTGGAAGAGCCTTATGAACCGGGTACTCCTGTATATTCCCCGGCAAAAGATGAAAATGAACAGCCACTATTCAGTAAAACGGTATTCCCATATAATCCTGACGGAACATTAAAGACAGATATTCCTGTGGTCAAAATCACACTTCCAACCAACGGTATGAGTTACAACCTGTTTAGAGGTGGAATTACAGTTTATGGACAATCATCGGACTATGACTATATCGAAAATCGGGTTATCCCGGGAGTAAAAACGGCTTATCAATCCCAGATTTTATCCACAGATATTGACCCCGTTATGACTGAAAATAGTAGCGGTGCCACAGGGAAAATCACGATGAGGGCTTACTCCCTTAATAGTTTTGGGATACGCATGCAGTCTTTACTTCCTTTTGATGTTACAAGTCTGGTAAGAATTGTCAATACAAATGGGTTTACTATTTCAAATGCAAGCGGAGATAAAACAGTCAACATTTCATCTCCAAAGGGTGGCTTAGGTTATGTAGACCAGATTGAACTGAGGAACGAAGAAAAGGGGATAGATATTTTTGTAAGGCCTGAAAGCGTAACAGGAGAATCGGAAGGACTGCTCACATTCAAAACGCCAAAAGTAGATACATCCGCCATTACAGACATTATCATCTATTTAAAGTCACAACCTACTGTACCCATAATCGTATTAGAAAATGCGTTGATGTATCAAAAGGCACCTGTGCGACTTGAATCATGGGTTTTGATTCCCGTAGGACTATTGGCAACTACACTTGGATTTGTTGCTGGTGGCTATAGCGGTGATAGTGGTGGTCCCTGCTTTATCGCTACTGCCGCTTATGGCACACCTATAGCGGAAGAGATTCAGACATTACGCACCTTCCGCGACAGATATATGCTCACCAATACCCTGGGTACAGCCTTTGTAGATTTGTATTACAATGTAAGTCCACCCTTAGCCAATTGGATTTCCAAACATGCTTTCTTCGCCTATCTAACACGCTGTATACTAACACCCATTATATTGATAAGCAAATTAGCACTTCGTTTCCCAATACAATTTCAGGCAGCACTGATACTATTGATTTGTGTAGGAATAACTCTATGCCTTCAAAAAAGGAAACAGAAGAAACAATCTTTGAAATAAACCTTTCAATATACGGATATATAACACAAGATATAGATTAAAAGGGTAAACCAGGAGGAACATGAAGAATTTACAACAGTTCTTCGTCCCGGATAAACTTGCTTCTTTACGATTAGACCTGTTTTTATCAGAACAATTAAAGGGCTTTTCCAGAACACAGATTCAGTCCCTTATCAAAGAGGGGAAGGTACTTGTCAATCAGAAAGAAGTCAGAAAAGTAGCATTTTTAATCAGCCCCGGCGATTGTGTAGACATTGAGTTACCTGCAACCGAGAATAAAACGAAACTTACGCATGAAAACATCCCATTAGACATCCTATATGAAGATAAAGATGTAGTTGTCGTAAACAAGCCCGCAGGATTGGTCGTTCATCCTGCACCGGGGCATACCTCAGGCACTCTGGTAAATGCACTCCTCTACCATTGCAAAGATTTTGTAATTTCGGGCAACCCCATTCGACCGGGAATTGTTCATCGTTTGGACAAGAACACTTCAGGTGTTCTTGTAGTTGCAAAAAATCCAGGGAGTTATCAACATCTTAGCGAACAGGTCAAAGAAAGAGCCTTTTCGCGTAGATATTTTGCACTGGTTAAAGGTATCCCCCAATCTCCACAAGGTACAATTGAAGCAGGGATTGGTCGTAGTCTTCTCGACCCCAAACGAATGTCAGTAACGGGGGTAAATGCCCGCGAAGCAATTACACATTTTTACCTGCGCGAAAATTTTTCTTGTTTTAGTCTACTTGAACTTAAGTTGAACACAGGTAGGACACATCAGATACGCGTTCACCTTCGATTCATTGGCCACCCTATAGTAGGAGACCCAATATACGGATTTACTGACTACGACCTATTGAATCTCCCTGCACCTGTGGTCAATGCACTAAACAAGTTGCCAGGACAAGCTTTACACGCAGGTAGTCTGGGCTTTACACACCCTCGAACAGAACAATTCCTCGAATTTACAGCACCCTTGCCAAACTATTTCCAAAACATATTAAACGAACTCCACAAATACTTTTCAGACACAAAATCAACGATATACCCTACAAAACTTGGAAAAAACCGTTAATCATTGTAACAGACATATACCTATTTCACTGTTGTCCGTTAAAAGAGTTAAATAAATATTATTGTTTTTTGTAATAAACAATGCATAATCTTTTACGATGTGGGGAGATGTCTAAAAAGTTAATCCCTAACTTCCCACAAATTAAGTAATATGCAGAAAAACATGAAAAAAGTGTTTTAGATATTACGACGATTTAACATAAAATAGTAGTAAAACTTTTTATTTATTTTTTAAAAGAAGTGGGTATGAATAGACTCTCCCCCCTGGCAAAAGGGGGAGTCCTTATAGGGGTGTCATACCAATATTTGACTCTCCCCCCTGGCAAAAGGGGGAGTCCTTATAGGGGGTGTCATACTAATATTTGACTCTCCCCCTTGGCAAAAGGGGGAGTCCTTATAGGGGGTGTTTGAAAAGAACCCCTCCGTCGCTTACGCGACACCTCCCCCTGGCAAGGTGAGGAGCCTTTGGTTTATATCTATTCATAATTATAGAAATGTCCATTTAAAAATTCTGAAAATGTAGGGGCGTATGGCGATACGCCCCAAAACTGATACCTTTGCAAACAAACGATA
>CAZJTZ010000005.1:154729-156005 GCA_964549105.1 uncultured Nitrospirales bacterium
TATAAAAGAAATGTCCATGTTACTATTGAACGGTGGTGTTTTGTAGGGGCGTATATTTGTTTTCTGTTTTTTATGGAGTCAGGGAATTACTAAACTTAAATTTGTATGCCTTTTTTGCTTAGTATTCCTTTTACTACCTTTGATTCTCTTAGCAGATTGGCAATAGCACCGTTACCTTCCAAAGCCTGTGAATTACAATCGCTATAACCACACAAAAAGTTCAAATAGTCACAGGCTCGCTCTTTTTCTGTTCTATAACCCCCATAGATATTTTCCAACTGCTCCAATGTCTTATCAAATTTCTCCCTGAACGCAGGGTTCTTGTTATCCTGCTCAAACAATCTCTCTAAACCGTGTCTACACAAGTCCTTTCTCAATGACGGAAAATCCAACATCCCTTCTGTTATTTGTCCCAAATAATCCGACAAGATATGAATATCCCATAGGATTGTTATCAAACCTGCTGACATGCTTCTATCCAAACCCGTCACTTCCATACATTTATTTATCAGCCTCCGATTCTGTGCTGCCTTTTCCTTATTGATAAAGTCCAATACCGTTTTATCAATATACTTATCTACATCCATACTTTCCTTTACCTCCTGATATTCTTTGTAATACTCACTACTTTCGTTCTCCAACTGCTTTTTAATCTTATCTCTAATCTTATCCAATTCCTTCATTAAAGGCTTATGTTTTTTCAAATCCGCATTAAATCCCCAATGAAAAATATACCTGTGCTTCTGTGCTCCACCAAAAGTCAGTCCAAACTTGTCCTTCAATTCACGGATAAAGTCGCTATTCCCACCCTTCTGGTCAATAATCTCGTGCAACATAGCAAACAAATCTTCTAACCCGCCACCTTGACTCCGTTCTATACCCAATACTCTATAAAAATCTACCTTATGAAGGTCAAAATTATCCCTCGCATAACTATTAGCAACCGCAAACCCAACCACAGCCAAAAGGATAAAAACAATCCTACGCTTAGTATTATATTTAACATGATAAGAAACAAAGTTCACTATCTATTCCTTCTTAACAATTCCCCTTTTCTATATGACCTCACTAACTCCTCTGCTTCCTTTATCTGCTCTTCTGTTATTCCACCAAACCAACCTTTTAACCCATCCCTTCCCTTTTGTGCTAACTCTTTCTCCTTATCATCTCCTCTTTCCATAGCAAGTGTATAATAGGCATAAGCCAATACATAATCCTTTTCTACTCCATATCCATTAGCATATAAATCACCTAAATTCTTCATAGCATCAGCATT
>CAZJTZ010000006.1:0-121163 GCA_964549105.1 uncultured Nitrospirales bacterium
TAGCAGCCACCAAATCATTGGTGTCTTCTTGCAATTCCAGCAAGGCGCTATAACTCAAAACATCTTCTGGGTTCAATTCAATTGCTTTCTGAAATGCCTCAACAGCTTCATCAATCCTGCCCAAACGATGGCACAGTTCTCCACGCATCAGATAGAGAGAAGGGAGATTTTTCTCCTTTTGAATAACTTTATCCACACACACTAACGCCTGGTCATATTTTTCAGCCACAAGATATAAACGCACCAGACGAATCCAGGGAACCGTTGCCTCAGAATCATATTTCAATGTTTCTTCTAATTCTTGAATCGCCTTTTCCGTGTCTCCTCTACGGTAATAAACCATTGAAGAAAGATAATGAGATAAGGCTTTCCCTTTAAGTTGTGTTTCAGGATTGCCAAAAATAGGTTGCACTTTGGAATTAAGGCTGGCTGGAGGAGTTTGACAACCTGTAATTACCAATAAAGAAATCAAAAGAATAAGTAGCAAACTCTTGCTATGTCTCATAATTACTAAAATTCCTTGTATATCTATTTCAGTTCAGGGAATAGGGTTTGCGACATTTGAGTAAAAGGGGCAAAACTCAAACGATGAATAGGACAGGGTCCTAGTTTTTCAATGGCTGAAAGATGCTCTTTTGTGCCATAACCTTTATGCTTCGCAAATCCATATCCCGGATATTTATTATCAAACTCTTTCATAATTCTATCACGCGTAACCTTGGCGATAATACTTGCAGCACCTATAGAGGCAGAAAGTTGGTCCCCCTTAATAATTTTCCACGCTGGACAGGGGAAACCTTTTATCTCATAACCATCTACCAGAACCAAATCTGGCTTCCTCTTTAATTTTGAAACTGCTTCAAGCATAGCACTAATATTCGCCATTTGAATTCCTATTCGGTCTATAACCTCATCGCTTATAATAGAGATACCTATATCGTGCTTGTTAGACATAAGTATATCAAATAATTCTTCTCTTTTTCTTTCAGTCAATCTTTTGGAGTCATCAACCCCTTCGACTTCAGACTGCAATACTACAGCCGCAGAAACAATAGGACCTGCCAGAGGACCCCTGCCTGCCTCATCAACTCCTGCAATATAATTAAATCCTTGTTCTTTTCCTTTTTTTTCAAAGAACCATTTATCATTTACATCTTGAATCTGTGAATAAAATTTCATAACAAAATTCCTAAATTTTTATAATTATATATTGTGTCTCCTATCCACTAAAAATATAAAGGGGCAATCCCTAATCTATTTAAAATTTTTTAAACGACAAAGGAACATGTTGGAAATAATTGATGAACAAAGATTTCTCACTTCGCTTGAAACGACAGAAGTAGTATGAAATGATAGAAGGGATTATTAAATAGAAAAAAGAGAGAAAATACAACCAGAGAAGAATTCAAGAGGGTAGGGAAAATTTGAAACGACAATAAGAAATAAAACTTTCCAATAATTTTTACTTGGCATAAACTTAAAAACAATTAGGGCGAGCATGTCATTTCATACATTCTCGCCCTACAATAATAATTCCATATTAAGTTTTAAGAATTACATTCCTGGCGGCAATAAGTGCCCGTAGGACATCGTAACCTTTGAACCATCTGCATTTACGACTGTCACAAAGTTTGTATTGGCACCTTGGACATCATTTGGTCCACCCTGCCATTCAATAGTTGCAGAACCATTCGTAGCTGTATCAATAATCCCTACACCTTGAATAGGTGTGCTAGCGTCTGGACTGCGAGGTCTATCAGGAACATGTATTGCTTGTGAGCCTTCTTGTCCACCAACTACACCAATACCTGGCACTGATGGACCTGGGTCATAAGCGCATGGACGAAATGCCAATGCGGACTTTGGAGCAATAGTAAAACTATTATCCGGTGGGAAAGGTCCTAAGCAAACACCATCTGCATTATAGTAAGTGATGTAGCATGTCAATGTGGTGTCTACATTACTTTTTAAGTAGACCAAGTTTGTACCACCTGTCTTTTTCCCAGGGATACTATTAGCTACTGGAGCATTATCAGCAAACCATGGTATTGCCAAAGAACTTGCAAATGCTACTCCGGTACCAACTAAAACTAACAATGCGGCGAAACTAAGCTTTCTCATTTTTTCACCTCCTCTCGTGAGGGTTTACCTAAACTTTTTGTCATATCCACTTTAACATGACAGTGTTTAGTTTTTTATTTAATTTTCACTATATAGTTTATACCACAAACCAGTTTGGTTTGTCAAGTCACAAACAAAAAAATTTTATTCCCAAAATATTCTAAAAAATAATTACAGATAATCACCTAAATCTTTAATTTAATTCTTTACTTTGTATTACATGGCATAGAGAGTTATATAATAAAAAAACAACTATATAAATGCTTTTTTATTTGTAGGAATCCATCATGCGTAAAATAAGTAGAAGAAATTTTTTACTAAACAGCACACTATCTTCATTCCCGTTTATTTATACAAGCAAAAAAACAAAAAAAAATGTTAATCTTTTGTTAGTTATTTTAGACGACCTTAATAACTATAGACCCTATTTAAATTGTAAGTTAGACTTTTTAACGCCGCATATAAACTTATTGAAGAAACAGTCTATCAATTTTGAAAGTGCTTACTGTCAATATCCTCTATGTCACCCTTCAAGGACAAGTATGTTAACAGGCTTACATCCCTTTACAAATGGCGTATATATGTTTGAAAGAATTGATGAGAACACATTTCCCGTTATGCCCAGGGTCTTAAAAGAAAATAATTATTTTACAGCAGGGATAGGCAAAATATTTCATCCAAAATATAATGTAAAAGATGCCTGGCATCACTCTATTGAAATATATGATAATCTTAGAGAATTTATTAAAAAAGATGGCGACCCATTAGTATCACAATTTTTTAGTTTCGGTCCTGTGGATATTCCTACTATTGAAACAAATGATTATAAAATAGTAAAAAATGCAATAGACTTTATTAAATCAAAACAAAAAAATCCATGGTTTCTTGCCGTAGGACTTAACGCCCCACATACCCCTTTATTCTCACCGCGAGAGTTTTACGAGAAAATTCCCAAAAGCATTGTGAGATTACCACAAATACTGGAAGACGATTTGAACGATATACCCAAATCCGGGATAGAAGTAATAACAAAATATGACAAAGTTGATATTCATCAACTTGTATTAGAAAAGAATTGTGGAGAAGATATTATTTACTCCTACTTAGTCCGGATTGCATTTGCCGATGAACTCATTGGCTTACTATTAAAAAGCCTTGAAGAAACGGGGGAACTAAATAATACTTGCATTGTTCTTTGCAGTGATAATGGAAGGCATCTTGGTGAGAAAAAACGGTGGCAAAAATCTACTCTCTGGAATGAAGCAACAAGGGTCCCTCTGATTATTCATCTGCCTAACAACAAAAAAGGGGGAATGGTTATTAAAGAACCCGTTGGACTCATTGATATTTTTCCTACACTAATGGATATTTGCTCGATTACTAAACCTGACAAATTGGAAGGAAAAAGTTTAATTCCTTTAATATTTGAAGAAAAAAGTGCGGACGAAAATCAAGATGTAGTAATTTCACAGATAGAAAAAAACAATTTTTCATTCAGGACAACACGACATTGTTATATTGTATATTACGACGGTAGTGAAGAACTATATGATTATAAATCAGACCCATTAGAATGGCACAACATAGCAAGTTCAGAAGATAGTAAAAATATCAAAAAACTTATTATTTCGAAAATTTCCCCAAACATAAAAGAAAAAATTGTGAAAGTAATTTCAAAAGATATTTTTTTATAATAAGTTAGTTAAGATAGCCGAAGCCCCTTAATGTTTCTATTCCTTCATCAGGAAGGTCTATATTTTTTCTATTCTCATCCTGGTCTAAAGGATAGTATTTTACCCAAAAATAAAAAGGTCCATCGTTGTCAGAAAGTTTCTGCTCTTTATCCATTATCTCATTACTAAGAAGATAGAACTGTTTCCCCATGCTTATCTGCTCCACCTTATATCCTGAAGGATGTTTCAATATAAAAGACCCCTGAATCTGAACTTTCAACTCATTAGTATTTTCTACAGGAATTACTTGAAGCACTGCTGGTTTAGAAGTTCTTGGAATAAAAAAATCACCCTTCACCTCTGTTGGACTTGTCCTATCTCTACTCATTCTCAACGCCCCTCCTTGCATTTTGGGGAATATTAATGGAACAGAACAATTAATATCTATCCGACCTGTCCAGAACGAAGAAGTGTTTGAGAAGCATAACCACCATCCTTTCTTTTCTAATGGGAATTGACTAAATAATTCTTCTGACAATTCCTCAAAAATTTCTGGCTTTTCTAAACTAATATCATCATACTCCCCCATCTTACTTTCTAAATTAAATAATTTCTTTTCGATTCGAAAAATATCTTCTAAAATTTTATACTGATTTTTTATCACTGCTTTCATCCCTGTCCAGCAGTCTGATGTAAATATAACCCTATCGGTTATACCCTCACCCTTTTTGTTAAGAAGACTCAACATAGAACGACCATCTACATCTAATCCATTTTCCTTACCCAACACCTCTAATATAGTCGGAACTATATCTTCTAAAATTACCCTTTCTTTTACACGAGTCCCTGCAAATTGATTAAATGGAAACTTAATCATTGAAACAGTCTTTGCACTCTCTTCATACACATTTCCATGCGAATAATATCCATGTTCTCCTAATGATTCACCATGGTCCGATACTACCACTATCATTGCACTGTCATATAAAGAGCACTGTTGCAAAAAACCAAAAAAATCGCCCAATGCATGGTCTACCTTAAATATGCAGTCGTCATACAACGCACAGTTATATTTTATCTCTTCTTCCGAAGGTAAAATATCTCCATCTAATGCATGTGTAAGATACAATATACTTGCAGGAATACCTTCACATCCCTCATACTGAACTTCTGGCTTTCTCAATCCATGAGAAAAAACCTTAAATCTCTCTTCTTCTGCATCATATAATAAATCCCCATCTGGCTTTGAATGCACATCGTAGTTATGCAAAAAAACAAATATGTTATCATCCCCAACTAACTCTATCCATCGCTTTGCTTCGTCATTCACATCAAATACAGAACGCAGACCGTTCCATCCTTTGTTAATATCTACCTTACCTGGTATCGAAAAGACATCCATCCCATACGAGAATCCACGGGAAGGAAGAAACCACCATGTAAAACCTACAAATCCTGCTGTCTGATAACCATAATCTCGTAATACCTCTGATATTAACTTTACATGAGGATATATATCTGTATTCCTGGTCAGCCCATGATTCTGCGGATACTTTCCCGTTAGCATACTAATATGTGCCACAGGCGTAAATGGCTGCGTTGTATACGCATTCTCAAAAATAACAGCATCTCTGGAAAAATTATCTAAATTTGGGCTGGTAGGTAAGTCATATCCATACGGCAAAAGATGGTCTGGTCGCAGAGTATCACAGGAAATAATAAATATTGGCATCTTCTTTTTCCCCTCCGAATCTATTCCTTCTTTGCTCACTATCATAGGATTCCCCCATACTCCATAATCATCTATCTCATTTCCCACTTTACCCATTTTAAACTCAAATGTCACCTCTGACCCTGCATATTTCGAAAGGTCTATCTCTACCTTCTTCCATTGCCGGTCCTCCTCATTTTCCCTGGGCTTCATTATACCTTCATACAAACGATATTGATTCTGACCAAACTTAGCATCTACTAAGAACTCAACACCATCCGTATCCCAATCTTCTGCACGAGATACCTTACAGTGCAAACTTGTTTTGATATTATAAACCCCGGTATAAAATATCAACTTTGAGCCCTTATTTACTATACTCGTAAATGTCATATCTTTCCCCCATAATACATCCATACAATCACTCGCTATTGTTACCTGACGCGGTCGGGTATCCTCATAAGGTAAGAATTCCACCTTCTCTAATTCTATCCTTTTACCTTCTTCTACCCCATTTACCCATAAATATATTTCCTCGGCTATATCAAATATGGGGGTATTCAGGTCTGGAAAACGCAACGCAAAAGTATAGGCATGTGACTTTCCATCGTTAATCAGTTGTATCTTATCAGAAAAAAATGATGGAACTTTTCTAAATTTTGAACTACTCCAGGTCCATTTTAGTTCCCCTGCACTTTCAGAATCTAAAAACACTCGAATAAAACTATACTCCCCTAAATCCAATGTGAACTTATTTGTAAACATCAATGCTCCAGAATTATTCTCCCTACTTCTTTTCCATTTCTCACCATCCAATACTAATAAAGAAGCCTTCTCCCGACTTTTCCAATAGTTTTCTGATAACCGATTTATATTAATCTCGCCATAAACCCTCCATGCTACACAAATTAATAACACAAGACAAACAATAAAGACTCGACCTATATACCACTGAAAAATATCTTTCTTATTTTTCATAATTACTCTATAATCCTTATAACTGTTTTTCCTTAAATGTATTTTTCTACACAAAACTAGTTCAGGTAGCCGAGATTTCTTAGTGTTTCTTGTGCGTCATCGGGGAGGTTTACGGTTTTTCTATCTTCTTCCTGACCTCGTGGGTAATATTCCACCCAAAAATAAAAATGTCCATCATTTTCAGATGGTCTTCTTTCTTTACCCATAAATTCGTTGCTTACAAAATAAAAGTGCTTTCCCATCTTTGTTTGTTCTACTCTGTATTCTTGTGGATATTTTAATGAAGGGTTACCCTGAAAACTGACCTTTAACTCATTGGCGTCATCCGTAGGAATTATTTGAAGCACCGCGGGCGTAGGACTCTTTGGCAGAAAATAACTACCTCTTAACTCTGTTGGGCTTAGCCTGTCATTAATCGTTCTCCAAACCCCTCCCTGGATTTTTGAACTCACTACTGGAACAGAACAAGTAATATCTACCCGACCAGCCTGAAATGAAGAAGTATTTAAGAAGCACAACCACCAACCTTGTTTTTCCAGGGCAAACCGCTGAAACAATCCTTCTGATAACTCTCTGAAAATTTCTGGCCTCTCTGTACTTATATCGTAATACTCTGGCATCTGTCTACTTAAATCAAATAATTTCTTATCTCCACAGCGAATATCCTCTAAAAGTTTGTAATTCCCTTTTATTAACGCCTTCATATTTATTCCTGAATTTGAGGTAAAAACTTCTCTTTCATCTATCTGTTTTTCTTCCCTTTCCCTTTTTTCCATATCAGCAAGGACTTTTAACACAGAGCAGCCATCAACATCCAACTCATTTCCCTTATCCAATACCTCTAATATTGTGGGAACAATATCTTCCAATATTGTTCTCTCCTTCACCCGAAGCCCAGCAAACCGATTGAGCGGAAATTTGATTATTGAAACCACTTTTGCACTCTCTTCATACACATTTTCATGCCCATACCACCCATGTTCTCCAAGTGATTCACCATGGTCCGATACTATTACTATCATTGATTTATCATACAACAGGCGATTTTTTAAGAAGTCAAAAAAATCACCCAAGGCCTGGTCCACTTTATATACACAATCATCATACAAGGCACGGTTATACTCTATCTCTTCTTCTGACGGCAAAACATCACCATAAGATACATGTTCTAAGAACAATACCCCTGCTGGAACATCTTCACATCCTTCATGCCAAATCTCTGGCTTCTTCAACCCCCGGGAAAAAACCTTGAACTTCTCTTCATCTGCGTCGTATATCAAATCTCCGTATGCTTTCGAGTGCACATCGTAATTGTGTAGAAAAGCAAATATCCGGTCATCTCCTACACCCTCTATCCATTGCTTAGCCTCTTCGCATACCTCAAACACCGACCGCCTATCTTTTCTCTTATTGTCCTCCTCTATACTCTCTGGGACAGAGAATAAATCCATACCACACGAAAAACCTCGTGATGGCATAAACCACCATAAAAAACCTGTAAATCCTGCTGTTTGATAACCATAATTTCTTAACACTTCCGATATCACATTCACATGAGAATATACATCTGTATTTTTTGTCAACCCATGACTTGTAGGATATTTACCCGTTAACATGCTCATATGTGCCACAGGTGTAAAGGTCTGCGTCGTATACGCATTCTCAAAAACAACGGCGTCTCTGGCAAATTTATCTAAATGAGGACTTGTCGGTAAGTCATATCCATAAGGCAATAAATGGTCAGGTCTTAATGTATCACAAGAGATAATAAAAATAGGGGTATAATTCCCTGCTTGTTTAGACTTAGTAACAACCATTGGATTCCCCCAAACACCAAAATCTCCTATCTCATTACCTAATGCGCCCATCTTAAATGTAAATGTTACCTCTAAATTTGCATATTTAGAAAGGTCTAATTCTACTCTTCGCCAATTTTTATCGTCTTCATTAGATTTAGGCTTCATCTCTGATTGGTATAAAGTTTCTTTATTCCCTCCATAAATAATGTCTATTAAAAACTCAACTCCATCCGTTTCCCAATTCTCTTTCTTTGAACTTTTACAATACGAACCCAGTGCAGCATTATAAATACCCGTATAAAATTCTAAATATGACTCCTCTTCTATCTTTTTCGTAAAACTAACATCCTTATTCCATAACACATCCATACAAACACTGCCAATTGTTATTTGGCGTGGACGAGCATCCTCATAAGGTAAAAATTCAATTTTTACCAAATCTATCTTTTTCCCCTCTTCTACTCCGTTTATTTGTAAATATATTTTCCCCGTTATGTCAAACAGGGAATTGTTTCCGTCTGGAAACCTCAAAATAAATGTATAGTTATGTAATTTTCCATCATTAATCAATCCCATTCTATCCTGCGAAACTTTATTTGCCAATCTCTGACTTTCCCATCCCCATCGAAGTTCACTACCGCATTCGGAAATTAGGTATGCTCGGATAAATCTATATTCCCCCAAATCTATATTAGATTTGTGGACAAATGATAATATTCCCGATTTCTTATCCAAACTCCTCTCCCATTCTTTCCCTTCCAATACCAGTGTTGTATTTTTCCCTTTCTTCTCCCAATACTCTTTCGAAAACCGAAAAACGGACTCCTCTGACCAGGATATACTATTAATCAAACCAATATAAAAATAGAAAAGGAAACAAAGCAAAAAAACTCTATCTACAAAAGTTTTATAAAATAACTTGCTACTTACATTTGACTTCATGGGTTCAATATAACCTTACAAAGAAAGTTTAATTTAATATAATTATATTTAAAATAGCATAGTATATTCCTTTTTGTGTCTAAAATTATTCTCTCTAATCCTAAATTTTTCTATTCCAAACTGATGGGTTAACAATCATGATATAATTAAAAAGTATAGATAGATAAAACAGTTACATGAATATAATATGAGTTTTGGGTAGATGAGATGGGATATTTCTCTTCATACTAAAAAATGATACATTGAAACAATCTATTCTTCTGACAAAAGGGATTAAGTAGTATGTTTAGGTTTTTAATGTTATTATTTGTACTCCTGATGAGTTTACAAAATATGTATAGCGATGGATTGTATCCACGGCGATTGGTTCGAGAAATGATGGAAGGGAAGAAGGTAGAAAATTTTAAGATAAGTGGAACAGATTGGAAAGTTTTGGAAGGTAATTGTAAATGGGAGTATACAAAAGAAGGTTCATTGAGAGTAACAGACATTCAAAAAGTTGTAAAGATAGGTTGCAAATTGACAAATCCTATACGCATTGAGGATTACAAGTTGACAAAAGTTAGATTAAAAAGTAAGGGTGAAGGTGAATTTTGTTTTACATGGAAAGATGAATTTGGAATAACTGATTATTTTGGGTTTCAGCAAGAACAACAAGTATATAAAGGTAGGGAATCGTATAGTATTAAAATTATATGTCCGGATTTTATACCAGCATTTGGTTTGGTAAATAGTTTTTATTTTTTACTTCCTAAAGAATTGGAGGAGGTAGAGTTGTTTAATATAGAGTTAATTGCACCTGAGACAAAAACTCCATTACAAATAGGAGTTATGGACCAATATATGGACGCAATATACGACTCAAGGATAGTATGGGAATTTGGCAATATAGATAAGGGGGACTATCTTATATTTTATTCATGTATTTTACCTATTGAATGGGAAGGAAAGTGCAATTGTAACATTTCGAATGGTGTAAAGTTTAGTATAAAAATAGAATCTGGAGAAAATAGAGATGAGATATTTCAGAAGGAATTACGACCAGAAAAAAAGTTGTCATGGAAACTGTTTAGGATAGATTTAGACAAATACAGTAGTAGTGAAAAGTCGGCAAAACTAATATTTGAAATAGATAATTTAGGAGATAGGACAGGCGATTATGCGTTTTGGGGTAATCCAATGATTATAAGGCAAAAGGTTAAAAATAAGTTGCCACATATATTTTTGATTTCTTGCGATACATTAAGACCAGACCATTTGTTGCCGTATGGATATGATTTACCAACAAGTTGTTATTTAGACCAATTTGCAAAGGATGCAGTAATATGTCGAAGAGCGTATACAACAGAGACATTTACTCCGGTTGCACATGCAAGTTTATTGACAGGATTACATCCAGAGAATCACAAACTGACGGTGGATCTACCTATAGATTCAAATGTAAAACTTTTGGAAGAGGTATTACAAATATCAGGATATTACACTTCTGGAATCACAGGAATGAAATGGTGGTTTTTACCTATAAGAGGATTTAGCCGTGGCATGGATTATTATTCCATTCCTGAAAATGATTACAGAAATGTGTTTGAGGTGCATTCTGAAGTGGAGAAATTGTTAGATAATCTAAGTGGAATACCCCTTTTCTTTTTCATACATAATTACGATATACATGGAAAATCTAATATGGGAGAAGAGATATATGACTCTAATGATGACAGATTTAGATTTTTTACAGATTTGTTCCCTTATGAAGTTCCTGAGGATTTGAAAAAAGAATGTTTACCTTATCCTCCTCTTAATTTATTGGAATACGCAAATGCCCATTATAGAAATTTGGGGTTTATTGAAAACTTATATTTAAAGGCAGGTTATGATAATTGTATCGCTAAGGTAGATTATGCGTTGGGTCAATTGTTTGAATTGTTGAAAAAGAAGGGTATATATGATTCCTCATTAATTATAATTGTTTCTGACCATGGAGAATCTTTTGGGGAGCATAATTTATATCAACATAATGATGTATATGAAGCAACCGTGAGGACGGTATCATTAATTAAATTTCCCAATAATCAATATGCAGGAATAGAAATAAATGACTTGACAATATTAGAGGATATATTTCCCACCATATTGGATATTTTAGGTATAGATACAGGCATAAATTTTGATGGAGTTTCTTTAAAAAAATTTGCAAATAAGAATTCTTATGAAGATAGAGAAATCTTTTCAAAAAACATAAATGAAACACAGATGACTTTAATTAGTAATAAACACAAATTAGTTAAAGACTTAAGAAAACAATCAGAAGAGTTATATAATCTTATAGATGACCCAAATGAAAAGATAGACTTGTCTCTTAGTGATGGTACAGTTCTGGAGCAGATGAAGGATAAACTAATTAAACAAAATTCTGAATGGGAATCGGGTTGGGTTATATGGTTAAAAGAGATTAAGAAACCTTATTCAGTCGAGATAAAATATTATCCCAAAGAAGGTGTAAATAAAATAAATACTGAATGCTTCCAACAAGGTATTGAGTCTGGACAATTATCTAATTATGCTTGTGTAATGTTCCGACCATTTAATTCTAAAAAACAGGGCAAATTATTCTTTCTCGTTAAAGATATTAATGAAGAATTAACATTAGATTTTACTTTTAATAGAGAAGTTTCCTTTATTTCGCCCAACGGCATTATTAAAGAGCGTAAGAAAAATTGGGTATTTAATTTAAGTCCAGACGCTCCGATGGTATTCGACAAAGAGCCTGATTTTCCCGAAGGTTTAGACTCCCCTTGCTTTGCTATACAGAAGATTGAAGCACAAAAGACGAATCAAGATAAAATAGAACTTCCGACGGAAGCAATTGAAAATTTAAAAGCACTCGGCTATTTAGACTAAAATTATAAAAGTAGCATTAAAACAAATTAATTTAAATGAAAATATAAATATTTCTACATGTTACGGCAATAACAGACTTCATTCTAAACAGATAAATCTATAATCATAATGCAATTAAAAAATCGTAAATAGATAAAACTCTTATATAAAACCATGAAATATAGGTTTTGGATAAATAAAATGGGGTGTTTTCCCTACATGATGTAGAAATGATACATTGTACAATTTATCCTTATGACAAAAAGGATTAAGTAGTATGTTTAGGTTTTTAATATTATTATTTGTAACCCTGATGAGTTTTCAAGATATGTATAGCGATGAATTGTATCCACGGCGATTGGTTCGAGAAATGATGGAAGGGAAGAAGGTAGAAAATTTTAAGATAAGTGGAACAGATTGGAAAGTTTTGGAAGGTAATTGTAAATGGGAGTATACAAAAGAAGGTTCATTGAGAGTAACAGACATTCAAAAAGTTGTAAAGATAGGTTGCAAATTGACAAATCCTATACGCATTGAGGATTACAAGTTGACAAAAGTTAGATTAAAAAGTAAGGGTGAAGGTGAATTTTGTTTTACATGGAAAGATGAATTTGGAATAACTGATTATTTTGGGTTTCAGCAAGAACAACAAGTATATAAAGGTAGGGAATCGTATAGTATTAAAATTATATGTCCGGATTTTATACCAGCATTTGGTTTGGTAAATAGTTTTTATTTTTTACTTCCTAAAGAATTGGAGGAGGTAGAGTTGTTTAATATAGAGTTAATTGCACCTGAGACAAAAACTCCATTACAAATAGGAGTTATGGACCAATATATGGACGCAATATACGACTCAAGGATAGTATGGGAATTTGGCAATATAGATAAGGGGGACTATCTTATATTTTATTCATGTATTTTACCTATTGAATGGGAAGGAAAGTGCAATTGTAACATTTCGAATGGTGTAAAGTTTAGTATAAAAATAGAATCTGGAGAAAATAGAGATGAGATATTTCAGAAGGAATTACGACCAGAAAAAAAGTTGTCATGGAAACTGTTTAGGATAGATTTAGACAAATACAGTAGTAGTGAAAAGTCGGCAAAACTAATATTTGAAATAGATAATTTAGGAGATAGGACAGGCGATTATGCGTTTTGGGGTAATCCAATGATTATAAGGCAAAAGGTTAAAAATAAGTTGCCACATATATTTTTGATTTCTTGCGATACATTAAGACCAGACCATTTGTTGCCGTATGGATATGATTTACCAACAAGTTGTTATTTAGACCAATTTGCAAAGGATGCAGTAATATGTCGAAGAGCGTATACAACAGAGACATTTACTCCGGTTGCACATGCAAGTTTATTGACAGGATTACATCCAGAGAATCACAAACTGACGGTGGATCTACCTATAGATTCAAATGTAAAACTTTTGGAAGAGGTATTACAAATATCAGGATATTACACTTCTGGAATCACAGGAATGAAATGGTGGTTTTTACCTATAAGAGGATTTAGCCGTGGCATGGATTATTATTCCATTCCTGAAAATGATTACAGAAATGTGTTTGAGGTGCATTCTGAAGTGGAGAAATTGTTAGATAATCTAAGTGGAATACCCCTTTTCTTTTTCATACATAATTACGATATACATGGAAAATCTAATATGGGAGAAGAGATATATGACTCTAATGATGACAGATTCAGGTTTTTTTACTGATTTGTTCCCTTATAAAGTTCCCGAAGATTTAAAAAAAGAATGTTTACCTTATCCTCCTAATAGTCTATTGGATTATGCAAATGCTCATTATAGAAATTTAGGTTTTATTGAAAACTTATATTTGAAGGCGGGTTATGATAATTGTATTGTCAAGGTGGACTATGCACTTGGCCAGTTTTTTGAATTGTTAAAGACTAAGGGTTTGTATGATTCTTCTTTGATTATAATTGTTTCCGACCATGGAGAATCCTTGGGAGAACATAACTTATACCAACATGATAATGTATACGAAACAACAGCAAGAGTAGCATCACTGGTTAAATTTCCCAACAATCAATATGCGGGAATGGAAATAAACGATTTGACAATATTAGAGGATATATTCCCTACTATATTAGATGTTTTGCGTATAGATGCAAAAATAAAATTTGATGGAGTTTCTCTAAAAAAGTTTATAAATCAAAAGTCTTATGAAGATAGAGAAGTCTTTTCAAAAAACATAAATGAAACACAGATGTCTTTAATTAGTAATAAATATAAATTTATAAAAGATATAAGGAATCAATCGGAAGAACTATATAATTTGATAGACGACCCAAATGAGGAAAGAGTTATGCCCCTAAGTAAAGGCATAATTGTAGAACAACTAAAGGATAAACTAAAAAAACAAAATTCTGCACAAGAATCAGGCTGGATTATATTGGTAAAAGGGCTTAGAGTATTCAATAAAATTGAGGTAAAATATTATCCAAGAAATAATATAAATAAAATTCATATAGATAACTTTTTAAACTTTATTGAGTCTGATTTATTAACTAATTATGGTTATATAAATCTTTATACATATAGCCCCAAAATAGAGGGCAAGTTATCCTTTTATGTAAAAAATTTTCATGAAAAATTAACATTAGATATTACTTCCTCTGAGGAAGTTTCCTTTATTTCGCCCAACGGTATTATTAAAGAGCGTAAGAAAAATTGGGTATTTAATTTAAGTCCAGACGCTCCGATGGTATTCGACAAAGAGCCTGATTTTCCCGAAGGTTTAGACTCCCCTTGCTTTGCTATACAGAAGATTGAAGCACAAAAGACGAATCAAGATAAAATAGAACTTCCTACGGAAGCAATTGAGAATCTAAAAGCACTCGGCTATTTAAACTAAATACAATAGACAAGTATAAGCAAGCGAAGGGCAACTAAATGTCTTTGTTCATTATTTGTAGTCAATTAAATTTTGCTGCTCATTATGATAAAACTTTTTGAATAATGTTTTTTAGACTTTCAAATCGGTAGGGTTTCTGTATATAGCCTGAAAAAGAATCGGGACCAATCTTTATATCTACCTGGTCTTCGGAATAGCCACTTGTCAGGATAATTGGGACACCTGGCTTGATTTTTTTGATAGATCTACATGCTTCCTCCCCGCCTATATGAGGCATGGTCAAATCTAAAATAACGCAGCAAATTTCGTCTTGATGTTCCTTAAACAACTTCACTGCTTCCCTACCATCCACAGATGTAAGAACCTTCAATCCTATGTGTTCTAACATCCGCTGAGTCAGAGTACGAATCGTATCCTCATCTTCTGCTAATAGGATAGTTCCTGTTATATCCAATTTCTTCTCATCTGCCGTAAATGCTGTTTCTTCTTCCTCCATCCATTCCACAGCGGGGAAAAAAATCTTAAAGGCTGTTCCTCTTCCTTTTTCTGAATATACTTTAATACCCCCCTGGTGACTCCTCACTATCCCAAAAACAGAAGCCAGTCCTAATCCTCTCCCCGTAAATTTAGTGGTATAAAACGGTTCAAATATATGCCTTCTTGTTTCTTCATCCATTCCACAACCCGTATCTACTACTTCAAGTATCACATATAAGCCTTCCTTTAATTCATCTGGTAAAAACACCGTATTTAAATACTTACTATCACAAAAAGAAGCCGATGTTCTCACTATAATGATTCCACTTTTATTCCCAATCGCCTCATTTGCATTTATCACAAGATTCATTATAACTTGAGAAAGTTGTGTGGCGTCACCTTCTACAAAGGGCAGTTCTTCTGATAAATCCAATTTTAATACCACTTTTTTTGAAATGGAAGACTTTAGTATTTGAACCATTTCTTCAATCATTTTATTAACATTTACCTTTTTTGTAGCAAAACTTTTCTTCCTTGCATAAGAAAGCATTTGCTGTGCTAATTCAGCACCTTTTTTACCTGCAATAATAATATTATTTAAATATTCCCTTGCGGGAGATACCATGGGAAGTTCATGGTTAGCGAGTTCTGCACTACCTATCATTGCCATAAGTATATTGTTAAAATCATGTGCCACACCTCCTGCCAATGCCTCTAAACTTTGAATTCTTTGAACCTGATACATTCGTTCCCTGATTTGTTCCTGTTCCTGTTCTAATTGTTTTTGTTCCCTAATATCTATAATACCTGCGACTATACCCTCTTCAGAATGGTTTGGACTTCTCAATGTAGCACTGATACGAACATCTATATATTCCCCAGATTTTGCTCTCCACCGAGTTTCTATCCAATTTGTTTTATAACCTATTAATCCTCCATATAAATCTCTGCCTACTCGTTCAAATTCTTCATCCGTCTCATAAAACATTCTCGTCATATTTCCAACAATCTCTTCATTAGAATATCCAAAGATTTGACACATACGGTCATTACACCATTCAATTACTCTATCCTTTATAAAAACCACGCCAAAAGGAACTGTTTGCATTAAACCATTCAGCAATTGTTCATTATGAGTTAAAATATCCTGAGCCTTTTTAATATCCGTTATATCGCTGTAGGTTCCTAATACACCTATAATATTCCCTTTCTCATCCCGCAAAGGCACTTTACCAACAAGTAATTTTTTTTTCTCACCTAAAACACTATGGGTTTCCTCATAATTGAGACAGGGAATCCCTGTTTCCATTATTTTACGGTCTATCTCTCGAAATCTATCACTTTCTTCTTTCTCCCAGGGTAAGTCATAATCTGTTTTCCCTATTATTTCTTTAGGAGAAGAACAGTTTGCGTCAAGAGCATATTGTTGATTACAACCTAAAAATACCCCATCCTTATCTTTCCAAAAGGTCGCTTGTGGAATACTTCCAATAATTGTTTTTATAAGTTCCATTTGACTATTTCTTTCCTTCTGCAAAGTAATAATACGGTCAATATTAAATGCCACTTCAATTCGAACAAGTTTCCCATTTTCCCAGGGTATCACAAAATCTACACACTGAAAATATGACCCTGTCCTGGTATTTTGGAATCTCCATAGATACGGCGGATTGGGTTCCCCTTTGTCATTTAAAAGTTTATTATTCGTGCAAAATGGACAAGGCGCATCTTGTCCCACTTGTAAGACTTCATAACATTTTTTCCCTACAATACCTTCACCCCATACCTTTTCTACATATTCATTTGTCGCAAGAATCTCATAAGTCTCCATATCCACAAGATAAACTGCGGTTCTTATCGCATCCATACTTTGAAACAACGGCTGCAAATCATGCTTAGTATAATATTTTTTATCTTCCCCTGTTAAAGTCTTGTTCATCTCTTCTACACGAGTTTTCCAGCGATATATTTCTTCAATAAGTTCTTCCTTGGTTTTCTTTATCAAATTATCTGTTTCCATTTATATACCCTTTAACTTTTTGTCTAACAATCCTCTATTAAATTATTATATACTGAAAATTAAAAGAAAAAAATTTTTTGTATGATACTTTCTTTTCTATTATACCTTAATATTTTTATATTTGGCACTCAAATTTGGGTAGAACCCTCATGGGTCTCTACAAATACTGCACAACCGTCAAAATTTTCAAACTATGAAGCACAAATTTCAGCGGCGAAGGGTGAAGAAGAATCTTTTCAAATACATATTTTATCGGATAAAGATGACTTGAATGAAGTCTCCTGTAATATAGATAAACTTCCCTCTGAGTTTCCTCCACCCAATCTCTATCAAATCTATCCGGTAGTAGGAACCCCTTTACCACAGGGAGGTATTGACCGTTCACAGGTCTTTTTGGATATTTTAAAACCGCTCCAGCCTTTTAACCTTTTGAGAGGTCAAAAAACAGTTCTGTGGGTAACCCTTAAAATCCCACACGAAATTAAATCGGATTTCTATAAAACAGAATTGCAAATCAATGCTAATGGCAAAAAACTGAAAAAAATCCCTATTAATATCGAGGTTTTTGATTTTGAACTCCCTGACAATCCCTCTTTGCCTGCCATAAGTTTTTTAGATTGGCAAACACTTGCATTAGTTAGCAAACAGTCGCCATCTGCAAGTGAATTCTGGATAAACCTTTTTAATTTCCTCCATAACAAAAGGATTTCTACCTCTTTAGGCACATACCTACAAAACAACAACTCTGATAATCTGTCTATCCCACCGGATTTATGGAAAAACTTTTTAAACTATTTAGAAACACCTTCGTCCCAATATTTAATAGACATTATTCCTCTTCTTCTACCCTCAGGCCCTCTGGATACAGTCCGTTCCCTTAAACCTGATGAAACGGCGATAATTGGTCAGATAAAAGAGCACCATCCCCAACCTGTATTAAGTGCCGTTTTATTTGCTCCAGGTCGTTCAGAACAATACGATTCCTTACGAAAATATTTAGGTTCACTTTCAGAGCAAGTCCCGTCTGTGGTCAGGATTTTATGTGGTCTACCTTTTCCTCAATTCAATTTTTATACAGACATCTGGGCTCTTCCTTATAACTATTTTTCTCCAAATTTGATGGAACGATTTGCCAGAGGTATTTCCATTGCGGATGAAACTACCACCCCCATAAAATCGGTCTCTGCTTCGTCTTGTGGTTTTCTTCCCGGCTCTTATCCACCCACATTAAGTTCACCATGGAATACCGTAGACGGCTGCTACTATACGGGTTGGCTTTCTTTGCCTGCAGAAAAAGAAGAAAAAAAAGAGTGGATAGAAATTCAATTAAAAGATAAATTCATTGGAGAACAATTAGTCCTTGTATGGGGACCAGCACAAAGACCCCAATCCATTGAGGTATTAACATCAAGAGATGGGACACATTTTTTGCCAACATCTATCAATTGGAAGCATGTTACCAGCGACATTTTTGAACCTGCCCTTTCTTATGGAAATTTCAAATACAACCCTGATTTTGTAGCGATTCGACTTGAATTTCCCAAGATAAAAAAAGGAGATGTAGTATTTATTCAGGAAATTCGGTTAAATCCACAGGAACAAACACCCGAACCTCGAATAGCCCCTATAATAACTCCCTGGCTATGGATAACCCCTGAACAATATCCGTCACTCCGCTGTGATACCCTTCCCATCGAATCGCGTCTAATCCCCTGGATTTGCTGGAATTGCAGTTTTAGAGGCATTGTCCTTACACCCATTAATTCATGGGATAACATTACTGGCAGAGCACAAAGCACAGAGGATATTCCTTTCCAACCTCAAAACACATTGCAGTTGACTTCTTTACTCTATCCCGACAAAGATTCGTATGCCCCCTCTGTTAAGTTGGAGCGTTTCAGAGACGGTATGGAAGATTATGAATATCTTATAGCACTTGCAAAAAAAGCAAGGGCTGAAAAATTAAAGAATGAGGAACTTTACAGTTGTTTAGCAATGCACCCTGAACAATTTATACCCTGGAATATTACCTCAGATAGTTTTATTACAGACCTTATAGAAAAAAGACTTATGATAGGGTATGAATTAAGTAATAAAGAATTTCCACACCCAAGAAAGAAATCAGAAAAACAGGATAAAGACCAAAAAGAAAATCTGCCTATTTCTTCCACCCAGAAAGTGCAAAAGAATTTTACCTTTAAAGAAAAGGCAGATAAATAATTACAAACTATTATTAAACAACGACCTCTACTTCACAATAAAAAATATTAACCCCACATATAGTCCATTACATTAGTAATCTATGCTTTTTTCTTTTCCGCTATTCCAGATTGAGTTCTACTTGCAAATTTGTTCCTGTTCTTACCCAGGCATTTGTTACAGTAATCTTCGTAGGACCCTGTCCCTTTACCTTTATAATTGCAGAGGAACGGGGTTCTAAACGATGTGAACCCAAAAGCACAGGACCCGTACCTTTCAAATACCACGGAATATCTGATACATTCTGTATCTCTATTTTTCCCTCTTTCTTTTCTATATTAACAATTTGTATTTTGCCAAACTTGACACAAGACAGAAATAGTTTTGATAGCCATTCTTCTCTACCACTTAATATATCTGCTATCCAGACTACGGTTCTTTTATTGTCAAGTGCCTCACGAACACCCTGGGGACTTCGCTCCTTCGCAAAAACCAATGTCATGGGTCTCTGAAACTTATCAAGATTAAATTCACCCATAATCAATCCATGCAAATCACTATTTCCCATTAGCGTCAAGTAATTTTCCAAACCCCAGTCTATTACATACGGATACCAATCCGTGCCATTGGATATTTCAACTCCATGTAGATAGCCTTTCTCCAATAATTTCTTTTGAAATTCAAAATTATTTCGGGTTGCCGTATTAAAATCTGGATGATTCCATTGAATAAATGCTCCTTGTTTTGCTGCATTTTCTATAGCCGTAAACGGGTCTTCATTATCAACTGCGTTTACATCATTAAGAAACAAGGCGTTGAAGTGTCCGTAGGGCTGTTTACGCGTAATCTCACACCCCTTTATAAGAATAATTCCATCCCTCTCTGCTTCTCCCTTTGCCAATTCATAAGCGGTATTATCATCCCCACTCAAAAACGGTCTATCTATAGGACCCTCTACATGGTCAGTAATAGCCATAACATCCAATCCTGATACCCATGACTCAATTACTCGCAAATCGGGCCAAACATAGCCATCAGAAAAAACAGTATGTATATGAAAATCGCATTTCAGCACAGTATATTCACCTACATCGGGAATCATTATCTCCTGACGAATAATAGGTCGTTCTAATTGAGTTAAAGTTGTCGGTGAAAAATTCTCTGAAACAACAATGGTGCATATACCTAACAATATTAAAAAAATTCCACACCTATTTATACTGTTAAAAATTGATAGTCTTTCTCCCATTGTTTCATCCTTTCTCTGAAGATTTTTATTCAATCAAAAAAATACATTAATTTGACTTATTTTAAAAAAATAAGTTTCGTATTAAAATAAAGGAGACTACAATGATTTTAATTAGTTTTTATGCCGAAGAAGGCAACCTGCATTTAGACCCCTCTGAAAATTACCTTCTTTTACTACCCTTTTCCCATTAATAATAACTTCCTCAATGCCGGTTGGAGGCTCGGTAGGGGACTTAAAGCATGCCTTAGAACCAATGTTTTCCATATCTATCACAACCACATCTGCAAAATAACCGTCTTTCAACAAACCCCTATTTTGTATTTGAAAATGTTCTGCAGCTAACGAGGTGCATTTACGAATGGCTGTTTCAAGGTCTACTAATTTCATTTTCTTGCAATAGCGCTGTAAATATTTTGGATAACATCCATAAAATAATGGAGAAGGCTTTCCAAGTCCCATTAAGATTGCATCAGTAGAAATCATAACCTCAGGGTGGGACATAGAAGGAAAAGTTGAACGCTCTGTGAATGGGTCGTCAGGCTCTGCCATACTTTCAAAAACGAACACATTTCCGTCTTCTTCGAGAAGCAAGTCACATGCGGCGTCAAAAGGATGAACCTTTCGTTCTCTGGCAATATCTACAAGGTTCATTCCCTCGTATCGTTTATTCTTTTCTGATTTAACTGTCATTATAGTCACACATTCCCAGCCCATCAGACGGAATAGGTTCAATGACCAGGAATCGGGTCCGGTATGTGGCCATTCCATTTTTCCATGCTCTATGCTATGTAGTATCTTCTTTCTCGTCTCTTTATCTCTCAGCCGATTTACCACCTGTGCTCGGTCTCCTAACAGAGACCATGGTGGGAAGAAGGCTAAAAGATGTGTAAAGCCTGTGGTGGTTGGCATTACATCAACTCCAATATGGACATCCCTGCTTTTAGGGCTAATAATTCGTTCAATAGCCTGTTCAATAGGTTTTCCTAATGGAATTGGAATCGTAACCCTTTTTGATAAACTCGCCATTGTTCTTACAACGGAACGGACAAAAGGACCGAATACACCAAAATCTGGGACCCAAAACAGATGGGATACCTGTGCACGAATTTGATTTTTTTCTGCAACTGTAATAACCTCATCTATTGCATTATTTAAAGTGGTGCTGCTATAACTTCGCAGATGACTTGTAAAAATTCCGTTATGTTTTTTTAATACCTTTCCGAGTTCTATCAATTCTCTTGTATCTGTTTGATTTCCCGGATAATATTGCAAGCCAGTTGACATACCAATTCCACCAGCATCCATACACTCATCCAAATCACGAACCATCGTTTGAATCTCGTCATCGGTTGCATATCGGTTCTCTATACCTACACCGTGTAGTCGTAATAAACCATGAGGAATAAGAATAGCCGAATTTAATGGCATTTTCTTTCTATCAAGGAAATCAAGATATTCAGCAGTTGTTCTCCATTGAAACTCCTTTTCAGAGTCGAAACTGGAAAATACACCAATATATGTCAGGATAGAATCCTTACATGATTCAAAAATAGGGGAAAGCCCGATACCACAATTTCCGCCTACAAAGGTAGTAATACCCTGTTGTATTAATGGTTGTAATAACTCCTCTGCATTTCCCTTATGCAGACTCATATCTGCGTGAGAATGTGGGTCAACAAAACCAGGGCACACTACCTTCCCATCTGCATTGATTTCTTCCTTTGCGGTGGCTTCTGACAGGTTCCCTATCGCTACAATCTTGTCCTGTTCAATTGCAAGGTCTGCTATATATCCTTTCTGACCACTCCCATCAACAATTTTTCCATTCCGAATAACAACATCCCACATACAGAGTTCCTTTCCTTTACCATTTAAAGTTCACGGGGAAAATTTCTTCTCCCCGTGAATCTTATATAACATTAATTCTTATCTGTTTAGTAGACCTGCACCAAATCCATCTTCACCTGTTGGGTCTATATGATACCCACCTAAATTAAAGAACTGGATTAATCTTAAAAGTTCTCTCAGTTCAATTTTCCAATTTTGTGGGTAGTAGTCAGAAGCATGTGGTTTGCAATTATGATTAGGTCCTTCACCTACTTCATAGTCATCTTCAGTTGCAGTGGGAGTTTCAGCACAATGATAACCCCAGGAATTAAAGAACTGGATTACTCGCAAAAGTTCTCGTAAATCTATTTTCCAATTCATATCTCTATCTGCACTATGCCATAGATATTCTTCACCTTCGGAAGTCCCTTCTGCACTCCCTTCAACTGTTCCTTCTCCTTCAAGTATTCCCTCTGAAACACCCTCACCTTCAGCGGAAAGAACTGTTACAGTCACAGGATAGACAAGCATGTTAGGACCACCTGTAAATGATACTATAGCAAGGTATTCTCCACGAGCCATTCCTTCCGCACAGAATTTTACAACCACATTCTGGCTTTGCCCTGGATTTAAATTGTAATTAGCACCAGAAATTATCTGGAAGGCTTCGGGAGGCACATCGGGTGCGCTTATTACTGCATTTCCTATAAGAGCCTCTGTACTCAACTGGGAATTTGTAAGTGTAAATGTTCCTTCTTTACAATCGGTTGTAGAAACTTCACCCAATTCCAATACATACGGCTGAATAATAGGAATCACAGAAGGTTGTTCACCTTCTGAGGAACCTTCTGGTTGAATTGGCACAAACAGTGCTTTCAATGTTGTGTTCTGAGTAATACTAAACAATATGGGGTTCGACAAACCTGCAAATTGCCCATTTATTACCCAACCCTGCCATACATCCTTTGAAGAATCATAACTAACTTGTGCACTAATATTTGTTCCTTGATAATAATAGCCCGGGTTTAATCCTTCACTGTTTATAGGAGATACTTGAACAGAAACGGGTGCTGTGTTGCCCTCTGTCATAATAGACAACTGATACATAGGCAAAATCTCACCTTCATTTGTCTCGCTAAAACATGGTGCACCACAGCCACCACCATTGCTCTTTGCGGTTGGGTCTATTGCAGACAGAACAAAGGTTATAATACTACTGCTCGTTCCGTCAAAGGTCGCATTATACTCCGCCAGATTACATACCCTATCTCCATCTGCATCGCCATACACACCTAAATACTGACTTGCTGAAGTGTCTATTTGACTATTAGAGAATGAAATCCCAATTTGAGAAGCCATTTGCCTTAATAAACTTATTGTTGTGCTGTCTCCCAGAGTGGCTATACCTGCAAAAAGCGATTTTAATTGCGCTGCAGTAATCTGAGATAAGATGGATTGTGAAATTAAACCCTGAGTCACAGCAGAATCAATAATATTTGTAAACAGAGTATAGTTGCTTTGCCATGCAGACAATACACAACAACGATTCTGGACACCGGGATTGCCCAAAATAACATCTAATAATTGTAATTGAGCCGCCTCAACCATCTGGTTCATATCCAAATCTGCTGAAACAGAAACAATCCCTTTGATTACACAATAAGTCTCCCATGAATTACGAGCATTTCCTTGCACACTCGTAGTCCCACACGAAACGATTTCACAGGGCTGTGGACATCCTTCAGGAATTTCACCCTCTCCTTCTACTACACCTTCAATGGTCCCTTCTACTGTTCCTTCGGGGATACCTTCACCTTCTACACTACCCTCTGAAATTCCTTCGACAACGCCTTCTGGTTCAATACATAAGGCATAACGCGTTACATCACTCTCCTTGAAATTAGTAGGGACACCATTTCCTGCAGATATTCCGACTAAACCATCGAAGGCCTCTACATTCAACCAGGAAATAGCAATTTGACCATCAAAAAACATCTCTATCTGAAAACTTGCCGTATCGCTTGTAAAATTCCCATCTACACGAACCTCGTTATAGGTAACGACAAACCTATCATCCAATTGTTTCCACCAGATTTGACCACCATCATTAGGTTTCAAGTTGTCAAACATTCCAGAAACGCGTGGAATTCTAAAGTGCGTTTCAAACGATTCTTTATTTTCTGTATCACCTACTGTGAAAGTTAGATACCCATTACTACCGATAAATACTCGGTCATAAGCCACACCATATAAAACTACCTGTTTACCATCGGCTAATGGAACTTCTACATAAGCATCGTCACCTAAAATGACTGTAGTGGAAAGCACAGAATCTACTGGATAATCGGAAATCTGGCTTGTGCAAGCAATATACTGATTGGCATTATTTGTGGGGGTCAATAACAAACGATGATAATCCAAATCATTATCCGTTCCGAAATCTTCTGTAAACCAATCCGTTGCTGGTTGAGTAGGTGGTTCTGAAGTAAAGTTTGCTTCATAACTTCCAAACGCCAGGTCAAGAGGTCCGTTATAGGGAGCCCACGGTATTGTTAATATGGGTAAAGAATAGTTAAGTCCAAAAATTTTTATAAATACAGTAGGATAAAAATTCACAGATAGAACTAAACTACAAATTTCATTGTAATTCATTATAGTCCGATAACCATCTTCTCCTACTTCTACGGGCACAGTTTGTCCTTCTGTCCAGAACAATAATCCCTCCTGCAAACTGATGGTATCACATTCTAAAGAGCCATCTGTGGCTGTAGAAGCATCTATCCCTGCACCAGCAGAAAAAGGTATCCAACTCAACCATGAAGGCAAAGTTACACCTACCAGACCCAATATCGTATCAACTAAATCTACATTAAATAAATTTGTTTTAGGAGTCGCGTCTTGAAGCACAGATGTGGATTCAAGTAAGAAACTATTGAAATAATCATATTTACTCGCTCGTAGATTTACATCAGGCACATAGGGAATATCTACTACAAATGGGTCTATAATTCCTAAATCAAAGCCTGCTTTCATTAGCAATTCTGCACCGAAATCATAGCCCCAAAAGCCACTGGCATTTCCCGCCGTAAGCCATGGAGGACTAAGATGGAAGAACCCTTGAATATCGGCTTGATAGTTGGATACTGCTGCAGCACGAATTCGCACTTGCACCGGAAAACCACCAGGTTGTTCTTCAAAACCACCTTCTCCCTTACCATTAGGCCACCAACCTGAATCAAAGCTTACATTCAAACCCGTCAACGGTGCTGTAAATTGAACAGGCTGAGTTTCAACGGCTTTGCCCAAATCTCCCTTAACATCTACCTTTATAACTTCTTCAACGCCACCTTTTGCTACATACTCCGTATTTAAATTTGATTTAGCACCAGAATAAGGTTCAAACACTTGAACAATTACTCCTTGCTGTCCATCTCTCTGATAATCACAACGAATAAAAGTAGGACGCACACCATTTTCAGAATAGACTTCTTCCCGTTTCTCAGTATATAAAAGTTTATCTTTTACATAGCAATTTGTTTTACAAATACCTTGATTTCCTTTAGGTTGAAAAACAGTCCACTCCATAGCAGCAGTATCACCCATCTGGACACGAAAATGTGTACTGCCATCTTTAGTTCCCATCTTTTCTGCTGTATCTGCAAATTTTTCCAACAACGCCCGGTTCAATGAAGTAAAACCGGGATAACCTATTTTAGGTTTCCCAAATTGAACTATACTACGCCGAAGAATTCCATCTTCGCCAAATTCAACATACTCTAATGAGCCTTGCTCTTTAGCAAGGGATACCAACTCTGAATCAGAGGGGACGGAACTCCCTTCCCAACGGGCTGAATACACCCAATATGAATCCCCATACGCAAATAATGGAGAAATGATAAATAATAAGACCAAAATTATTAAATTTTTGTGTTTCATTGGTGGTCCTCCTTATGTACCTTATACCAATTTGTTTGTTATTCTATTTTTCTAATTAATAACAAAATGAAAAAACCATAAATACCATAAAACATAGCACTATTATAATATTATCAAGTCCTTAGGATAATTGCAAATTTTTTTATTAAAAAAATTCTCTTGATAAAAGGCTAAAACAAACTGTATTATAAGACCAATAACAAAAAATAAGAAGGAGAAAATGCTATGATTAAGGATAGAATCGTTCGTATTCGAATGAAAAAAAGTTTTAAAGAACAAAGACCTTTTTCTTATGTGGGAAAGGTAACGGTTTGGTCAGAAAATTGGATTGTGTTAGAGGGGAAAGGCATTATGGTAACCCGACAACAGGCTACTGGTGTTCAAATTGATGAAAACTTTAAGGCGATTCTTATACCCCGTGAGAGCATTGACCATATACAGGTATTGCCTGACAATTTTGATTTAAACAATTTAAAGGTCACAACTCAGGCTCAACAATTAGTTTTAATCATTGATGGCAAACAGGACGCATTTCTCGGCGAAATAGGTGAAGGATAAAATATCTATTTTTTTTTTGACAAAGAGTTAACCTGTTGATACTCGTTCTATATATTTACCTGTTCGTGTATCAACTTTAATTACATCACCTTCCTTAATAAATAGAGGAACCTGTATTTTAGCACCGCTTTCAAGCGTGCAGGCTTTTAATACATTTGTCGCCGTATCGCCACGGACAGCAGGTTCTACTTCGACAACTTTCAATTCTACAACGGGAGACATCTCCGCAATAATAGGCTTATCTTCAAGGAAGTAAATGGAACAAGTATCCGATTCCTTTAAGAACCTTTTCTGGTCTCCCAACATCTCTTCAGGGATGAAAGTCTGCTCGTAGGTCTCCGTATCCATAAAGTAGAGCAAACCTTCCGATTCATAAAGGTATTGCATCTTTCGTTCTAACAATGTTACTTCTTCCACATCGTCAGACATTCGGAATGTTATTTCCATTGTCCTACCCGTCTTTATATTTTTTAATTTTGTCTTCAACATAGCACGCCAATTCCCTGGCGTAATATGCTGAAATTCTACAACCACCCAGATATCGCCTTCATAACGAACTGCCATTCCTCTACGGAAACCAGAGACAGAAATCATCCTTTGAACCCTTTCTTGATTTTAATTGAATTCTTCTTACCTCTATTTTTAATATATTATAAACAGTTTTTAATGTCCATGTAAAAATCTATAATTCTGAATTAAAGGTATATTAATGAGTTCTTTGTCATTTATGTTTTTTATTTCACTTATTCTTTCTTATCCACCACCTGTCAATCCGTTTGGAACAACGCAATTGATTATTGACCCACGAATGAAGAATGTTGAATATAAAGATTATTTTTTTGTTGAACGAAAAGATAATTTTATAAAAGCGAATCCACATCTCATTCATACTCTTTTCCGCAAAAAGTTCGATTTAGAAAATTCGCCCAAGCGTGCAAACCTTTTTATTACGGCTGACGATTATTTCAGGCTCTACATTAATGGTGAATACGCACTGGAAGGACCTACAACAGGCTATCCCTTTGCCTATCCTTATTACAAATTTGACCTGACACCATATCTAAAATCAGGCTCAAATATTATAGCCGTTCATACCTATTATAGAGGCTTAATTAATCGTGTTTGCGTTAGTGGGGACAACCGTTCAGGACTCCTCTTCCGACTTATCATAACAGATAAACAGGGGAAAACAACCGAAATAGTGTCGGACAATACCTCATGGAAGTGCTATCCCCTTGACGCTTTCAGTTCTACCGAAACCACTGGCTATAAAACGCAGTTTCTTGAAAATATAAATATGCAAAAGTATCCACAGGACTGGAAAAATCTTGATTATGATGATTCTCAATGGGTAAATCCCGAAGTAGGCAAGAATGATTATTCTTTTGCCGAACTCACTGTGAAGCCTTTAGAAATTCATAACATTGCCCCTATACAGCATAAAAATTTTTCTACCAATAATCACTTCTTCGATTTTGGCAGGGAAGTTGTCGGTTATACACGAATCAAAACGAAAGGGGAGGCAGGTAAAAAATTACTTGTTCTACATGGTGAGGAACTTGATGAAAATGGTCATGTCCGCTGGCAGATGCGGGCAAATTGTGATTATAAAGAGGAGATTACGCTGTCAGGAAAAGAGGATATTATACCCTTCTATGAATATCGTGCCTTCCGATACATAGAGATAGAAGGTGCACCTGAAGACACTACTGTTTGGGTAGAGGAACGACATTATCCTTATGACACTTCAAAGATTTTGTTCTTGTCCGCTGATAATGAATTAACAAAAATCTGGGATATGTGCTCGTTAGGGGTTCGATTGTGTTCGCAAGAGGGTTTTGTGGATTGCCCATCGCGAGAGAAAGGACAATATTTAGGCGATGCAGTTATAACTTCGCGCTCTTTTATGTGGCTTACAGGGGATACATCTCTAACCCAAAAAGCACTAACCGATTTTCACCTGTCATCAAAAATTGATTCTGGACTCCTTGCCGTTGCACCTTCTGGTTTTATTCAAGAGTTTGCTGAATATTCATTGCAATTTCCATTAATGTTATGGGAATATTATCGCCACTCAGGAGACACCGAATTTTTAAAAACTATGGCAACGGAATGTCTTCCTCAACTATTAAAGTATTTCTCTCAATATGAAAATGAGGACAAACTCCTTACCAGCACAGGCACAAAACCTATTCTAATTGACTGGCCCAAAAATCTGCGGGATAACTTTGATTATGATTATGCACTGAATAAACCAAATTCTGTTGTAAATGCTTTTTATTACGGTGCTATCCAAAAAACTCTTGAAATACTGAACATTTTAGGAATGGAAGATGTTTCCCTTAAAGAAAAATCGGGAAAAATATTTGAAAGTTATCAAAATACTTTCCTTGACCCTGAAAAGAAATTATACAAAGATGCTCTCGGCTCCAATCATTACTCTTTGCATAGTAACGCAATTCCCCTTTTCTTTGGATTAGTCCAGAATGAAGAGGTAAAGCAAAACATTTTTAAATGTATCGAACAAAAAGGTTTGTCCTGTGGGGTATATATTGCCTCTTATGTTATAGAAGCATGCTTTAAGGAAGGAAATCCCAATCTGGGATGGAAATTGCTGACCAATGATACAGAATCTTCATGGAAAGAAATGCTTCGTCAGGGTGCAACATCCTGTTTAGAAGCATGGAAACCTGAAATGAAAACGAATATGAGTTGGTGCCACGCATGGAGCAGTTGTCCAATCTACCTCATCTCTGAATATGTTTTAGGTTTGAAACCATCAAAACCAGGCTGGCAAGAAATACGATTTGCCCCTGCAAATATTGATAATCTACCAGAAATGCACTTTATAAAACCATTACCCAATGGAGGTTACTGTTCCGTGAATGCGAAAAATAAAAACTATACCCTGACTACTCCTGAAAATGTCAAAGTAAATACGGAGAGTCAGCAAGGACAAACATTAACCGTTTCTCATTCCGTTTCACATCAAACTCCCCAGGGCCTAACCGAGCAGGAAAAGGAAGTTTTACAAAAGTATCAATGGGAATCAGAGGTCGGCAAAAATCAAGGTATCTGGGTCTCTGTAAAACAGCAGAAATTATCTGTTATTAAGGGAGGGAAAATAATCTGGCAGGCATTATGCTCGACAGCCGAAAAAGGGACAGGAGAGATAAAAGGTTCTGAAAAAACACCCTGTGGCTGGCACTATGTAAAAGAAAAAACGGGAGACAATGCACCTTGGGGACAAATATTTAAAAATCGTGAGCCAGCAGGTATCTGGGATAGAAATCAAAAGGTAGAGGACTCTCTTGTCCTTACACGAATCCTCTGGCTTGATGGATTAGAAAAAGGAAAGAACAAAGGCACTAATACAGAAGGAGAAGTTGTGGATTCTTATCAGCGTTTCATTTATATACATGGAACAAATAAGGAAGACTTGATTGGCACACCTGCTACCCACGGTTGTATCTGCTTAACCAACGACAATGTCATTTTCCTATATCACCTTACCCCAATTGAGACAAAGGTCCTCATAACCGAGGAATAAAACAATATAAAACTATTTTAAAAATTTTATATAGAATAAAGGAGAAGTGATAAAATAAACAAAATACAGTTTTTATTTTATGTTATAACCTTTATTATATAAATAACTATTTATAAATGGTTTATATTTTATTTAAGGCTTTTATAAAAACCATTATTAAACGATTTGCCTAAATCGTTTAATAAGAAAAGTTCTTATTAAAGAAAGTTAAATAAGAAATATTATATTGAAACGAGTTTCCACAGGAAGATATACAATAAAAACAGTGATGAATGAACAAATCAGGACATTTATCCCTAATCCTTTGCCACCAGAGCCGCCACTTGATTTGTCCTCTGGTAGAGGTCAATTATTGGAACAAGCAATACTTGCATTAGGAAGACTTGATAGTATTAGCCTTTTATTACCCGAACCTGATATTTTTCTATATTCATATATTCGGCGAGAAGCAGTTATCTCCTCACAGATAGAGGGGATACAATCTTCACTGTCGGACCTTTTATTATTTGAATTAAATGAATATCCGGGCTCGCCTATTGAAAATGTAACAGAAGTTGCTAATTATGTATCGGCTTTGGAACATGGCTTGAAACGATTAAGGGAGGGTTTCCCCTTTTCAAATCGTTTAATTCGTGAAGCACATGAAATTTTATTAGCAAAAGGTCGAGGTAGTGAAAAGTCCCCAGGTGAATTTAGAACTACTCAAAATTGGATAGGTGGGTCGCGTCCAGGCAATGCACATTTTGTTCCACCACCTCCAGAGGAAGTTCCAGAATGCATGTCTTCCTTAGAAAAATTTATCCATGATAAAAATATTCCTTATCCCTCTTTGATTAAAGCAGGTTTAGCCCATGTTCAGTTTGAAACAATACACCCATTTTTAGATGGAAATGGTAGAATAGGAAGATTGCTTATTGCTTTTATCCTGCGCAATGAAGGAATTTTGCAGAAACCTCTTCTTTATCTAAGTTTATATTTTAAGCAGAATAGAGATGAGTATTACAGACTATTAGATACAGTTCGTCAGGAAGGAGATTGGGAAAGTTGGATAGATTTCTTTCTCACAGGGGCTATAGACACAGCCAATAATGCGGTAGAAACTGCCCAGCATTTATTAATACTTTTCAAAGAAGATACACAAAAAATTAAATCCATTGGACGCAAAGCCGATACAGCACTACGAATTTTTAATATTTTTTGTGAACGACCTGTTTTAAATGTAAAGGAAATATGTGAAAAGACAGGGCTAAGTTTTCCTTCAGCAGGAAAGGGGATAAATAATCTTTTGCGACTTGGGATAACGCGTGAGATTACAGGTAAAAAACGAAACAGAATTTATGTTTATAAGAAATATCTTGACATCTTGAATAAGGGGGCAGAACATCTGTAACAAAAAACACCTGGTATATAATAACGAGGTAAAATGTTTTTATCCTCCGGACACAACACTATCTTGATTTCTGACTTTCATTCAATCGAATCTGATACGCCTTTTTATTAATTTTCTGTGCTGATTTTACGATTTCTCTATAAGGGCTATTGGTAACATCTACCAGTCCTATATTATAGTTTTCTCCATCAAAATATCTACCTGTGATAGGCTCATCTGCCCATTGGAACCAATGGCAACCTATAAACAAGGGATTCGTTATAACGCTTGTAACATAATTTACATACTTTTCTGCACGGTCTTTTTGATTTTCACATTGGACTAAGCCAGGGTGAAACATGCCACGGTCCAATGCGCCAAAGTGGAATTCTCCGATAAGAATGGGTTTTTCTGTAATTTTGAACAAGTCATGTTCTCGGGGGATTTCTTTCCGATATGTATTAAGACTTACTACATCCACATATTTTTGTGCAGATTTCCATACAAATTTCGGTGGAAATCCCGCAAACCTACAACCCATATATAATTGATTGGGGGCATATTTCTTCACTGCTTGTGCCACAGTTGAGAAATACTTATCTGCAAACTTTAATAAATAATCATTTCTATCGTTATTCAGTCCTTCTGTTTCATTCTCAGGTTTTCTTAATTCAGTCCAATCGTTAAAAGAAGTGTTCCAGGACTGATTTAATGTTTCTATTGTCCCATACTTATCTTTACAGAACTGTATTAATTCCTTTTTACAGGGCTGTTCCAAATCATTATTAATAGTCCCTTCCCATACACCGTCCCATGAAAGTTCATTGTCTACAAAATAGCCGACACAAAACGGATTTTCTTTATACAACGCTATGTTATTGCTTATACTTTTTTCAACAACTTCATTAAACTGTGGGTCAAAAACATCATATATTGGTCCCCAATATCCCGGTGCATTTTTTATCCGTGGAGCATTACCAATTCCTAAAAACACAATAAAAGGTATCTCTTTGTCAGCAAAAGCAGGGACCAAACTCCATGCACCTATAGTATTAAATCCCCATGTTTTTAGGCGTGCAATTGACTGTTCACTCCACGGCTGTTCCCAATTCTCTCCAAATTGACGAATTATGTTTGCCTTATAAAAACAAAATGTCCGTCCTTCTTCCAAAATATGTCCGAACCAATGTCCACCCTTGCCTACATAGCCAAAACAATTCTTAAATTTAGGGTCATTTGCATCTGGCAAGTATTCAAACCAATTTTCTCTTTTCTCAACAAAGGTAAAGTCATTAAGTCCTACGCAATCAACACCTATTGACAGAAACAAATGTCCATCCGGAGTTACAAACCACCAATAGCCATTTATTAACTCTGTCCTGAACCAGCCCGTAGATTTTAATTGAGGACCCTTTTTCCAGCCCCCATATATATCAAAATCCTTTCCAATTATGGATTTCCCTTTTATTTGTGCTAATTCCTTCTTTGCGTTTTCTACCATTTCTCTTTCAGAATGAGTTTTTCCTTTCCAGTCTGTATGTTTATATTGACCTAACGAATCTACAAAAGGCAAGGTAAAATTGGGCAGGTTATACTGTTTATCGAGTTCAATTTTTTGAATTATAAGGTTTGTTGGGGCAGCCGGATGGTCGAGGAAGATTTGAAATCCAACAACCCTCGACAAATCCAAACTTTTGCCCTTCGCTTCAACAAAATTTCCGGGAGATTGACGCATTCCCCACAAAGGATGTTTTGAATAAACCCCCAATCTCTTTTTATCCTGAGGGATATAGAAAGGATAAGAGTGGTTAGGCAATAAAATTGAAAAATAGGTTTCCTTATTCGGTGGTAAATTAAATCCTCCCGTTATGCAATTTTCTTTTCCATCTGCACCATCATTATCAATTCGGACATAGACTTGCACCTGTTGTCTTTCTGGATTATAAATTTTCAAATTTAACCAGCAATATTCCGACCAATCCCAATAACCCGATTTGGATTTAAAGAATATGTTAGGCCAATCTACCGTATAAAATTTTACCTTTGTTCCTTCTTCCTTCCCTATTTCCATTTTTTTCACATCTACATTGCGGCATTCAATAGTCCCGATAAACGGACTTCCATCAATAGAAAACTCCGAAATTTCATTACTAAAGCAAAAAAACGAGCAAAGCATTAGCAAACAAAAAAACAGTATTTTCTTCATTCCGATTCTCTTATTTAAATTTCAATTACAATACAGATACATATTTCATATAATACTCTTTTATTAACAACTAACATAATTTCTGTATAGAACATATTTTTTGTGATATATTTAGGTTACAAACAAGCCATATTAATATTATCATTTTATAAAAATATATTATTATCTCAATTAAAATAAGAAGTAAAAGGAGGAGGATATGCCTAATTTAGGACCAGAGGGTAGAAACAAAAAGGTATCTCGTTCAGCACAAAAAGGACCCCAGAAAAATAAAAGAAAGCATCAAAATACCGCTGAACCCGTTGTTACCTGTAGTAAAGAGATAGAAAAAATAAAACAGAAAGAACTCAACTCATGTAAACAATACCTCGATTTATCCCCTTCTTTATTCATCCTTTTAGATACCCAAGGAAATATCCAACATCTAAATAAATCCGCAATGGAAACTCTCAAATGTGATTCTTCTGTAATCGGGGAAAATTGGTTTTCAACCTTTGTAATGCCATCCGACAGAGAAACCTTAAAAAAGTATTTTAAAAAAATAATAACAGAAAAAGACATAACCGATACAGAAGATATTGTGCATATATTAAATTTGCAACATGAAGAAAAGACTCTTATATTAAGGCATGCTCCCCTCTACGATACTGATGAAAAAATTACTGGCTTAATCTATTCTGGCATGGACATCACAAATAAAATTCAAACAGAACGAGAACGACAGGTAGTAGAGGAAAAAATTCGCCAAACTCAGCGGTTAGAAAGTGTTGGGATTCTTACGGGTGGCATGGCACATGATTTTAACAATTTGTTGGTTGGAATTATCGGTAATGCAGATTTAGCCATGACGGAAACACCTCCCGATTCTCCTGCCAATTACTACTTAAAGGAAATTATTCGCATTTCAAAAGAATTGTCACATTTAACCCAGGAATTACTGACATACGCAGGTAAGGAAAAGACATTCGTTAAACCCATTTCAATAACAACATTGATAAAAAACATTGACACCCTCATTGAATCATCTATCTCTAAAAAAATCATTGTTAAATATGATTTAGATGAAAATCTACCTTTGATTAATGCTGACCCAACCCATATACAACAATTAATTATTAATTTGGTATCCAACGCAGCCGAGGCTATTGGCGAGAAATCGGGTGTTATAACTATTATCACGAAGCACATGTATTGCGACAGTAAATATTGGCAAACCACTTATTTCGGCGAACACTGTAAAGAGGGGGATTATGTCTATTTAGAAATTATTGATAATGGAGCAGGTATACCCCAAGAGATTCAGGAACGAATATTCGAACCGTTCTTTACAACCAAACTTACAGGGAGAGGTTTAGGACTTTCCGCTGTAGCAGGAATTGTTCAAGCCTATCATGGGTCTATTAAAATATACACTGAATTGGGAAAAGGCACCTCTTTCAAAATTTTCTTCCCAACAATAAATGTTAAAACTTCTCATCGCAACACTACCTCTTATACACATTACACACAAGAACAACAAAAATCCGAAACCAATAAAAAACAGATACTCGTCGTAGACGATGAAAAATTAGTAAGGGATACAGTAAAGAATATGCTTGAAATAGGAGGTTATCAAGTTCTTCTGGCTACAAACGGCGAAGAAGCAATTGATACTTATACGAGGAACCAGGACAAAATTGACCTGGTCATCTTAGATATGAGTATGCCCGTAATGGACGGAGAAGAAACCTTCCGTGAACTGCGTCGAATTAATCCAGAAGTCAAAGTAATTTTAACCAGCGGATATAACGAAAAAGATGTGTTAGAACGATTTATTGGTAAAGGACTTACAGGATTTATCCAAAAACCTTTTATTTTATCCGCTTTTCTAGAAATCATTAAGTCTCTTATTGACAAAAAATAAAAAGCATTACTCGCTACCGTAATTATATACTCATACCTTTGTAAAAACTATTTTTCTATCTGTTCATTTGGACTTTTATCCTCTCAACTCATTATAATACTTCTCATCTTTCTTAAAAATAATTTCTTGTTTAAAACCAATACAGTCAAAAAAACTTTTGATTGCCCTTCATAGTCATACGGAGAGATGTCCGAGTGGCTTAAGGAGCACGCTTGGAAAGCGTGTGTACGGGGAACCGTACCGAGGGTTCGAATCCCTCTCTCTCCGCCACTTACCACCACAAGAATTTTTTTGAAACATGGTAATCCATACTTCAACTTAATTAAAATCTTTTCTTCTCAAAAAAATTAAGGGATAGGCTTTACTCTCAAAATCTTTCTTCTTATTGACATAAGATAATGAAATTAAAAACATGCTTTCAGATACGAAAACAGAATATAATTTTATTTGTAACTTTTAATAATCAATGATAAAAGGAGAAGGTTGTATGAGTTTTCAGATGTATGTGCCTACAAGAATTTTATTTGGTGCAGGTCAACTTAATAATTTGGGTACCCAAAAAATGCCCGGGAAAAAGGCACTACTCGTAATATCTAATGGAAAGTCTGTCAGAGAAAACGGTGCTCTGTCAAGAACAGAAGAACAACTAAAAAAGGCGGGCGTAGAATTTGTTTTGTTTGATAAGATTCAAGCAAACCCATTAAAGAGCACGGTAATGGAAGGTGCCACTGTTGCAAGAGAACATAATTGCGACTTTATAGTGGCACTGGGAGGTGGAAGTGTAATGGACGCCAGCAAGGCAATTGCTATGATGGCAACAAATGATGGCGATTTGTGGGACTATGTAGAAGGCGGAACTGGCAAAAGCCTACCACTTAAAAATCTACCTATACCCCTAATTTGTATTACCACAACCGCTGGCACAGGTAGTGAAGTAGACCCTTGGGGAGTTATAACCAAAGAGGAAACAAACGAAAAGATTGGCGTCGGTGGACATGACTCTTTGTATCCTGTTCTGGCAATTGTTGACCCTGAACTAATGAAGTCTGTGCCTCCTAAATTCACTGCCTATCAAGGTTTCGACGCACTGTTTCATAGCACAGAATGCTATATTTCTGCCTATCACAATCTTATGAGCGATATGTATGCCTTAACAGCCATTGAGAATGTTGGAAAATATCTGCCAAGGGCTGTAAAAAACGGAAAGGATATGGAAGCCCGTGAAGGTGTGGCTTTTGCAAATACGCTTTCTGGCGTTGTAATGACTCTCAGCCTTACTACTGCGGAACATTCACTCGAACATGCAATGTCTGCTTACCATCAAGAGTTGCCACATGGAGCCGGCTTGATTATTTTATCTAAGGCATTCTATGAATTCTTCATCGAAAAGCATGCCTGCGATGACCGTTTTATTCGTATGGCACAAGCACTGGGAATAAAAGATGCACAAAAACCAGAGGATTTTATCACTGCACTTGTAAAACTTCAAGAAGATTGTGGTGTTGCTGACTTAAAAATGTCAGATTATGGTATACAGCCTTCCGAATTTGACACTCTGGCGAAAAATGCCCGCGAAACAATGGGTGGCCTATTTGCAGGCAATCCTTGCGAAATGACTCATGAAGACTGCATAGAGATTTATAAAAAGTCATACAAATAAAATTAGTATAACCTGATTAACGAAATAGTTCTAAAGGGTTGATAAGGAAAATAAATTAACATTACATAGTGCCGCAGAAGCATATAAACTTTTCTATTTGATACCTAAATATTGATAAGATAATATGTGGTTAAATTTATTTTATCTTAAACAGTAGAAAGGACTTTCGTTATGAAAATGGCTTTAAATTCATGGATGGTTTGTGGATTTCAGGGTGAGGTTAAGATTGAGGACATCCTGAATCAGGTAAAAGAAATGGGTTGGGATGGGATAGAACTCTGCTTCGGTGCAGGTGAACTTACACCTGAAACAACACAGGAAGAATTAAAAAAGGTAAAAGATAAAGTGAAATCTGTTGGGTTGGAAATACCCTCATTAGCCACAGGTTTTTATTGGGATTATTCACTAGGTAGTCCGAATGATGAGGAGCGGAATAAAGCGATTGAATTTACAAAGGCATATATTCGCACTGCAAACGAATTGGGTGCAGGAGCAGTTCTAGTTTTACCAGGCACGGTAGATGTTTGTTTTTCACCGAATAGACCCGTAGTGCCAGCAAAAGAAGTCTGGAAATGGGCACAGGATTCCATTAGACAATTAATCCCGTATGCAGAACAAAATCGGGTTATTATTGCCCTTGAAAATGTTTGGAGTAAATTTCTTACCGGTCCTTTCGAATATAGAAAATTCATTGATGAATTTCAATCTCCATGGGTAAAGGCTTACTTCGATGCTGGAAATTGTTTGATTCATGGTTATCCCGAACACTGGGCAGAAATCCTTAATAACCAGATAGCACGAATCCACATTAAAAATTTCAAACGAAAAAATGGGGGCGGAACATTAGACGATTTTACATCAAGTTTGCTCGAAGGAGATTTGGACTGGAACGCTCTTTTACACTCACTACACAATATTGGTTATGACTATTATCTTACCACTGAGGTCATTGTCAGTGAACAAGGAATGCCTGATTTAAATCTTACAAAAAAGGTTGCTTCTGAACTGAAACACATCCTTTCCAGATAACTTTTACCAATAAAAGGAGATACTTTATGTTAAATCGAAGGGAATTTATAGCCACCTCTGCAATTGCTATGGCTGGTACAACACTTGCCAAAAGAGTAAACGCACAATCCCCTAAAATACGCGTTGGGGTTATTGGTTGTCATCGGCGCGGTTCGCAGGTTGCTGAAAACCTTGTCAAGTCTGGCTATTTTACAGTAAAAACATTATGCGATTGTGACGAAGAGGTGCTTAATAATGTTAATAAAGAACTGCAAAAAGATAAAATTGAAGTCTCTGTGCTTGAAAAAGATTTCCGCCGTGTTTTAGATGATAAAGAGATTGAAGCAGTTGTAGTGACCACACCTGACCATTGGCACGCTCTTATGACGGTTATGGCTCTGGATGCAGGCAAACATGTGTATGTAGAAAAACCTCTCTCCTACAACATCTATGATGGCTATGCAGTGACACAAGCAATGAAGAAACATCCAAAGCAGATAGTTTTAGTAGGCTCACAGCAGCGAAGTGGTAAACATTTTCAAGAAGCACGCGAATTTCTTCAATCTGGTGGTGTAGGCAAGATAGGCTTTGTTCGTGCTGCTACTATTCACTGGCGTGAACCTTTGCCGAAAGTGCCCGATAGCGACCCACCAAAAACATTGGATTATGATATGTGGACAGGACCCGCACCACTTAAACCATATAACAAATATCGGCATCATTATAACTGGCATTTTACTCGCGATTATGGGACAGGAGATACTGGAAATTGGGCAGCACACTGGTTGGACATTGTCCGTTGGTTTATGGGCATAGATTATCCTAATCGAGTGGTAGGAATGGGTGGACAATTTATTACCAAAGACATCAAAGAGTGGCCCGATACGCAAACTACTTTGCTTGAATACCCTGAGTTAACTGTGCTCTGGGAACTCCGACTATGGTCAGAATACGGACCCAGTTCTCTTGCTGAGTTTCACGGAAGTAAAGGGACTCTCGTTATTACTCGCGATGACTGGAAAGTATTTGAATCGGGTTCTAAAAAACCACCCCGAACAAATCCCGGCAGTGATATTGAATTGCCGCATGCAATTAATTTTGCTAAATCTATTTTAGGAGAGGAGAAGCCAATTGTGCCCGGTGATGATGGACACATTACTGCGGTGCTTTGTCATCTTTGCAATATTAGCACCTTTATTCCGAGAGCATTAGCATTTGACCCACAAACTCTGTCCTTTGTGAATGACCCCGAAGCAGATAAGTGGATTAAACGCACTTATCGAGCACCATGGAACATTGAACAATACTTATAGATTCACTTGCTTTATTCAAAAAAATCTACAACAATGAGATTTAAAAACATTATCTCTTTTTGGCTGCGACTCGTTCCATAAAGGCGTCAATACGATTTCCAACCTGTTCATCACTCCACATACGCGTATCGTTTTGGTCTGCTTCTATTATAAGAACAGGCACACCATATTTCTCTTCCATCGTTTGTGCCAGTTCATATTGTCCAAAGGAATAAGCACGACAGGAACGATTTGAGTGCATAACCAGCCCATCCAGACTAAAATTCTGCACCATCTGATATAGTTCCTTCTCACGAAAATCAAGTCCATGATTGATATATCCTGCCATATAATCACCTGCCATAGCACGAAGCGGATTAGATATGTCCCTATCCTCTGTTTGATAGCAAAAATTGCGTGTATAGGTAGAAACCACCAACGCTGCATTATGTTGAGAAAATCGGTCGGCTAAAAATTTTATTTTATACCATATTGCCAGATTATCCCAGCCCAAACGATACTCTTCATGCTCCAGAGTACCTATCCCCTGCTCAATTCGTTCTAACATCTCTGCCTTCAAGGTTTCGTAATATTCAATACATCCCTGCGTGCCACGCAAAGTCACTATTGGCGCTAGATGAATAAAGGTATCAAATGAATTCATCGGTGCAGGCTTATGTTGCAATAAATCTTGAATCTCACGCCACAACTTTACGGCACGGTCAGATAATTCCAGCGTCTCAATAAACTTATCCCAGACAATCGGTTTTCCTGTAATTTCACCTACCTGTTCTATCATCTGCTTCAACTGTAACTCTATATAGTCTATCGCTTCTGGACGGTCTTTTATCCCATATTGGAAAGGAGCATCAATAAAAATAAGTGGCACATTAAACATCCGCTGCAACTCTTCATACCACTTTGTAACTGTTCCGCAGATATTATTACAACAGACAAGAAAATCAGGTTTTGGACTGGGAGTGCCCATAAGAGGTCCTTTTCCTGAAAGAACCGAGCCTATATCTGTTCGAGCATACGAACACAAGTCCCGGGAAAAACCGTTCTCTTCCGCAACAGCACAGATTTCATCTGCAATTTTCATCGTTCCTGACATAGCAGCCACATTTTCAGGGTATATAGGAATGACCCCTGCTGCATGAAGAATTTCCACAGGACCACCACTTGTAATCCACGCTATTTTCTGTTCTGGGTCATTTTCAGCGGCTTTCGCCATCATATAATAGAAACCCATTAATTGTTTCATTTGTGCAGTTGCACGAATTGGAACTCGCTGACTCATAAAATAAAAAATCCCTTCTTATTTACTTTGCGTAATTTTTTGTATTGACTCGTTATTTTTATTAATTAATTCCAGACCCATAATGGCTGCACCCAGAGCACCAATAATTTGGGGTTCTTCAGGCACAATTAGTTCTTGCTTTAAGATTTTAGAAAGCCAGTTTACCACCCCTTTATTTTTAGCCACACCTCCAGTCATCATTATAGGTGGCACGACACCAACCCTTGCCGCCAATCCCTGAACCCGTTCGGAAACAGCACGACACAAACCTGAAACAATTGCAGGAATCTCTTCTCCCTGTGCCAAGAGTGAGATAACTTCACTTTCTGCAAATACGGTGCATGTTGAAGAGATTCGAGAAGTTTTATCCGACTTAACAGCCATCTCACCCATCTCGTCCAGATGAATTCCAAGCGTCCGTGCCATCACTTCTAAAAATCTTCCTGTCCCTGCTGCACACTTATCATTCATCTCAAATCGGTTCACCTGACCATCCATATCCAGCAAAATGGCTTTTGAATCCTGACCGCCAATATCAATAACAAAACGAATCGCAGGCTCCGTTATATGAGCACCGCGTGCATGACAGGTAATCTCCGTTATACTCTTTGTTCTATCTGGAATAATGTCTCGACCATAACCCGTAGTAATTACTGCTTTAAGCATTTCTTCATTTACTTTTGCCTGTTCCAGGACTTCTCTTTTCACAGTTTCTGCGGACTGCAACAACCTTCCTGCTGTGGCTCGAATTGACGAGGCAATTTTCTTGCCCTCATTATCAATCAGAACTGCTTTTGCAGTTGCAGAACCAATATCAAGTCCTATTACATAATATTCATTCATATAATCCACCATTACTTTGCGGCTAATGTCTCTATAAATGCTTCTACTCGTGTGTGGAATGACTCAGGAACAGGTTGATTTTGCTCTACTTCTAATAGAAGGCTGGAAATCCCTTCCTGTTCTAATCTTTTACGAAGGTAGGGATAATTAAATCCATAAGGGTCGCAAAACTTGGTTTGCATAAAAATCACACCATCAATATTTCCTGTCTTGATTTTATCAATATAAGGTCCGGCTGGGTCATAGCCCGGCTTATAAATTGCAGGACAGGGGATACGCGACAAATACATTTGAGCCAACATCTCAATAGGGTCTCCTTCAGACACAGACGGTATAACATAAGACCTTGAACCCATACATAAATCATCATCAACAACCAGAGCACCTGACGATTCGATTGTTTGAATAAATCCCTGTGCCTGGCAAACACTGCCACCTACTAAAATCTTTGGCTTTTTAGTGTTTTCTGGGGTCATTTTCTCTAATTGCTGTATTAATTCTTCCAAAAGTTGGTTGTGTTCCTCTTTCTTCATCACAAATGATGATAATACGATTGAAAACATTTCAGTCCCTGTAATCAAAGTTGGACTTTTCCTTCGCATATCATACAGAAGTCTCATATTATCTCGGTGCTTGTTATAAAGATTGATACTATTCAGGAGTATATCATCCGTGATTTTATTCCCTGATATTTTTTCAACTTCCTCTTTGACTCGTGTTAACTCGCGTTTCAAATAAGTTAATGACATATCCCCTGCACTTAAATTTGGAGTTGAAACAATAATCACAGGAGGACCATTTACCCGTCTTCGCCAAACATCTGCTAAATTCTGCATTGTATCGCATGTATGACTGAAAACCATAAGGTCTAAAAACGAATAATCTCCCGACAAACCCACATTGAGCACACTTTTTGCAAAACTGCACGCATACGGCTGAAGCCACTGGTCCGCCAGAGGTGTTCCTCCATCTTTACCTATTATACGAACGGGAAAATACCCTGCCGCATGGAACAGTTCCTGAGGAGAATAAGTGCACATAAAACCTGCTACCTTTTCCCCATTATTTTTAGCCTGCTTTGAAAAATAATATAAATCCTCTGAAATACTCGCAAACGGCTTAATAAATTCTTTCACTTCTAAACTCATATTATTTCCTTTTCTTTCTTTGATACCTTAAAAAACTTCTACATTTTATCAAAAACATAATTCATATTCCTATTGAAGACTCTTTTATAAAACCCCCTGTGGTCTCTTCAAAAGAAAATTATTATATAAATGAATACCAATTTTATACCTGATTTCGTGTAAAATAGAGGTAAGGAAATAAAATTATATGTAGAGAGTAATCAAAATGAAGTATCATCGTTTTATCATCAAATATTTTATTCTAATCGTTTTATTTTTTCCTCTTATACCTGTTCAGGCACAGTTAACACAAAAAGACATTCAAGAACTTAAACAGCAAGCAATAACCAATGGCTGGACATTTGATATTGGCGAAACATCTGCAACTCAAAGGAATATTAAAGAACTTACTGGATATGTTCCTCCAGACCCACAATTATTAGATGAATTAGGATACACTCCAAAACCAATTGTTCCCACAGAAAAATTACCATCTCGTTGGGACTGGCGTGAGAAAATACCCGGAGGACTTCCACCTATTCGTGACCAGGGTTCATCTTGTGGTTCCTGCTGGGCTTTTGCCACGGTAGGGGTTCTTGAATGTGCTATAAAAATTAAGGATGGTATTAATGTAGATTTGTCAGAACAATGGCTTGTGGACTGTGCTACTGGTTGGCTCTGGTATGGATGTGATGGCGGAACATCTGCTCATGACTGGCACAAAGGCACAAAGACAGACAGTTGTGGTGGATACGGCGCCGTATTTGAATCTGACTATCCTTATATGGGATACGGCGGGACATGTAATTGTCCTAAGCCCCATCATTACACTATTAACGATTGGCATTATGTAGGTAGTGCACTGGGGATACCTTCAATAGATGCCTTAAAAACGGCTATATACCGTTACGGACCCATTACCTCTGCTATGGTAGCACCCAAATCCTTATTAGCCTACAAAGGAGGAATCTACAACGACAATACAGAATCAAAGGAAACAGTAGACCACATGATTGTAATTGTAGGTTGGGACGATGATTATGGAAACGGGGCTTTTATCATTCGGAATTCCTGGGGTGAATACTGGGGCGAAAATGGTTATGGCTATATTGAGTATGGCACGGCACAAATTGGGTATGGTGCTGACTACATTGAATATGGCAATCCTTCTGACCCTTTGCTAATCACTCCTCAACAAAACCTATTTTTCTATCTCAGTTCAAACAATTTTATTTCTCCAACTTCCATTGCCATTCAACTCGAAAATACAAGTGAATATAATATCAACTGGTCATCTACTACTGATGAAGGTATTGCCTTAAATCCTACTTCAGGCACGATAAGCCCTGGCGAAACTGTTGCACTCCAATTAACAGTTACACAACAACCCACTCAATCTGGCACTTATACAAAGTCTTTCTCCATTACTAATAACTCAACCCAGAATACTCAAAGTTTTAATGTCAAACTCAAAAAGGCATATCCTGCTCCTATTTCCTTTTCATTCGATACAGACCCAAACTGGGAAAAGACCGGGAATTGGGCTTTTGGTCAACCCACAGGCCTGGATGACGACCCTACATCGGGACATACAGGACAATATGTGTATGGCTACAATCTGAACGGTGCTTATGAAAATGACATGGGAGAAGAGGTATTAATCACCAATCCTATTGACTGTTCGCAAATCAAAAATGTAACCTTCTCTTTTTACCGCTGGCTGGGTGTTGAATCGTCTGAATATGACAATGCACGAATTGATGTGAGCACAAACGGAACAACATGGACTACTATCTGGGAACATACGGAGGACTCATTTCAAGATACTTCCTGGTCCTTGCAAAGTTTTAATCTTTCATCTATTGCCGACAGACAGCCCTTACTTCTTATACGCTGGGTCATGGGACCTACGGATTATAGTGAAACATACTCCGGCTGGAACATTGATGATGTTTCAATAACAGGAAATCCAATAAATGTTTCTGTTCCCAATGTAGTTGGTAAAGCGATTCAACAAGCACTCGCAGACATTACAGCCGCAGGTTTAACACAGGGCAATACAACTGGTGAATGCAGCAATTCTGTTCCAAAGGATTATATAATTTCACAATCTCCGCAGGCAGGAGCACTAGTCTCTCCCGGAACAAAAGTAAATTTAACCGTTTCCACAGGTCCATGCCCCATTATTGTTCCGGACTTAATCGGATTAACTTATGAAGAAGCAGAAAGCCAAATTTCTTCTCTGGGACTTAGTATAGGTGAGGAAGAATTCCTATGTAATGATGAAGTTCCTGAAAATACAGTAATTGACCAAAATCCGTCTCCTCAAACAGAAGTTCTGCCAGGAACAAGTATAAATTTAACCTTATCATTAGGCTTATGCCCTCAAGAAGGTTCATCTGACGGTGAAGGAGCAGTTGAAGGAAATATAGAAGGACACAATGAAGGCGTAGCCGAAGGTAGCCCAGAAGGTGTTACAGAAGGAATAACAGAAGGGGCTATTGAGGGTATTACAGAAGGAACTACGGAAGGAGCAAATGAAGGAACACAAGAAGGACTTAACGAAGGAACAAACGAGGGTTTCACAGAAGGAACGCAAGATGGGACAATAGAAGGTATCTCAGAAGGAATTACAGAAGGTCCACTTGAAGGAACAGATGAAGGATTGCCCGAAGGCCCAGTGGAAGGTTCAACCGAAGGTATTATTGAAGGAAATCAAGATGGATTAAACGAAGGTCAAATAGAAGGAACGATTGAAGGTATTACAGAAGGTATCACAGAAGGGACTATCGAAGGAGTAATAGAAGGAGCAACCGAAGGAACGACAGAAGGGGAAATTGTGTCCCCATTTCATTCCACCGACATAGACAAAGATGGGAAAATAAACTTAGAAGAACTACTCAGAACTATTCAATTTTTTAACTCTGGTGGATACCATTGTGAATCCGGCACCGAAGATGGTTACTCTCCGGGTTTGAGTATGGACACTAATTGCCGTCCTCATTCTGCTGACTATGCGCCGCAAAATTGGATTATTAATCTATCTGAACTACTTCGTGTTATACAATACTTCAATATGGACGGTTATTACTCCTGCCCCGGCTTGAGCGAAGATAACTACTGTCCCTCACCCCTGCCACTAAAAGATTAACAAAAAGTTTTCTCTCTTCACTCAAAAATAACAAAAGATGGCGAAATAACAAATGCGAGGAACTCACGATACTTTAACTTACTAACGAGTTTACGCAAGCAAAATGTCTACAATAACTTATAACCCTTTGTTAAGGTGGAAACCACTCCTTTAAAACTTATCCATGTTACAATCTTCTACCTGTATAATGTTAATAAAAATTTCAAAAACAAAATGTTTTTTCTATTTTCTAAAACATTTCCACTAAAAAAATTGCGTGAATGTGAACGATATCTTTTTCTCGCGTTCTTGACTCTCTTTGCGGTTTTTCATGTAAATCAAAAGAAATTTTTAACTATTTCGATATTGATTTGCGATGGACTTGTAGCACACCGTTGATGGAACGAATGGAACGCATAAGTGAATCAAATGCCCTCGTGTTACCAGAAGAAATAAAATTTTGAGTAAATTCAAATTTTAACAGACCGCTATGGAGTGTTTTGAAGTTTGCAGAGATAACAGGCACCTTTCTTTCAATCAGCAGCGATGTCAGTTCTTGTATTACAGTGGGAGAAGAACGGGCAATTACCTGCACCGTGATTTGAGTCAGGTTATCCATTTCCCAGCGTGCTTTGTGAATCCGCGAAGGGTCACGCGGCACACTATTAAAAGTTCGACAATCCCTCCTGTGCACCGTTATTGTCCCTTTTACAGTAGAATAACCAATAACTTCATCGCCGGGCAATGGATTGCAACATCGGCTAAATTGAACTGTAATATTTTTCTGCCCATCAATACGGATACTCAGATACCGACCCTTTTCAAACTCCTCGTTGTCCCCTCTATATTCAATTTTTGTTAATGAGGTTATATCAGGGAAAACATGAGTTTGAGCGGTGCGTTCTTCTTTCTCATCTTTTTTGGATATTTCTTCTCTGGTTTCCTCCCCTTCTCTAGGAAGGATTCCCTTTTCTCTTAATTGATGTCGAATCTTATTTCGGGCTTTGCCTAAGGTAACTATTTTTAACCAATCTAAATGAGGTTCCTGCCGGGGTGAAGTCAAAATTTCTACCTGGTCACCTGTGTTCAATCTGGTAGTAATTGGAACATTTTTGCCATTCACACGAGCACCGACACATTGATTCCCCACCTCTGTATGGATAGAATATGCGAAATCCAGCACAGTAGCATTGATAGGTAGTTCAAAAACATCTCCCTTAGGGGTATATACATAAATCTCTGAAATTTTCAGTTCGTCTTGAATATCCTGAGTAGTAAGGGAGTAACCCTCAGAAGAAGATAATTCCATAACCATCGTTCGCAGCCATTCAATTCGTCGCTGCATAAGCGAATCATCTAAAACTCCTCCTTCCTTATAAAACCAGTGAGCTGCGATACCAAATTCTGCCTCCTGGTCCATCTCCTCTGTGCGAATTTGAATTTCTAACGGGTATTTATCAGGAATAAAAACAGTAGTATGTAAAGAACGGTAGCCATTACTTCGTGGCTTACGAATATTATCCCGAAAGCGTTCAGAAATAATATTTCCTAATCTGTGAGCAATGTCCAATACTCTATAGCATTCCTCTATTGTATTTACAATAATCCGAATGGCATATAAATCCATAACCTGTTCCAGCGGAATTTGTTGCCGTTGCATTTTTAAATAAGTGCTATAGAGATGCTTCGGTCTGCCTAAAATTCGTGCTTTAATCCCTATCTGGTCTAATTCTGATTTTATATGTTCAATGATGTATTTTATCTCCCTTTCCCTCTCCTCCTTTTTCCTCGCAATGCGCGTTGCCAAACACTTATATTCGACAGGTAAAAGCACCTTGAAAGCGAGGTCTTCCAATTCCATTTTCCAGCGATAAATCCCTAAACGATGTGCAATGGGTGCGTAAATATTCAGCGTTTCACGAGCTATGCGTTCTTGACTTTCTTTCGGGAGATAATGAAGAGTTCGCATATTATGAAGGCGGTCTGCCAATTTTACCAGAAGAACACGAACATCTTTAACACCCATAAGAAAAAGCTTACGGAGCGTTTCCAACTTGCGACGGTCTTCATTTTCCTTGACGGTCGCCTTCATTTGTTGACGAGAAACTTTTGTTACACCTTCAACAATCTGTAATACGGCTTTCCCTACCCGCTCTTCAAGGAATTCTCGTGAAACTTGCTTATCCTCAATAACATCATGCAACAGTCCTCCCATAATAGTTAAAGCGTCTAATTTTAGTTCCCCCAAAAGACGAGCCACTTCGATAGGATGATGAATATAGGGTTCGCCCGAAGCACGTGTCTGCCCTTCATGCGCCCAAACGGCTAACTCAAAGATTTTTTGAACCCGGACAATTTCGTCCTCACCCATTCCGTTTGTTCGCAACAATTCTACAAGCGATAAAAATGATTTCTCTATCTCTACGGGTAGGATTAATTGTCTCTCCTCTAACATAGAAACCCTTTATTTTTTATTATATCAAAAATAAACCCTTCCTCGCTATATTTGAGAGGATAATTGAAAAAGATAAAAATTATAGACTTGACACCACTCCTATCCGTATAAGGACTTTTCTCAAATCTTTTAGCAGACAGGAATATTATTGAACAACGAAGATATAAGGTCCCCAACTATTTGCTTCATCTGGTTTGGGTAATTTGTTTGTAGCATGTCGTTTCTCATTAGGATTTATCTGAACATCATATTCCAGAGCCGCTTCACCTTTTCGTCTTGCTTCAAAATGGAAGTCCAATTGCCCATTATCGTTCAAATCGCGGGTGGCTAAGAAAAAGGTTCGTAATGCAAGAATATGATATACATATTTGGGTGGTTCTGTTCCTAAAGGTTCTGGCACCACCCCTGCGGTCGAACCGCCAGGACCTACGCTAATAAGAACAAAAGCATCATAAATCGAGGCGGGAAAAGTAATATCGCTTATAGAGGGATGCGTGGGGTCCCATGCTTCGGCATAAAAGAAACCATTCTCAATCCAGTATTTACGGGCTTTCTGGAATTGCCGTTTATTTACAGGTGCATATACAAAGGGGCGTTGCTCCATCTGTGACAATCGGCTCAACTCTTCTTGCAAGTTATTTCCACGATACAATTCTATAGGGAAAGTATATATATTGGTTGCTTGATTTTTCACACCCATCGGCAAAAATTCCATGAGACCAATTTGCCCATCACGGTTCGTATCAAATCCCTCTGAAAAATCATCCATATATTTACGGTCTCCATGAAGTTTCAAAAGGACTGTGTAAGGTTTCAGCATAAACATCTCTTCATCCGATATTTGACCCAACTGATAATCTTTGGCTCCCCATTTTACAAAGCCATAACCTATAGGATAAGTATTGTAGTCTGTAAAATAAGAAGTCATCGCAGTCCGAAACTGAAGAAATGTATTGTCCATACGACGCAATTTTGCCCGTTCCCGAACACGTGGAAGAACCGCAAAAGTAAATCCAGCAAGTATTGCTATAATAGCAATTACTGTCAACAATTCTATCAATGTAAACCCAAATATTTTCTTTCTCATAAGAAACTATCCTTCTTCTTTTGTGTCTGCTACGGCTTGCTCTTTTTCTATCTATATATAATACATAATATCATAAATTGGAAATGTTTAGACAACTTTTATTATTCCCTATAAGTTAACAAATATTATTTTTTTATTATTTATATAAATGTTATAATAACTCTACTAACAATAACACTCATAAAATTAACCCTAAGATAAGGAGAAAATGATGGGAGCCAAACATTCCTTAGAGCAAATATTTGACCAGGCTGCCAAATTTGTCATCAAACAAAAAGGCGAATGGGAACATAACGACTGGGAAAATTTCCTTGGTAAAATCTCCGAATATCAATTTGAATTACATGATGAGTTAATAGTAAAGTTAGGTTCTCTCCTGGAATTAGGCAAATATTTTTACTCCAATCTTCCAGAAACCACAGAGAAAAAACAAAAAAAAACAAAAAAAAACAGCACAAAAAAAACTGAAGAAGAACCAGTAGAATAAAATGTTATCCTCTAAAATAAGAATATTTAAAAGGTAAATATTCTGGTGTTGAAAATTTTCTACTAAATAAAAGAGGAAAGGGGTAGGGGTTATTTAAAGTTTTGTCTTTAAAATTCATGCAAAAAGTTCATATCTGCAATTTGTTAACATATAATTATATCTGACCTCTTTTGTCGCTTTTTGACTCAACAAAATCGGCTTAAATGAACTTTTTAGACAGCCCTATTAAAAGCAGAAATTCCTTCGATACTTTTACTATAGAAAAAATATTTTATCATCTATCACAATGACTAAAGACCCTTCCTAAAACTTTTAGCAGATACTCGTGTAGATATATAATAAAATATAAAAGTAAATTTTTATTCTACAAGGAAACTTATGTCGCAGGTAAGGTGTTCAAAATGTAGTTATATCAATCCGTCAGGGATAAGCCATTGTCAGAAGTGTGGAACACCTTTACCTGAAATAAAAATCCAGCAGATGGCGGCAGAAACCAAAAAGGCAGAACATCCCTATCAAAGACAAAAGACACCCAATTTCCAGCAAGGGACATTGCATCAAGGGGAAATCTTTGGAGGCCGTTATACGGTCATTAAATTAATTGGTAAAGGGGGAATGGGCAGTATCTATAAGGTGTTTGACAATACCCTCAAAGAGGAAGTGGCATTAAAATTATTATTACCCCAATTTGCAAAAGACCCAATGATTGTTGACCGTTTTTTGAACGAGGCTCGAATTGCACGCAAATTATCCCATCCGAATATTGTCCGCGTTCATGATATTGGAATTGCAGGAAATATCTTATATATCTCTATGGAATTTGTTGAAGGCAAATCATTGCGTGGAATTTTAGAAGGCTTATCCCCGGGACAGCGTCTTCCATTAAAACAGGTGTTAACTTATTTTGACCAATTGTGTTCAGCATTAGAGTATGCGCATCAGTTCACCGTTCACCGTGACATCAAACCGGAAAATGTAATGGTAACACCACAAATTATAGTAAAGTTAATGGATTTTGGCATCTCAAAACTTGTGGCAGATACTCGTCTCACAGGTGTTTCCGTTGTAATGGGTACACCCTTTTACATGTCACCAGAACAGGTACGCAATAGCAGAGATGTTGATGCTCGTTCCGATATTTACAGTTGTGGGATTATGCTCTATGAAATTCTGACAGGGCAAGTTCCCACAGGTATTCCCAAGCCTGCCTCAGAGTTGGTAAAAGAACTTCCTCCGGAATTGGACAAAATCGTAGAAAAGTGTATTCAACCTGACCCAAAAGACCGATTCCAGAGTGCCACAGAATTAAAAAATACATTAGAACCACTAAAAAATCTTGTCCTTAATGGTGATGTAATCTCTATTTCAAGGCCAACAAAGAAAATAAAAAAATGGAAAAGTATACTTACACCTCGTTTTATTGGTTGGTCTTTGGTGTTCATTGTTTTTTTGTCTCTATTAGCAGGTCTATTTTTTGCCGAACAATATAGAGAAAGGTTACTTGCCCAGGAAATGAATAACGAGGCGAATCAAATTGAAATTAATGAAAATGGGGTGACATCGGTAGATACCTATATTAAAATACTATTCCAGGTCGCAGAGAAGGCAAAAGAGAAATATACAACTGTTCCCGATGCTCAACAGTATTTTGCCCAAACAGAATCGCTTCTAAATCAGATTAAGAATAAAATGAAAACAGGCGAAACTGTGCCTATAGACTTATTATTCTCGTGTGCGAGATACCTTTCTGCCGTGTTTTGCGAACACCAAGATATGGTGTTTATTCCTGACGGTACTCTAATGTGGAATAACCAACAATATTTTGTCCCTTCTTTTTTTATAGACACAAACGAAGTAACACAGGGTAATTTTAAGAATTTTTGTATTTCGGGTTCTATTTCATGGGAACTTCCACCCTTACCTAATCCGGAAACAGACTCCTCTTCTAACGATTCCCTACCTATTACTATGGTCAATTACTACGATGCTCTCGCCTTTGCGAGTTATTACAAAAAAAGTCTACCTTCAGTTCTTCAATGGTTAAGGGCAGCCCAGGGAGACAAAAAAGTGACTTATCCATGGGGAGATATATGGAAAGAAAATTCTGCAAATGTTGGTGGTATAAAAAATACTCCTCAGCCTGTGAAATCATATCCCGACGACCGAACTGCAACGGGTTGCTTTGATATGTTAGGCAATGTATCCGAATGGACAAGGACACCTGCCGACTCAAATTGCACAGAAGAGGACATCTCTTGTCCCAGAATCATTATGGGTGGTGATTTTGCTTCTGCCCCTTCTTCTCTCAACATAGAAAAGAGTGCTGAGCCAGATACACGCTCTCCTCTTTTAGGTTTTCGCTGTATAAAAGAAATACCTATTTCTGTAGAGCAACTCTTAAATTATTTAAAATAAAGGTTCTTCTCCAATTTAGTTGATGTAGAATATAGATAAGAGTGGCATTGCTTGCACTTATGGGGTAAAGTATATGGACAAGAAACAAAGAACCCCAAAAGGAGGCAAGCGATATCTAAAATACATCTTAATCTATTTAGAAATTATAATCAAGTTAAAGTTAAAAAGCAATGGTATGAGGGTGAGGATTTGCATATTAGAATTTACATGGATAAGCGGTTTATACCTGAATGTCACAAGTGTCATGTTAAGGTGAGAGAGGTTCACTCGTATCAGGAGCGAGAGATAAGGGATATAGATATTATAAAGAGTAGGACACATCTTGTGGTTAGAGTGAGGACATTGAAGTGTCCGAGTTGTGGTGATGTAGTGGAGGAATTGGGATTTGTAGAGTCGGGTGAGCGTATAACTAAACGGTTAAAGGAGTATATTTATTTTTTATGTATGCATATTTCTTTGAGTGAGGTAGCAGAGCATTTGGATTTAGATTGGAAGGAAAAAGGATTTTATTATTGTTGGGAGATACAATTTATCAAATGGGATAGGGAGCAGAGAATAGACGGAGATTGGATAGAGAGGAAGGCACAAATATTTATAGATTCATGGAACTATGAAGTAATTGGGGGAGGTTAATTTGACAGAAATGAACTATTATTGTAGAAATCATCCATATAAATTTGTTCTTATTTTAGGATGTGGAGCAGGAAATAATTTAGAAGCATGGAGTAATAGTTTTGGTACAAGTTGTATAATAGGATTTGAAAACTTATTATATGAAGATGTAGCAAATGCATGGGATTGGCGTTTTTGGATGTATGTGTTTTATCCAAATTACACTATTCTTCAGGCAGCGAATAGGGCATTTTATGAAACATACGAATCTTTTGATTATTTTGAAGGTAATCCAGAAAAAGCATTTATGATGGGAATATTGGGAAATGGAGTTTTATAAAATATATTTTTGCATTCAGGAATGGGTGAGATGAAATATTTATGGGCTCTTATCCTTGTTCTTTTAGTATCAGTAGCATTCTTTTTCTTGATGTTTCAACGGTCTATTTATGATAAGTGGTCTTTAGAGACGGTACCAGAAGAAGTATTCAAGGAGGATGAGAGATTTTTAAATGAGGTATTAGGTATTGGGCTTACAGAGGTAACACCTGTTCGAAGACTAACTTTTTATTTTATGAGTCAAGTCTCAAAAGAAGTAAGTGCTATTCCCCATTTTTTACAGGGGAAAATAGCCAGAGATATATTTTTTGTAGAGTATGAAGTAAACGATGCAGGTAAGGTTTATCTTGGCACTTCTCTAGAAATTCCCAGAGTAATCTTTTTTGCCCATTCTTTTACGGATGTTTACACAGCAGAAATAGAAAAGTGGTTAAATAAGGGAAAAAGGAATCGTGCAATATTCAACACTTTATTGAATTATTTGGAACTACCTGAAGACCTGTCCTACTTTGAATGCAATGGATATGAAATAGACAAAGAAAAGGGATGGAGGTCAATGACATGTATAGGTGTAAAAATACGGGATGAAAAAATAAATCGGTTTGTTTATCCAGAACTTGATATTAAAGGACAAAATGAGAAAGAAGGATTATGGGGAAATTTTAAGGTATGTTTTTTAGGTAGTAGTGAGGAATTATTATTACATGATTTCTATCTGGACATATCAACTTCTATTATAGACCAATTGCTGTATTACACCGAACTTCAAGGCAAAGAACATGATACGCAGGAATAGAACAATCATTGTCATACTGGCTATTTTTCTTGTATTAATATTTATCTTCCTTACATATAATTGTATAAGAGATAAAGGTAAAGGCTTCATTTGTTCTTTATTCTATTTTACTCATGCTATATTCCCTTCAAAGTTTGACATCTTCTTTTATAAAAATAGTGCAGATTTTGGGTGTATTAAAAATGACCCTTATTTCCCTTTGTATGAAGAACAAAAAGTAGAGAGTGCCCAGGGATTCCATTCTACACTAAATCCTGAGGAATATGAAAAGATTTTAAGTTTAGCCTTATCTTTATGTGGGGATAAAGAGCCAGACTCTTTAAAGGTAAAGGAGGAAATTCAAAAAAATGAGAAACTTATTTTATATTATTTTTATCCTGATATATCTGCAAAAACAACATTAGTTTCTAATTCCGAAGCACATATTATTATCTACTACGATACCGAGCAAAAGTTAATTATTGCAATTAAAAGTTATTTATATAGAAGCCATAAATATCAAATGCAAACACACGAAGAAAAGCAGATTGAAAAGGTTCTGGAAAGTTTGAGTATTGAGAAATATAGAGAACTAATAAGTCCCGTGTTAAATTACTATAATCTGGAAATTGACAAAATAAACGAGTTGATACAAAGCAAAGAAATCATTCTTCGTCGTTATTTTAGTGCAGGTTATGCCTTCATAAGTCTGGATAAATTGAGAGTGCATGGCTATCCCTTTAAAAAAATCCTGTTTGTAATCAATGTAGATAGAAATATGATTAGTTATATAGAAATTGCAACAGAGAAACCCAAAGCCTTCTAATAACTTGAAAAGGGAGGGGAAGGGAGGGGAAGGTCTATCTTGAACACTTCCTTATGAAAATAGAAAGTGCGTATGGAAAAAGTCAATTTTGTAATCTCGGGGAAGGTCTGTTTAATGCAGGTAGTATCAATACCAAAACTTTTTTCGGAACCGGGTAGAAGTTCTATATATGTAGAAGACATTGGGGAACGGATTTCATCATTCATAAAAAGGCAATTTACCGGAATTTCAATTGCCTTCTTATTTGATGATGAAGGCTCTACGATTAAACACTCGATTGAATAGATATAAGGGGCAAATTCCCATTGGTTTGTGTGGTTCAAGTATAGTTTTGCTTTTAACATTCCACGATTGGAAAATTTAATAAGGGGTATGCCTTCCGACTCTGTGCTAATAGTCTCAAATTGAGGGCTCTGGTTCTTCGTGTTCCATGTCCAGGTGAAATACACCGATACTATAAGTATGACAGAGCATAAAGCAATTTGACCAGCATTACTTAAAAATACAGCATGTAAGACCGTTTTAACCACTTTGTATATATATTGGTGGAGAGGTAAGACTGTCTGGAAACGGGGCTCGGATTTTATAGACGGATTTGATTGAGAATTTTCATTATCAAGATTCTGACTTGAACCTTCCGCAGGATATTGCTCTATCAACTGTTTATAGAACTGTATTTGCTTTCGTATCTCTTCCCCATGTTCATAAATCTGGCGATTAATCTGATTCGCTTCAGCGGAAGTGTATTCTCCATTTTTGACTTTTTGTATCAAAAGTTCCTGTTGCTTTTCCAAAAACACAATTTGTTTTGTCAGACTTTCTATTCGCTGGTAGCATTTTTTCTGAAATTCTTTTTTCTGGTTTTCCCAAAATTGTAGTTTTTGAGGGTCACCTTCCTGCCATGCCTGTTCAGCATTTTTACAAATCCATGCGATTGTTTCAGGAGTAGGTTCAATGTTGTTCATTGCATTTTTTGTATTCCAGTGCGGCTTGAATAAAATTGCAAAATAAGGGTTGGGGTTTCATCGGTGTGCTTTTAAATTCAGGATGAAATTGGCAGGCACAGAACCAGGGATGAATGTCTGGTTTCAGTTCAATTATTTCCACCAGTTCCTCTTCCATGTCCATTAATTTTCTGCGATGGACACCACTAATAACTCCATTGGCTTGTTTCTCAAAGTTTTCCCGATACGCATTGTTAAACTCGTACCGATGGCGATGTCGTTCATAGATGGATTGTTGTCCATAAGCCTTATATGCAAAGGTATCGGGTTGCAATTCGCAAAGATACGCCCCCAGACGCATTGTCCCACCTTTGGAGGATATACCCTTCTGCTCTGTAAGTAGTGAGATAATAGGATGAGGTGTTTGTGGATTTACCTCTGTGGTATGGGCATCTTTCAGTCCCAGACAATTCCGTGCAATTTCAATCATGGCAACTTGCATACCTAAACAGATACCAAAATAAGGAATGTGATTTTCACGAGCGAACTTTGCCACATTAATTTTGCCTTCAATTCCACGCGTCCCGAATCCGGGTCCAATCAGGATACCATGATACCCTTGAAGTATATCTTCTGGCTTTTCCTTACCGGGTTCAAACTGTTCGGAGTCAATCCACTCATATTTAACCTTGCAATTATTAGCAATCCCTGCATGCACAAAGGCTTCATTAATACTCTTGTAAGCGTCGCTATGTCCTGTATATTTTCCAATAGCCGCGATTCGCACTTCTTCTGTCGCAGAAACCAGACGGTCTACCATGCTCGTCCATTCGGACAGGTTTCCTTCGCGTGCCTCTAATCCCAATATACTTAAAACGGTTACATCGAGATCTTGTTTTTTAAAATTTAGTGGAATGGCATATATAGGTGAAATGTCTTGAGCATTAATAATCGCATTTTCAGGCACATCACAGAATAAAGCCACCTTTTGCCTCTGCTCTCTTCCAAGTTTATTTTTTCCAGTCCGACAAACAATGATATTAGGTTGAATCCCAATATCGCGTAGAGCACGAACACTATGCTGGGTGGGCTTTGTTTTTAACTCATTTGCCGCTTCAATATAGGGAACTAATGTTACATGGATAAAACAGCAATTTTCAGGACCTATATCCAGACGAAACTGCCTTAATGCTTCGAGAAAGGGCAGACTCTCAATATCACCGACAGTTCCACCAATTTCCACAATAGCAATATCAACATCATCTTCGTCTACGGTTAAGGCGCGAATCCGATTTTTTATCTCATCAGTAATATGTGGAATGACCTGAACCGTTTTGCCTAAATAGGCTCCTTCACGCTCCTTCTGAATTACTGTATTATAGATAGCACCTGTGGTGGTATTGCTACGGCGAGATAATTTGGCATGGGTAAACCGTTGGTAATGTCCGAGGTCGAGGTCTGTTTCTGCTCCATCGTCCGTAACAAATACTTCCCCATGCTCGAACGGATTCATCGTGCCCGGGTCAACATTGATATAAGGGTCCATCTTCATCATTGCTATTTTATAACCACGCGATTCTAAAAGGAGTCCTAAACTTGCACAAACAATTCCTTTGCCAATCGAGGAGACAACCCCTCCTGTAGTAAAAATATATTTCAAGTGTGATTTTGAGTCTGCCATCTATACTTCCTTTTCTCTAAATTTGAGAATTTTTTCAACATGCATTAAATCTTCCGGTGTATCCACACCTAACGCTTCATAATTCGTTGGGACAACCGCTATTGAATAGCCATTCTCGAGCACTCTCAATTGTTCCAGTTTCTCCAACTTCTCCAACGGGGTTTGAGGAAGTTTTGAAATATGAAGCAGAAATTCACGACGGTATACATAAAGCCCGATATGCTGCCAATATACCCCTTCTATATTCTGTCGTTGTTCCGCATCGCGTATGTAAGGAATAGGTGAACGGGAAAAATAAAGAGCCAGCCCCTTTTGATTCATCACAACTTTTACTATGTTTGGATTCTGTATCCAGGAAGACTCTGTTATTTGCCTACACGCCGTTGACATCTGTATTTGCGGATTTTCTAATAATGGCTGAACGGCAGCGTCAATACATTCCGGAGGGAGTAACGGCTCATCACCTTGAACATTAACTATAATCTTCTCTAAACAATTTTCTGCTACTTCTGCGATACGGTCCGTTCCACTAGCATGGTCAGAACGCGTCATAACGACAGGCACACCTAACGGTTCTAATGCTTTTCTAATTCGGTCATCATCCGTAGCCACTAAAACTTTACCCACACACTTTGCTTTTCTTGCCTGTTGATATACATGATAAACCAGGGGATAACCACACAAATCTGCCAACATCTTTCCTGGAAATCGAGTAGAACCATAACGGGCAGGAATAACTACTAACACGGAACTGTTTCCCTGTCCTGAGTCGCTACCTTTCTGTAACATTTCTTAGCCCTCGATGTAAGCCAGTTAAATAAAAAAATGTTCCACAGTTCCAAACCAACTTCTTGAAATATAAAAGGAAATAATATTACCTTTTTTATTCTATATTTTACTAAATTAACACAATTTATAACTCATGTTCAAAAATATCGGCTCTTGCAATCAAAATTCATTTATTTATTAGGTCTTTATGCCCATTAAACTATATCTAACATTTAATATACAGTAAAAAAACAACAATAATAAAACTTCACTTCTACATTAAGTAGAAATAAAAACATCATCGCCAGAACGGCACAGGGGAGAAATAAAAAAATAACAGACCTTATTTTCCAGGATTGGGCTTTAATCCTGCTTGCTTCAATTGTGCTTCCTGATACTGCTGATTGCGAACCAAATAAATTTCCTGTAATTGAGCGATAGAATTATTCAGAATACCCTCTTCTTTTGAAGAAAGATTTCCTTTTGTCTTGTCTCGTAATACTAAGAGCAAGTCAATAAAAAATTGAGCCTGTTCTAAATCAATAACTACTTGCTGTGCCCCCTGGGGAGCAATTACTCCCAGAGCCAACATCGCATCCGTAGTCAAAATGCCTACCAGGGACTCAAATGAAGGGGTTAACGCTTCTTCAGGGGAGATTTCTTTATCCTCAGACGCCTCAGGATTTTTAGTCTTTTCCTCTTCTAATTTTTTTTGTAATTCTTCTTTTTCCCTCTGAACTTTTACTTTCCAATCCTCGTCAATTATTATTTTTTTCTCTTCTTCGCTCACAACCTTTCTCCCAACTAAATGTTAAAAAAAATTAAAAACGCCACACTGGGAAAGGAAATAATCCTTTCCCAGTGATGCTTCAAGATACTCTAATTACTTTTTGTTCTTATGACGATTCTGACGTCTCTTCTTCTTACGCTTGTGTTTATTAATCTTGCGTTTGCGAACTTTTCTTCCACCTGCCACGAATAATACTCCTTTTTTAATTTTTTGAGTTATTTATCTTATAAAGTTACCGTCTACTTATTGCTAGCCACTGTTCATCATCAACCTTATATTCTAATATATCTTCAGGACGGAAATAAAGTGATATTTCACGCTCCGCTGATTCGGGCTTGTCAGAAGCATGGACAATGTTCATCTGCGTTATTAAAGCAAAATCTCCTCTTATCGTGCCTGGATTTGCTTTCAGCGGATTTGTATTTCCTATCATATTTCGAACCTGATTAATTGCGCCTTCTCCTTCCCATACCATCTGAATAGTAGGACCGGAGCATATAAAACGAATTAAACTTTCATAAAAGTCCTTTCCCTTATGTTCCTGATAATGTTCCTCTGCCTTTTCTTGAGTTAAAATCTGCATTTTTATAGCCACAAGTTTTAATCCACGCTTCTCAAAACGGCAAATACATTCTCCGATAAGCCTGCGTGCTATACCATCAGGTTTAATCATGACAAAGGTGCGCTCATTTGACATCAGGGGGGAACTCCTCGAAAAGAAAACTTACAAAAAAAGATTATATTATAAAACCTTTCTTTTATTCAAATTGGTGTATAAGTTTTATATATACCTTTAATATTTTATGTTCTTTAATAAATATCACTCAAAATATATAAAATTACCACATATAAAGAATCGTTATCTTGCTATTTATTTCTTTTGCTTATATTATCCTATCCCGGGACAGTAGTTATCTTCGCTCATGCCGGGACAAGGATAATATCCACCCATGTTGAAGAATTGTATCAGCCTCAATAATTCACCTAAATCAATTGTCCAATCTTGCTCGTCATAATCAGACGCATGTGAAGCGCATGTCTTGTCTCCGTCAAATCCTGGGGCATAACCGTCTTCTGTCCCTAACTTACAGTGATACCCACCCATGTTGAAAAATTGTATCACTCGAAGTAATTCACCCAAATCTATCATTCCATTTCTATCCGGGTCAGCACTATGCCATAAAATCTCTCCTTCTACAGAACCTTCCAGTGTGCCTTCTACTATGCCTTCTGTTATACCTTCGGGAGTTCCTTCAATTGTCCCTTCTGCTGTTCCTTCCGTTGAACCTTCCATCGTTCCTTCACCAGCACAGTCTACTGTAACTTCACGAGTCTTTTCTGAGGAGTTTCCATTGTCGTCTACCGCGTAATAAACCACATAGTAAGTTCCTGTTTGTGATGTATCCACATTGTTAGACACAACCTCTACATTCACTTCACTGTCACATGTATCTGTTGCTTCTGCACCCGGGTCAACAAATATGGAACCACATTCCACGGTCATTGGATTGTCCCCGTTTAGGGTAATCTCCGGAGCAGTCGTGTCTGTTACATGTACCAGCCGTGTTGCTATGCTACTCGTATTGCCATCACTGTCTGTAACAACATACTCTACGGTATAATCGCTTACTACATCGCTATTTACATTGTTGGTTACCTGTATTTGACTGGTTAAATCCCCATCGGGAATATCATAAGCCGTTGCACCTGCATCCCCATAAGGAGAACCACATTCTATCGTAAGTTCACTGTCCCCTAATAAGGTTATCTCGGGCTTATATTCAGGATAGGGAAACCAACAAAGTAAAGGATAAGTAACTTCTTCCAAAATCACCCATACACCTGTAAAATCCCAGTCTACAAAGGTATCCTGTTGTTTCATCTCCGCTGTCGTCTTGCCTTCGCCTCCCGCAGAGGTAGTCTGCTCTGAAGTTTCTGTATCCCAATAACTATTACTTACGGTATCTCCTTCATTCAGGCCTATCAAGCCACCAGTATTTCCACTACCTCTTACTAAACCTATACTATAACAATTACTTATTGTGCCAGACTCATTCCATCCTACCAAACCGCCTATATTATCTGTAGACCCCTCTACTGAACTCGTACTGTAACTATCAGATATCGTTCCGTCGTTATATCCTATCAAACCACCTACATCATAATTGCCTTCCACTAAACCTATACTATAACTGGCAGATACCATACTATCATCATTTCTCCCTATCAAACCGCCTACATAATCATCTCCCGAAACAGAACAGTTGCTATAACATAGAGAGATTAATCCATCGTTATAACCCACTAAACCACCCGTATCATAATATCCAAAAGTAGAACATATACTATAACTGTCAGATATTATGCCAACAATATTAACCCCTACCAACCCTCCTACCCCAAAAGCCCCCTCTACATAACCCATACTATAACTTCCTGAAACTATAGCAAAATCTCCTTTATATCCTATCAATCCACCTGTGTAATTCCCACCTACAATCTGACAATCTCCTACACCTACATTCTTTACTTCTCCCCCTAAACCGACAAAGCCAAATAAGCCAACATAATCTTCCAAAGGACGATTAATATACAAATTTGCTATTTTATACCCATTTCCATTAAATCTACCCACAAATGGGTTTTCCTGACTTCCTATTGGCTTAAAACCGAATCCCTCATTCCAATTTATCGTATCGCTCCCATCAATGTCCCCATTCAATTCATATTCCTCATTTAACGGGTACTCAGGGTCATTCCCTATTTTCTGTAACTCCTCTACACTATCTATTGTTATTACTGTTGCGAATATATTTGTGCATAAAAATAGATAAAATAAAAGTAAGAGAACAATACTGCCCTTAAATAGAACCGTTTGAATTAGATTAAAATAATGGTTCTTCTCCAATTTAGTTGATGTATTAATCATTTTACCTTCCTTTGGGAGTTTGATTAGTAGGCTTAAAAAATGAAACCTTAGTTCTTCTTAAAACTTAATAACACAAATAGGCATAAATCACTATACTACCCTTGTAAAGTGGCACAGCCAAAAATGTCTATCTATATATTACCACACTAATTAAATTGTCATTTCTGTCAATCACAAGTATATATCTTTTGCCACAATTATAGTTATACGCTATACAATTTGTAAATTACTTTTACTTACTATACCTTCACGATATACTTTACTCCCCTTAAAAAAGTTTTACCCTCTCCCCTAAATACTGACCTTTTTGCAGTAATACCCATAACAATAATTTTCCCCAACTATTTTTCAACATATCTTTTACCAACAACCTAATAATTTTTTTGCGTAGATTATACCTTGCATCTATTAAGAAGGAATTATCTATATCGTAAATCTTTTGATATTAGAGAAACACTATTCCTTACTTTTAGTTCATTAATGGAAACCTGAAATCTGGTTGCAAACGGTTATCCAGACACGGGTATAGGGAAATTGCAGTGGATACCGAACAAACTCTACATGCCCATCAAGATACAACACATTCCCACCGCCTGGCTGATGGTTCAGCATAATATTATCATAGCCCTCTCCTTCGCCTTTTTTGAACAGATTGTCCCACATTAACGGAATTTCTGAGGTAGAAATACTCTGATTTAAGAATCTTTCTACACCGTCTCTTAACCGATAAACCGTTCTTTTGTGAACATCACCGGGATAAAACGGCATAAATGATAAATCCGATTCATATACTTTTGCTACCTCTGTTAGTGGAACATTTTTAGCCTGCGTAAGTAAATCTTGAAATACGGTGACAAAACCACCTTCTATTTCAGTGCGAGGGTCAGACGCTTGCTCATCACCACCCAATATTAAATATAAATATGGGACAATTACCCAGCCCCAATAAGAATAAGATATGTCATTTATTTTACATAAATCTACTTCACCCGTTGCCTCATTTGTGAACCAACCACCCGGTCCAAATGCAACCGTCCAGTCTATATCTGATGGGCAAAGTAGCACCTTTAAGTCCGAAAGATACTCAGGATACATCCATTTCGGTTCAAAAAATGATTCTATTGTATTTACTTCACTACAGGGTTGGGCAGATTCAACCCACGGTGTTCGCAAAGCCTTTATGGGAGGATAATAACATCCTTTGCTTTCGTTTGAATACATTATTAATGCAAGCCCAATCTGTTTCAGATTATTTGCGCATGAAGAACGCCGACTTGCCTCCCTTGCACGCGATAATGCAGGCAATAATATGGCTGCCAACACGGCAATAATCGCAATTACCACCAGCAACTCAACCAGAGTAAATCCAAACCTTTTCAATACTTTTATTTCCTTGGTAATATTTTGCAAATCAATCTATATAACCAGCCAATCTATTATAAACCTAATGATTAGTCTCTATAAAAATTTGAAGGAAAGGGCAATCCCGTTTGATAAAAGATTAAAGAAAAGATTTCTTACTTTACTTAGAATAATAGGCGGGTAAAACGGAACTCCAAGAAGAAGGGAGAGAATAATAGGAAGGGGGTAACCTTCGACTAATGTAAAAAGATATTTCTCAAAATAGCAAAAGTCTCTTTATTTCAAATGTATTCTACATCATCCCAGGCCTATCTACAGTATTCCAAAATATTCCAAATCTGCCCTTCTGTTGTCCAAATACCCCTTTGTCATTTCGAGCGTAACGAGAAATCTTTTCCTTAACCTTTTTCTTTGGGCAGAGTAGAGGTAAATACCTTGTAAGCGTCCAATATTTCCTGTTCGTTAATCGGGGCAATAATCATTCGGACAGTTGTAGAAATAGACTGACCTGCTTCTAATGTTTTTCCAAATAAGGAGAGATACATGGAGAAGTGAGTATTGCCTGCATTCGGGGTGGATACCGCAAAGCAATTGTCGCTGGTAGTTATATGCACCACTGCAAGTTTAGTTTCCCTGTCTATACGATAAATAATCGGCTCATGGAAGAATGGACGAATAGTCCAATTTACCGGGTTCGGCAAGATATCCCAGCGCCCATCTTTAATAATTTTGGTAGCATTTTCATCCTTTGGAAAGGCTTGCCATTCACCTGCTTCAACAGGGGTCGGCAGAAACTTTGCCGTCCCGTCATCTCCCTTTGCATATACATAAGATTCAGGAAAGTATTTGGTCAGGTAAGAAGAAAGGAATACCTCAAAATCTGGTAAAACTTGCTTTGCCTCTACCGTAATTAACAAATCAAGTGTCTGTGGGTTTATCCATTGATACACAGCAGTTAGAGTAAATGGATGTTCTGCATCAGAATCCCAGAACACCTTCAATGTTTTTGGATTTAATAATTTTGCTTCACTCTTCACCTCACGCATACTTTCACCAAAACGGTAATTTGTCTTGAACACACGATAAAAATTTAGTAAACCAGGCAAACCCGGATACCCCGCTATTTCCCTCTCCGGCGATACTGTGCGAAAAGGAACAAATCCAATAGATTTCCCATCAAGTCTGAAAGTTCCAGATAAAAAGCCTGTATCAACACGATACTCCCCTGAAACCTTATCCGACGGAACAAAAAAACCCTCCGCATATCCTACCTCTGCCATAAGCCACACCCCCGTAACAAAAACAAACATCAACCAGAACAATTTACTTTTCATTTTCATAATTAATTCCCTTTAATATAAATAACAAAACCTAATTAATTGAAAAGAACATCAAAACAATTTTTAACCGTTATATACAATTGCCATTATTTTTAACAGTATTACAATTGTATTTTTTCTATAAAGTATTTAAATGACTTATTTCTCTGCTTTGCCATTTCAATAGAAAAATTATTAAGAATTTCTATCATAAAATTTACACGAGAATTCCCCGAAATTAATTTATTGAAATCTTCTTTTGAAATATTATCTGTTCTTTCAAAATGACGGATTTTAATTTTTTTAAACTTTGTAGTGTCTAACCCAGCAAGATACCAACTCTCTATTTCTTTTATTACCACAACTATTTTCTCTTTATCAATATCAATATCAATAATGTTTTCAATCTCTTCCTTTTTGGCACTCACACATGGTGATTTATCTATGTCTGTAATAAAAAAATAATCTGCGTCCATTGTTGATTTGATACTTTTAAGGAAATTTTTAACCTTCTCTCTTTTCATATTTGAATAAAGTATGATTTTTATATCATCATATTGTTCCTGTAGTTTCAGCTCGATTATTTTTTTAAAGAACCTCTCATCATCATTACCTTCAGCCCATATATACAATCTTTTATAACTCATATTTATACCCCAAGTAGATTCTGAACATAAAGGTCATCAATTCCTATATCATTTTCTAAAAATGTTTTTACTTCTTCTTTATCACCAGGTCTGGAAACCGTTGAGAATCCTTGTTTATCACGGGAAACAAGTAAAATGTTTTCTAATCCTGCGTGCTTTAACACTTCAGGATTATGAGTAGTAACAATAATCTGTTTTTTTTGTGAGGCGTCCTTCATCATATCCACTATTTTTGAAATAAGATAAGGGTGTATATTCCGTTCTGGTTCCTCAATAATAGTCAATGTTTTTTTCTCAAAATATAAAGCAATAATTAGGGCTATTATATTTATTGTTCCATCAGAAATTAAGGGAGCAGGTAAATTCTTTTTCTTAAAATATGTTTCTTGTAATTTAAAAAGCAAAGATTTGTCCATAACTTGATCTACACCAAGATTACTTATAAATGGTAAAAGGTCCTTCACTAAATTAAAAAGAGTTTGCCTCTTATCTACATCCTCAGCAATATTTTTAAGAATAATAGATAAGTTACTTCCATCCTCTTCCAATTCTGCCTTTCCAGTAATTGGAGTGGCTTTTTTAGGTAATTTTGGGTCAAAATCATATACAGAAATATCACTAAAAGATTTCGCTATTGGCGGTAAAAAGAAAGGCAAATCAAGGAGAAGAGTACTATGTGGTAACTGTAATTTTCTTATGAAAGAGGGATAAATATCTTCTATTTTTATAGGTGCTTTTTCTGGTTGTAAATTAACCTTGAACTTTCCACTATCAACTGACAGAATGATTTCTCCCTCTCCTATTTTTTTTCTTGTTTGTCCTTCAACTTTAATAAATCCACATTTCTGAACTAAACTGTCTTTAACAATATCAAACCCCCTTCCCCCTTTTTGTTTGCCTTTAAACTTTAACGCAAATTCATAAATTATCTCATATACTTCTATTATATTTTTAAAATTTATTCCTTTACCTTTTTCTGTTCCAACTGATTGAAAAGGAGCGTTTTGAAAAATATTAATTAAACCTAAACCTTTATTATTTTTCTGTATAAGTTGCCTAACTTTCTGGTCAAAAACAACTCTTAAAGAAAATTTCTCAGAATTGCCAACATTTATGTTTCCTAGATACTCAACACCTCCTTGCATAGATATTGCATTGTCTAATCCCGAGTTCGCCATGTCACTTAAAAACTTAAAAATTTGGACAAAATTAGATTTTCCAGAAGCATTAGCACCAATTAGAACATTAAAATTACCGAGTTCTACTTCTAAATCTTTAAAACTCTTAAAATTTGTTACCCTTATCTTTTTTATGCTCATAGTTCAACCTCTTTTGATTATCAATTCTATAACTATAACTAAGTTTCCTTGTTTATATTTTCAAAATAGAACATTATAATTCATTTTGATTATACAGTCTTCTAAATAGATACTTAAACTTAATCTCGTTGCTTTTTTTGTTTTTAATAATCAAGCAATTCTTAATACTATTATGATTAGTTTTTTATGTTTTTATATTACATGTTGACAATTAAAGGTATTCCTACCTTAAAATCTTTTAAGGTAGGTAGTCTAATCGGGAATGGGATTTATATTATAATGTAGGTTTGTAGAATTGAATTTTAAGAGGAGTTGAGTTGTGCTTACGATAGTTTCTGTAATAACTCTGGCAGTTCTAATAGTTTTGTTGCTTTTTGTTATTTACCAGACCCTTCTTTATAATCGGACAATCAAAAGTTCTCAGGATGTCATTACTGAAATTCGGGATTCCTTGAAGCATATCAACGATTCTTTTGCCTCTTTTTCAAGGACTATGCTTGATGAAATCTCGCGAAATCGGACTGAACTATCAACTATTTTAACTTCTACATTAAAAGATACCGCTCAAACGCAACTGGGACAATTAAGGATTTTCTCAGAAAACCTTGACCGACTTTCTCAATCCAATTCAGAGAGTCTGTCCAGAATTAATGAAACCCTGAGGACAGAAATTAATAATTTACAACAGGCAAATGAGAAGAAACTTGAAGAGATGCGGAAGACCGTGGATGAAAAGCTTCAAACCACGCTTGAAAATCGTTTGTCTGAATCTTTTAAGACAGTTAGCACACAATTAGAGAGTGTGTATAAGGGTCTGGGTGAGATGAAAAACCTTGCTTCGGATGTGGGTGATTTGAAGCGCGTATTGACGAATGTGAAGCAACGAGGTGTGTTCGGTGAACTGCAATTAGAGAACATTCTTGAAGACATATTAACCACAGGACAATATGAAAAGAACGCAACTATTAAAAAGGGGAATCAGGTTGAGTTTGCCATTAGAATCCCTTCAAAGGATATTGATGACAAGTATATTCTGCTGCCTATTGACTCCAAATTTCCCCGTGAAGATTATGAGCGTATTTTGACAGCACAGGAGCGTGCTGACCCTATTGCCCTTGCTGAGGCAGTAAAATCTTTAACTAACCGTATTATTAGTGAAGCAAAGGACATTAATGAAAAATACATAGAACCTCCAAAAACTACGGATTTTGCTATATTGTTTCTTCCAGTAGAAGGGTTGTTTGCGGAGGTATTGCGTATTCCCGGTTTGTTCGAGCGAATAAGGAAAGATTACAGCGTTATTATCACAGGTCCAACAACTATTACTGCCATTCTCAATAGCCTTCAAATGGGCTTTCGCACCCTTGCTATTGAAAAGCGTTCTACGGAGGTATGGAAAGTTTTGAGTGCAGTGAAAACGGAATTTACCAAATTTGGTGATTATCTTTTAAAGACCAAACAGAAATTGGAACAGGCTGCTAATGAAATAGATAATGCACAAAAACGAACCTCAATTATTGACCGCAAGTTAAAAGGTGTAGAAACACTTGACCCAACCGAATCTGCAAGGGTGTTAGGTTTAGAGGATGAAAACACTTTGGGAAATAATGAAATTAATGGTAAATTATAAAAGTATTGTGATAAAGGAGGTAGATTATGGCTAAAATTCTTGTTTTATTAGCTCAAGGTTGCGAAGAGATAGAAGCAGTTACACCTATTGACTTACTTAACCGTGCTGGTTTAGAAGTGGTTACGGCCTGTCTGGATGATGAAAAAGTTATTCGAGCCAGTCATGGTGCTATCCTCGTGGCACAGAAAAAATTGAGTGAAGTCATAAACGAAGCATGGGATATGGTTGTTCTCCCCGGTGGCTTGCCTGGTGCTGATTATCTGAGAAATAATCCACAAGTTATCAAACTTGTTAAGGAGATGGCTTCCTCTGGCAAATATGTAGCGGCTATATGTGCTGCACCTCGTGTTTTGGCGGAGAATGGTCTCCTGAATGGTAAAAAAGCAACGGGTTATCCAGGATTTTTAAAGAAAAACGATTACCCCGAAATTGATATTTGTGATGAAAAGGTTGTTGTAAGTGATAACATAATCACAGGCAGAGGTCCTGGCGTGGCTATTGACTTTGCCCTGAAACTTATTGAAATATTAGGTGGCGAAGAATTACGAAATAAGGTGGAAACAAGCCTTGTTCGATACTAAATATCGTAGTTAAAAATCTAGTTATTTCCGATATTTTCTACAATATCTCGCTGTGTAAGTATATGTATATTTGAGGTAAGAGGGAAAGGGACGCCCATCAGACTTGGGAAAATAACCTCTACGAAGGCGCCCGTATATTGTTGTAAAGGAAGGGGTATATTTGTCCGATATGACCCTTCTGCCACTTCGGAAAGGTTTTTGCATTTCCAGTCTTTGTTGGTTAAATTGAAAATATCACCTCTCTTGTCTTTGCTGCAATACCATACACGGCATTCGATAATCTCTTCACTCACTTTTACTGTGCACTCGCCTGTGGAAGAAAAATCCCAATGAAAAATAGGCATATTCTTTTGTCCCAGAATACGGTGATAAAACACGCGTAGGGTATCTTTGAAATCGTAGATAGGGGTATGTGTAGATGGCAAAAAATTTAAAAGCATTTGTTGAGGTAAAAACGCAAATTCTCGAGACAATTGAAGATGGGGACACATTAACCAGGATACAGGTTCAGGTATTTCCGAATTCATCTGTTCAGAAAGGGGTACCAGGTTATAACCCTGTTCGTTTCCGATGGAAACAACCAGTTTTGGAATTTGCAATGAAGTACGATAGGAATAAGGGTCTATGACTTTTAACAAATTTTCTCCATCTTCCGTTTCAAGCAAGGGCAAAATCCCTGCGTCATCCATTTCCGCGAACAAAGGAGGGAAACTTATTTCATCCATGAACATTCGTTTTATCTGTTGTTCCAGATGAAATGCAGAAGCATTAATAGATACCAATCCGATAACACGAGAATCTACTGAGGGAACCAGCCATGGAACAAAGAACGGTGCATCTCCACATAAAACAAATTCTTTTAACGGAATTTCAGAACGCAAGTTTTTTAGTAAAAACTCCTGAATAGCATCCATAGCCCGAACCACGGATTTGACCAGTGGACAAAATACAATCCAACCCGGGTCGTATGTCTCAAAATACTGTTTCAAACTCCAACTTACAAATTCCGTAGGCTCTAAATTAACGACTTTTGCGGGTGTTTCATAAATCCCAACCTTGTCCCTTGGAAAACCTTCAAGAATAGCCACTACCGATTTAGAAGAGACGGCAAGAGAAATGAAATAAGGGGAGATTTCGCTCATGGGTGTTTCATTTGTGGAGAAGCCTTCGGTAAGAACTAACATACCAATATCTTTTACGCGTTGATTGGGTATTATTAATGTTAGCCAATGACGCCACACAGGAGGCACAGTCTTTTCTGGATGCCAACTCTGAGACACAAAATCGAGAAAATATGCTTTATAGCCTTCCCCTTGTTTTTCTCCATAAACATCAAACCTGTAAGCATTGTCATATTCTCGTGCAAATTTCATTAAAAACCCGGAATAATCATATTGGCGGACCTTTGGCTGTTCTTTCTCTCCTACTTTATTGCTCTGGATTTTTTCTATGGCTCCTTCTTTATAATAAAAGGTATAGAGTAAAAAGCCACTTAAGCATAATGAAATAATTGAAATAATAAGCAGAACTACAAACAAAATGTTACTTTTGAGCCTTGATGGAACCTGTTGAGTTTGACTTGTACTTGTATTAAAAGTATATGAGGTGGGTGTAGGGGTATAAGCCGTTTCCATCATATTAGGAGTTGGAGGAACGGGGGTTGACGGTAGAACGGTACCTGTTCCGCTTGTAGGTGTGGTCGTATGTAGGGGCATGGGTGTCGGCGTCTGTCTTTGTGCTTGCATACCTGTATTGTATGGAGTTTGAAATCCTACGGACTGAGTCACCTGACCAGCCTCAATAGGAGGAGTGCCTCGCTCTGTAATAGGAGGAGGGGAAGGAGTAGCACCTATTTCTAAATTTTGCAATTTCCTACTATCAGAAGGGGTTATCGGATAACTCGGCGGACTCTCTTTGGGTTGAGGTGTAAATTCAGGTGTTATTAGAACCTCTTCCGTTAATACCATGGTCCTCTGTTCCACAGGGGTCATTTCACCTGACTCCCGTTTTAACAAATCTGCCTTAATCTCACGGAGTCGGTCTGCTACTTCCTTACCCGAAACAGGTCTACCTTCTGGATTTTTCAGGAGACACTGAGAAACAAGTTTTTCAAGTGCCACCGGTAAATCAGGATTTATCAATCGAACCGGTGTCGGGGGGGTATCTGTATGTTGCCTCATTAACGCAAGATAATTCTCAGCCTCAAAAGGTAAACTTCCTGTAAACAGGAAATATAAAACCACGCCCAGCGAATATATATCCGATTGCGGAGTCGCCTCTTTACCTAAACACTGCTCCGGAGACATATATGCTGGTGTCCCTAAAACATTATGTTCACCTGTTAAAGGGGTCAGTGATGTATCGCGTAAGCGTGCAAGATTAAAATCAGTCAATTTAACATTGCCCTGCTCATCTACAAGAATATTTGCAGGTTTTACATCACGATGAACAATATCCGCTTGATGGGCAAGATATAATGCTTCGGCTATTTGTATGCCAATATCTATCCGTTCAACCAGAGAAAGATTGGGATTATCCCGCATAAATCGGTCTAAATTTTTCCCCTGCACATATTCCATTACAAGAGCCAATCGCTGATTTTCCTCGACAATATCATAAATCTGAACGATACCCGGATAATTCAGCCGTGCTGCACTTTGCGCCTCCCGTAAAAAACGAGCCACGCGGCTTGGCTCCGAAGAATGTTGAGGATGCAATACCTTAATGGCAACCTCACGCTTCAATCGAGGGTCAAAACCGCGGTAGACAACACCAAAACCACCTTCAGCAATCCGCTCTTCTACCTGATAAACGCCAATTTTTGGAGGTATATCTCCTGGTTTACTTGACACTTTTTTTCCTGTTTGAGTTCTTAGTGTTTATAACAAATTATGATAACAATATACCTTTTCTAACTACCACATTCCAAACAAAATAAGAATGAATTGTTCCTTTTTAAAATACCTGAACACAAAAAATAGTTCTTTTAAGTTTCAAAAAACTTCACTTTATTATAATTATTAATAAATTTTTTATTATTGTCTAATAATAAGTTAAGAAAAAGATTTCTTGCTACGCTCGAAATGACAAAGGCGGATTTCTCTCAAAGGTATCATAAAACTGGGGCTGTCTAAAAAGCCTGAAAAAGTAAAGGTGGAGCGTTATGCACCCTTTTGGTGAAGGCATAGAAACACCTATTTAAGAGTATAAATAGTACATACATCCCTCTCTTTGTGTCTTCCACCCTTACAACGATATGAAAATATCCATACAAAGAAGGTATTTTTTACATGTCTTGTATTATCTATTACAATGTTTTAAAATTCTTTTGTTACTTTATATCGGACAACAGTTACGGGTAATATAAAAGATTATTTACAAAGAAATAGAAAAAGATTATATCTTGTTTTAGTAATAAAATTTAATTTTAAGATTTGTTCGATGGAGAAATAATCTATTGTTTGTAAGGGACTGTGTATTTTGTTGATAAGTAGGTTATTTTATAAATACAATTTATATATGGATTTAATTTTAATTTTTGGAGGAGTACACTTTTATGTTTAGTGATGCCCTTATGTTAGCCCGGATTCAGTTTGCTTTAACGGCTATGTTTCATTATCTTTATCCACCGTTGACAATTGGTCTGGGCTGGATTTTAGTTTACTTTTCTTATAAGCGACTGAAGACAGAAGATGAATTGTATGATAAAATGGCACGCTTCTGGACAAATATTTTTGCCATAACTTTTGCGATGGGTGTAACAACAGGCATTGTAATGGAGTTTGAGTTTGGCACGAATTGGTCGGAGTATTCTCGATTTGTAGGGGATGTGTTTGGTTCTCCATTGGCGGCAGAAGCCTTGATTTCGTTCTTTCTTGAATCTACCTTTTTGGGTATACTGGTATTTGGCTGGAATCGTGTATCAAAACGAGCACATTTTTTCTCAACAGTTATGGTTGCCTTAGGTGCTACTTTGTCGGCGTTGTGGATTATTGTTGCTAATTCATGGCAGCAAACACCTGCGGGTTTTCACATTGTAGATACGCCATTGGGACCCCGCGCTGAGGTTATCAGTTTCTGGCAAATGTTTTTCAATCCTTCAACTATCGGTAGGTATAGCCATGTAGTAGTGAGTGCTATGTTAACTGCTGCCTTTTTTGTGATGAGTATCTCTGCTTATTATATTTTGAAAAGGAAGCATGAGGAATTTGCACGGCGTTCGTTTAAGGTGGCATTAGTTTTTGGGATTATATCTGCATATCTTATATTATTAGCAGGGCATCATCAGGCTATTACTGTATCAAGGCATCAACCCACAAAGTTAGCCGCTTTTGAAGGACATTTCAAGACAACAGAAGGTGGAACACCTTTTTATTTGTTTGGCATCCCCAACGAAAAGGAAAAACGCGTTGATTATGGGATTACCATTCCTGGTTTTTTAAGTTTTCTTGTGTATTTTGATTTTAACAAACCCGTAACAGCACTTGACCAGTTTCCGTTAGAGGACCAGCCACCTGTCACACTACCCTTTTTTAGTTTTCATTTGATGTCAGTTCTGGGTATGTTCTTTATAGGACTGACTACCCTCTTATTATTTCTGTGGTGGTGGGGAAAATTGTTTGATTACCATTGGTTGCTATGGATTACTGTTCTTTCCCTTCCTCTACCATATATCGCAAATATGGTAGGCTGGATTGCTGCTGAGGTAGGGCGTCAACCGTGGGTTGTGCAGGGCATACTACGGACACAGGACGGGGTATCGCCAGGTGTATCGGCAAGTCAAGTATTAGGCTCTATGCTTATGTTCACTGCGATTTATACCCTATTCTTTATCTTATACATATTTATTTTGTGTGATAAAATTAGGAAAGGGCCGGAAGCCATACATCATTAAACCTTATTGACAATAGGAGTTCTTATCTATGCTGCTTAATTTGATTTGGTTTGTCTTGATGTCCGTGTTACTTATAGCATACGCAATTTTGGAGGGGTTTGATTTAGGTGTGGGCATTTTGCACTTGTTTACACGGAAAGAGGAGCATCGTCGAATTTTGATGAATGCCATTGGTCCTGTCTGGGATGGGAATGAAGTCTGGCTTATTACTTTTGGGGGTGCTCTATTTGCAGCGTTTCCAACGGCTTACGCTACTGTGTTTTCCGCTTTTTATACTCCATTCATGATGTTGCTATGTGTGCTTATATTTCGTGCTGCGTCTCTGGAATTTAGAGATAAGGTAGAATCTACTGCATGGCGAGGTGTATGGGATGTACTCTTTTCACTTTCCAGTCTTGTAGCCACTTTACTTTTAGGTGTTGCAAGTGGGAATGCGTTAAAAGGCATTGCAATCAATGAAAAAGGTATATTTCAGGGGAATTTCTTTTCTTTCTTGAATCCGCTTGGCATTACAACGGGACTTTTTGTCATATTCCTGTTTGCTTTGCAAGGTTCACTCTATCTTCAACTTAAAACCGAAGGCGAGCTCAACTATCAAATGAAGCAGACTTCAAAAGTTTTAAGTTTTATAGTGCTTGTCCTGTTTGCAATTCTGACCTGGATTAGTTTTTCTACAGCATCATGGACAAGACCTAATTTAACTAATTCCATTCCTGGCTTACTTGCTATTCTGATGTTAGCCCTGACATTATGGCTCTGCTGGAAAGAGAAAGGGACAAAGGCTTTTTTTGCGAATACGGGATTTATCGCATTTGTAATTATTGTATTTGCTTTTGATATGTTCCCCTACCTTATTCGTTCCTCATTAGACCCCTCGTTCAGTCTGGACATTTATAATTCTGCGTCCAGCCAAAAGACATTAGCCATTATGTTGGGTATGGTCCTTGCAGTTCTACCAATTATCCTTATTTACACGGGCTATGTTTATTGGGTATTCCGTGGACCTGTTAAGTTAGACGAGACTTCCTATTAGGTCAGGTTTAAATTTATGTCTCTAAACAGGTAAGATATGTAGTAATTGAACTGGATATAAAAGTAAAAGATAGGAGCGATAAATTATGAAGGATACTTATGCCCTGGGCCTGGATTTTGGAACAAATTCTGTTCGTGCTTTGATTGTAAATGTGCAAACAGGTGAAGAGATAGGGACGGCGGTTGTTAATTATGTCCATGGCGAACAGGGGGTTATCCTATCTTCTAAAGACCCCCATCTTGCCCGCCAGCATCCTGAGGATTATATCAGTGGACTGCAACAAGTTGTAAAGGAATCCATTGAGGACGCAAAAAACCACCAGTCGAAATTTAATCCGGAGGATATTATTGGAATAGGAGTGGATACTACGGGAAGCACGCCAATGCCCATAGACCGTGAAGGGATACCTCTTGCCTTTCATGAAGAGTTTGCAAATGACCCAAATGCTATGGCATGGCTCTGGAAGGACCATACCTCGTATGCAGAGGCAGAGGAAATTACTCAACAGGCGAAGCAGCAAAGACCTCATTTTCTTGCGAAATGTGGTGGAACTTACTCGTCAGAGTGGTTCTGGTCAAAATTGCTACATTGCAGACGGATAGCACCAAAGGTATTTACTTCCGCCTATACCTGGGTAGAATATGCGGATTGGATACCTGCTATATTGACAGGGACTTCGCATCCCAGTAAGATAAAACGAGGCATCTGTGCAGCAGGACATAAGGCAATGGCAAATCCTGCGTGGCACGGGTATCCTGATGAAACATTTTTAGGTTCACTTGACCCGGAATTGGCACGGATTCGCCAGACTTTACCTGATGTCCTCTACTGTGTCAAAGACCGTGCAGGTGAACTAACCTCAGAATGGGCAGAAAAATTATCCTTACGGGTAGGAATCCCTGTGGCAGTAGGTGCATTTGACGCACATTTAGGAGCCGTAGGCTGCGGAATTGCACCGGGCGTAATGACCAAGATTATTGGCACATCTACCTGCGATATGATGGTCGCACCGATGAATGAACCATTACCTGACATTCCGGGGCTATGTGGAATTGTGCCTGAATCTATTTTACCTGGCATGTTTGGTTTAGAGGCAGGACAATCTGCCTTTGGCGATATTTACAATTGGTTTGTGCAATATATTCAACCGGGAGGTCCAGTTGTAGGTTCACACGAAAAATTAACCGAAGAAGCAGAGAAATTAAAACCCGGTGAGAGCGGTCTGTTGGCATTAGACTGGCATAATGGCAATCGGACTATCCTTGTTGACCCGCAATTGACAGGTGCTATTTTGGGATTGACCCTTATAACAAAACCTGCTGAAATCTATCGTGCATGGGTTGAAGCCACAGCATTTGGTGCACGCGTTATTATGGAACGATGTGAGGAATATGGGGTTAAAGTCAATCGCGTGATTAATTGTGGCGGTATTGCTATGAAAAATCCGCTTGTTATGCAAATTTTGGCAGATATTATGGGTAAAACGATGGAGATTTCACGCAGTCAACAGACCTGTGCCCTGGGCTCGGCTATTTGCGGTTCTGTTGTTGCAGGAAAACAAAACGGTGGATATGATGACTTTGCTTCCGCAGTGAATGCTATGACTGGGGTTCAGGAGACAAAATATACACCCAACCCTGAACATCAACAAATCTATAATCAACTTTATAAGTTATACCGTCAACTACACGACGCCTTTGGCACAAGAGAGTATCAGGGCAATCTCGCAAATGTTATGAAAGAACTACTCAACATTAGACGAACTGTGACTAAGGAATAGGGCATATAAGACTTATACGACGACCTATTTTCTTAAATTAAAAAGTCTTCTTGCCAGCCTAATTTGACAAGTTCGATACGGTTTTCATCTGCATTACCTAAATGATATTTATCCTGAGCAACCTGTATATGGTGCGGTGAAACCACAAATGGCTGTTCACTACCAAAGTGTTGTAATCGTTTTGCTTTTAATATGCGCAAGCCTGTTGCGTCGCATGCAACGGGGTCCATTCCCATGACCAATCCCTGATAATTCCATGTATATTCCTTATTGTAGTGATGAGGTCCTTTGCCGTGAAACAACGGCGTAATCATTACAAGGATGTTCAATCGTGTTTTGCCCTTCACAACAGGCATATCCCACAGACCTGCAAGGTTGGCACAGGAATCTGCATGCCACGAGGGTGGATTATCAGAAAATATGATGTAATTTTTCAGTAAAGTGCCGACCCCTGCCCAGTGATGGGTTCGCATGGGACGCGTATTGATTAAGGCTGTGCTGTTTTGAAAAATGGGGTTGCGGCTCACACCACGGTCATCCACCGAGACCTTGTCCATCGGAACACCGACGCTTATTACCCTGGATTTCAAAATGTCCTCTAATTCTACAGGTGTTCGTGGTGGTCCACCTACATTGGTTTTGATTCCTACAATATCTTCTGGTTTAATAATTTTTTTCCATGCTTCCTCTGGCGTAGCAGTCTGGAATAGATTTTTGACTCCTTCATCTACCATCTTTTCAAGCACAGATTTGTTGATTGTCTCGTCAGCATTTAATAGGTCTTTATCTCGGATGACAATCACACGAGACTTTTCCCCGACTTGTGGGGCATTTGTGTCGGCATGGGTATAAGACGAGGCTATAAGATATGCAGTACCCATCGCACCTGTTTGTAAAAACTCTCTACGCGTCGGTTTCATGTTTTGTCTCCTATTTTTTTATTTTTTGAACGATTTGATTCAAATATGAATTGGCTATTTCTTCCTGTTTCCAATCTGTAATAAGTATAAGATAGTTTTCGCAAGGATGGATAAGAATAGACTTGAATCCGAACAGTTTGGATTGTTCTTCTTCACTTAATTCTCTTGATTTATCAAGAAGATTTTTTAAGTTCTGTTCGGCAAGCAAGGTTGCTTCTTTTTTAGGATAGCGTATCACAATCACATTCATTTGTTCCTGCTGCTCTGGAAGGTTATATCGGACTAAAACTCCTTCTGTATCCTTTCCCAGTTGCAATACATTTTCCTCTGTTATGTAATAATGCACTTTGAACAGGTTGTAATCATTAAAGTAATGGAGATTACTTTTTACCAGTCCTTTCTCAGGGAGTAAATCAACAATTCGAGGAGGGTTCCCTTTATTGGGTATTTGCTGGTCAATTATTTTACCTAACTCTATTACTGTCTGTTTTATCTCGGGCGAATCACCCATGCCTGTAATAGACACGAAATAGTGGTCTTTCCAGAAAGCAAGGGAGTTGTTCATACATTCTGATTCTATGCCTATTCCAATATCCTCCTGGTCACGAATATCATTATGATACGCACCATACGCAGAACTCGAATTTCCCATATCAAAAATATCTAACCATATTTCTACCTGTTGCGGATTTGTCCAACGATATGCCAGAACCTCCTTCACCCCTAATGAACGATATACCTCTGCATTGCCGTCAATATAATCGAAAAGCGTATCTGCATTGTAGCAGTCAGGTTTAGGATTAGCCAAATTCCATTGGTTGACTTTACCGGGAAAAACAAAGTTAATTTTTTTACAATTGTCGCTTGGAGTATTCATAGTTGAGCAGGATACCAGGAGTAAAAAACAAATTAAAAAACTATATAATTTTACCATAGACATTACTATTTATTCCTTAAAAATCGTTTTATCATATAATATTATATACCTTAAAAAAATTTTTACAAAAATGGCAGATAAAAGATATAAACGAATGAACATCTTTTATTAACTGAAAGTCATTTTTGCAACTGGGAAATAGTGGCAGATATCTATTTTTTTAGTTGTCTGTGGGAAATATATTTGATATAATAAGGCTTCTTTACAACGCCTAATAAATAAAACCCAAAACCGTAATGAGGAGTAAAATATGTCATTACGAACTTACGAAGCGCTGTTTATTGTCAGTCCTGAAGTGGAAGACGATGGCATCCAGGCGATAGCCCGCGAGACCGAAAATCTGGTCGTAAAAGGCGGAGGGTCTATCGTGCGCTCCGAAGTATGGGGTCGTCGCAGATTGGCTTACAAGGTCAAAAAATTCACAGAAGGTGTCTATATTTTGATACGATTCCAATCTTCCCCCAACTTCATAGCGCGACTGGAAAATTATTTCCGCCTTAACGAACAAATCATTCGCCACATTGTTGTTTACTTCGATGAGAAGGCACTTCGATTGGAAGAAGAACAGGAGCGGAGACGCCAGCAGTTGTCGGAATCTGGGTATGCCCCGCAATCAGAAGTAGATGAAGAAGATAACCTTACTCCCATTCCTACTCATATTGATGAGAAAGAGGAAGGAGAAGAAGATTAACCTCTAACATAGGAACGAATAATTTTATGTCAGATGTTCGAGTTCCTGATTTAAATATTGTTCTGATTGCAGGTAGAGTTGTCCGAGAACCGGATACTCGTTCCACTTCGAGTGGGAGAGTCTTTTCACGATTTACTCTGGCAAACAATCGTCGGTTCAAGGGAAAAGATGGAAATTTTAAGGAAGAAGCTGTTTTTGTGAGTGTTGTAATGTGGGACCGTCAGGCGGAATATGCGAGTCAACAATTGCGAAAAGGTAGGCCTGTTCTTGTAGAAGGTCGGCTTCAGTTAAACGAGTGGGAAGACCGAGCAACGAATCAGCGTCGGTCACGACTCGAAATTGTAGCACGGCGTATTAGTCTTCTTGACAAGACGACTACGGAATTGGAACCTTTCGATGCAGAGGGAATACCGCCCGATGAAGAAGTAGAACCTTATCCTGAGTCCTATCCAAACCAGGGGAAAGGTCCTTCTCCTTCAACTCCCAAAGACAATAATTCACGGAACAACTGGGACCAGTCCCCTGAAGATGATGTTCCTTTCTAACCCTGTATCTGACGAAGATAAACGACAACCAGCCTTTTGAATTCAAATCATTTATTTAAACTTACTTAACAAAATAAAATAATAAGGAATAATGTCCTATGGCACACATTTCCGCAAAAGCAAAATCAAAAATTCGGATGAAACGGTTAAAGAGAAGAAAGAAGAGAAGAATATATAAGAAGAAGATTAGTCGGCTAACCATAGAACGAATAGTATATATAGACTATAAAGATACAAATTTATTGAGACATTATATAACGGAACGAGGAAAGATTATCCCTCGTCGAATCACCGGTGCTACAGCGAAACAGCAACGCATGCTTACACAGGCAATTAAATTGGCTCGTCAAATTGCGTTGCTTCCGTTTGTAGCAGAATAAAGTGTAGACACCCTTTCAGAGTCATTTTAATAGCACTATTATTATGTCCAGTTTGCTGACAAAAATATTGTTTCTCATATTGGCTACGGCTTACCTGACAGGGGAAGGAGTTCTCATCTTACTTCCCCTTGTCTCGGTACCTGTTATCGGTTTAACAGTAGCAAGGAAGTCGTGGCTTCGTGTTGGGGCTCTCTGTGTTGCCCTCGGGGTGGGTATCATCGCAGGAGCCTTAATTGAGTCTATTCCTTTCACTGTCAGCACACTTTTAGTATGGGTTATGATTTTGTTGGCAAGCATATTATCAAGCATTGCCGTAGGGTTGACATTAAGAAAGTATTCGTGGAGTCGCTGTCTTGTCCTGACTACCGGCGCCATATTTATCGTGACTACTGCTATTACCATGTATTTTTGGGACGATTTACGGAGAGATTTAACCATTTCTATTAATGCGCGAATTGCGGAGATTAAGGAACTGGAAAAAGGACAGGAAGCCAGCGATTCTGGAGGAACTTCAGACAGTTTTGTGGAAGGATTAAAATATTTAGATTACCACTGGGAAGATTTTCATTTAGGTATGGCTTTAGGTCAAAGTATGATATTAGCCCTTGTAACAATGAGTTGGATGGTTACCCGATTAAGGGTCTTTCCTACAGAAGATGGAATACATTATTGGGATAACCCCAATCTGGGAAGTTTTACGCAAGTAAGACCTCCTGACTATTTGGTCTGGCTTGCTATATTGGTAGCACTGATTCTTATTTATGACCAGTATTATAATGTAGGTGAAATTGCTCGAATTGTTGCCCGAAATCTGGCAGTGGCTTTAAGTTTTGTCTATTGGCTCAATGGATTGAGTATACTTTTGTTCTGTACCTTTCTGTTTCAATGGAATGTGATACTGACACTTATTATTGTCCTTTTTATTTTTGGCTTATGGAGTTTTCCCATACTTGCCATTTTCGGCTTTTTTGATACCTGGTGGGAGTTTCGGAACTCACTTTTGAGGTTTTACAATCGCATCAGTCCTAAAACTAACAGTTAAACTCGAAACAACAGTTATAAAATAACTATAATTAAATAACAATTATTCGGGAGAAAAGAATATGAAAGTGATATTATCTCGCGACATCGAAAATCTGGGTAAAGTAGGAGAAACAGTTGAAGTTTCAGATGGCTACGGACGCAACTATTTGATTCCGCGTAAACTTGCCGTGTCCGTGCAATCTGCTTCGGCTGCAGAAATTCGCCATCACCTTGATATTATTCAACGGCGCGAAGCAAAACGAAAGACTGAACTTGAATCCATCGCAAAGCAACTCAATGCAATTACTATTGAGTTTAAAATGCGTGCAGGCGACGAGGAAAAGTTGTTTGGTTCTGTTACATCTGCAATGATTACGGAGGAACTCCAAAAGATGAATTTTGATATTGACCGCAAGCAAATTCTTTTGGAAGAGCCTATTAAGACTCTGGGTATTTTCTCCGTTCCTATAAAATTAGGAAGTGGTGTAATCGCAGAAGTTAAAGTCTGGGTTAGTCAACTTACTGGCGAGATTAATACAGAAATATCAGCCAACTAATATATATGCCCACTTCTCGAAAGAAAGAAAAGACAAGAGAGAAATTATCTCCTACGGTTTTTGACCGCGAACCGCCAAAGTCTATTGAGGCGGAACGCTCTATGTTGGGAGCCATTCTCTTAAATCCCGAATCTCTTTCTAATGCTCTGGAAATATTCGGTTTTAACACTGATAATATTTTTTATCATCACCCCCACCAGACAATATTTGATGCTATTAATGATATCTATCAAAATTCTCAAAATAAGCCTGATATAAATGCGGTAGCCAGTTATCTTGAATCTAAGAAACAATTAGCCGATGTTGGGGGAGTGGCTTACCTTTCTGAACTGATAAATTGCGTCTCTACTTCGGGGAATATAAATTACTATGCCACCACTGTAATGGAAATGGCTCTTTTACGAAGGCTTATTGACCAGTGCAGTAATATTGTCGGAAGAGCCTATGAGTCACAAACCTCTGTTAAGGAACTTATTGACCAGGCAGAAAGCGAAATTTTTACTATTGCTGCTCAGCGAAAGACAAATCCCATTTATGCACTAAAAAGTCTTCTTCTCCCTGTTGTAGAAAATCTTGAAACGCGGATAAAGAGTGGAGAAGTTATTACAGGTTTATCCACCGGTTTTGATATTCTTGATTATTATCTATGTGGGTTACAACCATCAGAAATGGTAGTGCTGGCGGCTCGGCCTTCCGTAGGGAAAACCGCATTTGCTTTAAACATTGCACATCATGCTGCTCTCACGGATAAAAAAGGGGTGTTGATTTTTAGTCTGGAAATGTCAAAAGAGCAACTTATCCAACGACTTATATGTATGGTAGGCAAGGTAGATGGGCAAATGATGCGAAAGACTTATCTGGCGAAGAAAGTTTTACCGGATATTGTCGAAGCAGGTGGACAACTTATGAACGCACCTATCTATATTGATGATACGCCCAATATAAATATCATGGAACTTCGTTCTAAAGCGAGAAGACATCTCTTACAACATCCCGATGTGCAACTTATTATCATTGACTATCTTCAATTAATGAGTGTACCCTATCGTGGAGAAAATAGGCAGGTGGAGATTGCTGAAATTTCTCGACAGGTCAAAGGATTAGCACGCGAGTTGGGAGTTCCTATTCTGGCGTTGTGCCAGTTAAGCCGAGAAGCAGAACGGGAATCTGCAGAACCGCGTTTAGCACATTTACGCGAATCAGGTGCCATTGAACAGGATGCAGATGTTGTGCTTATGCTGTATCAGGATAAGAAAGAAGAAAAAGAAGTAGAAAAAACAAAGCACAAGCCTAAAGACTCGATAACTACTTACTTAAAAATTGCAAAACAAAGAAATGGTCCCACCGGGATTATTAAATTGGCATTTCATCGCACCCATCAATTATTTCTACAAGTAAGTGAAGTAGATGAGTCGGGTGAACCTATATCAAAGTCTTATGTAGAACAAGAAGAGAGTCCATTTTAAGATTAAAGAATAAAGGAGCAAAAATATGATTAAAGGTTCATGGGTTGCATTAGCAACACCTTTTAATGAAAATTTTGAAGTAGATTTTGATGCTTACGGAAAATTGGTTGATTTTAACATTGAGCGTGGGACACATGGATTAGTTCCATGCGGTTGCACAGGTGAAGCGGCAACCTTATCCCATGAAGAGCAAAAGAAATGTATTCGTTTTGTTATGGAACGAGTTGCAGGTCGCATTCCTGTCGTTGCAGGGGCAGGTTCTAACAATACGATGGAAGCCGTTGAACTGACTCGTTTCGCTAAAGAAGTGGGATGTGACGGTGCTCTATTAATTACCCCATATTACAACAAACCTACACAGGCAGGACTCCTTGCTCATTACAAAAAAATCGCAAATGAGGTAGATATACCAATAATACTATACAATGTGCCCAGCAGGACAGGCATTAAACTTGAAGCAGAGACTGTTGCCGAACTTAATAAAATACCAAATATAGTAGCAATTAAAGAAGCAGGTGGAAGTGTGGACCAGGTTTCTCAAATCCTTTCCCTATGCGATATAACAGTTCTATCAGGTGACGACAGTTTGACCTTGCCTATGATGTCTGTCGGTGCTGTGGGTGTTATTTCTGTTGCTGCGAATGTCGTTCCCGCAGAACTTGCCAAGATGTGCACATTAGCCCTAGAAGGAAACTATGCTCAGGCGAGGGAAATACATTATCGTCTTATGCCTCTGTTTAAAGCACTGTTTTATGAAACCAATCCAATGCCTGTTAAAGCCGCTCTAGCACGAATGGGTATGATTAAAAATGTGCTTCGATTGCCTCTTGTTCCTATGAGTGAGCCTCAGTTCAAACGACTTGAACAAGTCCTCCAAAAATTGCAACTCATTTAATTTCTCGAAAACATAAAAATCAAGTTTTTCTTTGGTATAGCGTTATACTTAATCCCCAGAAAGAAACATCTTGAACTCGTTGCCAATTTTCGTCCAGATATTTTCTAATGGGTTCTGTATGTGGTTTATATTCAAAAGTAAGTCCGTGTGATTCCAAAAACCATAAACGCTGATAGTTTTTCGTGGCTTGTGTAATAGGAACGGGTAATAATCCATGCCGTTCCAATAAAGTGGTGTTACCAAAACTATCAATGTGTACCTGCACATCAATGGCGCTCATGCCCACTCGACACTGGGGGTAACCTTCTAAATAATGTAGCATAGAAGGAGCCATAAAGTGGCTTGGGTAAATCACAATATCACCTTTTTGAAAATGTTTACGAATATAATGGGTAACGCTACGAAAATCAACTTTATCATAAACACCCAATCGGTGCATCTCTACGGGATGCAGCCTTAAAGAATAGTAGTCCCTCAAACAAAACCCTGTGAGCAAAACAAACATCAATAAAACCAGAGCACGGGTAGGATGGAATTTTATTCCATGAATCCCTTCGGCTATCACAAATAAAGCAACTACACCTGAAAAGATAAACAAACGATGTTCATAAAATGAAAAATTACGAGAACTCCAAAAAAATACATTGCAAAAGATTGGGACCAGGCTCATTAGTAATACATAAAAACATTTCTCCGTTTGTTTTTTATATGACCATAAACCCCAGACAAAAAGGCATGCAGATAGCAAGAATAAAGCCCAGTAAACAGTGCTATTCGGTGTATAGCCTGCAAAGAAATTTTTCCATGTAATAAAACCTGTTTTGATAGTAGGATTGGGATACCATACATAGCGAATGTTCGAGATAATCGCATGGAAATACCATGCAAGATATAACGAAGGTAAAACCAGCAAACCAGCAATAAAATTCGTCCAGAACCATTTGCGAAATAAGTTGCGTCTGCCCAAACATATAACAATCAGGAGAAACAAGTCGGTTATAAAGATGGACCAGACGCTAAAATAGTGAGAATACATGAGCAAAACAAATATAGTCCCCAGACCCATCCAATCTTTCCACTCGTTCTTTGACAATATGCGTAGTAAGAAGAGAAGTCCTATAAGGTTTAATAACACATAGAAAGAGTATATTCTCAATTCCTGTGCATAATAAATCTGAAACGGTGATATGACAAACAATAAAGTAGCAACAATCACAGTGAAAGGTCGGTCAACCATCCGTTTTGCTACATAGAAAAAAATAATAATAGATAATATGCTCCAGAGACATGGCAACAATCGCCACGCAAAATCATCATATACCGAATATTGCTCCCAGAATCGTATGCTATCCAGCAATTTACCCCAAAGGAAGGTGAGTAATGGATTTATCGGTGGCTCATTGTTAAGTAGAGGCGATAGAAAACTGCCTTTCCAGTCCACTAATTTACTCAATTGAATCGAAGCACATTCATCATACCACAGACTTTGCGAACCCAACTTAAATAGTCTAAGAAAAACCCCTAACGGAAGTAAGAACAGCCAGAAAACATATTCCATGACCTTTTTCTTAAACTTATCAACTTGCTCTTGCCTTATTTCTTCTTTTGTGCGAACCATAACTCTCTCAAATAAATTTCTATTACAATGTTGTGTTCTTCAAGTAAATTAAGAAACTTTCATAACCTATATTTGTATTATGTATAATTTACCTTTGTGAATGGTGTAATTTCAAAAAGAGAAAAATGAATCATGTCTGTAAATGAAGCAACAACTGAACTATGTCCGTGTTATGTCGGCGTGTCTGGCTGGTCGTATCGGGACTGGAAAGGGACTGTATACCCTCAGGACTTGCAACGGACAATACATCCGATTAAATATCTTTCTCAATGGATTAACTGTGTAGAAGTGAATGTAACCTTTTATCACCCTGTGCCACCATCAACAAGTCAGGCATGGGTAAGTCATGTAAAAGATAACCCATTCTTCCTGTTCACAGTAAAACTATGGAATAAGTTTACTCACGAGCAAACGCTAAAAATAGACATCAACAATATTAGCCAATTTGTCGAATCAATAGGACCCATTGCTGAAGCGAATAAGTTAGGTTGCGTGTTCATTCAATTTCCACATAGATTTCATCGCACCCCTGAAAATAGAAAATACCTTGCTGAACTTACCGAGACTTTAACACCCTTACCTATTGCAGTAGAATTCCGTCATAAATCATGGCTACATCCGCAAACATTAGAGTCCTTCCGTGAGAGAGGTCTAATATTTTGTAATATTGACCAACCTCTGGCAGATAGAACTTGTTTGCCACCGACGGAGGAAGTCACCGCTGATTCTGCGTATGTCCGATTTCATGGCAGAAATATAGAAAATTGGTTTTCTGAAAAGTCCAATCGAGATAATAGATACAACTACCTTTATTCAGATAAAGAATTAGACCCCTGGGTAGATAGTATTCAACGAATGCGGACCAAAGCCAAACGAATATTTGTCCTTATGAACAATCATTTTGCAGGCAAAGCACTCATCAACGCTATCCAACTCCGTCAAAAATTAGGCTACCCCATCACCACACCTATCCCCTACGAACTCCAAAAATTGCAAAACATTCCTGCTCCATAAATAGATTTTCAGAAATCTAAATTTATAGGGAAATCAGAGGAAAGAAAATTTAGATTTTGAGTATATCTGCTTAATTTAGAGCAAAAGAGAAAAATAGTTTTAGTATCTATTCGTTTATTGGGGTATATCGAAACAATTCTCTCCCTCGAATTTCAAAAGCCTCGATTTTATGTTGATAGAGCAGGTCTTTAATCAAGGGCTTCACTGTATTTTCTGGAACATCTAAGGCAAATGCCAATTCGGGCAAAGAGCAGGGATGCCGTTGTAAAACATTCAGAATGTCATCCACAGTAAGGTGAATCTCATGTAAAGGTGATGAATCCTTAGACACTACCGGATATTCCGCAATAACCTCTGCGGCTGGTGTAAATAACGATGCAAATTTTTCTAATTCTTGAATAGTTAGTCCTGATATTGATAAGTCCGCAGGAGGACGCGTCACAGTGTTCAATTGGATACGGTCAGGACTCATTTGAGCAGCACACTGGGCGATTTGAATCACCTCTTCTTTAGTATCGGTTATACCCTTTATTAAAAATACTTCCAGCCATATTTGACCGGGATATTCACGACGAAATTGAATTAAACCGTTAAGAAAAGTTTCAAAAGTAATATCAGGAACAGGTTTGTTTACTTTTTGAAAGGTATGTTCATTCCCTGCATCTAAAGATGGGCACACTACATCTACTTCCATTAAATCCCTTCGAACATCGGGCTGAAATAATAAAGAGCCATTTGTCAGGACAGCCACAGGGATAGAAGTCATTTCCTTTATCTTAGAAACAATTGTTCCCAGTTCGCTATGAAGTGTAGGTTCTCCCGAACCTGCCAAAGTTATAAAATCCGCATGCACCTCTCTCAATTTGCGGCTCAGTTCATCTATAATCTCTGAGACACTACAAAAAGAACCCCGTTCAAGGGCTTTACAGGTCGTAGGTCCTAATTGACAATAGATACAATCTTGCGTGCAGGTCTTAAAAGGAACCAGGTCTATCCCCAAAGATTTTCCTAACCTTCGAGAATAAACCGGACCAAAAACATGATTCACATCTTTAGCCTTTACAAGTGAAAGTGGACAAATATCTCTATTTATTCAGGAAGGGATATGGCTTCAGAAGGACATTCATCTACGCAAGCACCGCAGTCACCGCACTGGTCCGGGTCAACTACGGCTTTTCCGTCATCATTCAAATGAATGGCTTCTGTGGGGCATACATCAACGCAACTTCCACAACCGGTGCATTTTTCTGGGTCAACTATTGCTGCCATGTTTATACTCCTTTGTAAGTTTTTAAAATAAAACCTCTCCCAATAACAAAAAATTCCTAACAGAACAAACTCATAAATTGAAGATTAATTATATCATATTTTAGGATATTTTTCTAATAGATACAAACCCATTTAGAAAGTTGAAAAAGCCTCTATTCCCTTTTCTACCGTTGTATGAAGTTCCTCTTTAAAATCCTCAATAAAGGTATTCTTTATTTTCAAAGTTTCAAATACGAAGGGTGGAAGTTCTGGAACTGTCTGTCGAACAGAGTCACCCATTTCAATGGAATAAGTTAAGGCATTGGATAGAGCCACCAAACAGGTTAAGTGGATAAATTCTGGAGGAGTTTTTTCAGGATTGTGATGGTAATGAATGGATTGCACAATAACCTCAGGTAAATTCCAATGGTTTGCCAGCAAGGTTCCTACTTCTGAATGGTCAGCACCAAAATAGTGGGGTTCTACTTTATTTAATGGAAGTGCTTTGGCTCTTGCTTCCTTTACTGTTTCCTGAAACAATTCAGGGTCAAGATAATCAAATACGACTTTCCCAATATCATGTAATAAACCGGCCTCAAAAGGACTACCTTCTTCTACATGAAATTTACGGCTCAGAACTTCTGAGGTTATGGCACAGGCAAGGGTATGGTTCCACAGTTTAGTTCGGTCCAGATATTTGGAGGAATTATAAAAAAAACGAAATGCAGTAGCCGAAAGAGCAATGCTTCGAATCTCCCTATATCCCAAAATAACAATTGCCTCTGTTAGACTACTAATTTGTCGAGGAAAACCGTAATAAGCAGAATTAACTACACGCAAAATACCCCCCGCTAAACTCTGGTCTGAACTTATTAATTTGGCAAGTGCAATTGCAGAACTGTCCGGGTCAGCCATTTCATGCAGAATGGCGGAAATAGTAGTCGGTAAAGTGGGAAGATTGGAAATTCTTTCTATAATCCCAATAGATTGCCATTTAACCATAAATCATGTTCCCTAATTGTAAAAAATTAATTCCAATAAAATATTAATACCTTTGTAATATATTACTCAAAAGGAAAGTATAAATAAAATTCAGGAATGATTTTATTAAAATATCTTGTTTAAATCAAAAACGATAAGGAAGCAAATATATGGCAACACAAAAAAGTTACTCTATTAATGAAGGGGATAGTGCACCAAATTTTATATTAAAAAGTCACCGAGGTGAAGAAATCCAATTATCTGATTTTCATGGTAAATATGTTGTGCTTTATTTTTATCCGAAGGATAATACACCGGGTTGCACTATGGAAGCCAGAGAATTCAGTAATCTATTACCTCAATTTGAAGCGAAAAATGCTGTGGTTTTAGGTGTGAGTCCTGACTCAATAGATTCCCATTGTTCCTTTGCTGACAAGTATCAACTTGGTTTCCATCTACTATCCGACGACGGACATAAGGTCGCAGAGAAGTATGAAGTATGGGGTGAGAAGAATATGTATGGCAAGATAACTCAGGGGATTATTCGCAGCACTTTTCTCATCGGTCCTGATGGTAAAGTCGTGCGAGTATGGAGAAAAGTTAAACCAGAAGGACATGCCCAAAAGGTATTAGAAAGTATCCATTTATAAAAGGTCATACATAAACAACGGAATATCGGATAGGACTTATCGTGAGCCTACAACCCGGTCTCTTGTGAATTCACGCCACAAAACAAACCACACTGCTAAAAAGATAAAAAAAACAGATATGACGGATATAGTAATTATCGCCCGTAATGGGCTAACAAAGAAAAGTTCTTTTTGAAAACTTCCAAGAACGGTCATAACGGCTCTATTATATCGTTGAGAAGCAAGGATAGGAAACATAGAATCCAAATATTTTTGGATGGTCCAAAAATCAGCGATACCGGGGATAAAGTTTGCTGCTTTTTCCCACCCGAAGAACAGTATTACCCCGATAATAATTGGGTAATTGGTGGCACAACCTAACATAAAACTGATGGCTCCATATCCCAACAAACCCATAATGCCAATCCCGATATACCGTAACATCATTCCAACCCCTACAGAATCAATATGGATACTTCCCAGAACAACGCAAGCAATAAAAGTGAATAATATCCCGATTGCTAATAAAAAACTTGCAATGAGCATGTAGGCAAAAAATCTCCCTATCACCCATACAAACCGCGATACAGGTCTTGTAAGCAGGTATATTATTGTTAACGAATCTACCTCCTCCCGAATACCAATTAAACCAATAAATAAAGCCAATAATGGGGTCAAAGTATGGACATATATTTGTTCGGAAAGACGAATAAATATATCTAAACCACTTTCACGAAACACAGTCCTCGAAAAGAGAGCCACAAAAATAGGTATAATCACTGGTAGAACGCAAATGACAGCCATCAATAAAAAACGGTCTCGGCGTAAAGTAATAGTTAAGGCATGGAAAAACGAAGTTTTTGTATCTAGATAAAGGTCACTTATTTTTTTGATTTGTATTCCCATCATGTTGATTACAGTCCTCGGGGTATATGGGTTGAGATTAAGTATTGGAATACAGATTGCAAGTCTTCATCTGCACAGCGGAAACTAAATATAGGAATTTTCCCCTCTAAAATAATTTTGTTAATACACTTAAAAGTTTGTAAGGGGTCAATCGTATGCACTGTCAGAAATTGGGTATCAAAATTCACACTTGTAATATTTGAATCAGAACTTAATAGTTGATAGACTTTTTTGGGTTCCAGCGTTTCAATTACGATAGTGCGTGGATGGTTTTGGATTAAATCCCGTATTTCGCGTATTTTTCCAAGAGCCAACACTCTACCATTATAGATTAAAATAACTGTATCCGTTACGCGTTCTACCTCGTGAAGGACATGACTTGAAAAAACAACCGTTTTCCCTTCATTTCCCAGGCTAATAACTAAATGGAATAGTTCTTCTCGTGCCGTCGGGTCTAATCCGTTCATAGGTTCATCTAAAAATAGTATTTGTGGGTCATGAAGGAGTGATTGAGCCAATTTAATACGCTGACGCATTCCTTTACTATAGGTAGAAATCGGGTCATACATTCGGTCTACCATGTGAACTCGCTCTAATACATCTTCTACTCGCTTTTTTGCTACTCTGGGATTATAACCGGAATATCTGGCTAACCAATATAAAAATTCAAAGCCACTGACTTCTTCTACAAAATGGTCCATTTCAGGACAATATCCAAGTCTTGAAAGGACATGGAAATTATTGCGCGGTTTTTCTCCTAAAATCCGAATCTCGCCACGACTGGGACGATAGAGTCCCAGTGCCAATTTAATGAAGGTAGATTTTCCCGCTCCATTGGGTCCTAATAGACCCACTACACCTGAAGGTATCTGGATAGATACATTATTTAATGCAACGACTTCTCCAAACCATTTTGACAGTTCTTTTGTCTCTATTTGAACATCCACTTGCTAACCTTTCTCTGCTTTCCGCACTTGTATAATACTTATCAGTAAAAAGAGGATACAAGACAATGCTATATATAGGAACATTCCCGTAACATTAATATCATCCATTGTGCGGAAAAAGATGTTCCGATTAATATTGAAGATTCTCTGTCCCATAAAATAGATAGCCACAGGCAATGAAATTTGCATGTAATTCCCATCTCTCATGAAATTAGAAAGCAATCCTGCTAATGAGGTGTTCGCAATAATAATTGTTACTATACTAATTACAGTTATATTTTCCGTTGAGAAGATACTTGATGCAGCAATAATTCCTAACGCCGTAGGAAGAACTAATATCAAAGAGAAAAACAAACTATCAGAGGCTATAGGAAAATAGTTGATGAGTCCTAACCAGGTAGAACTTTTCTTGGTGGTATAATCTGTGAGCATAAGGATAAGTGCTGGAAAAAAGGTTAGAGAAAAGCCACAAAAGACAATGGATAACAATTTACCTAATAAATAATCATACCAGTGGATAGGTTTAGAAAAATAAATATCCCATAGCCTATTTTTTCGGTCTGAACAAATTGCCCCTGCACCGACATAAAGCAAAATAAGCAGGACAAGGGGCGCCTGTAAACGAATAAAGTGAAAATATAATTCATTATCCACTTTTATCCATGTCACGGAACGAATGAGTGGAGCCAGTGGATGATTGGGGTCTTGCATAGCAGCGTTATACACGATAATCTGGAGAAATCGTGCAATAGGCTGTAACATCCCTAATAAGAAGAGCACAAGAAAGATACGAGAACGATTCCAGAGTCGCACTTCTTCAAGAAAAACAACCCACCAGCGGAACCGACGAACATACTTCCCCTCAAAGGGTCTATAAGAGAATGAGAATACTGGCATAGTTTAATTTACCTCTCCTTTTTCCGCAGTAGTCTGAAACAGGTCAATAAGGCTACCTCCCGTTGGGACAAAAGAACGCACAAAGGTGCCTGCCCGTTGTGCACATCGAAAAATTTCCTCTCGAGGTAAGTTGTCATGGAGGTGAATAGATAAAATACCTCGGGGTAGTTCTTGAAATTCGACCCCTAACTTATTTAATTCTTCTTTGAAAGGTTCCATAGGCTCCTGAACTGTAATCTCATAATGGTTTGCATGACTATCAATGAGAGACTGTAAATTGCCACAGAATATCAAACTACCTTTGTTTAACACAATAATTTGCGAGCATAAATTCTGCACATCTGGTAAAAGATGGGTAGATAATATAGTAGTAACACCTCGCTGTTCGGAAATTTCTTTTATTAATTGCAGCATTTCTAACCTACCATCGGGGTCTAAACCATTGGTGGGTTCGTCTAATATCAATATTTGAGGGTCATGCAAAATAGCCTGTGCCAACTTTACTCGTTGTAACATTCCCGTAGAATAAGTTTGCATAGGTCTATACCGTGCTTCTTGCAATCCTACATAGTTCAATACCTCATGCGACCGTTCCAGAGCGTCCACATAGGACATACCCACCAATCTACCGCAATACACCAGGAAACTGACAGCCGTAACTTTTGGACTAACTACTTCTCGCTCGGGCATGTGCCCCGAAATGGCACGAACTCTTAAAATATCCTTTGGCAATGAATATCCTGCAACAACCATATTCCCTTTGACAGGTCTAAGAAACCCCAGAAAGGTGCGAATTAAGGTCGTTTTGCCTGCTCCGTTCGGACCCATCAGACCAATTACACCGCGTTCTAAAGAGAAGGATATGTCATTAATTGCCACTGTATTGCCATAAGTTACAGTTAAATTCTCAACCTTGATAAAAGCCACTAAATTAAACCTTATGGATAAATGGGTTTGATTACAATCGGACCATACAATCAACATTCATAACGGGTTCTTCACCCTTGACGATAATTACAGTACTATAAACATAGCGCACCCCACGACCAAATTGCACATAATAAATATCTAATTGCCATTCTCCTGTGGGTACATCTTCAAATACAAAGTTACCGCCTAAAGGATTTACCATTGTGCTCATACTACCTACAAGGTCATCCATATTGACAACCTGTCCAAAGGCAAAGGGACGGCCTGTGGGTGGTCGCAGTAAGGCAACACCGCCAATGGGGGGAGATGGATTGCAACGCCCTTCTATTCGTATTCCACCCATTCTACCAAAATCAAACCGTGTGGTTTGTCCTTCTTTTACTTCAACAGGAACACCTCGGGTCTCAAACAATCCACTCATATTTACATCATCAATACCACCGGAAGTAGAACCCACGGGTGAGGCAACCATTTGGTAAGTGCCACTGGTTAATCCATCAAAGAAATAATAACCGCTTTCATCTGTATTGGTAGTCTTCGTGCCACCCGGACCCAAGATAATCACAAGGGCATTAGGGGCAAGTTTTCCATCAATATATACATGCCCTTCCAATCCTCCACCCGAACCCAGAGTTATGACGATATTTTCTGCATGTTGTCCTGCCTGGAGTGTGATTAACCCACTACTACCCATAGCATAACCTTCGTGCTGTGCAATGACGACATAGTCTCCTTCAGCAACAGATTCAAAACGGAAGGCTCCATCTTCACCGACAACTTGCATCTTCCCGCCGGAAATTTCTCCGCCCATAAGGGCTCTGGTCATGGCTTCGGTTTCCGAGGCAGATTGGATTAAATAGACGCTTGTTCCTTGCGGATTTCCACTACTACGGATGCTTACTCTTCCTGCCACAACTGCACCTTGCTTTGATACAAAAATTTTCACATCAGTGGTTCCTCCTTCTTGCACTACAACTTGTGCCTTTCCTTCCACATATTCTTCTGCGCTTGCTGTAAGGTCAAAGGCACCAGGACCCAGTTGAAGTTCAAACTTCCCCTCGGGATTTGTAAAGGAGGATTCTGTTGGCTCTGTAGTATATTGGGCAAATGCAATGTCCCCCGAGGTATCGGCACTAAAAGGTGCTGGCGTAGCCTCAATGGTAAAAGATTGTTCTAACGGGGCATTGGTTTCTTTTACCAGCACCTGTCCGCGAATAACGCCAAAAGTTTGTAATACTATATCTGTTGCCTGGTTAAAACGGACACTATATAAGGTTCGAGTTACATAGCCGGGATAGGAAACTCGTAATTCATAGTAGCCTATATTGACACCATCAATTCGATAATTACCTCCACTATCCGTCGTTGTGGAATGCTCTTCCGATTGGAAACCAGCAGTAGTAACACCTTCCAGATGAACCTCTGCTCCACTTAGAGGCTCTCCTCTCGGATTAGTTACCTTCCCAAATACAGAAAACTCGCCTGCTTCAATAGGTTCTAATGTAATGTTAATACCACCAAGTTTTGAATATCCATCACTGGCTATTTTCATACCGGATAAAGGCATTTTGTAGCCGGCTTTCCATGCTAAAAGTTGGTAACTACCCTGCGGAATTCCCGTAATGGAATAAGAGCCATCTTCTTGTGTGGTCACATTGCGGAAAGTTGTCGGTTGGTCAAGGGGTGAAAAGATGGCACTATATTCTGGCATACAAACAATTTCTGCTTTGGGCACAGGGTTTCCAGAAGTATCACGGACAAATCCCGAAACAGAAGCACCATCAAAAACATTAACATCTACACGAACCACACGATACGACGGGGTTAAGGCAAAAACATCGCTCAATTGAGGTGTATAGGAACCACCTGCCGTTACATATAATCGCCATTCTTGATTGAGGGGAATACCCCCCATTTCATAATAGCCCGTGCTATCGGATGTGGTCGAATTCGGAACTTCCCGAGTAAGTAGAGCACTTACCGCTTGTGAAAAGATGCTTTGTGAGGTCGTAAGCATAACTTCTGCACCTGTTACGGGTTCTCCAGACATATTTAAAATATATCCCCAAATCATTCCTGCGGGGGAAACTTTGAAAATAACCCCTTTTTGCTCATCCTGAGGTGAAGTGATTGCAACCTTTTTGTAAGGAAATTCTTTTTTGCTGGGCAAGTAGGGTGTCCCCTCAATAGAAACATATAGTCCATAAGTGCCCGGGATAAGCCCTGTCATCTTGAAGTTGCCCTCCTCATCACTTACAACGGAGAAAGAAGGGGTTGTTTTCCCTTGTTCAATAAACGGATTGGAACCTTCATCTATAAGGATTTTAATGCCTTCCGCACCTTTATTACTACCCTCTTCGACAACTTTACCTTCAATTGTACCTCCTTTGTAAAGAGAGATAGTTATTTCTGCTGGGCTGTCTTCCTTTAGTTCAGGTAATGCTTCTTCTCCCTGGGCATAGTCACTCGACTTTACAATAATACGAACATTTTCATGCTTGTATTGAGCAATATCTGTATCATATACAACAAGTTGTGCCACTCCTTCTTTATCGGTGCTAAATGGACCTTTTATTTCTCGTGACTCGGCATGGGTACGACTTGTTAAAGGAACTCCAATATTTTGGAATGTCGGTCCGCGTCTGAATGTAAATGTACTGGCTAATGTAACTTTTGCTCCGCTTATGGGCTGATTTGTTTTACCATCTATGACCTTCACAGCTATTTTCAATTCTTTTCGTTCTGGGAAAGGTTGAGATATTTCTTCAGGAGTAGAAACAGTCTGGGAAGGTTGTTTCTCTGCTTTTTCGCCTGTGGGGGGTGGACTTATTTCTGGAAGGACTTCGTCATATTGCCCCGTTGTTTTCCTGGGTGTAGGAGAGGTAGGCTTGTCTTCATAAGAAATGTTTGACCGGGGTGGTGCTTCGGGTTTTTGAGGAGCAAACAAAAAAGCAAGGGTTATCCCAATACCTACAAGAAGAACTAATATAAATATCGCCTCAATTATACCACGAGACATGAAAATCTTTGTCTTCATAAAAATATCTTACATCTCCATTTTATTTTATTAATATATACAAATGACAGTATATATTATAACGAAGGACAATTATAAAAAGATAAAATGAGAGAAAACTTTTTTGTAAAAAGATACTTTGTGGAACAATTCGGATGCACTTTATCTTTTACATTTTGTGAGATTTTACCCAGGGAGTAACCAGAACAAGTAATGTGGTTACAGTGGTAGCCAGAGTTAATAAAAGAGAATACGACCCTTGATACTTTGTCCAAAATGTCTGGAATGTAGTCTGGCAGTAATCCCAATAACCCCAACCTGCATCCGAACCATACCAGAACATTACAGACCATTTATAGAAAGATATGGAAAATATAACACCTAAAACGATGGTCAATACAGTGACAACAAACCCCGTCATTATATAACGGAAACGCGTTCTTTCCCGTTCTTTTAGTTCATGCAACTTTAATCTTTTAACAACATTAGAATGCAAAGTTACAGGTGCCGGTAAAAGTTTTTCATCTCTCAATACCGACTCAATAAACGCATCCCATTCGTCTTCACGATGAATCTCTACCATTGGGGAATATCTCCTTTTCTACAACTTTCCGTAATTGTTTACGGGCTCGAAACATCCAAGTTTTTAGTGTTCCTACGGGTATACCCATAACTTCGGCTATTTCCTCATACGAAATACCGTTCAAATAATAAAGGGTCAAAACGGTAGAATATCGGTCTGAAAGGTGCGTTACACATTCTCGTACTTTTTCAGCCATTTCCTGTTCAGGAACTTTACTCTCTACACTTCCAACATAAGTATTCGGTTGCAACTCAACTTCTGACCTTTTTTTTCTCCGATTTAATTCTGTTAAACAAACGCTACATGTAACTCGATATAACCAGGTGGAAAAGGCACAGTCGCCACGAAAACCTTTGATATGTTTGAACGCTTTAATAAACGATTCCTGAGCCATATCTTCTGCAAGGTCCGTATCCCGCATAAAACGATATGCGATATTAAATACAGTTTGTTGATATTTTCGGACTAACTCTGCAAAGGCTTCTGTGTTTCCTTTTCGACTTTTCTGAACCAGTTCCAGTTCCGAAGTCTCTACTCCCTTCTCCGCAACACCCGGGTAAACCGCTACGGCTTCCCCCGAGTGCGAAGAAGAACTGAACCATTTGAACATTTAGTCTTCCTTGTCTATCTAATATATTATGACCTTTATTTATTTCTCACGGTTTCTATTGAATTAACCGTGATATTATTATTTTGCCATTCATAGACAACAATTTCAACTCGGCAACTCCCTTTCCTATCTGTTTTTCTATCTGACGCACCTGCATTCCCGGGGTAATTTCCCCAAGCGAGAATTCAGAACTTATATAGCCACGATAGGTTTTAGCCATAATCTTTGACGAAAAAAGCTCCGGTAATATTAAAGATATGTTACCATTAGTAACGGCTAAATCACAAACTTCTATTTCTCCACTTAATAATGTAGTTTGAATATTTCCATTCACAGAATTGGCTTTTATTTTTCCTTTATCTAATGTTGCATAAATAGCGCCATTGATAGTTTGAATTTCAGCAGAGGTTTTGATATTGCTAATATCAATTCTTCCTAGTATGGTTTGTGCAAAAACATCCCCTTGCGGTTGAATTATGGTTATGTCTCCCTGGTTGGAATGTACTGATGCATTCTTTACACCTGCCAGTATATATACACTACCTTTGCCTGTAATATTAATTTCCAGGTCTATCCCTTCAGGCACAATGATTTGATAATCTGTGCGAAACTCAACTACTTCCGGACGAGGGTAGGGTTCTGTCTCTACCGAGATATGATGGTCGCTCTCTATAATTTGAAACAGTTGTTTAGAAAATTTGTTGACCTTTTCCCTATCTTTAAATCGCCGAGGATAGCCACGAACATCCGCATTAATTATTATCTTTGACCCTTTACTTGGAGTAATATTAACTGCACCATCTACATTATCTATGGTTAATTTTTCTCTCGGCTCAAAGGTAAAACTTCTTACTTCTTGATAATATGGACGGGAAACTTCTATGGGCAAGCGTTCACTCAGCACCCCAATAGTAAACAGTTGGACTGCCAATAAAATGAAAAGAGCCGTAAAAAAACTCTGAAGCAGGGTCCGTTTTTGAAACCCCTCAAAAAACCAGGACAGATATGTTCTTAACACAAAAAGATTAACCTCTCTTTAATTCCTATTCAGTTTATTATAAAATTGAAATGACTTTTTATTACTTCTCCTCATATTTCTTATCTTTGGACAGTCTTCATTAACCCTTTGTTTCACTATACTTAACGATTAATTCCCCCTTTTTGTGTTATTTTTTAAGGTGTAAAGATATTTATTCTTTGAACTCTCTGAAAATAATAAAGATAATCAGGGAATTATAAATAATAGAGTTTCGTTAAAAATAAGTGAACAATTAATACACTTTAATGTTTTATAATTAGGAGAGACTAAATTTAACTGTTTTTTGTAGGTAATATGGAAAAGTTTCAATTAGTTAGTTCTTATAAACCAGCAGGTGACCAGCCCGAGGCTATTCGCTCACTAATTGAAGGATTAAAGTCAGAAGAGCGTAGTCAAGTGTTGTTAGGCGTAACAGGTTCGGGTAAAACCTTTACCATTGCAAATGTGATTGCGGAAGTGAATCGCCCCACTCTGGTTCTCGCACCGAACAAGATTTTAGCCGCTCAACTTTATGGTGAGTTCAAACAATTATTCCCGCACAATGCTGTTGAATATTTTGTTAGTTATTATGATTACTATCAGCCTGAGGCATATATCCCCGCCACAGATACTTATATTGAGAAGGACGCATCTATTAATGATGAAATTGATAAGATGCGGCATTCTGCAACACGGTCACTTTTAACTCGCCGTGATTGTATTATTGTGGCGTCTGTTTCTTGCATTTATGGTATCGGTTCGCCAGAGAATTATAGTCAGATGCGAGTGGAACTTCATCCCGGTGAGGATATGCCACGCGAGAAATTATTAGAATCGCTGGTGGCTATGCAATACAGTCGTAATGATATAGATTTTTACCGTGGCACTTTTCGTGTTCGAGGGGATACGGTGGATGTGTTTCCTGCCTATGAAACAGAACGAGCCATCCGTATTGAATATTTTGGTGATGAGATTGACGCCTTGATTGAAATTGACCCGTTGCGAGGAATTACTTATCGGCGTTTGCGGTATGTAGAGATTTATCCCGGTAGCCACTATGCTACGACGCAGGACGCTTTGGAACGAGCCATTGCAGGGATTGAACATGAATTGAGTGAAAGGTTAAAAGAACTTTATGCGGATAATCAGGTGTTGTATGCCCAGCGATTGGAACAGCGGACCCGATATGATATAGAAATGCTTCGCGAATTAGGTTATTGTTCAGGGATTGAAAACTATTCACGCCATTTGGACGGTCGTATGCCCGGCGAACCTCCCTATACCCTATTGAATTATTTTCCTAAAGATTTTTTGATGGTGATTGATGAAAGTCACATTTCTATACCGCAGGTTCGTGCTATGTATCATGGAGACCGTTCGCGTAAGGACCAGTTGGTTGCTTATGGTTTTCGTCTGCCTTCAGCAAGGGATAATCGTCCACTGACCTTTGATGAGTTTATGGAACGAGTGAATCAAGTCATTTATGTCAGTGCCACGCCGAGTGAGTTTGAAGTGAAAGAGGCTGGGGGTGTTGTGGTAGAGCAGGTAGTCCGTCCCACAGGATTGGTTGACCCAGTAGTAGAAGTTCGACCTGCACAAAATCAGGTACAGGATTTGCTTGATGAGATTCAAAAGCGGGTTAAAAAGGGGGAGCGTGTTCTTGTAACCACGCTTACCAAGCGCATGGCAGAAGAACTAACGGAATACTATCGCAAGATGGGTTTGCGCATCCGATATATGCACTCCGATGTGGAGACCCTTGAACGCATCGAACTTATTCGTGACCTGCGTCGGGGGGAATTTGATGTGCTGGTAGGTATTAATCTGTTACGGGAAGGACTGGACATTCCCGAGGTTTCGCTGGTGGCTATACTTGACGCAGATAAGGAAGGCTACCTTCGTTCTGAAACAAGCCTTATTCAGACCTGTGGTCGTGCTGCAAGAAATGTCAACGGAAAGGTAATTATGTATGCAGACCGACAGACATATTCTATGAAATCTGCTATAAGCGAGATGGAACGAAGACGAAAAAAACAATTAAGTTATAATCGTAAATATAAAATCACACCGCGCACTATTCAAAAGCCTATACCTAATATTGTTCCACAAACCCGAGTTCGTAGTAATCAAAAACGATTAAAGGTGGCGGAACAAGCAGAAGAATATACAGTTTTACCAGAAGATATACCATATAAAATTGAAAAGTATCGGCAATTAATGTTTGAATGTGCAGAGCGGATGGATTTTGAAGAGGCAGCCGTTTATCGTGATAAAATGCTTAACCTCCAAAAAATGCAAATTGAATTAGGACTGTAAAAGTAGGACAACCTTTCCCATTTTGGTTTCTTTGTAGTTTCAGGTAAAATAGATATGCAACTTAAAACTGTTAGGAGAATATGCAGACAAATATGCAAACAACGGATGACCGGTGTCTTGACCTGTGGATACGCCAACGAGATACGGATGCCATTTCGGAATTGGTATCACGACATGGTGGGATGGTCTATGGAGTTGCACTGCGTTTAACAAACGACCCTAACACTGCTATTGAAATAGCAAAAAATTGTTTTAAAAAGTTATGTGAATCTAATAATTCTCCTCCTATCCCTATTGCCGTTTATCTCCACCGTGAAGCAACCCGCGAATCTATGGGTGTTATTCATTCTTTACCCTTACCGATAGAACCCACTTCCTCCGTTTCGTGGAACGATATAAAAAAACGCATAGATGTGCTCATTGCTAACCTCTCTGAAAAATTTTCTTACCCTATTATCCTCCATATTCTCGAAGGACAAGAACCTGCAAATCTTGTGTCCTATTTGCGATTACCTCGTGAAAAAATTGAAGAGAGAATCACAAAAGGGATAGAACATATTCGGCATAGCCTGAGTTTAGTGAAAATAAATTTGGGTTTGCCTCAACTTGCTCAGATACTTTCTGCTAATGCTTACGAACCCTGCCCAGCACAACTTAGTGACGCAATCATTACCCTTTTACAGGAAATAGCGTCTCAGGAATTGCCAATTACTAAAGTCCAACGGAGGAAAGTCAAGAGGCTGATACCGCCTCTTATCTCGTTTTTTTTAGCCATTATTGCTATTTCGTTCTTATTACTTTTAATGATCTTTATAAACAAAGCCAATAAGGTAGAAAATGTTGAATCCTCTGCAATAAATCCGCCTATTGCCCAACAAAGTCTTGTAACTTCTCCACCACAAGAAGAATCCAAGAAAGGTAAAGCACCTGTTGCCACTCCTGTACCAGAACAAGCAAAGAGTGTTTCTGAACCAGCAGTAACCGAACAGAAAACAAATGTAAATATTGATTTGAAAAAGAAACTATTTCAATTACTGTATAGCCGATATGATGAGCAGCGAAAGACAGAACAGGTTGTTTATTATACTTCCCGCAATTTTACGCCTATGGACGCTTTTTATTACTACTTACTTGCAGTGGAAACTTTACCTCCTTCCGATTTGTCATCATTCCAACCTACATGGGAATTGTTGCTCTCCGGGCCAGCAAATCCTATTCCTGATGAGATAATAAATACTTTTGTTAACTTTCAAGAGTCTTTCCAGTTATGGCGATCAGGTGTCTCTTACGAACGCGGTATTTTGCCATCTCCCAATATCCTTGGAGAAATACCTTTTCCGGTGGAACCTTTCCAGAACTTTTTTGAATTGTTTGCGTTGAATATTCTCATTGGCAGCCGACAGCCCAATGATTCTTTGATTATGGATATTAATGCGCTTCTCCAATTTGCAGAATCAGTCCAGAAACAGGCTTACGGGAAATTGGCACATCTCCCCCTTTTCGCAATTGAGTCTATGGACATTGCACTACGCGAATTGGCACGGCTACACTTACTAACGCCTCAACAGTTCCGCGAGGGAATGAACCTTCTCCTACGAGCAGAAAAAATTAATCAAGATAAAAATACAATACAATACAATGAATATCGCCAGATTGCTGCATGGGCACAAACCGAATTTCCATCTATCCCAGCCCTGAAACAGGGATTGCAAAACTTTTTGCAAGAGCCCGAAGAAAAGGAATGGTTAAACAAATTATCAGATAATGAACTTCAATCTATATGGGATGAATTTTTAAGTCTGCCTCAGGAAAATTCTGAAACAGAAATATCGAATTATCCATTAGAGGATTTGCGAAAAATTATTTTTTCGCCCGATACACTCATAGAACAGCACAGAAGGCATGCACAAACCACCCTTATCCTGTCGAAACTCTTCCTCGCTATTGAATGGTATGCCCTGGATAATGGCTCTTATCCACCCTCATTAGAATATCTGATGCCTTCGTATTTACCCGATTTAATGCAGGATAAATTGTCAGAGTTATCAATACAATATGAATTTGATGGGACAACATATCAAATACATACCTACGAGGGAATGTCCACTCTTATTCCCTGGCACGGTGATTCTAATATTGAATTTTAATCAATATGATATTTATAATACCTTTCCAATGACTTTAATCGTATCAAAATGTTTCTCTCTTTCATAGAGCCTTTAATAAATTTCATCATATAAAAGTTATTGTATTTACAGAATAAGACAATGCAAATCATGGATAAAATAGAATTTTTTTTAGTTTTTCTATCTCTATCAGGTCTGATTTTTGTTCTTGCCTTATGGCTATGGTTATGGCGAAAACATTCTGCTTCAAATATTCAGTCAAAACATACCTCATTAATTGAGAACGAAGAGAATCAGAGTGAAGAGAACCAAAAAGCAAGTTCTGAACTCGAAAAAACAAAATGGGCTGTTCACGCATTACTGAAAGACCTTAAATCCCGTGTTCAAAACTTACTTGATGATGCCACCAAATATGGAAATAATTTAGATGAACATGCGAGCCAATTACAGAAGATACAAACTCTTGGTACTATCCAGAAGATTGAAGAATTGTTACTTCAAGAAGTGGAATCAATGAGAAGTTCCACCAATCTATACAAAAAGCAACTTGATGAAGCACAAGAAAAGTTACAAAAACAGGAGCAGGTTTTACAAAAATTGTCCCACGATGTAAACACTGATTTTTTAACACAAATTAATAATCGTGCTGCTTTTGAATGCCGAATTAATGAAGAGTTCTCTCGTTATAAACGATATGGGCATATTTTCTCACTCATTCTTCTGGATTTAGACCATTTCAAAGATGTTAATGATACTTATGGACATCTCGCTGGCGACCGGGTCCTCCATGCTGTAGCATCATTACTAAATGAAGAAAAACGAACCTCTGATTTTCTAGCCCGCTACGGAGGTGAAGAGTTTGCTCTCATTCTGCCAGGGATTGATTCTTTCAACGCTCATATTGTTGCAGAAAAACTTCGAAAACAGGTTGAAAACACCATTTTTCGTTATGAAAGATATCCCATTTATATCTCTCTTAGCGCAGGAGTAACCAATGTTCTTCCAGAGGACCAATCTTCTACTGATGTAATAAAAAGAGTGGACGAAGCCACTTATGAAGCCAAAAAAAGAGGCAAAAATCAAGTTGTTGTAAAGAATGGAAATTTATTTGACTAAACTACCTGTTCAATCACGACTTCTGGACAAATTTTACTTCTATCCGCTAAAAAATTAGGAAAAAGATTTCTCGCTACGCTCAAAATGACAAAAGGGGGGTTGAAATAACAAAGGGGGTGGGAAATGATAAAAGGGAACAGAAGGACAAAGGGGAGTCCGAAATAATAAAGGAAATATTTAAAACAACAGAAGAACAAGTTTGGAATAGCATAGATAGGACTGGAATGATATAGGACACATATAAAATAACAAAACTTTTTGTAATTTTGAGGAATATCTTTTTCTGTTATTCGAGGTTGTACCCTCTCCTGTCATTCCAACCCCTTCCTGTCATTCCGAGCGGAGCGAGGAATCCTCTATTACTTCAAGAGACGCTGACTTCATAGTTCCTTTATACTCTTTACCCACTTTTCAAATTAATGTCCAGTTATGAAACATATCATCTGGTTAAGAACACTCTTATAATCCTATAGGACTTAAAATCCTGTATTCATTAGTGTTTTTCAATAGTATCTTCTCTGCATATAACATAAGTCGCAGCCCTCTTCCTGATTTTTTACAGGACAGGAGCAATTTTTACTGTATGGAGTTCATACAGTTTATTCAGGTCTATGAAGGACTCTTTTTTTCCACCAGAACAATCCAAAAATGTCAAAAAGGGTCTTAAACAAGCGACCTGAAATGGTATATTTTGAAGTGCCATATTTTCGGGGATAGTGAGACACGGGCAGTTCAACAACCCGAAAACCCGCAGAGTGCACTAAAAAAGCATAATAGCGATGTGAACCATTGAAGGGAATAATATATTCAATGCAATGTTTCCGCATGACTTTTAATGCACAGCCTGTATCATGAACGGGTGTCTCTAAAATCCAGCGAATAATTTTGTTCGCCTGTCTACTAATCCATGAACGCAACCATTTGTCTTTCCGTAACTGCCGATAGCCCTGAACAAAATCCGCATTATCTAATTCTTTTAACAGTTTGGGAATATCGTTTGGGTCGTTTTGTAAATCTCCATCCAGGATAACAACATAATCTCCTCGTGTGTTTTTGAGTCCTGTCCACAGAGCATACGATTGACCTGAATTTTTTTTAAGATGGATAGGAATTAAATTGGGATAAGTAGATTTCAATGATTCGATTACCTCTCTCGTCGAGTCAGTACTCCCATCATTAACCAATATACACTCATATTCCAATTTATTTTTTTTAAATACACGGTCTACCCCCTGAACCAGAAGGGGAATATTCTCTGCTTCATTATAGCAAGGGATAATCACCGAAACTGTTGGATTTGAAACGGACTCATCCATAATTTAATCCTGATATTTATAGCAATATTGTAATGTCTACCAATTAGAAATCAATAACTTCTGGACCTGGAATGCTGGATTCCAGAGGAACCGTTTCTAAGGAACGAGCACCTAATAGCATAAGTTCATACCGCACAAGTGCCAGAGGCAATGTTTTATCATCTATACATAACTGAACACTAAATTCCGCGAAATTTGTTCCTTTATTGACAGTAGGTTCATCTGCAAATAGATGTTTTTCTTTTAAGTATTGAGTAATTTTTTCAACTGATTCTGTAGGTGCATTAAAAAAGAGCAAGACCCGTCGCTCTGCGTGCATAGCACCGTATAGGTTTAGTAAAAACATTCGTGCAATATCATATTTCTCCTTATAATCCTTCAAATCCGTGCGAATATATACTGCCGATTCAGAACGCAATACCTCTTCTCCAATTTCCAGACCATAGTTGCGAATAGCAGAACCTGACTGGGTAATTTCCAGACCAAAATCCACAGAGCCTTGATACACCTTGGCTTCTGTTTTCCCCCAGGCCTCATAAATAACGATTCCCTTCTGAATACGCGGAGGTGTCTTAAACTTCTGGATAGAAAAATCTTTAAATTTGTCTTCAAATCCCATTGATTTACTTTTTTTCTGAAACCAATCCAGAGCGATATAGGGCATTTCTGCGACCATGGTTAGTAATACTTTTTGTTCTAACAAATTTTTAAACCACTCATCATAAGATAGAGATAAATTCTGAGGGTTATAAATAATCACCAGACGAACTGCACCGCGTCCAAGTGCAAGCACTCTTTTTAAGGGACAGGCCTGGTTATATTCTGTTTTTAGTTCTAATGCGCGTTCAAGAATCCAATCGTCACCGGCAATGGCAAGGTCAATTTCACCGATGGATAATTGCGTACCAAACTCTTGAGGTCTTCCATCCCAACCTATCAAAAAGGAATGTAACGGGAAAGAAGTCGGTCCTCCCTGGTCATATCCTTTGGTGGGAAAACCTGCGAATTTAAGTAGGCTGACTAAATTACCACCTCGATTTGAGTCGGCTAAAGAACCTGCAGGCATACCTATTACTAATTTTTCATTCATCTTATAAGTCCCATTACCTTTCTATAAAGTGATACTAAAAATATTCATTTTAACATTAGATTAAATCGGGAATTTCAGGTGGTAAAACAGAGGGGTCTCGTTCCTGTTTTAAGTAACCTATTGCAAAGGGATATAACGCTATACTAAGAATCACACGCCAGTATCCCCATGCAAAAGCAAACCACCGAGCATTGAAATAAAACCATAATAGTATACCTAAACCCAGTAGCACAACAAAACTTATGATTGCCCAGCGTTTGATTCCTGAATCCCAGGGCTTTAATCCGGGTCGAGGTCTACGCGATAAAAAGAAACCCAGTCCCAAAAGTATAAGTCCCACCAGATATAAGCCTGTCTCTCCTCGATTAAACCAGTAAGTCCAATCTTCACTTTGAAGTCGTTCAATGCCAATAGCCGGGTCAAGCACTATCCACCTTGCTACCGTTCCTAAAAACATGATTATTGCCCCTTCTAATTGCAAACGCGAAATTCGTCCCCTTATCCAACGACATTCTTTTATCGCACCCATAATAAGGATAATATAAACTGCAAAGACAAGTATACTAAGAGTAACAAGTCCCCCGTAAAGAAATACATAATAAATCTCCATAAAAAGACTCCTATATCCTAAAGATTCTATATAAAACTTTCCCTTATTATAAATCAAGCCAGACTTGTTAAAGTAAAGATTTTTCTGATTTTTTTAATAATTGACACAAAAAAGGAAATTTATGGTAATATAATTAGAGACATATTCAATACAATACATTTATGGAGGAAGGCAAATGAGTTATAAAAATCTATTTTTTTTGTTTTTAGGTGCAGTGATTTTAATTTCTGCGCAAGGTTGTAAACCTGTTGTCGTTGTTGAACCCACATCGTTGGACTTTGGAAATTTGGAAACACAGAAGACTTTTCAAGTCTGGAACAAATCGGACTCTACCTCTATGGATTTCCAGATTACCAAATCGGATAACTGGATGACAGTAAATCCAGAAGCGGGAACGAGTAAAGGACCATCTGACAAAAAAACGATAACTGTTACTGTATCCCGCAATGGATTGCAACCGGGAAACTTCACAGGAACATTAACCGTTAAATCGCCTAAAGACGGTGAGAAATCTATTGAAGTAAAAATGACTGTTGAAGCACCACAAGAAGGGGAATCCGAAGGGACTGTGGAAGGAACTACCGAAGGGACTGTGGAAGGCACACAAGAAGGGGAGCCCGAAGGTAATCAAGAAGGGGAAATTGCACCAAATGTATCAATTATGGGTTGGATAAAAAATATCTCGGAGAACCCTATTGGTTACGCGAGTATAGAGTTATTAGACACGGCATTCAAGGTGTATTCTGACCCGTCAGGCTTATATACCATTAACGATGTTCCCGATGGAACTTATACCCTATTCGTTAGCAAGGAAGGGTATGTAAATTACTCAATACAGATTGAACTTGGAAGTGTTAAACCTCTTACTGTAAATGTAACCTTGATACAAGAGAAATTTGTTGATACACTTTCCAATTCGGAATTAGGTGGAATGGTTGCTGATGAAGTAGGAAATGGAATCAACTTTCCTCCAAACTCTTTATTCACCGGGTCAGGTGAGCCTGTAATTGGCGATGTAGATGTATATATAACACCACTTGATTTAACAAATCCGGGTGAGATTAAAGCATTCCCCGGCGGATTTCAAGCCCTTGCACAGACAAAAGACGGGGAACAATTCGTTTCATTGGAATCGTTTGCCCTTGCTGATTTTACCATTAAACAGAATGGTGAGGAGTTAGTTCTGAACACAGCGGCAAAACAAAATAATCCTGCAGAAATATCCCTTGCTCTACCTGACAATACACCATTGACAAATGGACAGGAAGTCCCCTTATGGTATTTTGATGAAGAACAAGGAATCTGGATACAAGCAGGAACTGGAACTGTCGTTGAAGAAGGTGGGAAGAAATATTATACCGCACAGATTCAACATCTATCCTGGTGGAACTGTGATGCTCCAATTACAGACAAAACCTGCATTACAGGTGTTGTCAAAAATGACGAGGGGGACCCTGTTGCGGGTGCGGTTGTCAATGCAATTGGAGTCTCTTATAATGGTATAACCACAGGATATACCGATGCAGCAGGTCTCTTCTGTGTAAATGTTAAAGGAAATTCAACAGTCAAAGTTGAAGTCTTATTACCTGGTGGCCGAACCGCCATATTTACTGGAGAAGTTAATGCAACGGGTACCGGGAATTCTTGTGAAACAGGTAATTGTATTCCCGTCGGAGAAATTACTGCCGATTTTGACTCCTGTATTCAGGGAAAGGTAACAGATAATGATGGGACACCGGTACCAAATGCAGTGGTTCGTTCTTCTTTAGGCACAGAAACAACCACAGATAATGAGGGAAATTATTGCCTCAATGCAATTTCCGGTGTGCCTGTCACCGTTTTCGTGTTGACTCGCCCACCCGTTACTGTGATTGGAGAAGAGAATACAAGTTGCACCACAGGGGACTGCACCGTCGCAGATATTAAAGTCGAATACCCCCAGGAAGGTTCTTATGTAGGAGTGATAACAATAACTCAACAGAAAATAGAATATTATATTAAATCTTCTCGATATTATATTTCTCCCAGTGCATTTTTTGTTTCTTTCCCATCTGCTCCGATACTCAATATAAACGACCAATGTTCCTTTAATGAGTATGTATACAATAATTATTGGGAGGATGAAGAATGGACAAATCCTTTGGAAGGAATTAATTGGTCAGGTCTTGACCCCGGGAGTCCCGGCGAATTTTCATTTGATACCATATCTGCTAGAATGTTAAGAGTAGCAGATGTCTACGACCAAGAGATACCAGAGATACTTAGCCCTATAATGTATTCTATGTTTACTGCTGACCCCGACTCATCTCCAAATCTATACACCAATACAGAGCAAATTGAATATACCTTCTCCTGGCCCGGTGGATTAGATATATCTGCTTTCACAGTTAGCGGAAAGATGCCAGAACCTCTGGTAGTTACCTCACCTCAAATAACCACAGGTTATTATGGCGGAAATACTTTTGAGTTTGACCCGACTGTAGATATGGTCTTTACATGGAATCCCCCTGCAAACCCTGTAGGAAATTATGTTTCTATTTCCATTTCTTCCTCAGTTTGGAATGAAGAGACACAAACCATCACAGTGGGCACTATCTATTGCTATGTAAATGACGATGGCTCCCATATAATTCCGAAAGAATTGCTACAGCAACTACCTATGCCAACAGACCAGCAATATAATGCTGTTTCTCTTATAATTGCAAGATACAATGTATCAGAAAGAGATGTTCCACTAACGAAAGGTGGAAACGGAAAAGTCGAATTACATTCCGAATTTACGATATTCGCTTCTTCACAAAATATTCCCATCAAAAGTGGAGTATCTTCCATAGCCAAATAAATAATTACATTCTTATTAAGCAATTTATAGGCACTCTGTGTATAAAACATTCAGAGTGCCTATTTCTTTATTAAAAGAAACCATTCTCTTCATTTTAAAAATCTTGCCAGATAAAAATAAAAAAATTTGACCTGTCTATATATAAAATTGTTATGATGAATAATTTCAATGTAAACATTCCATATCAAGGAGACAAAATAATGACACCTATTTTGCTGTTGGTTTCTTTTATGTTTTTATCAGTTGAGCAAGTGAGTATAAACAATTATGCTCTAAATGTAATAGATTTTGGTGCGAAAAATGATGGGTCTGTAGATGTGACGCAAGCATTTCAACAATCTCTGGATAAAGCCAGTGAAATAGGTGGAGGTATTGTCCTTGTTCCTGCGGGCACTTATAAAATTCTGGGAAATTTAAAAATTCCTGCGGGTGTAACATTGCAGGGGACATTTCGCACACCGCCAACCTCATCTTATCACAATAAACCCAATCTTGTGGGTTCTGTTTTGCATGCGTATTCAGGCAGGAATCAGCCAGAAGCAGAACCATTTATTACATTAGCAGGAAATAACGCAACGCTTTCAGGGGTCATTATTCTCTATCCTGAGTGGTCAATGAATAATGTGCCCCCTATTCCCTATCCCCCTACCGTTTATGCAAAACAGGTTGAGGATGTAGGCGTTCTTGACTGTTGCATTATTAATCCTTATGAAGCCCTACATTTTCAGGACTCTGCAAGAATGATGATTCGGAATATCTTCGGTTATCCTTCATTTCGCGGGTTATATATAGACGCGTGCTATGACATATCGCGGGTAGAGAACTGCCATTTTTGGCCCTTCGGTGTGATGTATAAACCGAATGACCCTTATTGTCTATGGATAAACGAAAATGGTGTCGCCTTCGAGTTTGCACGCACAGATTGGCAGTATGTAACGCATACCTTCTGCTTCGGCTACGGCGTGGGATATAAGTTTTCCAGTTCTAAAGTAGGCGGATGTAATGGTAGTTTTTTGGGAATCGGTGCAGACTGTTGTAAACGCGCAGTTTTAGTTGAAGGTATGCAACCGTTTGGATTATTGATTACTAATGGAGAATTTGTTGGACGCTGGGAAAGCACAGATTCCGCAGGTATTGAAATACTTCCTGATTCAGGTGCAGGCAAAATCAGTCTAATGAACTGTGCCTTCTGGGGACCGTTAGACCGTTGTATCTGGAACCGTAGTGCAAATGCACAACTCACTGTGATAGGCACTAATTTTTGGCAATGGGATATAAACAGTAAAGGAAGCCCTGCCATCCAGATAGACCGTGGCAAGATGATACTACAAGGGAATACCTTTGCGTTAGGTTTACTACATTCCGTTATAGGCAAGGATACAGAATCTGCCATTATTACAGGTAACCAAGCAGAAGGTGGATTGTTTGTAATCAATTATGCAGACAAGAGAACGCAATTATCATTAAACGAATTACCCCCTGAACTACCCAAAAAGAAATATTTAAAAAATTATGTTTTAGAAATAGGAAATGTTGGAGATAGACCCTTTCTGAACAATTGGTATGGAGCAGAAAGTGCCCCTGAATGGAAAGAGTCGGGAACATATAAACGCTGGTCAAAACAACAATCATTAGTGCGTCTGCCTATACAACCAGAAAAGGAGTATACATTAACGATAGATGTCTATATCCCGCCACAAGCAAAACACGCAGACAACGGAATTTTCCTAAATAGTGAACTACTGCTATCGTTTGGAGATTTGGAAGGAATTCAAAAGGTTTCAGTAAAAATTCCACCACAAACGCAGGATTTCATTATACTTGGAATTCATTCTCACGCATGGGTACCCAAGCAGTATGACCCAAACTCGAAAGATGACCGTCCTTTAGGAATTGCTGTCAGTAAGATTCAGATAAAATCTCGATTTGCACAGGGAAAGCCGTTTATACTAAACAACTTATTCAAATCCACACCCAAATAAACCATTGTAGGAAGTTATTGAAAGGGCTTAAGACTCTAACGCATTTTCAAAAGGCGTATGTATGAACTTAACTTTCCGTTTCCAGTATCCAACTTTATAATAAATGTAGAGGAATACCATTCCTGCTCCCCATGCAATAGGCACTCCCCACCAGATACCCCTTGTCCCCCATATCGTAGATAAATATGCAGATAAGGGGACTCTCAAAATAAACTGTGAAAAAATAGCAACCAGCATGGGAACAAAGGTATCACCTGCTCCTCTCAATACACCCGTATATACGGACATAATGGCAAAGAAGAAATAGAAACCACTTACAATCCGCAAATACTCAGACCCTATTTCAATGACTTTGACATCACGATTGAAGATTGAAATCAAATAGTTAGGGAAGAAACCAAGAATAGAAGAAGTAATTGCACATATAGATAGAGTCATTACCAGTGTACTTACCACTCCTCTATGGACTCTATTTAATTTGCCTGCACCCAGGTTCTGTCCAACAAAAACAGTAATAGCCATACCAAAATTGAATATCGGCATCATAGCAAATGACTCTATTCTCATAGCAGCCGTATATCCTGCTAAAACATCTGCTCCAAAACGGTTCACAATATAAAAAAGGCACATCATACCTATACCAACTATCGCATGTTGAACTCCAGCAGGAAACCCGATAAATATACTTTGCTTAAAAATCTGCTTGTCGAATACCCACTTCCTATGCAATCGGAATATAGTATTTTTCTTTATCATAAAATAAATTCCCAGAAAGAAAGCCAATGTCTGTGATATAACTGTGGCAATGGCTGCCCCACCTACTCCTTGTTTTAGGGCTAATACAAAGAAAAGGTCAAGAAACACATTTACCGTTGTAGAAAAGATTAATAGATAAAGAGGCGTTTGGGAATCTCCCACACCCCGCAAAACAGAGGCGAGAAGATTATAGCCAAACGAAAAAGGAACACCTAAAAAGATAATAAAGAGGTATAACTTTGCATCTTCACGAATATCCGCAGGTGTTCTCAAAAGAGTCTGGATAAAGTCATTGAGAGCAATTCCTACAAACATCAAGGCAATAGACATAAAAAAGGTAAAGATGTATCCCGTTGAGACAGTCCGTCTAATCCGTTCTATCTCTTTCGCACCAAAAAATTGAGAGACCAATACAGAAACACCCATCGTGACACCAATCATACTGGAAACGGCTACAAACATGACAGGAAAACTAATTCCAACCGCAGCCATTGCGCCTTTACCAACAAATTGTCCTACAATAATAGCGTCTGCCATATTGTAAAACTGCTGAAAAACATTTCCAATAAGAAGTGGAATTGTAAACCTGAATATATGGCGGGCTATTTTGCCTTCAGTCATGTCATACATAAATATACACCAATACAAAAAAGAATAGAAATTGCTTAATACGGATTGCTTAGTGGGGAAATAACATTTTTTTATTATACCATTTTTGACTCATTTGCCATAATAAGTATAGTATTATTCCGTATATGTGCTCTATGCTTATCTAATTTTTTAACGAACAAAGGGAAGATATATGAATAAAAAGTTTTGTCTTTTGACTATTGCCATTTCTTGCCTAATGACTTTTACAGTTGCGTTGTTTGCAGAAGAAATGGAGGTAGGAGGCGATATAAATCGTTCTAAAGCCCTTCTACTGATAACGGAACCTCAGTCGGAATGGGCATTGGCTGCCAATGATATAGAAACCGTCCTTAATAAATCTTACAATGTAAGTAAGCAGGATATAGATACCTTTCTACTGAATAATCAAGCCCTTGATGATGTGGATTTGTTAGTCGTAATGCCCGGATTTTCTCTACCCATCGCTACTGTTTCTTCTATTATAAATTTTCTAGAGAAAGGAGGTGATTTGATAGCCTTTGGAGCACCTTTGTGGAAAAATGAACTTATCTGGGATGGCAAGCATTGCTACAAGCCTATAGATTATATTAAGTCGTACTACACGGAACTTGTTCCTACCCGCCAACTCTTTGATGAAATCAATGCAAATGACTGGACCTGGGCAAGTAGTAATAGCCAATTGCCTTCCAGATTGGAATATGAAAAAATAAAAGGCATAATTCCTGACAGGGAACTTTCAGGTGTGCATGTATCTATTCAGGACTTGAAAAGTTGGGATATATTTATTTCTCCACTTATTCAAAATCCATTTCCAGAGCAACATCAAGAAACTGTATTTTTTGCAAAAGGGGATAGTTTAACAGAATACCTGACAATTGAATGGCGTGAACAGGACAGTTCTCGCTGGATTGCCTCCGTCCCGCTGGGCACGGATTGGAAACTTTACGCACTCACCCCAGATAAATTCAAACTATGGGAAGGTCCTCCATCTCGCACAGGGACTTCCTTCAATCCGCAGAATGCGGTTCAATGTTGTATCGGTCTGGCTATGACTCATTCGCCTATTCGTGCTGGTCAGCATGAGTTCTGGATTGCAGGTTTTGGAACCGCACCTGTAAAGGAAGGTTATCAATTGCTTATGCAAGCGATAGAAACACCTAAATTAGAACTTTTCTCTCCTGATTACAAATTCTACTCATCTAACGATATTCATTACATCTCTTCGGAATCCGAGTTAGGTCTGGAAAGGTATCCACTCATTGTACCTGCTGACTTATTGCTAATGCACCCGCGTCCAAGGGGTGGTGGCTTTTTGAAGCAAAGGTCCTGGCGATGGATACCCTTAGTCCATGCGTGGGGAACAGGAGAAGAATGGCGTGGAACAGCCGCAGCAACCATGATATATAATAAGGAATCATACGCAAACTCTGTTCAAACTTGCTTCGCAATTCAAAATGCCGCATGGTATCAGGATGAATGGTTCTTAAAATATTTTTCAAGGTTGGTTCATCGTATCCAGACAGGGATTTTTTTGGTAGATGGCGGAAATAATTTTTATACCACTTTCCCGGAGCAAAAACTTACCTTAGGTGCTACGGTCTGCTCCACAACGAAGAAAAACCTTCCAAATATGAGTGTTCAAATATTGTTAAAAAACTGGCAGAACAATATATTATGGAAAGAAGAATTTCCTATTCAGGTTGAGCCACTAAAAACAAATCAAGTTCAGAAAGAGATGGATTTTCCAGAAGGGGCAAGTGATAATTTGTTGGTTGAATGCTATTTAAAGATGGGAGACGAAGTGGTTGATTTTGTTTCGCATGGATTAAATCGCTGGAAACCGAGTGATAAGAAGGAATACATTACGATTGAGAATGGCGATTTTATATATCAAGGGAAACGGTGGTGTCCTCAAGGTGTTAATTATATGCCGTCATCTGGAATAGGCACAGAAAATATTCATTATTTTGAGTATTGGTTAAGTGCAGAATCTTATGACCCATGGATAATCCAGAGAGATTTACAGCATATTGCAAATATGGGACTAAATTCTATTAGTGTCTTTTTATACCACAATAATATAAAAGAGCAAAACCTTCTGGATTTGCTATATAGAGCAGATTTATTGAGGCTAAAAGTAAACCTGTCGCTTCGACCTGGCACACCCTTTGACTTTGAATGGGACAAGATAAAGGAAATGATAGAATACTGTCGTTTGCCTGAGCACGACGAGGTATTTGCTTATGATTTGGCATGGGAACCACTTTTTTCTGGGCACGAAGGTAGAAAACGCTATGACGCAGAATGGACAAAATGGGTCATAGAACGGTATGGCTCAGTTGAAAATGCAGAAAAAGATTGGGGCTATCCCATACCCAGAGATGAACAGGGGAATATAACAAATCCGAAAGACGAAGTCTTAACCAATAATGGGGAATGGCGTATTATGGCTTGTGCCTATCGCCGATTTTTAGACACATTGCTATACAAATATTACAGTCGGGCAAGGACACTTGTTCGTTCCATTGACCCTTATCATGCAGTTAGTTTCCGTATGACCGAAACCTCTGACCCTACATATAACAGTGCCAACCCATTGCCTTACGACTGGTATTACCTTGCACTGGCAGTGGACATTCTTGAACCAGAAGCATACGGTAGAGTTGGGGATTGGGAAAAGATTAAGCCAGGCTGGTTTCAAGTGGAATATGGCAGGTTCTGCAATCCAAACTTACCCCTCTTTTGGGCAGAGATGGGTTATTCTGTCTATCGGAAAAAAGTAGATGAATATCAATCTGCTCTGGAATTTCAGGCAAAATATTTTGAAGACTTTTATCGTCTGTTGCTGTATAGCGGCTCTGATGGTATATATTTCTGGTGGTATCCCGGTGGCTATCGTGTCAATGAAAAGAGTGATTTTGGAATTATCAATCCCGATGGGACATATCGCCCCGCTACCGCAGTAATCAGAAAACATGCAAACATCTTCAACGAACAAGAATTTAAACCTTATGATTGCGAGATTGAAATTGACCGTGACAAAACCTCAATGGGCGTGGTAGGGATTTACCAAACAGTGCAAGAAGAATTCTGGCGACTGATTGACGAAGGGAAAAAGCCAAAACTCGTAAGTGCAGGAAGTAATACCAATTCACAGAATTGTCCACTGATAGCCGTTGGGAATGTGCCCTATAATGGCAGCAATCCGTTAAAGTATCTGGACGCTTACTTTGACCGTATTGTCTGGCTGAAAGGGAGTGAAGAGGTAGATATTCATGAGCAGGATACCATTCAATTACTAAAAGGGACAGAAGCATTAGAGATGAAAGTTATATGCACAAATTTAGGTGAAGCAGAATGGGTGGTAGGAAATGAGCAAAGCCCAAATGAGGGAGAAGTGTTTTTACATATTCTTGCAAACAATGAACAACGAGTTACATTGAAAAACCCACTGAAACGAGGACAACAAACTGAATTCCAATTTAAACTACCCATACAGGGTGTTCAAACAATGGAAATAACTATGGAAAGTTTTCATCGTGCCTACTTCGGTCCCAAATCCACCTTTACAATAAAATTACAGGACTAATACCTTGTAAAGATTAAGGGGTTAAATAAAGAATTTTACCCAAAGGTCGCCAGGTAAGATGTAAAGAACGCTAAGGAGAAACAAAATATTTTTTTTATTCTGTAGGGTTTGTCCAGAATATATTACTGTATGTGGTTAAACTCATCGTTTCTCCGAATTAATGTATTCGACATATTTGCGTTTTGTAGCCTTTGAATATTTACCTTCTGTGTTTGATGTTTTTTTCGCGGGCAAAATGTCTATATTCCCCTACAACCCCTTATACATGGTTTATCCAGAATATATTCTCGAATACAATTTATTCAGAACAAAGACTCTCCCTCTTTGCGGAAGGGGGAGTCCTTATAGAGGGTGTTTGAAGGGAATTGACCCCTCCGTCGCTAACGCGATACACCCCCTTTGCAAGGTGAGGAGTTTTTTTGTTTTTCTTTTATGTTGAGTTGAACTGTATTTAAGAATATTTCCTATATAAAACTATGTCGAAGGCTGTAAAGTATCGCATATAGGATGTTGTTATACCTCTTGAAACTTTGCCCGGGTGGCAACTCCCCTTTAAAAACCTCTTACAAATTGCCTTCTTATACATACAATACTCTTTTCTATCGCTATCTTGCTAAAAAGGTAATGAGAAGAAGGCGTATCGCTATACACCCCTACATTTCCAAAATTTATAGACAGATGTAAAAATTATCAAATGTATGCTAATTACATTTAAAAAAACACAGGCAGGAATGTCTGTACTACATAAGAATATGTTGGTATTGACTTTTTATTATAGAGAGAGAAAAAGTGATAACAAGCCACATTTCTCTTTGTTTGCTGCATAGTCAATTAGTTTCGGATATCTTTTGATTTAATAACTTGCGGAGATGTTTTTCTTGGAGACTATGGCGAAAACAGAGAGTATAATCATTGCGGTAGCGGATAGGGAAGCACCGATAATGAATGAGGTTGCTGGTCCTAATAGTTTCCAGAATAAGCCGAAAACAAGGCTTGCGGGAAGTGCAGACACGCCGATAAGTCCATTATACAAGCCATACGCGAAACCACGCGTTTCTACTGGCACTAAATCGGCAACCAGCGCTTTTTCAACACCTTCGGTGAAACCGTAATATGCTCCGTAAATTACAAGCAGTATCCAGAAGAACAAGTGTGTCTGAACAAAGCCCATACAAAGGTAAACAAAAGTGTAAACTCCCCAGCCCACAAGGATAACTCGGATACGTCCAAATCGGTCCGACAAACTTCCTCCTGGCAAACTGAACGATACCTTGGATATGTGAAGTAATACCCAGGCAAGGATAACACCTAACGGACCATAATGAAATTTTTCACTTCCATAGAACACAAGGAATAAGTCTGAACTGTTCCCCAGGGCAAATACTGTGATACTAACAAGGTAAAGGTAGAATGTTTTAGGAATAGAACGAATAGAGGCCGCATAATTTGGTTTATTTTCGTCGGTTTTCTTTTTTGCGTCTGTAACTTCCTTAACAAAAAATGCCAGAGCCAGAACGCCTATGATTCCTGGTATTACAGAGATAAGGAACAATACACGGAAAGAAAATAGATTTGCCCGTTCTGGTGTCGTTTCCATGAATGGTAGAAACTGCTCGTTCAGCAACAAATACAGGATAACTATCGCTAATAGCGGACCGGTAACAGCCCCTACATGGTCCATCAAACGATGGAAACTGAATGCTATTCCACGATGTTCCTGTGGTGCTGATTCGCTTAACAATGCGTCACGCGGAGAGGTGCGTATTCCTTTACCAACGCGGTCGAGGAAACGGAAAAAGACCACCTGCAATCCTGTCTGTGAAAAAGCCATGAACAGACGGCATATAGTAGATATAAAATATCCTGCAACTGTGAGTCCTTTCCTGCGAGACAATTTATCACTGATATAACCTGACACAAGTTTCAAAAGGCTTGCCGTGCTTTCGGCAACGCCCTCCATGAGCCCTATATACACTGCGGCACTACCCGCAGGAACAAGTCCTGCAATGAATAGAGGTAAAAGTGGATAAACCATTTCTGAGGAAATATCTGTGAACAAACTCGTCAAGCCTAAATATAGGATATTTCCTTTTAGTATTGTCCACCATGGCTGTCTCTTCTCCGCGTTATCGGGGGAAGTATTGTTTCCAGTCACTCCATTGGATAACATATTGCGCCAATCCTTCTTTTACAGCACTATAAGTTTGTCCTGGGACTTCTGTTAAATCCCAGACCCAATACAAATCGCCAATGTATCCCATCTTGTATGCCTGCTGTAGAAACTCAATTAACATTGTTTTCGCTTGTTCAACGGACACATTCTGAAACACGCCATATTCTCCTACAATTACAGGCTTTTGCACAAAACCATGTTCATGGCACTCCAAATTTACCCGAGATGTATTATCCCACGGATAAATATGAATGTCAATGAAATCAAGTATACTATCTTTTCCACCGAGCACTGACGGTCTCGGCGGAAATCGAACATCTTTATTATCAAATAACAATCCTGCCGTCGGTTTTCTTCCTGCTGCGTCACTCGTCCACATACCGACCGTAACCAATGCTTCCGAATCTACTGATTTTATCTCCTTTGTAAGTGCATTTGCCCAGTAAAGAATAGTTCGGTCGTAGACCTCCTGCCGATGTTCCTGCGTAGAGACTAAACCTTTACTGCCGTCGGGCAAAGTTATCTCCCCCGTAAAGGTTGAAAAGGGTCCTTCACAATTCATTAAAAAAACCTCATTTTGAAGTGACCATGCCAGAACTGTCGAAAGCAGAGAAGGTTCAGTATCCTTAATGTATTGGATAAAATGCTTCATTGCTATTGCTTTTGCATGTATGAACGATTGCCAGAATATTTGGCGATTTTCCCCTGTTATATGCGGGTCGTCTGTTGCCGATTGCTCGTGAAGTGATACCAAAGCCTTTCCAAAATAACCTATATCCGGATAATCATTTAAGATAGGAATTACATAAATATTATGTGCAGTTGCTCTACGGAGGAAATCTATAAAATTATTCATATAGTCCACATTCAGAATTTCATTTTCCTTTGTAGATAAGAACCCATGCTCACTTTGTGCGCCCCATGCCCAAACACGAATTGCATTCCCTCCGCATTCCTCCATCTTTTTTAACACACTCTCCATCTCGTCTGGATTATACACATTTGTATTAAATAGTGCGTGCCGACCTGAATTTCGATACTCCAGAACCACATGATTAAATCCGCGTGGAACAAATAGAGAATTGTCCGTCGCTTTCACAAATACCTTCTTCCCCCCCTGTTCACCCAACCGAATACGGGGAAGAGATTTGTTGTTTTGTGAGGTAGTCGCAACAGGTTTGATAGGAATAGGTTCAGGAGAAACTTCTCCTTTTACCTTTCCAATTTTTGATATTGTTAATTGGAAATCTTTGAAATTAGTAGTACAAGATTGAGCATACAGAGCAGGAAGTAAATGGCTCTGATTTGCAGGTATTTCTGTTAATAATTGGTCATTAATCTTAATATCAAATTTGTCTTCTTTCCATTGAATAGATATTTTAACTTCACCTTCATCTGAAACTTTTGTCTGCGTAGATGGTGTATATTCATTGGGGAAAACCTCAATAGTATTGTCTTTGGTAATTCCAACCTCAATAAATGGG